>JBIIXB010000032.1:0-5321 GCA_044338605.1 Rhodoluna sp. | reverse complement strand
TGCGATGACGAGCATCATCAATCCACCGAGTGCTGCGCTTTGATCCATACATCAAAGTTAGGGAAGGAAGTGCGGCGTGTCGCGGATTTGCGGTGGCGTGTTGGTTTATCAGTTCCAGGGGTATTTTTGGGGTGGAACTTGTTTTCTTAAGTATCTATTCAATATTCCCTCTGGAACTTCTTCCGCAGTCAGGGCAAAGATGTAGTGATCGCGCCAGTCACCGTTGATGTGTATGTAGCGCTGCTTGATGCCCTCGTACCTAAATCCCAGCTTCTCTATGACTCTGAGCGATGCGGTGTTTTCTGGCCTGACGTCTATCTCCACGCGGTGTAGCCCAACCTGGTTCATCAAATAGTCGGTTACAAGTGCAACCGATTTTGGCGCAACACCTCTTCCAGCAACCTCCGGTGATACCCAGTAACCAATTACTGCAGAAGAAACTGAGCCATACAAAATATTTGCAACGTTTAGTTGACCCTGAACTACGCCTTGAACCTCAATTACGAATGGCATCCCTGACTCATCGTCTAATTGGCGAATTAGTCCTCGAAGTTGAGATCTGATATCGAAAGAGTTTGGGGCCCCGGGGTTGGTGGCCTCCCAAGGTCTTAGCCATGCCCTGTTTCCAAGGATCAGTTTCTCTAGGGATTTGGAGTCTCTCATCTTTGCGATGCGCAGTTTTACGTCGCCGTGAGTTAGTGCAAAAGAAAGAGCCACGATGGCTAGATTAGTGGCATGAGTGAGATTGTCTCGGAAGCCAAGAAAGCCCTGAGGGTTCAGATCTTGGCTAACCGCACGGATGATCTTGCCAGGCAAACCAGTGGGCAATTTGCTGAATCTTTGTTGGCTCTTTCGTTGAAGCAAAATCTCAAGCGAATTGGCTGCTACCTATCCTTTGGTTCCGAGCCTGCAACCGATTCCTTCATTGAACTCGCCAAGGCCGAAGGCATTGAAATTGCTTGCCCAAGGATTGATTCCAACGACCAGATGGTTATGGCGGTCTTGGAATCTGGAACTACGCCGAGTGCGCTTGGCTTCAACGAGCCAACGGGCAAAGTTGTTGAACCAGCTGAGTTGGAGTTGATTGTTGTTCCCGCTTTGGCAATTGACTTTGAGGGTCAGCGCTTGGGTCGAGGTGCTGGCTACTTCGATAGATACCTTCAGCACTACATGGGACCAACGGTTGGGCTCGTATACGATGCGGAGTTTTTGCCAGAGGTTCCAAGTGAGTCTCACGATGCACCGGTTAGCCAGGTCGTAACGCAATCTCGAACGATAGACATTCCCTTTGCGCGTTAGAATTAGCTAAATCCCACTAATCCGAGAGAACCCATGCCCACCTACAGCTACGTCTGCAAGAAGTGCGAACACAGCTTTGATTTGTGGCAGGAGTTTGAGGCTGAGGCAGAAACCCTTTGTCCAAAATGCGGTGGGGAATTGCGAAAGGTCTTTGGCCAACTGGGTGTGAGCTTTAAAGGAACTGGTTTTTATCGAACTGACTCTAGGTCAACTGATTCCAGCAAACCAAAATCTAGTGACTAACCCCAGTGCGGCGGTTTGTCTTCGGCAAGTCTTTGATCATTAGAGTCACCGGGGTCTCCCCAAGCTGAAGCAGTGTCCTCGAAAGCCGGTTCAGTGAGCTCAAAAAGTGGCTGCGCTTTCTTAGTTACCTCTATACCCAGGCTCATGGCAATCGATCTAGCCACCTGTTCGGGGTCTGCAAACAACTCAAAGCTTGGAACTCTCAAATACATCCAGCCCATGGCTTCCAAAAGTGCTGGTCGAAGCCGGTAGCGCTCTGAAAGGTTGTAGCCAAGAATGCCCCAGTCCGGCTCAACAATTGCGGCCTTGTCCCCGACCGAAGCCACAAGCTTGATCCTTGTCGAGAAGTTGGTTCTGGTGGTAACCCCTAGCTTGGTCAACCGAATTGCAAGGTCAGCAATCATCGGGTTTAGATCTGCCTCAAGCCTGATTGGTTGGACCCTTCCAAGCTCATGAATTAGATCACTGAACATCTCAACCCCTGGGTTGGCCTTGGCTAGCAGGTCTTTGTTATCCAGAGCACTCACAATGGTCATTTGCTTTCTGGCGGAAACCAGCAGGTTTGCAAGATACCTCTTGCCGCTTGGATCAGAAAGCTGGCCAAGTATTTTCGGGGCTTGGCCCGTTAGGTCCTTACCGAACCCAAGGCTAAAGATGATGCGATCGGCAACCCGATGAGCTAGCTCTTGGATAGTAGTAATCTCGAATTTTTCCCGGCCATGACTTTCAAAAAATGGATCCAGATCAGTCCTGGTTTTCCGGGCAGTTCTAAGCGCGGTCTCCAACCGTTCAGCGTGCTTCGGGCTCGCTGTTGCTACCAGCAAAGAATCCTGCGGGGTGTAAGTGGCGTGACTCATTACTGCCTGAATCACCATCGACAACTCTTGATCTAAGCTCTCGGGCTGATCTGAATTTCCTGCCACAACTCGCTCAAACTTTACGTTGCTTTGGCCAAAGTAGCTAGCCGCGGTTGGCTCAAAGATAATGCGGTCTTGATAGAACTCTCTGTTTATGTAATCGCCCAACGCTTGGCCTGAGGTGCGATAGCTCCTTCTCAAAACCTCGAGAGGCAGCGACCTCCGGGCGGCGGTAAATATGGACCCTGGCAAGCGAACGGTCTGGTCCTCTTCGGGCAGGCACTCGATGTTGAAACCGGTAGCTGCGGCGATTACGTCATCGCCAAAAACCACCACCTGACTAGATCGAACTAGCCCAGAGTAGTTTTCGGCGATGGAAGACCCTGCTCCATCAAGTACCAAGGTGACATCGAATCTTTCGCCTTTAGCCAAAGTTCTTGGGACCTCGTAAGGAGAAGCCAAAACCACCGGAACCAGCGCTTGGTAAACATGTGGAGCCAGTTGACTTACCTCAGAGATAACCGCACGCTTGAGCTTTAGAAGTTCTTTTAGGGTCTGGGCCTCCGAAGGGTGATTTTCCAAAGCCTGCTTCCACTTACCCGAAAGGCCATAGGCCACGGTTTTGGATCCGGCAGCAATCAATTCGGTCTCGGCGGCAGCAAACCGTTTTTCAATTTGGACTATCTCATCGCTGTCTGCTGCTAGAGACCTGCCTGATCTTTCAAGAAGTGTTTCAAGGGCCGATTTCCACCACGCTAGTTCCAATTCAGCATGCAGGTCTTCTTTGCTGGTGTGTAGATTAGCTAGCTCAACAGCGAGCGGACCAAGTCCAGCTTCCTCAAGTCGCTGGGTAGTCATTGAGCGTTCGTCGTAGTTGTCCAATATCTTGGTATCTTCCGATAGCGAACGAAGGGTTTTGGTTAGATCGTTTAGTGGCATGGATGTTAGCGGCGCACTCAGTGTCATATCACTCAGCAGTGCTTGCAGCTCACCGAGTTCACTGACAAATGAGTTCAGTGCATGCTGGGCTTCCTTGATACCCAATGGAACCTGGGGCGGTTTGGCAACTAGGCAATACTTGCCCCAGGCATCGCGCTGTAATTGAATTGCCTTGAGCGATAGATGCATGTCCGATACGTGAAGACCTGGGCGAAGGTATTCCTTGGCAAGTTTCTTTAGTCGGCTGCGATTCGCCCCAGACATTACCGACTTGTCTTTTCTTGGTGCGGTAGCCAAGATCAACTCAGTTAGCGGGCGATCAAAAACCTCTGGCTTGAACTTGTCCAGAGTTTCCCGAATTCCAACAAATAGCTCAAGGTAATTCACCCAGTCATCCACGCTAACGGCCGGCTTGAACTCAACGGTTTTGGTGAATTCGGCGAGCTGGCCAGAAAGTTCCTGGAATGTGTTTTCATAAAGCGATTTGGCCAGCTGCAGCTTGCTTGGAACATCCAGCGGGTTTTCGAATTTGGCCATGAACCAAGCGGAGTCGCTGGGGCCAACCTCAAACATTCCAAGCTGTTGGGCTTGGCTAAGCAGGGTTCCTGCGAAGGTTAGGTCGCGGTGGCGACCCAGCTGGTCGGCATCAATTCTGGCTTCGTTGATCGGGGCTCTAGGAGAGCCAGACAAGCGGGCTAGCTCTTCGAGGGCCTGCTCGATGCTGACTCCTAGCTCTCCGTCCACTTTCTCAAAGTCGGCGAAATAGTTGGCCACTTCTTCTCTGGCGCTATCGCGACGTGCGGCAAGTTCTGAGTAGTTCACCGGCTGCGCCTTCTCGTTTCGAGAGATCGCACTGATCATGTCTAGCCAAGTGGAGCTAGCTCTGATTCCAAGACCAGGCAATCCCACTTGGGTAAATCTGGTAGCTAGCTCATCCAGAGTCTGTCTTCTAGGCGCCAAGACCAAAACTCTTTTGCCCTGGTGGGCAAGTGCACTAGCAAGAAGTACAACGGTTTGCGTATAGCCACACCCCGGCAAGGTCTCAATCGCAAAGCTAGTTCCGGCTAGGGCTCTGGAAACAATCCTGGTTTGAGTGCTGTCCGAATCTGTAACCGCTATTGGATCCGCGATACCTTGCTCAAAAGACTCAGCGTTGGAATCCAATTCGCTGAGAAACAGACTTGTGACCGGGTGCTCAAGATCTTGAAAGTCGGATGCTAAATCACTAGCTGCTGAGGAGAAGTTCCCGATAGCCAGCACTCTGCTGAACTCAAGGTTTGCTGACTCATCCGTAAGCGAAGAAATGTGATCCAGAACTCGAACTGGAATCGGGTCTGATCCGACCTGGACCATCGATAGCAAATCTTCAGCGTTTAGCTTTACCCCGTAGTGCTTCTGAAGCGCTGGAGCCAACGCGGGATTGACGATGGCCTTTCTGGAAAGGCTGAGTTCAAAATCATCTTGCTTAGTAAGAAGGTTCACTGGCCAAAGCAAGATTGGCATCCGAAGCTCATGGCCGTCAGATCGCAGGTCCACTAGCCCGCTTGCCAGGTAGAGACTTTCGATGCCAAACTGCTCCGCAAGCGAGTCCTGCTTGTGCTTGATTCGATTGGCCGCCGAATAGGCCCTGGAGAAAGATAAAGAGTCGCGAATCAGGTTAGAAAGCAGGGTTGGCCTGCCGGTTACAAACTGAGCCAAGCCTCCAGGGTGAGCTTTCTCAAGATTTATTTGACCGTAGCTGTTGTCTTTGAAGTGACTTAGTGGATCAGTGCCACCAATTTGATTGATTTCTAAAAACCACTGTTCGCGCGTAGGCGCAGACTGATGATCTTGAGTGTCTAGAAAATCGGTCATGACTCAAGACTAACTTTGGGGGGCCTTGATTCTTGGCTACCTCGGCTTGTGTTGAGGTATCTTTGATAGTTCTGGCCCCGTAGCTCAGTGGATAGAGCAGAGGTTTCCTAAACCTTGTGCGGAAGTTCG
>JBIIXB010000015.1:0-18228 GCA_044338605.1 Rhodoluna sp. | reverse complement strand
TCCATCTGCTCTTCGGTTGCTGGGTTTATAAGGGTGTAGCTCATTTAGATCCTCGATACTTTCTTGCCGCTTCGACTAGGCCTTCAAAGATTCTTAGATCTTCAAGAGTTTGCTCTGGGTGCCACTGGACAGCAACACCGAATGGGTGATCTTCTAATTCCACGGCTTCAACAATCCCGTCTTCGCTCTTGGCTGTTACCTTGAGACCCTTACCAACTTGGTCAATTGCCTGGTGGTGATACAAAGCAGCGTTGGAAACTTTATCCCCGACAAGGTCTCCTAGCTTGGAATCACCCTCCACTGATACTTCAGCCGGAGTGAACTCGGCATTTCCTTTTTGGTAGCGGTTGTCACCGATCACATCCGGTAGATGCTGAATCAAAGTTCCACCGCGATTGATATTTAGCATCTGTGCTCCGCGACAAATTCCAAGAAAAGGAAGGTCAGCTTCAATTGCAGCAGACAAAAGTTTTTCTTCAAGCTGGTCTCGAAGCTTGTCTGGTTCCTCGGCTTCACCGTGAGGGGCTTGGCCATATCTAGATGGATCAATGTCTCTTCCACCACAAAGCATCAGCCCATCTAAAGAGGCAATGATGTCTTTAGCTTCTGCGGTTTCAAGCTGCTGCGGCGGGATCATTACAGCTACTCCACCCGATCGGGTAATGCCTTCTATATAGAAGGCAGGGATCATTGCCATCTCGGTGTTCCAGACGCCGGTCTGACCTTGCTGGCGATAAATGGTTAGCCCAATAAGTGGTTTAGGTCCGCTCAAAGCCGCGCACCCTTTCCCAATCAGTAATG
Organism: Rhodoluna sp.; assembly: GCA_044338605.1. Classification (GTDB taxonomy): domain Bacteria; phylum Actinomycetota; class Actinomycetes; order Actinomycetales; family Microbacteriaceae; genus Rhodoluna. The sequence goes on along the minus strand of JBIIXB010000015.1, from coordinate 17,427 downwards.
GAACTATTGAAAGCCTGGATTTCAGTCTTGGCATAGTGGAGATAGTGGTCTACAACCTTGTCACCAAAGCTTGCTCTAGCGATCTTGGAGTTTTGGAACAGCTCCAGCGCCTCTTGCATGGTGGCTGGAACGTGAGGCTTTCCAGAGGCGTAGCCATTTCCGGTGGTCATCGGCTCCAGCTCGAGCTTGTTCTCGATGCCGTAAATTCCAGCTGCAATCATGGCTGCTGTAGCTAAGTACTGGTTGACATCTCCTCCAGGAACGCGGTTTTCAACCCTCATTCCTAGACCCTGTCCCACTACGCGCAAAGACACAGTGCGGTTGTCGGCACCCCAGGCTACCGATGTTGGGGCAAAGCTTCCTTCTACGAACCTCTTATATGAATTGATCTGTGGTGCGTAAAGCAAGCTAAATTCGCGCATCAGGGCAATCTGTCCAGCGATGAAGTGCTTGAAGGTATCTGACATTCCTAGTGGATCTGCTTGGTCGGCAAACACGGCCTTGTCGTCAAGTGAGCGGAAAGACATGTGGATGTGACAGGAGTTTCCTTCACGCTCGTTGTACTTAGCCATAAACGTAAGTGACTTGCCATGCTTGTCGGCAATCATCTTGGCACCTGATTTGTAGATGCTGTGGTTATCGCAGGTAGTCATAACCTCGTCGTATAGGAATGCAATTTCTTGCTGACCTAGGTTGCACTCGCCCTTCACACCTTCGCAATACATCCCAGCATCGTCCATTGAGTTTCTGATCTCTCTTAGAAGAGGCTCGACTCTGGTGGAAGCAAGTAGGTCGTAGTCAACGTTGTAATCGGTTGAAGGCTTGATGTCACGGTAGCCTTTGGCCCAAGCTTCTCTGAAGCTGTCATCAAAGACGATGAATTCAAGTTCGGTTCCAACTAGAGCTTTCATTCCCATCTTCTCTAGCTTGTCAATTTGAGCTTTCAAGATTGAACGAGGAGACTGAGGGATTACCTCGTGTGATGTGGTGTGAAGATCGGTAGTGACAATTACGCTGCCAGGTAGCCATGGCGCCATGCGCATGGTTTTCATATCTGGAACCATTGCCATGTCGGCGTAGCCGGTATCCCAAGAGGAGATCTCATAGCCCTGGATGGTGTTGTTTTCGATGTCAACTGCAAGTAAGTAGTTGCAACACTCGGCTGCGTGACCTGCGATGTTGTCGATGAAGTGCCTTGCGGCTACCCGCTTGCCGATTAGCCTTCCCTGCATGTCGGTAAACGCCATGATGACTGTGTCTATTTCACCAGCTTTATAGAGAGTTTTGAGCTGGTCCATTGAAATGTAGCCTTTGGTGGCCATAGGTAATTCCTCTTCTTTGAGGTTGGTTTTCCAACCACGACATTACAGGAGAGTTCTCCATTGCTTATTAAACCAGCCTAGACCTAGGGCCAGAGGGCCAGAACGGCCCTCTGGATTGTTTACAAATTGAACAAGGAATTTTGCCCAAAGGGCCAATTTGGGTCCTCAAATGGGTCTAGCATTCGTAGTGAAACAACCCATTCACAATGTCGTGGATGAAGCCCCTCGACCCTCGAGGTGCAATTCTGAAGCGACGGATAGGAAACCGAATGTCTTCGGAAAACACAAAAGTTTCAGGCGTTACATATAAAAAGCCTGAAGCCGGTTATTTTGAAAAACGCCAGCTGACTCGTGCGGCTGGCCTTTTGGGTCTCTGGGGACTTGCAATTGCTGCAGTTATCTCCGGTGACTTCTCAGGTTGGAACTTTGGTCTAGACGTTGGAGGCTTTGGTGGCCTCTTGATCGCCTTTGGAATTTTAGTGATCATGTACTACGGTCTGATGTTCTCAATCGGAGAAATGGCAGCTGCCATGCCTCACACTGGTGGAGCATATTCCTTTGCAAGAACCGCGATTGGACCCTGGGGAGGTTTCATAACTGGTCTTGCTGAAACCATTACCTATGTTGCAACAACTGCAGTTGTTGTTTTCTTCTCAGCATCTTATGCAGATGGAATCGCAACCGAGCTGCTTGGAGTTTCACTTCCAGCTTGGGTTTGGTGGATAATTCTTTACCTAGTGTTTATTGTTCTAAACGCTGCTGGTTCACACACCGCATTTAGATTTGCAATTATCGTTGCGGTTGTTTCGCTTGCGATTATTCTTGTCTTCTCTCTGATGGCAGCATTCTCTGGACTGTTTAGCTGGGACAACTTATTCAACATCGCTCCCGAAGAAGGGCAAAGTGCATTCCTGCCATTTGGTATCGAAGGTATTTTGTGGGCCATTCCGTTCGCAGTTTGGTTCTTCCTAGGTATTGAAGAACTTCCACTTGCAGCTGAAGAAGCTAAAGACCCTGCCAAGGACATTCCAAAAGCTGGTCTATGGGCACGTACCACTTTGATCATTACCGGTTTGTTGATTCTGTTCCTAAACACAGGAATCGTTGGAGCTGAGGAACTTCGCGTTGCTGGAGAGCCACTACTTGATGGTTTCCGCGTGATGGTTGGAGACCAGCTAGCTGCCCTACTCGGATTGATCGCCCTGATTGGTCTTTTGGCATCGTTGCAGGGAATCATGTTTGCTTACGCCAGAAACATGTACTCACTGTCTAGAGCTGGTTACTACCCGAAGGGTCTATCTGTTACCAACAGCAAGAACGTGCCTTTGGCATCTCTAATCGTTGGTGGACTAATCGGCTTCTTGGCTCTACTAGCCATCGAGGTCCTAACAGCTTTGGACGCTGAAGGTGCCGGTGCAGTTGCTGGAGCTATCGTTCTAAACATCGCTGTATGGGGAGCCATGCTTGCATACATGATGCAGGCAGTTAGCTTCCTAATCCTTCGCCGCAAGCTACCAAACCTAAAGCGCCCATACGTTTCACCTTGGGGTGTTCCAGGAGCTTGGGCTGCTGCGATAATCGCAGGTATTTCGTTCGTTGGATACCTAATCAACCCTGCGTTCCAAACTGCCATCTTCGGTATCGCTGTCATCTACGTAATCATGTTGATCATCTTCGCGGTATACGGAAGACACAACCTAGTTATGTCTCCTGAAGAGGAATACGCAATTAAGAACAACAAGTAAATTAGTGATGCGAAACGGGCCGGCATTGCGCCGGCCCGTTTTCACGAACGGAAGCAAATGACATACGTAGGAACCCTAGATCTATTCACAATAGGAATAGGTCCATCTTCTTCTCACACGGTGGGTCCGATGAGAGCAGCTCGCGCCTTTGCGCTAGAGCTTGAGCATCCTCAAGAAATAACGCGCGTACAAATTACTTTGTACGGATCCCTTGCCGCCACCGGCGCAGGGCATGGAACTACCAATGCTTTGGTTGCAGGTCTTGCTGGCAACACCCCAGAAGAGTGCAATCCAATGGAGGTTTTAAAGCTTTATGAGAACGCCAAGGCCAACAAGCAGATTTCGCTTCTTGGCAACACAGTTTCTTTTAGCGAAAGCGACCTAGTTTTTGAACGCAAAGAAAGACTAACTAAGCACTCGAATGGCATGAGATTCCACGCTTACAAAAACGGCGAGCTCATTCATAGCGCAGTCTTTTTCTCAGTTGGTGGCGGCTTTATCGAAGGCGAAACCGAAACACTTCAGGTCTACCGCGAGGTTCCTTACCCTTTTCAGTCAGCTGTTGAACTGATGGCGCATGCCAACTCAGAAGGCGTATCCATCGCCGAGATTGCCTATCGCAATGAGGTAGCAATTCATGGCGAGCAGGCAGTTCACGCAAGACTTACAGCAATTTGGGCGGCGATGAAAGCTTGTATTCAATCTGGGCTTAGCAACGAGGGGATCTTGCCTGGGTATCTAAATGTCCCAAGACGGGCCCGAGGCATGACAGAACGCCTTGCCGAGATGTCGAAAAGCGAGAACAGCGCCGGAGATCTAACTGCGGAATGGCTGCAAGCTTTTGCTATTGCAGTGAATGAAGAAAATGCCGCTGGCATGAGGGTTGTTACAGCACCGACCAATGGTGCCGCCGGCATCATTCCCGCAGTTGCATACTTTGCCAACCAGTTCCGTGGAATAAGCGATGAGAAGATCGCGCGTGAGTATTTACTTACCGCAGGGGCTATTGGCGCGCTATATAAGTTGAATGCATCTATTTCTGGAGCGGAAGCTGGCTGCCAGGGTGAAGTAGGTTCAGCTTGCTCGATGGCTGCTGCAGGAATCACCGCGGTACTAGGTGGCACTAACGAGCAAATCGAGAACGCGGCAGAAATTGCCATGGAGCACAACCTTGGCCTTACATGCGATCCAGTTGGTGGCTTTGTTCAACTGCCTTGCATTGAAAGAAATGCTATTGCGGCAGGAACTGCGGTTGCCGCGATGAGGCTAGCCCTGCTGGGAGATGGCGATCACAAGATATCTTTGGATACCGTGATTGAAACCATGAGGCAAACCGGCGTTGACATGTCGACAAAGTACAAAGAGACCTCGATGGGTGGCCTGGCTGTAAACGTTGTTGAGTGCTAGAACCAACTAACTAGCTGGGCTAAAAACCCCAACACCTTTTTCTTTGGCAACTCTGGCTAGCTTTAGGTCTGTGGTAGCAATAGAACCCGCAACCTTGATTGCTTGGCTAAGAACAACTGCATCCGGCATCTTCAAAGAAGTTGTTGCCCTAATCTTTGCAATTTGACTCGAGTCAGATCCTTCGACTGTTGTGATTTCTAACCCTAAAGCGCCAATCAACTTAAGAAATTTGTCTAACTTGCCAGCACGGGCTGGATGTACCAAAACCTCAGCTTGAGTTAGAGCAGTCATTTGAATACCAAACGCTGCGGTGTCTCGAAACATCTCTAGAGCCCAGTTGTGATTAGGGTCGGTATCCGAGGCCAGAGCTATAAGAGCGCTGGCATCTAAAACAACTAACTGGGCCAATCTTCTGCCAATTCTTGTTTCCAGTTTGCCGGCCAGACCCCAGGCATGGATCCAGCTAGCTTTTCGACACCGGCAATTCTGCTTTTCGTCTTCTGGGTAGCTTCTTGTTCGATGGTCTCGATTCCAACTTCCAGAACCTTACGCAGCAAAAGGGTGCGCTGCCCGGCAAGCTCAGGCCAAAGCTTTTCAGCTTGGGCAAGTGCAATGCTGAGCTGATCAGTTTCAGTGATCATGTGTCGGGGCCTGGCAGTGGGCATGTTGAAAAGTGTAGCACTTCTGCGTCAAGTGCTACACCTCCTGAACCACAAAAAGATCAAGGAATAGAGGTAGTTTTAGATGGGTCTCTTGGTACGAGAAAATAATCTGTAGAAAGCTTACAAAGGAGCAACGTGTCGTTAATTGGTGTAGTAGCTGAGCAGGAAGCGGAATCTAGGGTTGCCGCAACCCCTGAGACCGTAAAGGTTATTCGCTCACTTGGCTACGAAGTTGTCGTGGAAAAAGGTGCCGGAGCCAAAGCATCCTTCCCAGACTCCGCCTACGAAGCCGCCGGAGCCAAACTTGGCAGCTCTGCTGATTCCTGGGGTGCAGACATTGTTCTTACCGTTAGCGCTCCATCAGATTCCGAGATAAGCAAGCTCAAAAAAGGCGCAGTTCTTGTTGGAGTTTTGAGCCCTGCTCTAAAGCCTGAACTACTTGAGGCACTAGCTAAGCAGGGTGTCACGGCGCTCGCGATGGACGCGGTCCCAAGAATCTCTAGAGCACAGTCGATGGACGTTCTGAGCTCCATGGCAAACATCGCAGGTTACCGTGCGGTTATTGAAGCAGCTCACGAGTTTGGTCGCTTCTTCACCGGCCAGGTTACTGCTGCTGGAAAAGTTGCCCCTGCCAAAGTACTTGTCGCTGGAGCGGGTGTTGCTGGCCTAGCCGCAATTGGTTCCGCATCAAGTCTTGGAGCAATTGTTCGAGCAACTGATCCAAGACCTGAGGTAGCCGATCAGGTGAAATCAATTGGTGGAGAATATCTCTTGGTTGAAGTAGAAGAGCAGATGCAGTCAAGCGATGGCTATGCAAAAGAAACTAGCAAGGCCTACGAACAAAGAGCTGCCGAGATTTATTCAGAGCAGGCAGCTGATGTTGACATCATTATTACTACCGCCCTAATTCCTGGAAGACCAGCTCCGAAGCTAATTACTACTGAGGACGTTGCCCTTATGAAGCCTGGCAGCGTAATTGTTGACATGGCTGCAGCACAAGGTGGAAACGTTGCTGGATCTGTTGCTGGAAAGAAAATTGTCACCGCTAACGGTGTCACCATTCTTGGCTATACGGACTTACCTTCCAGACTCCCGGCTCAGTCCTCGCAGCTTTATGGAACAAACCTGGTAAACCTTTTGAAGCTACTAACTCCTGGTAAGGACGGCAAAGCCGTAATCGACTTCGAAGACGTTGTGATGCGCTCGGTCACCGTGGTCAAGGATGGTGCCACCACCTGGCCACCGCCACCGGTTCAGGTATCAGCGGCTCCGGTTGCCAAGGCTGAGCCAGTTGTAATTCCAGAGAAAAAGAAGATGTCTGGCCGTACCAGAGCTGCCCTGATTGCCTTGGGCCTAGCAGCGCTATTTGGGATTGTAACCCTTGCCCCAGCACCTCTTCCAGAGCACTTCTTGGTTTTGATGCTTTCAGTTGTGATTGGTTTCTATGTGATTGGCAAAGTCCACCACGCGCTTCACACCCCTCTAATGTCGGTAACAAATGCCATATCTGGAATTGTTGTGGTGGCTGCCGTATTGCAGATCACCGACGCCATCTTGCTGGTTCAGATTCTGGCTGCTGTTGGAGTATTACTTGCCAGCATCAACGTGTTTGGTGGTTTCGCCGTTACCTCCCGAATGCTCAAGATGTTCACGAAGGGAGATAACTAATGAGTGCACTAGCTATCGCTAACGCCGCTTATGTTGCAGCTGCCTTGTTGTTTATCATGAGCCTTGCAGGACTAAGCAAGCACGAAACTGGTAGAACCGGTGTTCGATATGGAATCGCCGGTATGGCTATCGCCATGGTGGCAACCATTTGGTTGGCCTTTTCGGGTGAGTGGAGCGACTCTGGTGTCCTTGGCCTAGGCCTTCTAGTTGGTGCACTCGCTATTGGTGCGGTTATTGGTTTATGGCGAGCAAAGGTAGTTGCCATGACTGGCATGCCAGAGCTAATTGCCCTCTTTCACAGCTTCGTTGGACTAACAGCAGTACTAGTTGGATGGAACGGAGCACTGCACGCCAAGGAGTTAACTCCGGATCTTGCTGCCGTTCATAGCGCAGAGGTATTCATTGGTGTGTTTATTGGAGCCATTACCTTTACTGGTTCCATCGTTGCCTACCTAAAGCTCTCAGCCAAGATTTCTTCGAAGCCCCTAATTCTGCCAGGCAGAAACTTCTTGAATCTCTTTGCACTAGTTGGCTTCGTAGCTCTAACCGTTGCCTACGTTGTCACCCCAGAACTGGGTCTACTAATAGCAGTAACGGTTCTAGCCCTAGCTCTTGGCTGGCACCTAGTTGCCTCCATCGGTGGTGGAGATATGCCGGTGGTTGTCTCGATGCTAAATAGCTACTCGGGTTGGGCAGCTGCAGCAACCGGTTTCCTACTGAGCAACAACTTGTTGATTGTGACCGGTGCGTTGGTTGGATCCTCCGGTGCCTACCTGTCTTACATCATGTGCCGGGCGATGAACCGAAGCTTTATCTCGGTTATCTTCGGAGGCTATGGAATTCAAGCCCCTTCCGAATCTGAAGAGGAAACCGGCGAGCACACTGAGACAGATGCTGCATCGGTAGCAGAGCTTCTAAAGAGCTCTAAGTCGGTAGTTATAACCCCGGGTTATGGAATGGCCGTAGCTCAAGCTCAGTACCCTGTTGCGGAACTTGCCAAGAAACTTCGCGAGATGGGTGTCCAGGTCCGCTTCGGGATTCACCCAGTTGCAGGAAGACTTCCAGGGCACATGAACGTGCTACTTGCAGAAGCCAAGGTTCCTTACGACATCGTTCTAGAAATGGACGAGATAAACGATGACCTAGCAAGCACCCAAGTGGTGCTAGTAATCGGAGCCAACGACACCGTGAACCCTGCCGCAACTGAAAACCCTTCGAGCCCAATCGCAGGTATGCCGGTGCTAAAGGTTTGGGAAGCAGAGAACGTGATTGTCTTCAAGCGATCGATGGCCTCTGGTTACGCCGGTGTTGCCAACCCGCTGTTTTACAAGCCGAATGCCAAGATGCTCTTTGGTGATGCTAAAGAACGAGTTAACGACATCCTCAAGTCGCTCTAAGTCAATTCTTTAGCCCTGGCTAAAGTGGCGAATCTCTTTCGGGTGGTAACCGAGTCTGACTGGATTACAGAAATGTTGAAAGCGGACGAGAAACAATTGATTTTGCTTTCTCAGGGCTGATATTCCAAATCCCAAGTGCTATGCCTAAAGAAACATCAGCATCCGCTGGTGAAAGTTCATTTGTTGTGTGTACGCCATGCAAAATTCCTGCAATACAGTAACTAAACAATCTAGTTCGTTTATCAAAGTCAGACTTAGTCAAGCCTCCGAGGCGCGCAACTTTTTTAAGGGCTGGCAACGCATCTGCCTGAACTGCTTCGATTGCAAATCCAGGATAAGCCAGTGATTTGCTGATAAGTCTGCTGAACTCCGGATGAGTCTTTGCAGCTCGGAACAATTTTCTACACACGTCAATCATCGTTTCGAAGTTTTCGTCAGCAGGAATGCCGCCATGCGCCCAGTCGATCCATTCTCGCCAAGCCTCGGCGAGGGCTTCTTTGAACAACGTTTCCTTGTTGTAGAAATGGTTATAAATTGTGGTGGAAGAGACCCCAGCGTGCGCCACAAACTGCTCCACAGTTGCCTCCGGCCCGATTTCTGCGAGCACCTCTTGAGCAGATTTGATCAGGGCTAGTCGATTGCGCTGGGAAGCCGAGAGCGGCTGACCGCCACTTTTCTCCTGTTTTTGCTTGCCCGCCACATTAACAGTCTATGAACTAACCAGGCAGGGGCAACCAGTTTTAGGAACAATCTGCCAAAATTGGCATATTATTCCAAATATGGCATAATCTAACAAAGTTAAGTGAAAGATTACCCGCGACCATACTTCGTGCTCTCCATCGAAGGTGCTCAGAAGGAATCTAGGGAGTCGAGAGAGCAAGGAAAAATGAGTACAAATCGCTATTTAGGAGCCAGCGCATCTTCGACACGTCCCGAAGAACAACCTGGGAGATTCACTTCACGGTGGGCCATTCCAAGAGTGGAACCTCAAGTTGAGTCAAAGCCGAAGAAGAGACGGCAGATTAACAACATAGTTTTACTGTTTATCATTTTTGTTTTCAAACAGGCCAAAAAGTTATTCTCTAGCGGCAGTAATCGGGCCTAGGGTGAAGTAGCTTTCGCGGAGTAAAGTGTTCGAACTATCAAAGACCAGTTAACTCTGGATGTTTTCTAGTGATCACAAATCGACTACGGAAACCCCGATAGCGACCATAACCCAAGCAATTGCGATTGCCCAAAGGACCATGGCAGCAGAAATCAATAGCGTTACCTTTAATGGTTTTACTCCAGCTGCTACCGAAGCAGCTGCAGCAAACTGAGTTCCAATAAGGATTGGGCCTAGCACGGCCATCCCATAGATTCCATACTTATCAAAGGCCTGCTGGGCCTTGATTAGTTTTGGTGATTCGGCAGTTTTACCTTTGGCCACTCGCCTGCGAATAATCCAGTTTCGGATTGAGTTGCCACCATAGGCAAACACTGCGATTGTGATTATGTTTCCTGCGGCAGCGGCGATCACTGTCAACACCGGGTCTAGTCCAAACAGTATTCCTGCTGGCACCACTGCAATAGCCTCAAACCATGGAATGGCTCCCGCTAGAAATACACCAAATAGGCCTAATTGTTCTAGGTTCATGATTTCCTCTCAAACAGCCTGGAGAAGTTAGACAGCAACGCCTCCATTGGTCCTCTGTTTCTATACCTAAGGTTCAGCTTTGCAAGCAGTGCCAGAATCAGCCAGGTTGCCGCCGCGATCAAAACCACACTAAGCAAGCTAAGTTCTTGGAACAATCCGAATCCCCAAGCTGAGAACAAAGTGGAGAACACCAGTGATTGTCCAAGGTAGATACTCAGTGAGTGGCGACCGGCTGCACTCAGCAAAGAGAGTTTGAACTTTTGGCTAAGTAGCCAAAGTCCACCAACTAATCCTGCTGACATCAGGGGAGCGGTCAAGAAATTCATTGCAATTGCGATTAGGTACAAGCTAAGGCTGTAACTCTCAGCTTGTTCGTTTGTAATGAAGATGTAGCCTGAAAGTAACTGAAGCCCTAGACCCAGAGTGAGCCCCCAGATAGCGAGTTTCTTCATTAGCTCTGGCTTCAAGGACGCAGCAAGCCCGCCTCTTCGAGCAACCAGCACACCAACAATGAATGCAACAAAGACCAGTGATCCTTGAAGCAAAAATGCCGGGCCGGCGGCAAGTAGCCAGAATTCAAACCTGGCAGCAGCTATCTCCAAGAAACCCCCAGAACTAAGAGCAACGTCCAGGAAGTCAATCGACTCTTGGCCAGGGAAGGTTTTGCCTTTCGAGGCAAGGAGCATTTCGCCTAGATAAACCAGCAGCGAAGTTGCCACAAACAACACCGCGGTGAGGATGTAAATCACCCAGGCCCAAACCTTTAGAGTTTTTTCCTTGCGGAAGTAAAGCAAGGTAAGAAGTAGTGCAAAGACTCCGTAGATGAAGAGGATATCCCCGTGGAAGAAGAAGGTCAGGTGGATCAGTCCCAGTAGCACTAATCCAATCGCTCTGGCAATCCACTTTCTCCTGTTGCTCTTTTGGTCCTTTAGAACATAGTGAGCCGAGTATCCAAACAGGAACGAGAACAGCAGGTAGAACTTTGCCTGAAACAAAGCCGACACAATAAAGGCCACGCTTGCATTCTGCGGATCCGTTAGGTCCAGTGATTCCGCTCCATTGAAAGTACTGATGGAAAAGAATTGAATGTTGACCATCGCTATGCCAAATAAGGCAAAGCCGCGAAGGACGTCGGGAAAACTGTCTCTTTGAGTTATCGCCATTTTAGATGTCCCTTTCTCGCCAAGCCAGAATCATCGAAGGCGCAGAGGCAAACGCAAAGAGTGCCGCAATAACCAGGTAGCTTCCGTCGTTACCTTCAGGCTCAAAGAGCACAAGCTCTGGACCAAAGAGCATCGCCAGAAGAATTGCAAACACTACGTACATCATGGTCAAGTAGGCATACCGGTAAGAGGTGTTGCGAATCTGAATTTGCCTCTCATCCAAAAGCTCGTCAGGGGCTTCCGCGATTCCTCTAACTGCCACTCTTAGCAGTGAGTACCCGATCAGAACCGATAGTGCGACCAAAATTCCGGTGACAACCAAAACAGTTATCTCGGTCTCAGAAGAAATGTTCAGGTTAGTTTTTAGCGTCGGGTAGTAGCTTCCCAAGGAAACTATAAGGATTCCAAGCGCGTAAAGCACAACTAGCACTCGCCTGTTGCGCTGAGACCTAAGCCACTTGAACTTCGAATTCTCATCCGTAAGCAGGGCTCTGGTGCCCTTCTCGGTCACGCCTAGTGACCAGTAGATCTTGTTCTTCTTGGACATTACTTCTTTCCTGTCTTCTTTTCAGTGAGTGAAAAAAGCTCTGAAACTTCCTTATTCAGGGCCTTGGCGATGCGAAGGGCTAGGACCAGAGAGGGGCTGTATTCCCCGCGTTCTAGGTAGCCAATGGTTTGGTAGTGGACTCCAACCAGATCTGCTAGTTCTTGCCTACTCAGCCCCTGGGCAGTGCGAATCTGCTCAATCTGGTTGAATACCGGCTCTTCGGAATTTCTACTCATAGATGTAGTATAGATGCTACATAGCATTAATACAACATTGAACTAATCAATGTCACATGGGCAGTTATTGCCTAGCTCAGCTTCTTGGGTTTACTCCGACTTTGAGCCATCACCAGGAGGGCAAAGCTCAAAGCGGCAACGGCCAAAAGAACAGCAAGCCCAGTCAAAGTCAGCGCACTAGGCGAAGCAAACGGCTCGGCCCTAAGCGACTGCCAGGTCACCAGGCCAACAAAACCAAGCCAGGTAAGGTTGCCCACTATTAACAGTGGGACCCTGAAAGCAAGCGGGAGTAGCAAAGATATGGCTAGCAGAATGGCTGCCACCTGGATCGAGTGAAGTCCAAAGAAGTGCCCTACTCGCAAATCACCGGCTACTGTGCTCCAGCCAAGAAATGGCAAACCAGGACCACCATCTGAAACTCCAACTGCGTGAGCTCCGGCTATCCCTTGGTAGTTAGCCAGCTGGGTGGCGGTTGGCCAAGTCATCAAGTAGGCAAGCCCCATACCAACCGCTGTGTTGATGCTTCCTAAGGCAAGTGCCAACTTGAGATTGAACTCCTGCTGCTTTTGAAACAGGATCATCAAGCTGATAAAAATCGTTGAGAAAAGGACAATTGAAATGAAGGTTGCCATGATCGACCAAATGGCAATGGCGGTTGGAGTCGAAACATTGAAATGACTTGTTTCACCAATGCATGCCATGGCCAAGATTATGACAATCTCAACTGCGAGGGATACTGCGATAACAAATCCAGTGAGCTTGACCCAACGTACCCCTCGAGTTAGGAACGAGCTAAGCCAAGAGTAGGTGAATGAGAAAATCGCTACAGAGATATAGAACTTAATTGGCTTTTCCCAGACAGAAACTCCAAGCAGTTGCCTTGAGTCAAGTATCCAAAACGGGATAAGTGCAACTACGACCACGACGCAGATAGCAGCTAGCCAGAACAGGGATTTAGTGTGCTTTAGGCGTGATAGGTCAAATAGTTTCTCAGGCTGCATTTCTCGACCCCTGGTTTTGAATTAGGTGTGTTTTGATCTGGGTCAATGTCTTGTCAAGTTTGTCTAAGTCAACAAAAGCTGCGTTATCGAAGATAACTCTGAATTCTTTTTCTAGGAAGTCAGCCGATTGGGTGGTCAAGGTCTCACCTTTGCGCGTCAGAGCCAGAGATAGGTTCTTGTCATTCCCGGAAACCTTGGAAATCTTTACAAGATTTCGTTCTTGAAACCAGGAGAGCCTTTGGCTAACTGCAGCTCTTGAAACACCTAAGCACTCGGCTAGATAGCTAGGCGTTGGACTGGTCTGGCTCATAAGGGTCACCATAAAGAGGAACTGGCTATAAGTAATGTAAAAATTTGCCCGGAGGAGCTTATCGGCAGTCGAATTAAGCACGTAGACGAGCTCGTTCAGGGTGAAGGTGATTCGGCTTGAATTCATAATGTTTAGTTAACTACTTGACAAAACATTTGTCAAGTAGTTTACATAAAAACAGCTGGATTATTCGCTAAAGTGACGGCAAGGAATAGCTAGGAGAAAACTCATGAAAACCATGATCTACCTATCGCTAGGGCTCAACATCCTGGTGCTTATCCCGATAGTTGTGCTCATGGCCATCAATTCACCATTCGTGGATGAAGCCTGGGGAGAATTCACTGCTGCGCGCGGAATCCTGATGTCCATCTATCTATCGATTCTTGTGGTTTCAGTGTTTTTAGTGTTTAGGCCCGTGCCTTCTTTTGTAGCCGCACTATTGATTGTGCAGGTTGTCTACAAGCTCACAACGCCATTCACGGTTGGCACCTTTTTGAACCCCGTTGTAATTAGCAATCTGGCGATCTCGGTATTGCATATAGCGACGCTTGCCACAATCTTTGCCTTTATGGGTAATCGAATACTTCAAACGAATTAGCTGCTGCAATGTGGGGGATTGGAACAAGCCAAATCACGTATTGGATTGGCATAGATCTGCATGTCCCGATGGATGCAGGATCTAAAGATCTAATAAGTGAAGTTGTAAGACATCTTCACCCTGACATTCAATAAAAGGAGTTGCTGGCGGAGAATGAGGGATTCGAACGAGCTCTAACCGCGAAGGCTTGCTAGTACCCATTTCGACACAAAACTCTTGGTTGAAGCTGCACTTTGTCTACCACTAGATGTACCTATTGAGCTTCGTAGTAACCCACCTAATCCAAGCAAGATGGCGTTGTGTCTAAAAGCAATTTCGCTTCGATCAAGATGGGGAAGTTTTTTGCCAAGAAGCGCAATCAATGGGCTTAGTTCCATTTCCTGCATGGACGGCATTAGCTCTTGTAGCTGGGGGGCGTTTTCGACCGAGCCTCGCTGGAGCAAAGTCCAAAGATCTCTTTCTCTTTTGCTCACAGATTTAGGATCCAAAAGCGGACCAAGCCAAACGTTTACAAACTCTTCTAGATCGGCTTTCTCGTCCAGAGATTGGATCCTTGCACCTTGACTGGCGGTTACTTCGGTAAGGGCAGAAAGATATGCCTGACGGATAAGTTCGCCCCGTGACCCGAAGTGGTAGTTCACGGCAGCAACGTTTGCATCGGCGAGTTCAGTAATCGCCCGAAGCGTGGTCTTTGATTCCCCCCGCTCTAGGAGGAGTTTCTGGGTCGCATCCAAGATCTCCGACGCCGTGTTCATTGCCATGCCTCTATTGTGTCAGATTTGACAGAATTTCAAACATATGTTTCAATCAACTGTTTGAATCTTTCGAATTTAGGAGTTGTATGTTCCATCTACTTTCTCGCCTCGGCGAACTGTCAGCTAAGCGGCCCTGGCGGGTCCTGATTACCTTCATTGCTTCAATTGTTGTCCTGGGAGGAGTAGCCGGGGCAGTTGGCGCTGGATTTACAACCGAGGTTCGCTTAGGGAACACTGATTCCCAGCGAGCTACTGACTTGCTAATAAGCGAGTTCCCTCAGGCCTCTGGAGATTCAGCCACTCTCGTCTTCTACTCTGACGAAACAGAGGGTGTGATAGATCCTGAAATTCAGACTCAACTTCTTGACACATTCGATGAGATTTCGAATCAGCTAGATGTGAACACCATCACTCCTTTGCAGGTGTCTGAAGATAAGTCCACCGGATTCGTGAACGTAGTTTTCGACATGCCTGCGGCTGATCTTTCAGCTGATCACTTGAACCGTCTCGAAGTGGCCGTTGAGCAAGTTCACGAACTTGGCGTTGAAACTAGTATGCGAGGTCCAGTTGTTGATCGCTGGCGTGACCGTGAGCCACCGATTGGTGAGTTCCTGGGAATCTTTGCAGCTTTCGTTCTTATGACCCTTTTGTTCCGTTCCTTCACGGCAACCATGGTGACAATCGGTGCAGCACTGATTGGTTTGATTTTGGGTAACTCAGTGTTAGCGGTTGTCTCTGGATTCACAGACATTCCAAGCGTTGCGCCAACAATTGCAATCATGCTCGGTCTTGGTGCCGGAATTGACTACGCACTATTTATGGTCTCAAGATTCCGCCAGAGACTTCGTGCAGGCGACAATCCAATTAAGGCTGCTGCAAACTCAAACGCATCCACTGGAAAATCAATTATCACTGCAGGAGCGATTGTTGTAGTTTCAATCCTTGGACTTTACGTCACAGGAATTGACGTCATTGGTCGAATGGGCCTAGCTGCCGCAATCGTGGTTGCAGTAACTGCCATCACAGCAGTCACCTTGGTTCCTGCTCTACTGAAGTTTGCAGGCGACCGTGTATTGCCTAAGGCTGAGAGAGCAAAGAAGAAAAAGACTAAGAAAGTAAGCGCTGCAAAGAAATCAGTTGAGGGCGAGGGTTCCAGGAAAATTGCAACCTTTGTTTCAAAGCGTCCTTGGATTTGGGCAACTGCATCTTCATTACTGCTGCTACTTATTGCCTCACCGGCTCTGAATCTGCAGCTAGGTCAGCCAGATGATGGAAACCGCCCTGTTGGTGACACAATGCGTGTTGCTTACGATCGCCTAAATGAGGGCTTCGGGGCAGGATTCAACGGACCGCTCTTGGTTGCTGTTGATCTGAACACAGCCAACTCGGATGACCTAATTGCTGATTTGACCCAGGAGCTTAGTTCCGCGAGCGGGGTGGAAGCCGTCGGCCCAGCACAGTTCAGCGACTCCGGTGACGTCGCGGTTCTAACCGTCATTCCTGAAACCGCTCCACAGTCCCAAGAAACTAGCGAGCTAGTAAAGGATATTCGCAGCGATGTGATCCCTGGTGTGATCGATGGTACTGATGCCAACGCATACGTCGGTGGCCAAACAGCCACCTTTGATGATTTGGCAACAAAAGTCAGCGACAGCCTCGTGCTTCTTGTCTTGGTTGTTGTAGGACTGTCACTACTGTTACTTACCTACTTCTTTAGGTCGATAGCTCTTCCAATTGCGAGCGCCGTGATGAACTTGCTTTCAATCGGTGCTGCATACGGAGTTGTGACTCTTGCATTCCAGACCGAATGGGGAGCTGCGCTACTTGGCGTTGACCAACAGCCGGTGGTTTCCTTTGTCCCGATGCTGATGTTTGCAATCCTGTTTGGACTGAGCATGGATTACAACGTATTCCTAATATCAGCTGTTAGGGAAGCAAAGGATGCAGGTGTATCTGCTAAGAAAGCACTGATTGAGGGAGTAGGCAAGACAGCAAGTCTGATCTCAGTAGCGGGTGCGATTATGGGTCTAGTTTTCCTAGGCTTCATGATCACAACGGAAACCGAAGTCAAGATGATTGGTCTTGGCCTAGCTGTTGCGGTAATAGTCGACGTCACAATCGTGCGACTGATTCTTGCTCCAGCACTTATCACTCTGCTAGGTGAGCGTGCATGGTGGCTTCCTAAGTGGTTGGATAAGCGCCTAGGAAAGCAACCGGTACTGTCTCACTAGGCAGTTGCACAAAAGAGGGTCATGGCGAAAGCTGTGGCCCTCTTTCCATCCCCCAAACTGCACATGGAACTCCACAAGCAGCAAAAACTCCCTCGATAAACGCCCCTACTGAGGCTCTAAATCAAGGGAGTTACTGGCGGAGAATGCGGGATTCGAGCTAACCCAATCCGGTTCCTGAATTGGACACTTCCGTTCTCGAGTCTTATTTTAGAGAGGGAGGTTTTTGATGAAGATTGCTGTCGCCGGTGGGACTGGACTAGTGGGTAAGTTTGCCGTCACGGCTGCCGAAAACCGAGGACACGAAGTTGTCTCGATTTCCCGAAGAAATGGCATCGATTTAATTTCTGGCGAGGGTTTGGCGGAGGCTCTCAGTGGCGTGGATGTAGTCATCGACGTCACCAACAAAACTACGCTGAGCGCCAAAGCTGCGCGAAAATTCTTTTCAACTGTCACAAACAACATCCTGAGCGCAGAGGCGCAGACCGGGGTGAAACACCACGTGGCTTTATCGATCGTCGGTATCGATGCGATTGACGATGGCTACTATGCGGGGAAGCTCGAACAAGAGCGAACCATCCAAAAAGGAACAATCCCCTACTCAATTGCCAGGTCCTCCCAATTCCATGAGTTCGTGACCCAGCAACTGCAAAGTATGCCTGGACCGATTGCGCTTCTTCCAAAATGCCTTATGCGACCAGTGGCAGCAAGGGAAGTGGGGCAACATTTAGTGGATATTGCAGAAGGAAAAC
>JBIIXB010000005.1:0-58719 GCA_044338605.1 Rhodoluna sp. | reverse complement strand
TCGAAAAAGACAAGCTTGGTGGCACCTGCCTACACCGCGGTTGTATTCCAACCAAGGCCCTGCTTCACTCAGCAGAGATCGCGGACAACACCCGTGAGGCTGCCTCCTTTGGCATAAACGCCACCTTCGGCTCAATTGACATGCCAAAAGTCAATGCCTACCGCGATTCAATTGTCGACAAACTTTTCAAGGGGCTTACCGGATTGGTTGGTGCAGGTAAGAACATAACTATGGTTTCCGGTGAAGGTCGCCTAACCGGTCCAAAAACTGTCACCGTGAACGGTGATACCTACACTGGAGTGAATCTTGTTCTAGCAACTGGCTCATACTCAAAGACCTTGCCGGGACTAGACATTGGTGGTCGAGTCATTACCTCTGACCACGCACTCAAGCTCAACTTCGTCCCTAAAAGCGTGATCGTTCTTGGCGGTGGCGTAATTGGCGTTGAATTCGCATCCATCTGGCGCTCATTTGGTGCCGAGGTGACGATTATCGAAGGCCTACCTCATCTTGTTCCAAACGAAGAAGAATCAATTTCCAAGGCTCTTGAGCGCGCTTATCGCAAGCGTGGCATTGACTACAAACTTGGCGTTCGCTTCTCAGGTGTTGAGCAGACCGACACTTCCGTTACCGCAGTTCTAGAAGACGGAACTCGCGTCGAAGCAGAGCTCATGCTTGTTGCTGTTGGTCGTGGACCAAACACCGCAGGGTTAGGTTACGAAGAGCAAGGTCTGAAGCTCGATAGTGGCTGGGTAATCACTAATGAGCGCCTGCAAACAAACCTTCCGGGTGTATATGCAGCAGGAGACATTGTTCCTGGCGTGCAACTTGCTCACCGTGGATTCCAGCAGGGCATCTTCATCGCTGAAGACATCGCAGGACTAGCGCCAGCTGTTATCGATGAAGACGGCATCCCTAAGGTCACTTACTGCGAGCCTGAGATCGCCTCCGTTGGACTATCTGAAGCAAAAGCAAAAGCAAAGTTTGGTGCCGAGAACGTTTCGACTTACGAGTACAACCTCGCTGGAAACGGAAAGTCAAACATTCTTGGAACCGCTGGGTTTATCAAGCTAGTTCGCCAAAACAACGGACCAGTTGTTGGTGTTCATATGATCGGTTCTCGAGTTGGAGAGCAAATTGGTGAAGCGCAGCTAATTGTGAACTGGGAAGCATATCCAGAGGATGTTGCCAGCTTGGTTCACGCTCACCCAACCATGAACGAGGCCATCGGAGAGGCTCACCTAGCCCTTGCCGGTAAGCCGCTGCACGCCCACGCTTAGAATTAGAAAATACCCACAAGGAGTTTAGAAAATGAGCGAATCCGTAGTTCTACCAGCCCTCGGTGAATCAGTAACCGAAGGCACAGTAACTAGATGGCTTAAAAAAGTCGGAGACAGCGTAGCCGTTGACGAACCCCTTGTAGAGGTATCAACCGACAAGGTAGACACCGAGATTCCTTCCCCAGTTGCTGGAGTTATCGAGCAGATCTTGGTTCAAGAAGACGAGACAGTCCAGGTCGGTGCAGTTCTTGTAATCATTTCTGGCGGATCCGGTGCCGCACCAGCTGCGCCAGTTGCAGCAGCGCCTGTAGCGCAAGCACCGGTAGCACCTCCGGTTGCTCCGCCTGCACCCGTGGCTCCCCCAATTGCTCCTCCAGTTGCGCAACCTGCGCCAGTTGCTCCCCCAGTTGCAGCACCGGTTTCCACCCCAATGATTTACACACCAGCGGCTCCTGTTACTCCGGTAGTTCATGTTGCCCCAGTAGCTCCTGTTGCACCGGTTGCGCCAGTTGCATCACCCGCTGCTGCATCCATGGACGCAGGTTACGTAACTCCGCTTGTTCGTAAACTCGCCCAAGATTCCGGAGTGGATCTAACTCGAGTAGTTGGCACAGGTGTAGGTGGAAGAATTCGTAAGGAAGATGTTTTGTCGGCAACAGCCGGAACATCACACGCGATGTCAGTGCCTGCGGCCGCTCACGTTCCAGCACCAGTTAGTGCCCAGCGTGGAACTTCAGAGCCAATGTCCAGATTGAGAAAAGTTCTCGCGGAACGCGCAGTTGCATCCATGGTTTCCTCGGCCCAACTAACAACTGTTGTTGAAGTTGATGTTTCAAGAATTGCCGAAATGCGCAAGGCGGTCCAGCCAGCTTTCCAGGCGGCAACCGGTACCAAGCTGAACTTCATGCCGTTTTTCTTCCTAGCTGCCGCAGAAGCGCTTAGATCTCACCCGAAGCTCAACGCTTCTATTGAGGGCGAAATGATCAACTACCACCCGACCGAGAACATTAGCTTCGCGGTTGACACTGAGCGTGGTTTGCTAACTCCAGTAATCAGAGACGCTGCGAGCTTGAACCTCGCTCAAATTGCGGTTCAGATCGCAGACCTTGCATCTAGAACCCGCGAGAACAAACTAAAGCCGGATGAAATGATGGGTGGCACCTTCACCTTGACTAACACTGGTTCACGTGGAGCGCTATTTGATACACCTGTTGTGTTCTTGCCGCAGGTGGCGATTTTGGGAACCGGAATTGTTCAGAGAAGGCCAGTTGCAATCACCACTGCTGATGGCCAAGAATCAATCGCAATTCGTTCGATGGTTTATCTAGCCCTTAGCTACGATCACCGTCTAATTGATGGTGCGGATTCTTCCAGGTTCTTGGTAGATGTAAAGGCAAGACTTGAGTCTGCAAACTTCCAAGCAAACCTAGGAATCTAGCTACTGCCCTAGCTCCAAAACCGCACCGGAACCAGAAGTGTCCACTCGATGGTTTATCGCGCGTTTTCTTCCATCGCTACATTCCGCCACTCCGGTTACTTTGGCTGCTGAACCGATGATGCTCTCAACCAGAACAGTCAGCTCACCCAATTCAGTGTTCATTTGAATCTCTTGTCCGACACTAAGTGCTGGCTGATTTTCTAAAGACTCGCCCAGCCAACGCTCAAACTCAGACTTGTTCGCATCAACGATGCAAGCATCCGCAGCTGTAAGTACTTCTGCGCCCTCGTTTTGTTCTTGGCTTTGCTGCTGGCTGCTACTCCAGAAGATCCCGAGGCCAACGACCAAAATGATGGAGATCAGGGGAAAAGCGAAAAGTTTCAATTCTGGTTTTGCTTTGTTTTCAAGCTCAACAAAGCCGACCCCATCTAGATGCACTTGCTTACTTCGTGAGGTTTTGGCTCTTTCAAAGAGGCTCCCGATTAGCTCTCTGTTGCTAGTTGAGTCTGCAATCAGTACGGAAGGAGATTTTCCGAGTGTTATCAGGCTTGGAGTTGGAATGAGATGCTCAACTGATTTGTATATTTGAGCCCAACTTGGTCCATAAAACACATTGGAAACAAGCAGCATTGACTGCCCTAGTGGGTCTTTGACACAGATTGCCTCAACACCTGGAAGCATTAGCTTCTTAGCGGTTGAGTATCCCAATGCAGTCAGTTTTCTAGCTACTACGGCTCGCATCCCTAAACGCTAGTTTGAGCTGATAAACAAGTGAGAGCTTGATTCAAGGTTTGGGATAACTCTTAGACTTATCAAGTGCCCGATTTTCTAGTTGCAGGATTTGAACCTGACTTTGTCGCTTATAACGAGGGTCTCCAGTTGCAGCGTGAGGTGCACAAGGAAGTGGTCGCCAAGTCCAGACCCGACACAGTCATTTTGCTTGAGCACAGCAGCGTATACACAGCGGGCAAAAGAACTGAAGACTCTGAACGACCAGATGATGGCACCGAAGTCATCGAAGTTGACCGTGGCGGAAAGCTCACCTGGCATGGCCCTGGCCAATTGGTTGGCTACCCGATTATGAGACTTCCTGAGCCTTTTGATGTTGTGGGTTACGTGCGCTTTCTCGAGCAAGTACTAATAGATGTCTGTAGCGATTTTGGGTTAGCCACTGAGCGAGTGGTAGGCCGCTCGGGAGTTTGGGCACCAACTGGTGACACCCACTTGAAAGTTGCGGCAATTGGCATCAGAGTCTCCGAACGAGTAGCCATGCATGGCTTTGCCTTGAATTGCTCCAACTCACTGGATGCCTATGATCACATCGTGGCTTGTGGAATTGATGATGCTGGGACCAGCTCAATTACCGAACTAACTGGCACTTTGGTCACGCCGGCTATGGCCGCTCAGCGAGTAAGAATCAGGCTTACCGACATTGCTAAAGTTGTCCTATGAGCCAGATCGACCAGGGCGAAAAGCCTGCCAAAAAGATGCTTCGAATCGAGGCTCGAAACTCGGCCATTCCCATTGAGCGCAAGCCTGAATGGATTAGAACCGTAGCAAAAATGGGTCCAGAGTATCAGGCCATGCAAAAACTTGTTAAAGCTGAGAATCTAAACACTGTTTGCCAGGAAGCTGGTTGTCCAAACATATACGAATGCTGGGAAGATCGCGAAGCTACTTTCTTGATTGGTGGCTCACAGTGCACCAGGAGATGTGATTTCTGCCAGATCGACACCGGAAAGCCGGTGGCTTTTGATCCAGATGAGCCTAGACGAGTTGCAGTATCAGTCAGGCAAATGCAGCTTCGCTACGCAACCGTAACCGGAGTGGCAAGAGATGATCTTCCAGATGAGGGAGCTTGGCTCTACGCCGAGACCATCAAGCAGATACATAAAAAGTCACCCGGCACCGGAGTTGAGATTCTGGTCCCTGACTTCTCAGGTAACCCGCAATTACTAAGGAAAGTTTTCGACGCCAAGCCAGAGGTTTTTGCTCACAACGTAGAAACAGTTCCACGCATTTTCAAGGAAATTCGCCCAGCTTTTAGTTATGAAAGATCGCTTGATGTAATCACTCAAGCCAGAGAATATGGCCTGGTGACCAAGTCAAACTTGATCCTTGGAATGGGTGAAACCATTGAAGAGATTTCCCAAGCTATGAAAGATCTGCATGATGCAGGAACTGACATCTTGACCATTACTCAGTATTTGCGACCAACCCCTAAGCACCACCCAGTGTCACGCTGGGTAAAGCCGCAGGAGTTTGTTGAACTCAAGAACGAAGCGGAACAGCTTGGCTTCTTGGGAGTGCTCAGCGGACCTCTGGTTAGGTCTTCTTACCGCGCGGGCAGACTGTGGGCTCAATCGATGAACAAAAAGGGGCTTCCAGTTCCAGAGAATCTCCAACACCTAGCAGAAGCTGCAGCAAGAGATGGCTTCTCGCAGGCTGTTGCATAACAAGAAGGAAAAAATGGCAGAGAAAAAGCCAAAGGTTAAAAAAGAGCCAGGCAGAATCAAGCAACTTTGGCAGGTTTATAAGTTAACTGCCAAGGCTGATAAGAACTTTGTTCCACTTGGAATACTTTCCTTTGTTGGACCCATGGCAGCTGGAATCGTAATCATCCTGCTGTTCTTTATGGACTCCCCGCTCTCGATATTCCTCTGGTCGGTATCGACCGTGCTGTTCTCAATTCTTTTGGCCCTCGGTGTGCTCTCCAGAAGAGCCGAACGCGCTGCGTTCATGAGAATCTCTGGCCAACCGGGTGCGGTGGCCGCCGTACTTACTGCGACCCTAAAGCGCGGCTACTCGACAAGTGACATGCCAGTCGCGGTAGACCCTAAATCAAGAGACGCTGTCTATCGAGCTGTTGGCCGAGCTGGCGTTGTTCTTATCGGCGAAGGAAGCTCAGCTCGCCTCAGGCAATTAGTCGAGGACGAAAAACGCAAGGTCTCAAGGGCTATTCCTGGAGTAACCGTGTCCGTGCTTTCGGTAAATGACCAACCGGGTTCAGTTCCACTGCATGCCTTGACCAAGGCCATCTATAAGCTCAAAAAGACCCTAAGCCGAGCAGAAATCTCCGTTGTTAACAAGCGGCTGGCTGGCCTGGGCCTGAACATCCCGATCCCGAAGGGCATTGACCCTAACCGGATGCGCGCCGGCCGGAGAATGTAGATTTTACATTCCCGAAACATTCCTAAAACAGCTTGAAACATCTAGCTAGCTAAGATTTGTCTATAACCAGTTGATTTGAAGGGATCTCTAATGTTCAAAACCGCCGCAGAAGTAGTCAAATACATCAAAGACAACGACGTAAAGTTTCTAGACGTTCGCTTCACAGATCTGCCTGGTGTGCAGCAGCACTTCAACCTTCCAGCTGCCATGATCGACGAGCAGTTCTTTGTGGACGGTCAACTCTTCGATGGTTCTTCAATTAGGGGTTTTGCCTCGATACATGAATCAGACATGCAGCTAATCCCCGATGTAACAACTGCTTATTTGGATGCCTTCCGGGTTGAGAAGACACTGAACATGATCTTTGACATTTACAACCCAAGAACTGGTGAAATCTATAGCCGTGACCCAAGACAGGTCGCGAAGAAGGCTCAGGCCTACCTGTCCACTACCGGTATTGCAGACACTGCGTTCTTTGCTCCAGAAGCAGAATTCTTCATCTTCGATGACGTTCGTTACGAAGTAAAGGCAAACACCGCCTACCACTTCATCGATAGCTCCGAGGCTGCATGGAACTCCGGTCGCGAAGAGTCCGGCGGAAACTTGGCGAACAAGACTCCTTACAAGGGCGGTTACTTCCCAGTTTCTCCGGTAGATCAGCACGCAGACATTCGTGACCAGATCGTGCTCGAACTAGAAGCTGCTGGATTGTCAGTTGAGCGAAGCCATCACGAGGTTGGCACCGCAGGTCAGGGTGAAATCAACTACCGCTTTGACACCCTTTTACACGCAGGCGATGACATCTTGAAGTTCAAGTACATTGTGAAAAACGTTGCTCACTCATTTGGCAAGACTGCAACCTTTATGCCAAAGCCACTGTTTGGCGACAACGGTTCAGGTATGCACGTGCATCAGTCACTCTGGAAAGACGGCAAGCCATTGTTCTACGACGAGAGTGGCTACGGTGGACTAAGCGACATGGCCCGCTGGTACATCGGTGGAATCCTAAAGCACGCACCAAGCTTGCTTGCATTCACCAACCCGAGCGTTAACTCCTACCACCGCCTAGTGCCTGGTTTTGAAGCTCCGGTAAACCTTGTTTACTCCGCCGGAAACAGATCAGCCGCTATTCGTATTCCAATGACTGGAACCAACCCGAAAGCTAAGCGCATCGAGTTCCGCGCGCCAGATGCTTCCTCAAACCCTTACCTTGCCTTCGCAGCGATGCTTATGGCAGGTCTTGATGGCATCAAGAACCGTATTGAGCCTCACGAGCCAGTGGACAAAGACCTCTACGAATTGCCACCAGAGGAAGCAAAGCTGATCCCACAGGTTCCAGGAACCCTGGAAGAAGTTCTGCAGGCGCTAGAGGCAGATCACGACTACTTACTTGCAGGCGATGTGTTTACCAAGGATCTAATCGAAACTTGGATTTCTTACAAGAGAGAAAAAGAGATCGCTCCGTTGGCACTTCGTCCACACCCTTACGAGTTTGAGCTTTACTACGGCGTTTAGGCGTAGAAAAGTTTCTCAAACACGGCTCTAGATCGCCTAGTAGTTGCTAAGTAATCCTGTTCTAGTGCAGCCGCTCCGCCACGAGGATACTCAAGCAATCTGGCAACAGATTCAAGTTGCTGACGGTCAATAGGTAAAACATCGGTTCGCTTGTTCTGCGCCAGCATCACCGCAGAGCGAATCGCGGAAGATAGTTGCCAAGCCTGCTTGAGCACAATTGCATCGGATGATTGAACGATTCCGGCTTTCTCGAGCTGATCAAGAGCTTGCAAGGTATGGGGCGTCTGCAGACTTGAGTTGGAGTGTCCGTGCTTTAGTTGAAGTAGCTGGACTAACCACTCGACATCGCTTATGGAACCTCTGCCCAGCTTTAGGTGCCTCATCGGGTCAGCACCGAGTGGAAGCCTTTCAACTTCCACCCTGGCCTTGATTCTTCTAATTTCAACTACCGCCGCTTCTTCGATTTGTTCTGGATAGCGATAGCGATCAATCAGCGAAACAAACTCGTCCTTTACTGATTCCTGTCCCGAAATTACCCGTGCTCGAAGAAGAGCCTGTGACTCCCAGGTCCCCGCCCAGCGCTGATAGTAACTCGAGTAGGAATCAATCGATCTAACAATTGGTCCGTTTTTACCTTCTGGCCGAAGATCTAGATCTAGCTCAAATTCGAGAATCTGATCTGAGCAAAGCCTTCGAATCTCAGAAACCAGCTCTTGGGCCTCTGACTGGGCAAGGTTTACGTCGGCAACTGTTGGTTTGTATACGAACATCACATCAGCGTCGGAACCAAACCCAAGCTCTGCTCCCCCGAACCGGCCCATGGCAACTATTGCAAGCTCTTGGCTAAGGTTCCCAAGTTTTGCCTGCATCGAGCCGATCGCAAGTTCTTGCATGCTCAATAGGTATGCCTCGGTTATGTCCGATAGCCCCTTCGAAGAGGCGTCAAGATCGAGTGAACCGATAACGAATCCGATTGCGACCCGGAGGGTCTCTTTTCTCCGAATAGCCTTGATGCTTGCTGCGGCCATATCCGGATCTTCATGACGGGAAATAATTGCCTGGAATTGGCCAAGTAGTTGATCTAATTTTTGTGGCAGAAGCTCTTCTTCGCGTTCAAACCATGCTGCAGCTTCTGGCATTCGCTCAAACAACGATGTTGCTAGACGACTTGTTGAAAATACTTGCGTCATGCGCTTGGCGGCTCCTGATGAGTCACGCAGCATCCGAAGGTACCAGTGAGAATCCCCCAGATCCTCACTCAATCTTCTAAAAGCCAAAAGTGCAGCGTCTGGGTCAGTGCCCTCGGCAAACCACTGCAACAGCACTGGTAGAAGTTGCCTTTGAATCGCTGCTCGCCTGGACAAACCAGAAGTTAGTGCTGTGATGTGAGCTAAAGCACTGCGGGAATCTTGAAAACCAATTGCGCCCAAGCGATCTTGAGCCTGAGCACTGGTTAGCTCAAGATCTTCTTGGCTAAGACCCGATACCGCGCTCAGTAGCGGCCTGTAGAAAAGCTGCTGATGCAAATCACGAACTTCGAGCTTTACCGCTTCCCATCTTTCAATTAGATTCGTGGCGCTTAGCTCTAAGGACAGTGACCTGGCGATTGCTCTTCTAGCAAGCTCGTCAGCTGGCATCAGGTGGGTTCGTCTTAGGTGACTGAGTTGAATCCGGTGCTCAAGAAGCCTTAGAAAGCGATAGTGATCACTAAAGCGCTTGCCGTCATCCCTGGCGATGTAGCCGCCAGTTGCTAAGGCGTCAATGGCTCCGAGGGTGTCTCTTTCTCTAAGTGAGCTATCGGTTCTTCCATGAACTAGCTGCAGCAGCTGAACCGTGAACTCGATATCCCTTAGGCCTCCAGGGCCAAGCTTGATCTGAGCGTCTACTTCGCTTATTGGAATGTTGTCAGTAACTAGTTGCCTCATGCGCTGAACAGATTCAACAAAGTTCTCACGAGCAGTAGATTCCCAAACCATCGGCTGGGTAACCGCCAAGTACTTCTCACCAAGCTCGGTGTCCCCGGCAATAGGCCTTGCCTTCAAGAGTGCTTGAAACTCCCAACTCTCAGCCCATCTCTCGTAGTAGGTTTTGTGCGATTCAAGAGATCTAACTAGAGCGCCAGCTTTACCCTCGGGTCGCAAGTTGGCGTCTACTTGCCAAAGCGCTGGTTCTGAATCTGGCTCGTCCATGATTCGCATCATCCGAGAGCAAACCTTGGTCGCAATCTCTAGCGCTCTATCGGTTTCAATTTCTTTAGAGGCAGGTTCGGCAACATAAATAACATCAACGTCCGATATGTAGTTCAATTCCCGCGCTCCACACTTACCCATGCCAATTACCGCAATGCGGGTGTTGGAAACATCCTGTTTTGGGAAATGAACTTGGTTTGCCTCATCAGAAAGTTCTGCCTTGGCAAGAATTAGTCCTGCTTCAATCGCTGCCGCTGCCAAATCTGCCAGTGCTTTGGAAACGGCGCCAATTTGGCCGGCTGGATCTTGCGAGCAGACGTCGAAGATTGCGATTTTTAGAAGCTGTTGCCGATAGGCAATCCTTATCGGTGAAACACCTGTGGCAGCCTTCCCAAGCGCGATTAGAGATGATTCCGCGCTCGGTAATGCTGGCTCTTGCATAAACAATTCAAGTGCTGCTGGCTCTCGAGCAAGGAATTCAAATAGCCCAACTGATGCACCAAGGACTTTACATAGCCGCCCAAACGCTGCCTGATTCGCTGCGATTGATTTAATCTTTGGGCTGTTGTCTCTTGTTAGACGAACAAGGAGCTCGAGGCACTGGTCGGGATCTTGAGTGTTTCCGATTGGATCAAGAAGCTTTGATTCGCTAAGAACTAACTGCACAGATAGATTGGCGAGTTTCTGCTGAGCTTGGTCTAGTTCGATAAAGCCAGAGCCGGCAAGCTCAGATAATCCGGTGCTGCGCTCTCGGGCCATTAGCTACTAAAGAGTTTCTAGATTCCGCTTTAGTTCAAATGGGGTGACCTGGGTTCTATAAGCAGCCCACTCCGCTCTCTTGTTAGCGAGCATGTGGCTAAAGACTTGCTCACCGAGAGTTTCTGCTGCTAGTTCCGACTCCTCAAACTTACGAATGGCGTGATCCAGAGATTGTGGCAGGGGTTCGATTCCCATAGCCCGACGCTCCGAGTCGGTTAGGTTCCAAACGTTGTCTTCAGTCTCCGCGGGTAATTCATACTCGTTCTCAATACCCTTGAGTCCCGCGGCTAGTAGCAGAGCGTAGGCAAGGTATGGGTTTGCTGCTGAATCTATGGCTCGATACTCAATACGTGAGGACTGACCCTTGTCTGGCTTGTATAGCGGAACACGAATCAAAGCTGACCGGTTGTTGTGGCCCCAGCAAACAAAGCTTGGAGCTTCGCCACCACCCCAGAGGCGCTTGTATGAATTCACGTACTGGTTGGTTACCGCGGTGATCTCAGGAGCGTGGCGCAACAATCCAGCCATGAACTGACGACCGACTTTAGATAACCGATACTGGCCGCTGGCGTCGAAGAACGCGTTGGTGTCACCTTCGAATAGGGACATGTGGGTGTGCATTCCAGATCCTGGATGCTCAGTGAAAGGTTTTGGCATGAAGGTGGCGTATACGCCCTGCTCGATGGCAACTTCCTTGATGACGGTTCTAAAGGTCATGATGTTATCTGCCATGGTTAGTGCATCGGCGTAACGAAGATCAATTTCATTTTGACCAGGACCACCTTCGTGGTGGCTGAACTCAACAGAGATACCCAGCTGCTCGAGCATGGTAACGGCTCTTCTGCGGAAGTTGTGTGCGGTGCCACCTGGAACGTTGTCGAAGTAACCAGCGTTATCGACCGGAATTGGGCCTTCTGGACCAATCTGAGATGACTTCAAAAGATAGAACTCAATCTCTGGGTGAATGTAAAAGGAAAAACCAAGGTCGCTGGCTTTAGCCAGAGCCCTTCGCAAAACGTTTCTTGGGTCAGCTGCGGCCGGTTGGCCATCCGGAGTCATAATGTCGCAGAACATTCTTGCGGTTGGGTCTACGTCTCCTCGCCATGGCAGAATCTGGAAAGTAGATGGATCTGGAGCCGCCAACATATCGGCTTCATATGATCTTGAGAGTCCTTCGATTGCAGAGCCATCAAAACCTAAGCCTTCGGCAAACGCCCCTTCAACTTCGGCAGGAGCGACGGCAACCATTTTGAGAGTTCCAGCAACATCGGTGAACCAAAGTCGAACGAACTTAACGCCTCGCTCTTCGATTGTTCGGAGCACAAAATCGCGCTGCTTATCCATGAAAAACCTCTTCCTTGCCTGCTACTAGGCTAATACTTATGCCCGCTCTTCGCCTAGCCATGGCCCAGATAAACCCGACTGTGGGTGACCTTGCGGGAAATAGCACGCAGATTCTAGAAAAAGTTCAGCAAGCCCAAGACTTGGGTTCGAACTTGGTGCTATTTCCAGAGCTCGCACTAACTGGCTACCCGATTGAAGATCTAGCCCTTGGCAAAGACTTCCTGAACGACTCGGGTAAGGCTCTGGAAGCCCTCGCAAAGGAACTAGCCAAGCGCGGTCAAGGTCACATTCGCGTGGTCGTTGGACATCCAGCATTAGCGAAAAGCCCGACATCTTGGGCTATCGGACAAAACTGTGCCAGCTTGATTTTTGATGGCAACGTGCAAGCTAGCTACGCCAAGCATCACCTTCCCAACTACTCGGTATTTGACGAGTATCGAGTCTTTGTTCCAGGTGATGAGCTACTCACCTTTGAAATTGATGGACTACGTTTTGCAACAGTAATTTGCGAAGACATTTGGCAAAGTGGTGGGCCGGTTTCGCAAATAGCAAGCCACGATGTTGATCTAACCCTGGTGCTTAATGGCTCTCCTTTTGAACGCTCCAAGACCGATACCAGGCTTGAGTTGGTTTCGGAGTTAGCCTCCAAGCAATCCACAGCCGTTGCCTACGTGAACTTAGTTGGCGGTCAGGACGATTTGATTTTTGACGGCAATAGCTTCCTAATCGATGCTGGCGGTAAAGAAATCACTCGTGCTAAGCAATTTGATACTGATCTATTGGTTGTCGAAATTGAATCCAAGAACTCAATCAAGCCAGTCACGGAATCAACCAAAACCCAAACCGATTTAGCGCAGGTCTGGAATGCATTGGTTCTAGGAGTGCGTGATTATGTCCGAAAGAACGGATTCAAGTCAGTAGTGCTCGGTCTTTCGGGCGGAATTGACTCAGCTGTTTGCGCAAGCATTGCAGTAGACGCCATTGGTGCCAAGAATGTCTTTGGGGTATCGCTACCGAGCAAATACTCCTCGGATCACTCGCTATCTGATGCGGCGTTGCTAGCAAAAAACACTGGCCTGGTTTACTCGACCGAGCCAATCGAGACATACGTGGAGCAGTTTGTAGACAAACTCTCTCTAGAGGGCCTGGCTGCAGAGAATCTGCAGGCAAGAATCCGAGCAGTAATTCTCATGGCAAAATCAAACACCGATGGGCACTTGCTGCTTTCAACTGGCAACAAGACTGAACTCGCGGTTGGTTACTCCACTATTTATGGTGATGCCGCTGGTGGATACGCGCCGATAAAGGACGTTGAAAAAACACTGGTTTGGGACCTTGCCAGATACCGCAATGAGTTAGCTACCAAACAGGGAATTACTCCCCCGATTCCAGAAGCGTCAATTAGCAAGCCACCCTCGGCTGAACTTCGCCCAGATCAACTAGATCAAGACTCGCTGCCAGAGTACGCGGTGCTAGATCGAATCCTTGAGCTACACATCGAACAGCGAATGTCTGAATCGGAGATTATTGCTCAAGGTTTAGATGCCTCAACCGTTGAGTCGGTTATTCGCTTGGTAAGCATCTCTGAATGGAAGAGAAGACAGAGTGCGATAGGGCCAAGAATTACTAAACTTGCCTTTGGGCGAGAACGAAGACTTCCAATCACCCGTTGGTCTAAGTAGGAGTTGTCTTGGCAAGTGAAATAAAAAAGGTGCGAACTAGTTCGCTAGCTGAACTAAAGGCTTCCGGAACAAAGTTTTCTTGCCTCACCAGCTACGACGCGACCACCGCTGAAATCTTTGATCAAGCCGGAATTGAGGTCATCCTGGTTGGAGACTCTGCCGGCAACACTGTTTTGGGCCACGACAGCACTCTCGAGGTAACCGTTGACGAGATGATCAGCTTTGGAAAAGGCGTAAGCTCCGCGGCTAAGCGAGCCCTCGTGGTAATAGATATGCCATTTGGGTCTTATGAGGTGTCGCCAACCCGAGCATTAGAAAATGCAATTTTGATGATGAAGCAATCTGGCGCAGAAGCAGTAAAGCTAGAGGGTGGATCAGATCGCACCCCGCAGGTAAGAGCAATTGTTGCGGCAGGTATTCCAGTCATGGGCCATCTCGGCTTTACACCGCAGTCGGTTCACGCTCTTGGTGGTTTCAAAGTTCAAGGCAGAGGCGAACAAGCGGTCGCCCTCGAGAAGGATGCACTAGCGCTACAGGAAGCTGGCGTATTCGCGATAGTTCTTGAAATGGTGCCAGCTGAGTTAGCTAGAGATCTAAGCCAGAAGCTATCGGTTCCAACTATTGGTATCGGAGCCGGCAACGGAACCGATGGCCAAATACTTGTGTGGCAGGATTTTGCTGGGCTTTCTAGCGGCACCAGGAAATTCGTGAAGCAGTACACAAACCTACGAAGTGACCTAGCTAAATCGGCGAGTAACTATCGAGCCGAAGTTATCTCTGGTGAGTTTCCTGGTCCGGAACACTCATTCGATAGCTAGTCCTCGAGCTTTTCATCCTCGAGCCATTGCTTGGCACGGGATCTGACAATTTCCTCGGCGTTTGCTGCTTCTTTCTCGGTCTCAAAAGGTCCGATTCGATCAAGAGAAGAACTTTTGAGCCCGAACTCAACTTGCTTGGTTTTCGTGTTGAACCAATACTTTGCAGCCTCAGACATTTTACCCTCCTATCAAGTGAGCCTAGCGGGGAGCGTTGAATAGACTGGATAAATGCCTCGCGATACCGTATCTGGTTCACTAACGCCTGGAGTGGTGTCAAAAGCCCTCTCGGTGCCAAGCAACATAGTCAAACCAGAATATGTCGGCAAGAAAGCCCCCGCCGAATGGACTGGCGGTCATGTTAAAACAGCAGAACAAATAGAAAAGATCCGCAGTGCTGGAAAGCTCGCAGCACAAGCTATTGAACTAGCTGGAAGCAGCATCCAGGTCGGCATGAGCACAAACCAGCTCGATGTTATCGTGCACGATTTTTTGATCTCGAACGGTGCCTACCCATCAACTTTGGGTTACCGAGGGTTTCCAAAATCCTGCTGCACATCGGTAAACGAGATCATCTGCCATGGAATTCCTGATGATCTAGAGATCCAAGATGGAGACATAGTCAACATTGACGTCACTGCGTATCTCGATGGCTTCCACGGAGACAGCAATCAGACTTTCAAAGTTGGCCATGTTTCCGAAGAAGTGTCCTTGCTAGTTGACCGAACCAAAGAGTCACTCGAGCGTGCAATCGCATCTGTTATGCCAGGGCGTCCAATCAACGTAATTGGCCGAACAATCGAGTCCTACGCCAAGAGATTTGGCTACGGAGTTGTCCGGGACTTCACCGGTCACGGTATCGGAGAGGCGTTTCACTCTGGACTAGTCATCCCTCACTACGATGCGGCGCCGCTATATTCGAACACTATGGAAGTTGGGATGGTGTTTACCATTGAGCCCATGTTGACCCTCGGCACTCACGAGTGGGACATGTGGCCAGATGGCTGGACTGTTGCCACCAAAGACAAATCGATCACCGCACAGTTTGAACACACTCTGGTTGTAACCGAATCTGGAGCTCAGATTCTCACTCTGCCCTAAAATGAGAAAGTTATGAAAAACGCAATCGGCATAGATATCGGTGGAACCGGTATCAAAGGTGCGTTAGTAAATCTCAAAAAGGGTGAGTTAGTCACAGAGAGATTGCGTTTTGACACTCCAGATGGAGGAAAGCCCGCAAGTGTTGTGGAGCTTGTGATAAAGCTCGTAAAGCAGATTAATGCCCCGAAAAATACTCCAATTGGAATATGTTTCCCTGCGCCTGTAAAAAACGGTGTAACTCTTTCGGCCGCTAACGTATCAAACGAGTGGATTGGGCTTCAAGCTGGCAAGCTTTTTTCAAAAGCTCTTGGCACCGAGGTCGTTATGCTAAATGATGCTGATGCCGCAGGAGTAGCCGAAATCAAATTCGGCGCAGGCCAAGACCGTAAGGGGCTTGTACTGATGTGTACGTTAGGTACCGGCATCGGTACCGCACTTTTTATGAACGGCAAGTTGATACCAAACACCGAGCTTGGCCACATCGAAATCGACGGAGTCGATTACGAGACCAAGGCAGCCTATTCTGCAAAAGCAAGGGATGATCTCAGCTTTGAGCAGTGGGCAAAGATTCTTTCAAAGTACTTTGACCGCCTTAACCGCTTGTTCTACCCCGACTTGATTATCATCGGCGGTGGGGTTTCCAAAGAACACAGTAGTTTTGTTCACATGATTGAATCTGACGTTGAGATAGTTCCTGCTAAATCTAAGAACAACGCTGGAATCATCGGCGCTGCTTACTTTGCGGCGAAGCGTCACAGCAAGGATTAAGTGGATGGGCCGGCTATTACGCCGGGTTTTGTCCTTTTTGCAAAGTGACGGTCATCTATCTAGGACGTTAGTTGCCCAACGTCTCAAGCGACCTACCCGTGAACTTGGGCGAGCAGCCCTCAAGCGTTCACTGTTTGGTCTTGCTCCAAATGAGGTTTACCTAGCCGATTCAATCACTTGAATCGCTGGTGGTCTCTTACACCACCGTTTCACCCTTACCGATTGCTCGGCGGTTTGCTTTCTGTTGCACTGTCTCTCGGGTTGCCCCGGGTGGGCGTTACCCACCATTTTGCTCTTTGGAGCCCGGACGTTCCTCGTCAGTAAACTGCCGCGACCGTCTTGCCGACCCATCCATTCACAAGTCTAGCCAGCGAGGTCAAGAAGATAAATGCGAAGTTGAATTCACACAGACTATCTCGGCGCCCTCGCGACCCCAGAAACGTGCAATCGAAATCGATGCAGGGCCAAGATCAACCCGCCAATACCCAGCAACCGAGGCATCGTTGGCAATTCGAAGCAGTCCCCGAATTGGCATCACGTGAGCCACTACAACCACGGTTTTACCAGCGAACTTATCAAGTATGAAATCCAGGCTTCGATTTACCCGAACATCAAAGTCTTTGAGTGATTCCCCGTTCGGAGGCGCAACATCGTAGGAACCTCGCCAAGCCTGATACTGGCTCTCGTGGCCAACGAATAACTCCTCGTTGGTTAGACCATCCCAGTCGCCAAAGCCAATTTCTCTAAGGTCAGCCAGCTCAACTAGTTCAGCGCCTAGCTTCTGAGAAATCTTGCTAGCAGTTTGGGCTGCGCGCTTAACGGGCGAATGAATGACCACAACTGGCTTGGCTAGGAAGCTAAACGCTCCTGAGCTTCCGACTCTGGCAAGCTCAAGAGCAACCTCGGCAGCGTCTTTGTTGCCAAGCTCGGAAAGATCTGGGTTCTCACCGTCCCCTCCGGAGATTTTCCTTGTTTCAGTGAGTGCAGTTCTACCGTGTCTGACCATGATCAAAGTGGTGGCTTCGGCTACAGAAGATTGTGGGGCACGTATAGATGAGGGAGCAACATGATTGAACTCGCCTGCGGCTGCAGTTGGCGCGGGTTCACCATCCATAGCCTTGTTGGCTAGTGCGTCGGCCAAGACATTTTGCTCTCTCGGGATCCATACAAACTCAACACTTTTTCCAGAGATGAGCTGTTGAACTCTTGCTCCCAGTGAAAGCATGTCGGGGTGTTTGATCTTCCAGCGACCACTCATCTGCTCAACAACGAGTTTGGAATCCATCCGAACAACAATCTCTGCCGCAGGTTCAATCTCGAAAGCCGACTCAAGGGCAAAAATCAATGCCGAATATTCTGCAACGTTATTGGTTGCAATTCCAACCGCTTCGGATATCTCTCGAAGGATGTTGCCACTTGCCGCGTCGATAACGACCGCTCCGGCACCGCTCAATCCAGGATTTCCCCTTGATCCGCCATCGGCTTCAATGATTAGCTTCATGAGCGCACCAGGAAGGCTTGGCAGTTTGGGCATTCGGCTAGTTCTTCTTGAGGCAGGGCCATGAGCTCCTCAAAACTTGTTGCCGTAATGGAGAGTCTGCAGGCCCCACAATCTCTGCCCGTCAATCTTCCAACTGCAACCCCGCGGCTGTATTTTCGCTCGTAGGCGGCCGCAAGCCCTTGATCAATTGCGGAAAGAATGTCCTTACGCTCGGCCTGAATTTTCTCGGCCTGCGCTCCAAGATCAGCCAGCTCTGAGGAAATTCTCTCCTGCAAAGCTGCAAGAGTTGAATCGGCTGCTTGTTTATCTTGCTTTAGCTCTTCATGAGCCTGCTGGGCGGTTTCCAAAAGTTCCATAATCTGAAGCTGAGCATCCTCGAGTTCACTTTTTCTGGTTCCTAGAGTGACAAGCTCATGCTCTATTCCCTGAGCTTCTTTTGCCGAACTTGTTGAAGAAAGCTGCTTGTTATCTTTAGAAATTCGATTAGCGACTAGCTCAAGATCAGCCTCAGCTCTACTTAGTTCCATCTCAAGTTCACCGACCGCATTTCTGGCGTCAATCAGTAAATCTGATAACCGCAAGGTTTCGGCGGAAGCTGCCTCAAGCTCTGTCTCGGCCTGGGCTTGCTTTCGCGAATTTGAAATTCTCGCCAGCTCGACATCGTGAGCTGCAATAGCCAATAGCTGCTTTTGATCGGTCAAACTCGCGATCATGATAACTTTCCTGGAATCGTTAGCGACCATGGGTCGGTGTTTTCTTCACTAACTAAAAACTCAACATTCGGGACTTGTTTTGCAAGTTGGGCTGCAGCGGGAGCGAGCCAGAGGCTTTCCGCTGCGAAGTGAGAGATGTCGATAAGGCTAATGCTCTGAGCTTGGTCGGTAACAGCGTCCAGGCTCACGTGATGCTTCAGATCGCTTGTTACAAAGCACTCAGCTCCCGCGCTGATTGCAGCCGGGAGAAAACTTGCCCCAGAACCCCCAACAACGGCAACTCTAGAAACGTGCGCTGTTGGATTTCCAGCAACTCGAATTGGTGCGTAGGTAGCAGGCAAAATCTCGTTGATTTTTTGAGCTAGTTCACGCACTGTTATTGGTTGATCTAGGTTGCCGATTCTGCCGTGGCCAGAGTTGCCTGTGGTGGCAACTAGCGGAACGCTGTTCTTGATGCCAATCTTGCTGGCCAAGACATCGGACACTCCCCCAGGCACAATGTCGGCGTTGGTGTGTGCGGAGAATAGGGCAATTGAATTGGTGATTGCAAAAGAAAGAATGTCGCCTTTTAGTTCGCCTTGAGCAACGGTGTGAACGCCCTCAAGAAGAAGTGGGTGGTGGGAAAAAACTAACTGGCACTTTTTGGCTTTGGCCTCCTGTAAAACAGCAAGTGTTGGGTCCACGCACAGTAGGACCCTCTCCACCTCTTGATTCGCCGAGCCACAGGCAAGTCCGACTTGATCCCACTCGTCAGCACCGGATTGTGGCCAGAGAGTTTCGAATACCGAAAGAAGTTCAGATAACTTGACTGTCATGCGCCTAGTTAGCCGTGTCTAGGTATTCCTTGAGTTCCTCTCGGCGCTCATCCAACTCCACGAGCTTAACTTCTTGTTTCTTGATCCTTGGAATGCCAAACAAAACCGGGAACAAAATAGCAAGACCAAAGGCCATTGCAATGCCGATGTTGGAACCCGCGATGTCAAAAATTGCTGGTGTGAAATCACCTAGGTAACCGGTCCAGGATGAGAGCAATCCAGTTCCATTCAGGTATCCAAAACCAAGCGCCACGGCCAAGATAAATCCGATGAGGTTAGCGAAGTTGAATCGACCATAGAAACCATAGTCTCGAGTAAGCGATACCTCGTGGTAATCGCGTGAGCGTATCAGCGCATCGGCCACCACGATTCCGCTGTATGCGGCTGCAACTACAGAGACAATAAGTAGCAATTCAATTAGCATCGCAAGCACGGAAGATGTTGCTAGCAGCATGCTGGAAACCAATGTTCCGGCCAGCAAAACAATGGAAAGTAGCAATACAGAAAGTGCCCCAGGAAGTTTTGCCCCAACTGACGCTAAAGAACCCGCTAGAGAGTAAATCGAGTTTGCCAATAGCTGCAGCACCGAAAGCCCTACCGCAACTACAAATCCAATAAAGACCCAAATAGGTGCTGCTGCGGCAATAGTTGGAATTAATTGATCAGTTAGCAACAGCCCAAAGCTTTCGTCGGCCATGTATATCCAAAGCACTCCCATTACTCCAACAGCAAGAGGGATAAACAGAGTGGACACAAAAGAGAGGAAGAAAACCTTGGCTCCAGGGGTTTCAACCGGTAGCTTCCTTGCGAAGTCACCGCTTTGCGAGAAGACAGTGAAGCCAAAAAACATAAAGCTGAAGATAGCCAGGTCGATAAGCGCTGGTGCTGCAAGTAACTCACCCTGTTGCAGATCAAGAATCGAGTTAGTGGAGAACACGAAGAAGCCAATACCCAAAATTCCAAGTAGCGAGAAAGCCCCGACTAATTGCTGGGATCGAAGCATGGTGATGCCGCCAAATCCCGCAACCAAAGCAGAAATCATGACCATCGGAATTGTGGTGAGCATCAAAGCCGTGAATTCCGCTGGGAATACAAACTGCGAACTAATAACTGCAAACCAAGGCTGACTCGCGAGCAGCGGAGACAGGATTCTCGCCGCAAAAATCAACAGCGCAATCGACCAAGTTATCTTCACAAGCAGCATTGCAACTGCCGGCAAAACGTTCCCCCAAACCCCAAACGCAGCTCTGGATACCACTCCTATTGGGCTTGAGCCACGCTTAGCGGCAACCGATCCAATCCCAGCCAAGACAGCTGTAGTAACAATTAGTCCAGCAATCACAACAAGTGACTGCGCCAAAGACGCGCCAGATTCTTTAAGGAACGCAGCTAGGACAAAAACCAAAGGTGAAGAAGCTATCGAGATCCATGACCAACTGAGTGCAGCCGAAGTTTTTGTTCTAGCTACCCCGGCAGCCCGAGTTTCAACTTCACCTTCAGTAGGCTCTGTTTGAACTGAAGTTTCTGCGGGGGCAGGAGGCTCATCGGCAACCGATTCTTCTTCGCCAGAAATTAGCTGATCGAAACTTATTTTCTTGGTTTCAGGTGCCAAGGCTGGTACCGGTGGCGACAGGGGAGGTGAAGCCTCGTTCTCAGTATTTTCATCCTTGGTTTCCGCATTGACATAGTTTCTGTTTAGGGCTGCAACTATTTCATCAACGCTTGATTCTTGCGCTACCGTCGGCACAGCAGAAACAGGTGGCGCAACTGGTGCTGCAGGAGATACCGGTGCTGGAGGGACGACCGGCGCTTGAGAAACGACCGGTGTTGCGGCGGGGACAATGACTGGATCCGGTTCCGCGACTCTAGGCTCTGGCTCGGCAACTTCGGCAGGAGCAGAGGCAACTTGCATTTGTGCTTGCAGTTGCCACTGCGAGTAAGCGAAGGAATCTTGCTGCCTCAATAGGTTTTGGGCTTCGATAAGAGCCATAGCAGCCATTAGGCCATCCGGTTGAGACTGTAATCTCATGACCTCGGCGTTTAGCTCGTCATCTGACATCGAGCGAGGAGTTGGGGGTGTTGGAGATTCCATGACCAAATCCTAACGCCGGGCTATCCTGGGTCGCTATCTGTGGGCCCTACCGGGCTCGAACCGATGACATCCACGGTGTAAACGTGGCGCTCTACCAACTGAGCTAAAGGCCCTCAAACATGCGCCATAAGGCAACTACAAAACTCTACTACAAAGCCGCTAGAGCCTCTTTGTAGCTTCCTAGGTCCCTTGCTTCGCCAGGGCCGTTGACAAACTTGGCCTGAATCACGCCTTCTTTATCAATCAAGAAGGTGCCGCGCTTGGCAATGCCAGCTTCTTCCATGAAGACCCCGTATTGCTTGGCAACGCCGCCGTGTGGCCAAAAGTCGGCTAACACCTGAAACTTGTAACCCTCCTGGTCAGCAAAGATCTTCTGGGTGTACTTCGAGTCCACAGAAATAGCCAAAAGTTCGGTGTCCGCTGACTCAAACAGAGAAATGTTGTCTCGAAGCTCGCAAAGCTCTCCGGTGCAGGTGCCCGAGAACGAGAGTGGGTAGAAAACCAGCACCACTGGCTTTTTGCCGATATAAGAGGAAAGCTTCACAAGCTCCCCGTGCTGGTTGTTTAGCTCAAAATCTGGGGCCTTTTCGCCTACTTCTGCAGCCATTGCGTCTCCTTGTTTTAAATACTTGGTTCCATAGTAGGCCCTCATATTGGGTTCAAATAACCCCATCTTGAATAGGTAAACTTCTTATTGGCCCTATCCGGAGCCCTAAATGGTTCGCTGTCAAAAAACATGAGCGAAGACTCTTTTTAGAAAGGATTTCATTGTCCATCAACAACAATGATGCCTACGCAGTTTCCAATCCAGACATGGATCCTCAGGAAACCTCCGAGTGGCTGGAATCTCTTTCTCAGGCCTCAGCAACCCGCGGTCGCGGTCGCGCTAGAGAGTTAATGCTCAATCTTCTTAGACGCTCACATGAACTGCAGCTTAACGTGCCGCTGGTACCAACGACCGATTACATCAACACAATTTCTCCAGAAGACGAACCAGCTTTCCCAGGCGATGAAAAAATCGAGAGAACCTACCGCTCTTGGATGCGATGGAATGCAGCGATGCTGGTGCACCGAGCCCAGCGCCCAGGAATCGCGGTTGGTGGACATATCTCAACTTTTGCTTCCTCTGCTTCTTTATATGAAGTTGGTTTCAACCACTTCTTCAAAGGTCAAGATCACCCATCTGGTGGAGATCAGATTTTCATTCAAGGTCACGCCTCCCCTGGTCCGTATGCTCGTGCGTTTTTGGAAGGTCGACTTTCCGAAAACCAGCTAAATGGTTTTCGTCAGGAAAAATCACACCCAGGCGGAGGTTTATCTTCTTACCCACACCCAAGACTCATGCCAGAGTTCTGGCAGTTCCCAACTGTTTCAATGGGACTTGGGCCAATCAACGCGATTTACCAAGCTCAGTTCAACCGCTACCTACATAACCGAAACTTCCGAGACACTTCCTCGCAGCACGTTTGGGCCTTCCTGGGAGATGGCGAGCTTGACGAGGTCGAAAGCCGCGGTGCACTGCAACTTGCTGCCAATGATGGCCTAGACAACCTAACTTTCGTTGTAAACGCCAACCTGCAGCGCCTGGATGGCCCAGTTAGAGGAAACGGCAAGATCATTCAGGAGCTCGAGTCGTTCTTTAGAGGTGCCGGATGGAACGTAATCAAGGTCATCTGGGGTCGCGAGTGGGATCCACTGCTAAGCGCAGACACTGAAGGTGCGCTTGTAGATTTAATGAACAGAACCCCCGATGGTGACTACCAAACCTACAAAACCGAGTCCGGAGCTTTCGTAAGAGAGAACTTCTTTGGCCGCGACCCAAGAACCGCCAAGATGGTGGAGCCAATGACCGATGATCAGCTCTGGGGGCTAAGACGCGGTGGTCACGACTACAAGAAGATCTACGCTGCCTATAAGTCCGCAACCGAGCACAAGGGTCAGCCGACAGTCATCATTGCCAAGACCATCAAGGGTTACACCCTTGGTAAAACCTTCGAAGGTCGAAACGCCACTCACCAGATGAAGAAACTAACCCTGGCCGATCTAAAGCAGTTCCGTGACGAGACACACATTCCAATCTCTGACGCGGAGCTAGAGCGCGATCCATATCAGCCTCCGTATTACAAGCCAGCTGATTCAACTCCAGAGATTCAATACATGCACGAGCGCCGTCGAGAACTTGGTGGCTACCTTCCAGAGCGAAGAAGCAAGTATGTGAGCTTTGCTCTTCCAGAAAACAAGACTTATGACATAGCAAAAGCCGGCTCTGGAACCCAAGAGGTTGCCACAACTATGGCTTTCGTTAGATTGCTAAAAGATCTTTTGAGATCTTCAGAACTTGGTCCAAGAATTGTTCCGATCATTCCTGACGAGGCAAGAACATTTGGAATGGATGCATTCTTCCCAACCGCGAAGATTTACAACCCAGCCGGACATCACTACTTATCTGTTGACCGCGATCTACTGCTGAACTACAAAGAGTCAGAAACTGGTCAGATTCTGCACACCGGAATTAACGAGGCTGGGTCAATAGCTGCCTTTACCGCGGTTGGCTCCAGTTATGCCACTCAAGGTCAACCAATGATTCCAATTTACGTTTTCTACTCGATGTTTGGATTCCAGCGCACCGCCGATGCTATTTGGGCAGCTACTGATCAAATGACCAGAGGATTCATGATTGGTGCAACCGCAGGTCGCACCACACTAACCGGTGAAGGTTTGCAGCATGCCGATGGTCACTCGCCACTACTGGCATCAACTAACACCGCAGTTATTAGCTACGACCCGGCCTACGGATATGAGATTGGTCACATCATGCAAGCAGGACTTGAGCGCATGTATGGCGAAACCCATAAAGATCCAAACGTTATTTACTACCTAACTGTGTACAACGAACCTTACGTACAGCCAGCAGAACCAGAAAACGTGGACGTGGACGGAATCCTGCGCGGTATTCACCGCGTTAGCGAGAACCAAGCTCCAGGACGCAAGGTTCAGATTCTGGCTTCTGGAGTGGCTCTTCAATGGGCCTACGAGGCACAAGATCTTCTAGCTAAGGACTGGGGAGTTTCCGCTGACATCTGGTCGGTAACTAGCTGGACCGAACTACGACGCGATGGACTGAATAAGGATCGTGAGAGCTTCCTCTACCCAAACAATGAAGTAGAAACTGCTTATGTCACCAAGAAGCTTCAAAACGCCTCTGGGCCATTTATTGGAGTCAGCGATTACATGCACGCGGTTCCGGACCAGATTCGCGCTTGGGTGCCAGGCGACTATGCCACTTTGGGTGCAGATGGTTTTGGTTTCTCCGACACCAGGCCAGCTGCAAGACGTGAATTCAAGATCGATGGACCATCGATTGTGGTGCGTTCATTGCAGCAACTTGTTGCCCGCGGCGAGCTAGATCATTCAGTGTTGCAGCTGGCTATCGATCGCTACCAACTGCACAACGTAAACGCAGGAACAAGCGGAACTGCCGGTGGCGAAGCCTAAGGACGAAACTCTTGAGTGGTTGCAATCCATCGCTGGAGAATTAGCAACCACCACATTAGCTCGTCTTGATAAGACTCTCCCCTGGTATTCCAAGATGCCAGCTGCTAGAAGGTCTGCCGTTGGACTTGTTGCCCAAGCTGGTATCACCTCATTTCTTGCTTGGTACGAAGATCCCACCTCCCAGCCCTGGGTTGCTGCCGATGTGTTTTCGACTGCGCCAAGAGAACTCCTTCGCTCGATATCTTTGCAAGAGACATTGCAACTTATTCGAGTGGTAGTACAAGTTGTTGAAGATCGAGTGGTCCAAGAACACAGTGAGCTTCGCGAGGCTGTGCTGTTGTATTCCAGAGAAATCGCTTTTAGTGCCGCTGATGTTTATGCCAAGGCCGCAGAAGCCCGAGGACTGTGGGATGCCAGGTTAGAAGCTCTAGTAGTGGACAGCATTCTCAGCGGTGAAAACGAAGAAGAACTATCTTCTAGAGTTTCCGCGCTCGGGTGGAGAGCGCGTGGCGCGGTTGCGGTAATGATCGGTGGCTCAGATCAGAGCACCGATGTTGACAACTTGCGAAGAGAAGCAAGAAGAAGTGGCGCGGACGTTCTGGTTGGCATTCACGGTGATCGACTCATTGTCGTAGTCGGTCAAGTGCCGGAAGAGAATCTGGACCCGGCAAAAACTCCTTCACTTTTCGCGCTATGCAGTGGGCTATCGAATAGTTTCACCGAAGGGCCAATTGTTGTTGGCTCCGAGGTTCCTTCGATCACCGACGCCCACAAATCTGCTCGGTCGGCTCTTTCTGGCTTCTCTGTAGTTGGAGCTTGGAACAAGGCACCAAGGCCTACCTCGGCCGATGATCTCTTGGCTGAGCGAGCACTTGCTGGCGACATGTTGGCCAAGACAACACTGATGAACAAGATCTACCAACCGCTTAGAAAAAACTCCCCTGACTTACTCGATACCCTCGTGACTTACCTTGAAACCGGTCGCTCGCTAGAACTAACCGCCAGAGAGATGTTTGTTCACAGCAACACCGTTCGCTATCGCCTCAAGAAAATCTCTGAATTGATCGGCTGGGATGCTACCGGTGCTAGAGAGTCGTTTGTTTTGCAGGTGGCAACCCTGCTTGGCAAAATGAACGAGCCTGAGCCAACCATGAGATCGAGGGAATCTTGATTGCTCTTACGTGCCCCGGTCAAGGGGCCCAAACCCCAGGCTTTTTGGCTCCATGGTTAGAACTGGAATCATTCAAACAAGAAATCGAAAAGTACTCTGCAATTCTTGAAATGGATTTGATTCACTTCGGAACCGAAGCTGACGCTGAGACAATCAAGGACACCAAAATTGCCCAGCCGCTTATTGTTGCTGCTTCAATGGCTAGTTGCGCCGTATTAGTGGAGGCGTTGAAAGACGATTCCGTGTTTGCAGGGGTTGCCGGTCACTCAGTAGGTGAAATAGCGGCTGCAAACATTGCTGGAGTATTGGACACTGAAGCTGCGCTCAAGTTCGTTAAAGCACGAGGTGAGCAAATGGCTCGGGCGGCAACTCTTGAGTCAAGCTCAATGGCAGCGGTAGTTGGCGGCGAACAAGAGATTGTTTTAGATCATTTAGCTAACTTGGGGCTCTTTGCGGCAAACTACAACGGAAAAGGTCAAATAGTCGCTGCGGGTTCGTCTGCGAAAATTCAAGAGCTTATTGACTCGCCTGCGCCAGGAACCCGGGTAGTGGGTTTGGCAGTAGCAGGTGCTTTTCACACATCATTTATGGAAACTGCCAAAGTTCCGCTTAGTTCTTTGGCGAGTTCTATCAGAGCTGAAAATCCCAAACTGCTAATTTGGTCCAATAGCGATGGAGCAAGAGTTGACAGCGGAGATAAGTTTTTGGAGCTACTAATCAATCAGGTTTCTAACCCAGTTCGATGGGATTTGACCATGGATTCGATGGTGTCCGATGGCGTGAGCGCTGTTATCGAGCTTTTGCCAGGCGGTACCCTAACTGGAATAGCGAAGCGGGCAATGCCGGGAGTTGCCACCTTGGCCCTAAGGTCTCCAGAAGATCTTGAAAAGGCCACCGCATTTGTTAGAGAGCAGGATTAGACATGGCGAAGCTAAACCAAGCCGAAACAATTGCTTTCTCCAAAATTTACTCTCTCGGGGCATCTCGAGGAGACCTAACGGTAACCAATGACGATATAACTGGACCTATCAACTCATCCGATGAGTGGATTAGACAGCGCACCGGCATCGTGACCAGAATGCGCGCCAGCAAGGATAGGTCCCTAATGGACATGGCCGTTGAAGCAAGCAACGAGGCGATTCAGAAAGCCGGCATCAAGCCAGCCGAGATTGAAGCTGT
Organism: Rhodoluna sp.; assembly: GCA_044338605.1. Classification (GTDB taxonomy): domain Bacteria; phylum Actinomycetota; class Actinomycetes; order Actinomycetales; family Microbacteriaceae; genus Rhodoluna. The sequence goes on along the minus strand of JBIIXB010000005.1, from coordinate 31,691 downwards.
GATATTCTCCACCATCACTCATCCATATCAGACCCCCTCAGCCGCATCACTGCTGGCAGAGCTCGTCGGTGCAAACCCAGCTCCTGCTTTTGACATCTCGGCTGCTTGTGCTGGTTACTGCTACGGCATCGCTCAAGCAGATTCACTGGTTAGATCAGGGACTGCGAAGTATGTTCTTGTTGTTGGTGGCGAGAAGCTCTCTGATTACATCGATCCCACCGACAGATCAATTTCGTTCTTGCTAGGAGATGGGGCAGGGGCTGCCATTGTTGGGCCCTCCGATTCACCAGGTATTTCAAAAAGTGTTTGGGGTTCCGATGGATCCAAGTGGGAAGCAGTTGGAATGACAGGGTCTCTACTTGATTTCCGCGATGGCACGGGAAGTTGGCCAACTCTTGTTCAAGAAGGTCAAAGTGTTTTCCGTTGGGCAGTTTGGGAAATGGTAAAAGTGGCCAAAGAAGCTCTAGAAGTTGCTGGAGTGAAACCAGAAGAACTAGCTGCTCTAGTTACCCACCAGGCCAACGAACGCATTATTGATGAAATGGCTAAGCAATTAGCCCTACCAGAATCAGTGGTTGTTGCAAAAGACATCATTACAACAGGCAACACCTCGGCTGCCAGCATCCCACTGGCGATGCACGCCCTTATGGCCGAAGGTCGCATTAAATCAGGTGATCTAGCGCTACAAATAGGCTTCGGGGCTGGTTTAGCCTACGGGGCTCAAGTAGTGGTTGTGCCCTAAACTTACAATCGGTCAATCAAACAACTAGGAGACAAAAAATGGCACTTTCTGCAGCAGAAGTACTTAGCGGACTAGCAGAGATCGTAAACGACGAAACCGGTATCGCTAACGATGCTGTACAGCTAGACAAGTCATTCACTGACGATCTAGACATTGACTCAATTTCGATGATGACAATCGTCGTCAACGCCGAGGACAAGTTTGATGTAAAGATTCCAGACGACGAGGTAAAGAACCTTCTTACCGTTGGTGACGCTGTGAACTACATCACAAAGGCGCAAGGCTAAAAACCTTGGTCCACAAAGTTGTTGTCACTGGCATTGGCGCAACTACGCCACTTGGTGGCGACAGCAAGTCAACCTGGCAAGCCTTGCTTGCCGGTGAATCTGGCGTAACGACCCTTACTCAAGACTGGGTAGCTCAGTATGAGCTTCCGGTCACCTTCGCGGGCCAAGCCAAGGTTCCAGCCAAGGAAATGCTCACTCCCCAAGAAGCAAAAAGACTAGACCCATCCAGCCAGCTCGCTCTCGTGTCAGCTCGAGAGGCTTGGCTCGATGCCGGCTCCCCCGAAGTTGCTCCTGAACGCCTAGCGGTCGAATACGCAACCGGTATTGGTGGAATCTGGACCCTGCTAGACGCCTATGACACTCTCAAAGAGCGTGGGCCAAGGCGAGTGCTACCGATGACCGTGCCGATGCTGATGGCCAATGGTCCAGCTGCTGCCATTGGAATGGAATTGCACGCGAGAGCTGGAGTAAGAACAGCTGTTTCGGCATGCGCCTCTGGAACAGAGGCCATTGCCAACGCTTTCAACAGAATCCGAAATGGTGAAGCAGATATTATTGTCGCCGGTGGAGCCGAAGCCGCCATTCACCCGCTTCCAATTGCAGCCTTTGCTGCAATGCACGCGCTATCTAAAAGAAACGACGACCCTGCCGGAGCTTCTAGGCCCTATGACACCGCTCGCGATGGTTTCGTGATGGGTGAGGGTGCTGGAACACTGATTCTGGAAAGCGAAGAACACGCCAAGGCTCGCGGGGCAAAGATTTATGCCGAGGTCGTTGGAGCCGCCGTGACTTCAGATGCTCATCACATCACTGCTCCTGATCCCGAAGGAACTGCGGCCGCTAGAGCTATGCTTGGCGCCCTGGAAAAATCTGGCAGCTCAATAGCTGATGTCGCTCACATCAACGCTCACGCCACCAGCACACCGGTGGGAGACATTGCAGAATATCAAGCACTAAAGAGAGTCTTTGGCGAGAAGTTAGCTGGCATCCCGGTCTCTGCAACCAAGGCGTCGACTGGTCACCTTCTTGGTGGAGCCGGGGCAATTGAAGCAATTTTTACAGTTCTAGCGCTGCACGAAAAAACTGCGCCACCAACAATTAACCTTGAGAATCAAGATCCAGAAATCAAACTGGACGTAGTTGTGTCTCCAAGAAAGCTACAGGGGTCTCACATTCTGGCTATAACTAACTCGTTCGGCTTCGGCGGTCACAACGCTGTTGTTGCTTTCCGATCCGTCGAATAGCTCTCGGTAGCTTTCAAGTTCGTCATCAAAAGCTTGACCTAAGACTTTTCGAAGCTCGGCTTGGAGCTTCAAGCCGTTAGACCCACAGCTATCAACAATATATCGCAACTGATTTTCGCTAACCAGGATGTTTCCTGCCTCATCCGTAGCTGATGAGAACATGCCAAGAGTCGGGGTGTAGCTCCAGCGGTATCCAGCAACATCCGGAGAGTCCTGCTGAATCACCTCAAAGGAAAGTTGCTTGAGGTTCATAAACGAGGTGGCAAGAACCGCCCCAGCACCTTCTGAGGCATCCCAAAGCGCGAGAGCGCGATAGCCCTTCATAGGGGCAGGCAACGCGTGCCAGCTAATGGTTATTGGAGCTTCGCAGACCCCCGAGATAGTCCACTCGATGTGGGCAAGCAAAGCACTGGGCGCTTGGTGAATGAACACGAGCCCTTTAGACATACTCTCACCTCCAAACCTAGGTACGTCTTCCCCTACGACCTTTATTTGGTGGTGCTCCAAGGCTAGACCTAGCTGCGGAACAAGTCAAAACAAGCAGCTAAAATTGCAACAGTATGAGCAAGCTATATTTCCGCCACGGTGCGATGAACTCAGGTAAGTCAACTGCCCTATTGCAGGCCGCCTATAACTACGAAGAGCGTGGCCAAGCGGTATTGCTTGCCAAGCCAGCGGTAGACACCAAGGGAGATATGGCAATCTTGTCCAGGCTTGGCGTTGATCGCAAGGTGGATTTTCTAGTAACTCCTGAGCTGAATCTGAGAAAAGAATTTCAAAAGCGCTCGACCCTACATCGCGAAAAGACCGGCAAGAGAGTTGCCTGCCTGCTGCTGGATGAATCGCAGTTTCTAACCCGTGAGCAAGTCGATCAAGCTCTAGAAATTGCAGTTTTGGATGATGTTCCAGTTCTGGCTTATGGCATTCGCACAGACTTTCTAACTAACGGCTTTCCCGGCTCACTTCGACTACTCGAGATCGCACACAGCCTGGAAGAGCTAAAGACAATATGTCGTTGTGGTAAGAAAGCTATGTTCAACGCAAGAAAGATTAATGACAGCTTCATCTTCGACGGTGACCAGGTAGCGATCGACGGCGAAGAAGTAACCTACGAGTCGCTATGCCCATCTTGTTACTTTCGAGAAAAAGGCAACGCCGGATTGGTGGGGAGTACGGGACTTGAACCCGTGACCGACGGATTATGAGTCCGCTGCTCTAACCAGCTGAGCTAACTCCCCTCGCAATTACTAAGACTAGACGATAAAGACCGCTAGCTTCCTAAGGCCTTTGATCGAACACCCTGCAACACCAGAGCTAGCCGTGACTGATGCACTGCCGGGAGCTCAGTACTTACTCCCATTGAGTTCAGAACAATGTTCAAAAGATTCTCGTTCTTGGCAAGGATTGGGCCAAACAGCGATGTCGAGATAAACGCTTGTTCTATGAATAAGTCGTTATCGATTTCGTTGTTTCTGTATCCAAAAACTCTCAGATCCCCGGAACTTACCTCACGATGCTCGCTTACCCTTGGTGCCTCCTGTAGTTCTGGAAGCCCAGGCAATCTAGAGCAGAAGAACTCGTGGGTAGAACCAACAAGCAATGTGGCCTTTCCAGTTCTTAGGCGCTCGGCCACCAAATCTGTAATTGCGGCCAGTTCTGACTCGAACTCACGCATAACTGCTCTCGAGCCATCGCCAACAAGTAAAAAGTCTGAATCAGCAAAATCGGTAGAAGTCATAGAGTATTGGACACCGCGCCACTCAAGCTGCTTGGCAAGGACCTCAATGTTTCCTTGATCGCCATTGTTGTTGAAATAGGTTGGCATGAAGGTCGCTAATTTGATCATTTCGCCAACCCCAAGTATCTTCGGGTGCGTCGCATCGCGTCGGCTGTGAAAAGCACTGTCGGGCTCGGTCCGGAAAGTTCAAGAAATGCATCTGCTGCTTTATCAGCCTCGAGAATAATCCTGTCCACCTGAACGTCTTGATACATCAGCCTCAGGGCTAGGTCATAGGCGTTCTTGCCTCCAACAACGTCTACGTGCCTAAGCTTTGAAAAATCCACGGTCCAAAGCCAACTTGGATCACTGATGTCAGAACCGGCCATGATCATCAATGGGCTCGTCTGATCAGAGATTTCACTGAGGCTGTGAGTAAAGCTTGTTGGATTCAGGCAGAGCAAAAACCTAACGTCCTTGCCACGAACAGCCGCGATTTCATCTCTAGCAAATACTGGTGGCAAATTTGAAACTGTCTTTTCGACCAAATCCCAATCGGGCTCAATCAATTTAGCAACAGCAGCAATGGAAGCTGCCAGGTTGAGAGCCTGATGGGGAGCGTCAGCTTTTGTTTCGAATCTAAGAAGTCGTCCGGGGACTCTTACCTGAAGAGATCTTTCACCAAGCTTCGAGACTTCGACTGAAGGCTCAAATGTAGGCTCTGGCCCAAAGTTAATCGCATAGCTTGGGCGAGGTTGAATTGAGGGCGATAATCCAAAGCCGGTGATTTTTACAGGATCTACAAATTGCGTTAGGTTCTTGTCATCCACATTTATCACGGCATGATCTGAGTGGTCATAGATCTTTTTCAACTTCTCAACTACGAGTTCTGGGTCTACGAACCGATCAAGCTGGTCTGAGTAGACATTGGTGATCACAGCAAGGCGTGGGTGAAGCGATTCAACTAGGGCTGCGCCGTGGCCCTCATCCCATTCCATAACTACAAAATCTGCGTCAATATGACCTCGATAATCACCGAACTGAAGAATCGCCGCATAGAGGCCCTGTTTGATGTTTGCCGTCGAGGGGTTTGTGAAAACTTTGTAACCATGAGCTCTTAGAAGCGCTACAAGTACTTGAGTCGTTGAGCTCTTACCAGAGCTGCCTGAAACTACGACCAATCCTTTTCTTGCCGACCGAATCGCATCGCTTAGCAAGTTTGGGGCTATTGAGCTGGCAACTGTTCCGGGGAACGCGGAACCTCCCCCTCGCCGAAAGATACGGATGATGAATCTAACGATTCTGCCAACAGCAACAGCCAGGATGCTAATCAATGAATTTCCATGCCTTAAGGACTAATCGCGGCTTCTGAAATCGAATCACCCCACTACTTTACCGACGAACCCTAGAAATGGCTGTGATGCTAGTGATACAAGCAATAAAGTCTGAGGTGTGAGCCAAGCCAGCTAAATGCTTACGCTTAGAAAAGGCAGTCAAGAGGAAAAATCATGTGGCAAAAAGCTTTGGCTCTATTTAGATCCACTCATCCTCTCCCCTCTCTGTCAGTAACGAGCATCGCGGTTCTTTTTGGAATTGGAGTGGGTTTGCCACTAGAGAAACTTTCGCTAGTTGGTTTAGCAGTTCTGGCTCAGCAGTTTTCAGTCGGTCTTTCTAACGACTGGTTAGATGCGGGAAGAGATAAAGCCGTAAAGAGACTAGACAAACCGGTAGCTCAGGGTATGGTTCCACTGGCTTCAGTTAGAACAGCATCCATAGCTTCAGCAGTCATTGCCCTTACTCTCGCCTTTGCGCTAGGCACTGCAGCATTTTTATGGATGCTACTTATGCTTGCAATCGGTTGGGTATACAACCTCGGGCTTAAGGCCAATAGCTTTTCAGTTGTTCCGTACATTCTCGGTTTTGGAATCCTGCCAGCTTTTGTGACTCTCTCAAGCCAAGATCCAGCGTTGCCTCCGGTTTGGGTGATGATTGTCGCAGGACTCTTTGGTGTAGCTGCTCACTTTGCCAACACGCTTCCAGATCTTCTAGCGGATAAGCAAACTGGAGTTAGAGCCCTTCCGCACATTCTTGGTCAGAAAGCATCAGCCCTGGTTATTGCAGTGACCTCTAGTTCCGCATCGCTAATATTGGTGACCCAAAGCAGCAAGTTGGACCCTTTGGTTTCTATTGGGGGGCTGGGGTTGACTGTAGCTTTGTCGCTACTTGCAAGCGTTCTGGCTCTACGCCCAAACCCGCCCAAACTGGTTTTTCATCTTCTGCTAATGGCATCACTGGTAAACGTTGTGATGTTGATGCTGGGTATACAGCTCTAAACAGATTGTCTATGGAAGTTCTTCTCTTCTGAGTCTCTCAGCGGCTTTCTTGACACCCTTGCGCACTCGAATCTCTAGCTTCTTAGCGGCGAAGGCAACGTCGTCACGAACTTCTTCCAGTCGCTCTATTACTTCATCCCTGGCGTCTTCGGCTCTGGCGAACAATTCCTTGCGTGTGAGCTCTGCTTGCTCGCGAAGCTTGGCTGAGCGCCTTCTGGCTAAAGCAATAGATCTACTAATGGTTTTGCTAAGGCTACCGATAGGTAGTGAGTAGGTTGCGAGGTTGTCGGCGGTCTCATTCTCGTCCTGCTTTTCACCACTATAAAGGCCTTCAAAGATTCTTATGGTGCGATCAATATCGTGGGACTGAATCAAGTGCAGTGAGTTCTCCGAGAGGCGATCTAGCTCTTTCTGATCAGCGGTTAGAACTTTTAGAAGGCGGTCTGCGAAAGCCTTGACGTCATCTGGAGGAAATAGGTAGCCGTTGTCACCATCGTGCACTAAATGAGGCAGTGCCATGGCGTCTGCGGCCACAACAGGACGACCTGAGGCCATGGCCTCCATGGTGGCAATTGATTGCAGCTCTGCAATTGATGGCATGGCAAATACTGTTGCTCTTTCGTATACCTTTGGCAACTCTTCGTCAGAAATGTGACCACGGAATTCGACGTTGTTTTCCAGGCCTAAGTCCTTGGCAAGATTCTCCAGATACTCGCGCTCTCCCCCGTCGCCCACAATTTCAAGTTTCACCTTCAGGGATTTCGGCAATAGCGCTACGGCTTTAATCAAGTTATGAATGTGTTTCTCGTAATCAAGCCGGCCCAAAAAGAGAATTCTTGGCTCTGTGTTTGTTGTTGGGCTGTTGTTCGCAAAATTTGAGGCCTCGATTCCGCAAGAAACAGCTAGCACCCCGGTTAGTCCAGCAGCACTTTCCAGAAGGTTGGCGGCTTTTCTAGTTGGGGTTGTTACTACGTCAGCTTTTTTAAGGATTCGACCAGTGTCCATCCAGGCAAGGCTCATTGCGACTTTTTCTGCCCAGCGCGGAATGACAAGCGAATACTTGATTAGGTTCTCAGGCATGATGTGGTTCGTGGCAATGACTCTTATCCCTTGCTGCTTTGCAGATCTAATTAGATACCTGCCAACAATCATGTGAGAGTTGATGTGGACCGCATCTGGCTTGAGATCTTTCAAGATTCGATCGGTCTTAGCCTTTAGGGTGAATGGCCAAACGTATCGCAAGGTCTTGTGTTGCACCACTCGATAGCTTTTTAGCCGGTGAACAGTCATAGAGCTGGAGTCATGAACTTCAGTGAAGGTGCCATATCTTTTGCTATAGGAAGGTGCAATAACGTGCACTTCGTACCCAGCCCTAACTAGACCAGCAGCTAGACGCTCAGCGAACCTGGATGCCCCATTAATGTCTGGCGGGAAGGTGTCGCAGCCAATGACCACGCGCATGCGTCTACTAGCTTTTACTGCTTCAGTCATTTCATCCCTGAGATTGAATGTTGGGGTGTGATTACAAGTTTACTTGACGGCAGCCTTGGGTCGATTTCTTAGTTCCGGGTGAACCTTGGACAACAAATACACTCCGCAAATTGCCAGCAGCCCAAAGGCCGAGAATAGAGATCCAGAGCCTAGGGTGGCCTGCTGGGCCTCGCCCAAGATGCCAATAGCAATTGCAATCGCCACTATCGGATCAATAACAGTCAATCCTGCGATAACCAAATCTGGCGGCCCAGAAGCATAGGCATTCTGAACGAACCAGCCTCCCAGCAGCACGGCACCTATCATGCTGACCACTGCAATCAGGGTCAAGATGTCGTAGTCCATCTGATACAGGCGTTGGATAGTTACTTTGGCAAGAGTTGCTACAAATCCATACAGCACTCCAGCTCCAAGAATGTAGGTCAGCGCTTGGGCTTTTTTGCCAAAGATGAAAAATAGCGCCGCAAAGGCAACCAGGATGATTACAAAAAGCAGCAGTACTCCAAGTAAGTTCTCGTCGGTTAGTTCCACTTGGGCCGCTACCTGAGAGGCAGTAACGACAAAGCCGCCAACGCCAAAAGTGCTTAGCCCAATCGCCAACATGGTGGCTCGATTTAGTTTGGTCTTGGTATAGCGAGCGTTAAGTAGTGAGGTGATAACTAGAGCGATAGCTCCGATGGGCTGCACCACAATAAGTGGTGCTAGCGAAAGCGCTCCAAGCTGTAACAGCATGGCCAAAAACACCAAACTAGTTCCAGAAACCCAGCGAGGTTTTATCAGCAGATTGATTAGCTCTCGAAGCGAGAGTGAAACCTTGGGCTGGATGTGTTTTTCTCGGCTAGTTGAAACCGCCTGGTTTTGAAACTGCGCACCAAAAGCTAGAGCAACTGCTGCCAATACAGCAAGAACAATTGCTAATAATCTAAGTTCTGGTCCCACAAGTATTCCTAAAATTTCCCAAATTCGAGCCTAGCCCTGAATTGAGCTGTTTAGCCAAAACTAACGGCTAGATTTGAGCCATGATCAGGCCAATACGCATCTACGGAGACGAGGTGCTGCACCAGCGGGCCCAGCAGGTCACAGCATTTGATCAGGAATTATCCGATCTAGTTCGCGACATGTTCGAAACTATGGAGGCAGCTCCTGGGGTAGGTCTAGCAGCTCCTCAGGTGGGTGTGGCGCTGCAGGTGTTTGTATACGACTATCCCGATGATGATGACAACCCTCGAAGAGGGGTAGTTATCAATCCAACAATCACTATCGGGCCAATTTCAGAGGAAGAACCTGATGAAGAATTACACAGCGAAGGCTGTCTTTCAGTGCCAGGGGAAAGATTCTTACTGCAGCGAGCGGACTGGGCAGTAATCGAAGGTGTGGATCTCGAGCAAAAGCCTATAAAGATCGAAGCCGAAGGCTGGTTCGCAAGGATCTTCCAGCATGAGTTTGATCATCTTGAAGGAATAATTTATGTAGACAAGCTGCCAGAAGATACAAAAAAGGAAGCATTCGAAGTTATGGCCGAGCTTGGTTGGAATAGACCTGGCCAGTCCTGGCTACCAGGAACAGATCACCTCGAGGACTAAAGCCACATCCTTAGCAAACTGGCAACTGCCGCTGCTGCGATCACCACAAAAATAAATGGCACTCTCAAGTAGAAAAGAACTGCTGCAACCGCCAGGGCTGCTGCCCGTGCGTCTAAAGTAATCCCCTCGGCAGAGACAAAAGTTTGAATTCCGACAAGGCCTGCAAGCATTGCCACCGTAAGTAGCGCAGCCAGAGAGCGAATGCTGGGATTCTGAACGAAGCGCTCCGGTATCAGATGACCTAGTAGCTTCCAGGAGTACACCAGTGCACTTGCTAGCAAGACACCTACCCAGAGCGTCATTTTGATTTTCCTAAAAGCTCGATTATCCAGAAGATAACAGCAACTCCTGCGGTCAGCAGTACTGGAATACCAGCTAGCACAAAGCTAGACAGCAAGGTGGCGGTAAAGGCTGACACCACAGCTAGTAGCAATAGCTTGGACTCTTTTAGTCTTGGCCAAATCAAGCCAAGAAAAGCCGCACCAGCTGCAGCGTCCAAGCCCCAGTCAGCCGGGTTACCAATTGCAGAACCAAGTAACGCTCCGGCTGCTGTGGCGAGGTTCCAGAATAGAAAAACGAATATTCCGGTTAGCCAAAAACCCTGACGCTGTTTTGGAAGATCAGGCTCTTGAGACAGCGAAACGGCATTTGATTCATCAATTGTTAGTTGAGCTCCAACGGGCTTCAAGATTCCAGACAACGACATGACTGGAGCCAATCGAATTGCGTAGAAGCCGTTACGAACACCCAGCAGCCAGGCTGACAAAACCGCGGGAACAACTCCCGCTCCGGTTGCGATAACTCCAACAAAAGCGAACTGGCTACCCCCGCTAAACATCAAAAGGCTTAGCGCCATCGTCTGCCAAAAATCTAAGCCGGCAGCAACCGATAGCGCTCCAAAAGAAATTCCGTAGAGACCGGTTGCAAAACCTACCCCGAATGAGATTGCCCTAACGCTTTGCGCTTCACTTGGCATTTAACACCCCATTCTGCATGAGCTTGATAATAAGCTCGCTTGCGCTAAGAAAGCCTAGCGAAAGAGCAAGCGGTTGGTATTGCTCAAGACTTAGCTTCGGCTTGGAGCCAGCTTGTATCTTTGGCCACTCCTCAACAAGTTTTTCAATCAGGCCCTTTTTTCTAACCGGAAGTGCAATAACAGCTTGACTCAGTTCGAAATTGCTTTTGAAAATTGGCGGGGATTCTGTGAGCAACTTCGCAAGTTCCGCTAGGTCAATAACGGGTTCAGCTGAAGCGGCTGACCTAATGGCATTAATTAGACCCTTAGGTCCGCTATCGATACTCACCACATCGTGCATTCCAGCCCCGAGAGCTTCGACGCGAAGGGTTGCAACGTCATAGACCGTGGTGAGAACTGCCTTGGGAACCTCGGACAGTTCTTCATAGCTCTGCCTAAGGGTCAAGAAGGCCTCGACTCCAGTTTTGCTATCTAGTTGTTGATCAATAACTATGACATCCACCAATAAATCAGGTAGCTGGTTTAGCTGATCTTTGCTGCCATCGGATTCAAAGACCACGGTGAGGTTTTCTGTGGCATCAAGAATTGCCCTCCTGGCGGATCGAACACTCGTGTTCCAATCAATCAGGGCAATTCGAAGGGATTGGCTCATTCAGGTTCTGATCAGTCTTGCTTGGGGCGAATAATCGGGAAAAGAGCCGAAACGGTGAATCCAACCCCGACTACCCGTTGAGCCTCCAAGGATCCACCGAAGCTCTCTACACGCTCACGCATAGCCGTGATTCCGGGTCCGATAACTTTTTCTAGGAGGTTATCGATGTCATCGCTTGCGTCATAGGGAGCGGGTAAGCCATTTGAACCAACAGCGCTTTTTCTAACTACTTCAACACCGTTGTCTCGAATGATTACTTGAAGGCTGGTTTCAAACCAGGTTAGCTCTACGGTCACAGTTGTGCCCTTTGGGTTGTGCTGGCGAACATTCTTTATTGCCTCGAAAACTATCCTATAAATTGCGATCTCCATTGAGCTATCTAATCCAACTCTCGAGCCCGAGTAGGTTATGGCCATTTTGTAACCGGCCTCGCGCATAGTTAGCTCAAGAGCCGAAAGGCTTTCTATAGTTGGCGGCGCGGTGGAGATGATTGTTCCGCGATTGATGGTCTCGTATAGCCTTCTTAGCTCGCTGTGAGCCGCCTTTGCGCTCAGCAGCACTTTGTCCAACGCGCGCAAACCCGCATCGGGATCTAGCTTGGCCGTGTACAGTCCAGCCTCCGCGTTAGTTATCACAGAAGAAATGTGCTGCACAGCACTTTCATTCATGTCCCCCGCCATCTCGAAACGCTTGGCTTGCTCGGCTAGCTCCAGCGAGATTTCATCTTGCTGGGAGTTTGAGTATTTGCGGTTTCCTTGGAATTGCCTTTGCAAGTATTGTTCACGAACTAGTCGACCGCAAACTGCGGCAAGTCCAATTAGGCTTCCCGCCAAGATCGATCCAGCTATAAAGAAAGCAAGTCTTCCGGTGTCAGTGAATTCGATAATCCCCAAGTTAGGCAGTGAAAGATTTGGGTTATAGAAAGCGCCTGCGAAAATCAAAAATGAAGTAGCGCTGACGGCCAGAATGTTGATTACACGCCATGGATTTGCCGTGAACACGCCGGAAACAAAAGCTACGGCTGCAAGAACTAGGTCTCCAATGGATAGAGTTGCAGAGAATCCAATATGCACAGCGGCTCCGACCAAGAGCATTACGCCCGTGAGGTAACTATATTTTCTGACAAACAGCGAAGCTAGCGCGAATGGGATAGACAGTAGAAAGTAGCTAATTCCGCTAGTAGCGGCGTTGATTCCGCCGAAAACAGCCAAGAGGGTGAGGCAAAGTGCAATCTCTGGAATCCATTTTGTGTCTAGTATCCAGCGAATCACTCATATCTCCTGAGGCTTGCTTTGGTGTGGGCTGGATTCTCTGGCTCCCCGGCTTGGACTCGAACCAAGAACCTATCGGTTAACAGCCGATTGCTCTGCCAATTGAGCTACCGAGGAATGCTTGCGCAGCCTCCAACACTACCAAAAATGGCAGCCCTGCTATATCAGTAGCCCAGAGAAGGGCTAACTTCGCCCACCCAGGTACCGTTACCCAGAAAAGCCTTCACATTCTGCTCAATGCGGGTGGCAAATAGCCTGGTGACTATTTCCTTAGTGTCGGCGGTATGAGGCGTCAGAATCAAGTCGTCACGGCCAAAAAAGGCGTGCCCAACTGGAAGTGGTTCTGGGTCGGTTACATCCAACCCAGCCCCGGCTAGCAGACCATCATCTAAGGCTCGAATTAGATCATCGCTAACCACAATTGGCCCTCGGGCTACATTAACAAGATAGGCCGTCGGCTTGAAAAGCGACAGCCGTTGGTAATTGATGAGTCCACGAGTTTGCTCTGTCAAAGCACAGGTCACAATCACGAGGTCAGCTTCTGGAATTAAGCTATCTAGTTTATCCAACCCCGCTACTTTTTTGGCTCCTGTGAAAGGTAGGTCGGCATTGTTTCTCACAACAGTAATCTCTGCCCTAAATGGCGCAAGAAGTTTTGTGAGCTCCTCTGATATTCCGCCAGCACCAATGAGCAAAACTTTTGAATCATAGAAGCTAAATGCTTCACGTTTGCCCCAACTGGAAGCCTTGATGCGAACTGGAAGCTTTCGACCAAGAGCCAAAGCGAGCATTAGAGCATGCTCAGCTACAGGTTCCCTGTAGGCACCCTTAGCGCTAGTGAACAAAACCTTCTTGTCTAATTGCCTTGCGAATGCGTCAACTCCGGCAAATGGTAACTGCACCCATTCCAACTGAGGGTTGCGATCAATCAATTCTCCCAGTGCTGCCGGGGAAGAGTAATCCGTCCAGATCAGCCCACGAACCTCTGGCCCCATCGGCGAGAGCTTTGCACCGCCAAGGGCTAAAGCTTTTTCGTATTCCGGAAAGCTTTTAGGCTCGATTGCGACAAAATTGTTAGCCACCTTGAAGCGCCCGCCTGCGCTGTTCGATATCCATAAGCTCTTTTTGGATTTCAGAAATCTTGGCCGAATCCGATGGTTCGGTTTGGCGAAGAACAGCCTGCAAGGACAGCTTCTGCCTGGTGAGCAAGTTGATAAAGCCACTTACCGCAACGCCATCGATATAGCGCTTTAGCTCTTCTGGGGTACTCGCCGGTAAAGATGTTGCGGCCATCGCCCGAAGAATCTGATGTAGCGCTGGGTCAAGAGCCTCTGCGAGCTTGACCAACCAGGATGAGTCTTTGCGGTGTGCAGCATTGGCCAAAAGAGCTGAGGCAAGTAAGGAGTGAACCTTGGCTAGGAAATCTCCCGAAACTAGCTCTAGGAATTTACCTTCTTCAATCTCTGCTGGGTGCTGAATTAGAACCTCAAGTAACTGTCGCTCAAAGCGAATAGTTGGGTCTCGAAGATCTGGCTCCTCAAAAGACTGGACAGCAGGTTCTGCAGCAACGTCCTGGCGCATTGGTGCAACAGCCGCAACAACCTTGTCCTTGATAGCTCGCTCTACCAATGCGCTAACTTCCGAAACATCAAGGTTCACCCAGTTTGCAACTTCGCGCAGGTAAACAGATCGCATTGCAGAGTCCCGAATGGTTGCAATGACGGCGGCGGCTGCCCTGGCGGCACCAACTCGACCTTCCACGCTGGATAGGTCAAAGTTTTTTAGCTTCTGCTTGATGGCAAACTCATAGATGGGTTTTTTGCTTTCAATCATCAGCTGCACGGCTTCATCGCCTTTTTGCACCCTGAGATCCGAAGGGTCTAGCCCATCTGGTCCAACCGCTATGAAGCTGTTGGCGTGGAACTTGTCTGCATCAGCAAAGGCGCGCATTGCTGCTTTTTGACCAGCTTCGTCTGGGTCAAAAGTGAAAACAACTTCTGCTGGATTATCAACATTTGCTGAAAGCATTCGATTTAGGATTCGAATGTGCTCATCTCCGAATGCTGTTCCACAGGTAGCAACCGCGGTGGTGACTCCAGCTAGGTGGCAAGCCATCACGTCTGTGTATCCCTCAACTACAACTACTTTTTGCGTCTTGGAGATTTCTTTCTTAGCTAGATCAATTCCATACAGCACCGCTGACTTGTGATACACGGGAGTTTCTGAAGTGTTTAGATACTTAGGCCCCTGGTCATCATCAAATAGTTTTCTTGCTCCAAAACCAATCACCTGGTTAGAGGTGTCTCTTATTGGCCAAATAAGTCTTCCGCGAAACTTGTCGTAAAGACCACGCTCTCCCCTAGAGGCCAACGAGGCCAACACAAGCTCATCCTCGGTGAAACCCAAGGTCTTGAGGTGATCCACGAGGTTGTTCCAGCCCTTAGGAGCAAAACCCACTCCATAAGTTTCGGCAGCTGATTTATCAAAGCCACGGGATTTCAAGAAGTCTCGGCCGGTTGTTGCCGCATCTGTTCCTAGTTGCTCGGCAAAGTATTTGGAAGCAGCGAGATTTGCTTCATAGATTCTGGCTTTTTGTCCCTGGTCTGGGGCGTTGGAACCAGCTTCGTAAGTAAGGGTGTAGCTAGCTTTTTGGGCTAGGTTCTCAACAGCTTCGTAGAAGCTAAGTGACTCCATCTCCTGCATGAACTTGTAGACATCGCCACCTGCCCCACAACCAAAGCAGTGATAGAAGCCTTGCAGGGGCCTGACGTTAAAGGAAGGTGATTTTTCCTGATGGAACGGGCAAAGACCCTTAAGGCTTCCCGCGCTGGCTGGCTTTAGAGCGACGTAGCCACCAATAACATCGGCGATGTTTACTCGAGCTTTTACTTCCTCGATGTCTCTCGCGCTTATTTTTCCGGCCACTTGATAATCCTATTTATTCACTAGTTCGTGGTGCAGGCTAAGAGCCGATACGTCAGTAAGTGATGCCACTTGGTCAACAATCACACGGTGCTTTTGCTCGTCGGTGGTTGCTTCCTGCCAAGCGCTGGCGCAGTAGGTATCTAGGTGCTTGCCGTTGCCAGCCAGCAGGGCATCTGCAAGCTCAGAAAGAATCGCCCTTTGCCATTGGTAGTAAGGCTGCCTTTTCTCATCGGACATTAGATAGGCAGAGACTATTCCCTTGAGAACTGCTATCTCAGCCCTAACTTCTGTTGGAACCACAAGGGCTCCCTGGTATCTAACTAAGTGCTCGGAAGCGTTTGCCAATTCTGTTTGGTCTGTGGTTCTTCTGACGAATGAGCCAATCAGAGCACTGGTTAGGTTCTTCAGAGTTGCCTGATCTTTCATTTCGCCACTGTGACTTGAGAGCCAGTAACTATTTGAACGCAACCTAGCAAGGGCTTGTTCGAAATCTGAAATAGTAAGCTCCGAGCCGTCCCACTCTGAGATCTTCTGCAGAAGTTCCGCGTCAGAAGATGCCGAATTGATCTCCGCCAGATTTACGTATCCAGAAACAATGGCATCCTCAAAGTCGTGAACTGAATAGGCAACATCATCCGCAAAATCCATAACCTCTGCTTCTATGCACTTGCGCATCGGAGTGGCTCCGGCTCTTAAGAATTCAAAGACATCTTTGTCGTCCTGGTAGTAACCAAACTTCACCGAGTAGTCTCCCCCAGTTTCTGCCTGACCTGATTCTCTAGCCCACGGGTACTTACACGATGCATCCAATACTGCGCGAGTGAGGTTTAGCCCCCGGCTTTTTCCTTTTCTATCGAATACTTTTGGTTCGATTCGAGATAGCAGTCTCAGTGTTTGGGCGTTGCCTTCGAATCCGCCGAATTCTTTCGACCATGCGTTTAGTGCTGCTTCGCCATTGTGTCCAAAGGGAGGGTGGCCCAAATCGTGAGCCAAGCAAGCGGTATCAACTACATCTGGATCAATACCGAGTTCTTGTGCCATCTCACGACCGACTTGAGCAACCTCAAGTGAGTGGGTGAGTCTGGTTCTGGCGAAATCACCATTTGAAGGCGACAGCACCTGCGTCTTAGCGCCGAGTCTTCGAAGTGCAGAGGAGTGCAAAACTCTAGCTCGGTCCCTTGCAAATTCGCCCCGCTTGATTGAGCCCGAGCGATCTTCTGGAACAAATCTTTCTTGATCTGAGTCTTGATAACCTCGGCTAATCATTTAGCCACCCGAAACGCTAAGTTCAGCTTCCAAAAGCGACGCTCTCGCGGAATCGCCAAGCTCCCTGGAATCCAACCAGTGCTCAGGTAGTGCGCAGCTCTTCATTCCCCCGGCTCTTCCTCTTGGGCCCTCGGCTTCGTCTCCTGGGTATGGCATGCTGCGATCCAACGTGCCAAGAAGTTCATCCATGTGGGTCAGGGTTTCAACACTTGCAAGAGCTGCACGCAAAGAACCGCCAACCGGGTAGCCCTTGAAGTACCAAGCAACGTGTTTTCTGATATCCCTGCAGGCACGCAATTCATCACCGAAGAACTCAACAAGTAGCTCAGCATGCTTCTTAAAGGCGTCTGCTACCTCACCCAAGTTTGGTTGCACCTGCGAGTAATTGATGTTGGCATTTGGGTTTTCAAGATAAGAGCGGAAGGCGTTTTCTAAATCTGCAAAAAGCCAGGGCCTTCCAAGGCAACCTCGACCAACAACCACGCCATCAACACCGGTTTGCTTCATCATGTTTACAGCGTCCTGCGCAGACCAGATGTCCCCGTTTCCAAGAACTTGAACATCAGGTAAAGCCGCTCTAAGTTCCGCAATCGCGTCCCAGTCAGCTTTGCCAGAGTAGTAATCAGCAGCGGTTCGACCGTGCAGGGCAACTGCCACTACTCCGGCATCCCTTGCAGCTTTTCCGGATTCCAAGAAAGTAAGGTGATCGGCATCGATACCTTTTCGCATCTTCACGGTCACTGGAATTTCCCCGGCAGCCTTAACGGCATTCTGAACAATTGCTTGGAAAAGGTCTTGCTTCCAGGGAAGCGCTGCTCCGCCACCTTTCCGAGTGACTTTTGGAACCGGGCAGCCAAAGTTTAGATCGATGTGGTCGGCGCGATCTTCAGAGACCAGCATAGTGACTGCATCTGCGATTGTTTTGGGATCAACTCCGTATAGCTGAACAGAGCGAACCTTTTCGCTCTCGTGGTGACCAATTAGCCTCATGGACTCTTCGGTTCGCTCCACCAGGGCTCTCGAGGTAACCATTTCCGAAACGTAGAGACCTCCGCCAAAGCCTTGGCAGAGTCTTCGGTAAGCGGTGTTGGTGATACCAGCCATTGGAGCAAGTACCACCGGAACATCGATCGCTATGTTGCCATAGCTTAGAGCCGGTTTAGTTTGTGCCTGCATGAATGATTAGACCAACTTCTCAGCGAGGTAGCCCTTTAGCTTGTCTAGGGAAACTCGCTGCTGTTCCATGCTGTCTCGCTCGCGCACAGTCACTGCCTGATCCTGCAAGGAGTCAAAGTCAACAGTGATGCAAAAAGGTGTTCCAATTTCATCTTGTCTGCGGTAGCGGCGCCCGATTGCACCGGAATCGTCAAAGTCAATGTTCCAACTCTCACGCAAATCGTTGGCAAGTTTCCTTGCAACCGGCGAAAGATCTTCATTGCGAGACAGTGGAAGCACAGCTGCCTTCACCGGAGCCAATCTGTAGTCCAAACGCAGCACGGTTCTCACATCCACGCCACCTTTTGTGTTTGGCGCTTCATCTTCAGCGTAGGCGTCGACCAAGAAAGCCATTAGGGACCTCGTTAGACCAGCCGCTGGCTCAATAACATAGGGGGTCCAGCGCTCATTGATGCTCTGATCGAAGTAGCTAAGGTCAACACCCGATTCTCTTGCGTGAGTTGCTAGGTCGAAGTCAGTGCGGTTAGCAACTCCCTCGAGTTCGCCAAATTCGCTTCCAGGAAAACCAAAGCGGTATTCGATATCTACTGTGCGCTTGGAATAGTGCGAAAGCTTTTCCTTCGGGTGCTCGAACAACCTTAAGTTTTCAGGATTAATTCCAAGATTTACATACCAGTTGAATCGTTCTTGAATCCAGTACTCATGCCAGGTTTCGTCGGTTCCCGGTTGAACGAAGAATTCCATCTCCATTTGCTCAAATTCGCGAGTTCTAAAAATAAAGTTTCCCGGGGTGATCTCGTTACGGAAACTCTTACCGATTTGGCCGATTCCAAATGGCGGCTTCATGCGCGCCGCTCCTAGTACGTTAGCGAAGTTTACGAAGATTCCCTGAGCAGTTTCTGGCCTCAGGTAGTGCATTCCAGATTCATCTTCCACAGGGCCGAGGTGGGTCTTTAGTAGTCCATTGAACTGCTTGGGTTCAGTCCAAGCGTCCCTAGTACCACAGTTAGGGCAAGCGATGTCCTTCATGGACTCTGGGGCGCGACCCTTTTTCTCTTCAAAAGCTTCCTCTAGGTGATCTTGGCGGAATCTTTTGTTGCAGCTGGTGCACTCAATAAGTGGATCAACAAACTCTTTTACGTGTCCGGATGCTTCCCACACTTTTCTTGGCAGGATTACTGAGGAATCTAAGCCAACTACGTCCTCACGGCTGTTGACAACAGAGCGCCACCACTGACGCTTGATGTTTTCTTTGAGTTCAACTCCAAGTGGTCCATAATCCCAAGCTGAACGGGTACCACCATAGATTTCTCCGGCTGGAAAGACAAAGCCTCTGCGCTTAGCGAGGGCAATTGCCGAATCTAGACGATTGGTGGTGGCCAATTTGTACTCCAAATAGATAGATAAAGCCTGAACTAAGGCTGAACCCCAGTTTAGTTGGCTAGTTAGCCCTTAGGGCTATCGATTGCAGCCCCAAAGCGGCGCTGCCTTGTCGAGTACTGCTCAATGGCCCGCCAGAGCTCCTGTCGGTCGAAATCTGGCCAGAGCACTTCACTAAATACCAGCTCGGCATAGGCACTTTGCCAGAGCAAGAAGTTTGACATGCGCTTCTCGCCTGAGGATCGAACAAATAGGTCAACATCTTTTAGTGGGTTAGTTGAGAGCAGTTTGCCAAAACTCTTTTCGGTTATAGATCCGGCCTTGAGTTTCTTTTTAGCAACCAGCTGAGTGATTTCGTTTACGGTGTCCACGATCTCAATGCGTGAACCGTAGTTCACGCACATCGTCAAAGTAAGAACCTTGTTCTTCTTTGTCATTCTCTCTGCTTCTTCTAGCTCGTCAATAACGCTGGCCCAAAGCTTTGGTCTTCTGCCGACCCAGCGAACCTTTACGCCCCAGTTATTTAGTTGGTCTCTGCGAGCTCTAAGCACCTCTTTATTGAAACCCATAAGAAAGCGCACTTCTTCAGGGGATCGTTTCCAGTTCTCAGTAGAGAAAGCGAATACAGATAGCTCCGAAACACCAGCCTCGATGGCTCCTGCTACTACGTCAAGAAGTGCTGCCTCGCCGGCTTTGTGTCCTTCGACTCTTGGAAGTCCTCGCTTATTTGCCCAGCGGCCATTTCCATCCATCACGATTGCTATGTGCTTTGGAACCTGAGAAAACTTAGGAAACTTGATGCCTTTTTTTGCTACTGGCTGAAACTCCATCATGCTCTTTCGACGTGGGGCATTGATTTAAGACCGCGCTCAATATGCCACTGACTATATGCAGCTACGATACCCGATGCGTTTGCTCTGGCGCCCGGTGCGGAATTTTCCGCTAGTTCCCAGTCGCCAGATAGCAAGGCGCCAAGTAGAGCTGTTGTCTCAACTGATAATGAAATCGCTCCGATTGGCTTGCATTCTGCACAAACCACCGAACCGACCTGCATAACAAAAGCGGTGTGTGGGCTCTTGGCGTCACAGCGTGCACAGTCATCAAAGCTTGGAGCCCAACCGGCTATGGCTAAAGCTCGCAACAGGTAAGAATCCAAAATCAGCGATGAGTCATGCTCTTTGGTTGCAAGCGATCGAAGTGCTCCGACTAACAAAAGGTACTGCTGCGGTGAAGACTCTTCCATGGTCAGTCGCTCGGCTGCTTCAACCATCGCGTTGGCTGCAGTAAAGGCTCCGTAGTCGTCAATGATTGATCCGCCGTAGGAGCCGATAGTTTCAACCTGGTTTACGATATCTAGATTCTTGCCTTCGTAAAACTGTGCATCGACAACCATGAATGGTTCAAGCCTGGAACCGAACTTGGAGGCTGTTCTGCGAACCCCTTTTGCAACGGCTCTGATTTGGCCGCGGTAGCGCGAAAGCAAAGTGACGATGCGGTCAGCTTCGCCTAGCTTGTGAGTTCGAAGCACAACGGCTTCATCGCGATAAACGGGCACTAGACCAGTATCTAACGAGCCAAGGACGAACCTTCGCTCTCAAGCACGAATGGCGCGATTTACTCCCGAAATTACTGCCTTGAGCGAAGAAGTCGCGATGTCAGAATCGATTCCCACTCCCCAGAGGGTCTTTCCTGCCACATCAAGCTCAATATACGAAGCGGCCTGGGCATCTCCCCCGGCGCTCATGGTGTGCTCAATGTAGTCAAGCAATCTGGTCTCCACACCCTGCGCACCAAGGATTGACAAGAAAGCAGAGATTGGACCATTTCCGGTTCCAGAGGCCTGAACTTCTTTGTCACCATCGCGCAAGACAATCTGAAGTTTTAGCTCGCCATCCATTTCGCTTTCGGTCTTCATGCGCTTTAGTTCAAAGCGGCCCCACTTAAGCTCGGACTTTTCAATTGGCGCAGGAAGATATTCGTCTTGGAATATCTCCCAAAGCTTCTCGGAGCTTACTTCGCCACCTTCGCTATCGGTAAGGCCCTGTACAACTCTAGAGAATTCAATCTGGAGCTTTCTTGGAAGATCCAGTGAGTGGTCAGATTTCAATAGGTAGGCAACGCCGCCCTTACCGGACTGAGAGTTAACGCGAATAACCGCCTCGTAGCTTCTTCCAACATCCATCGGATCAATTGGAAGATATGGCACTGCCCACTCAAGCTCAGATATATCTTTTCCTGCTTCGGTAGCGGTTTTCTGCATGGCCTCAAAGCCTTTTTTGATGGCGTCTTGATGCGAGCCAGAAAATGCTGTGTAAACCAGGTCACCACCGTAGGGTGAGCGCTCCGCAACCGGAAGCTGGTTACAGTACTCAACGGTGCGCTTGATCTCGTCGATGTCGCCAAAATCAATCTGCGGATCAATTCCCTGCGAGAACAAGTTCAATCCAAGAGTCACCAGGTCAACGTTTCCGGTTCGCTCACCGTTTCCAAACAGGCAGCCCTCAATGCGGTCGGCCCCAGCCATATAGCCAAGTTCGGCAGCTGCAATAGCTGTTCCGCGGTCGTTGTGTGGGTGCAGCGACAAAATAACGCTCTCGCGCTTTGTAAGTCTTCTGCTCATCCACTCGATTGAATCCGCGTAAACATTTGGGGTGGTCATCTCAACGGTCGCAGGTAGGTTGATTACCATCTTCCGATCTGGTGTTGGGGCAATTTCCTCGATTACCGCGTTGCAAACCTCGAGCGCGTACTCCAATTCTGTTCCGGTATAGCTTTCCGGTGAGTACTCGTAATAGACATTGGTTCCTGGAAGCATGTGCTCCAGTGATTTGCACTTCTTAGCAGCGTCCAAGGCAATTTTCTTGATACCGTCCTTGTCCTGGTTGAAAACAACTTTCCGCTGCAGCACAGAAGTCGAGTTATAGAAGTGAACAATTACGTTTTTGGCTCCAACGAGCGACTCATAAGTTCGTTCAATTAGGTGATCTCTGGCCTGTGTCAAAACCTGAATCGTGACATCATCTGGGATGTGAGTGTCGTTGATTAGCACTCGAACAAAGTCAAAGTCGGTCTGACTAGCCGAAGGAAAACCTACTTCAATCTCTTTGTATCCCATGCGAACCAACAGCTGGAACATCTTTAGTTTGCGCTCTGGCGACATTGGATCAATTAGGGCTTGATTACCGTCGCGAAGATCCACCGCACACCAGCGTGGGGTTTTTTCTATGCGCTTAGTTGGCCAGGTGCGATCCGGGAGCTCAAATTTTATTTGCTCGTGGAAAGGCTTATATCGATGCACCGGCATCGAGGAAGGTTTCTGGTTGTTTTGCAATTGTGTTCTCCTAAAGATGGTCTGAGTCGGCTATAACAAAGCTCCGCGACGAGGAAGGCCGTTTAGTAGGCCTCGCCGCGGCCACTAAGTAGTAGCTCAGAGAACACCAAAAAAGGCTAACACTTAAAAGCCTAGTTTTCCTAGCTGCTTTGGATCTCGCTGCCACTCGTGAGCAATCTTTACCCTGAGGCTCAGAAACACTGGTCCTCCGATAAGAGCTTCTATCTCCTTGCGGGCTCTGGTTCCCACGTCCTTTAGGCGCGAACCGCCCTTGCCTAAAACAATGCCTTTTTGACTGTCACGCTCAACAAATATGTTGGCGTGAATGTCGGTTAGCTCAGAGTTTTCTCGTTTTTTCATCTCGTCCATGGTTACCGCTAGTGAGTGCGGAAGCTCGTGACGAACGCCCTCCAGGGATGCTTCACGAATCAGTTCACAGATTCGGGACTCAATCGATTCGTCAGTGATTGTCTCTTTAGGGTAAAGCTCTTCAGATAGTGGCATCATGCCAACAAGTAGTTGAGCTAACTCATCTAGCTGGGAACCAGCGATGGCGGATACTGGGATGATCTCGCTCCAGCCGCGAAGTTTAGATACCTCGAGCAGTTGATTTGCTAGTTCTTCTCTGGAAACTGTTTCGCTCTTGGTTACAATCGCAACGCACTTGGCCTTTGGAAAGCTACTTAACTGTTCGTTGATGAACTTATCCCCTGGGCCAATTTTGTCACCAGCCGGGAAACACATTCCAATTACGTCCACCTCTCCAAGAGTTGAGGCGACTAGGTCATTAAGCCTTTCACCAAGTAATGTCCTTGGGCGATGAAGACCAGGGGTGTCAACAATGATTAGTTGACCTGAATCGAGATGGGCAATCCCCCGAATGGCTTTTCTTGTGGTTTGCGGTTTGTCACTCGTGATAGCTATCTTTTCGCCGACCAGGGCGTTTGTGAGAGTTGATTTCCCGACATTGGGTCGACCAACGAAGGTCACAAACCCAGCGCGAAATTCACTACTCATCAGTTGACAGTTCCTCAGGTTCCTTTTCAGCAAGTACTCGAACTAAGACGGTTACAAGTCTCTTGGCCCGGCCCTCAACTCTATCGGCAGTAAGTTCTAGGTTGTTGATCACAATCTGATCACCAAGTTTTGGAAGAGCTCCCAGGCTCTTGGTTAGCCAACCACCAACGGAATCAACGTCATCGTCTTCTAGCTCGATTTCAAGTAGTTCACCTAGTTCAAATAGAGAAAAGCGAGCATTTACCCGGTAAAGGTCCACTGCTAGCTTTTCTACATCAGGGACCTCTTTGTCGTACTCATCCGCGATGTCACCAACTAGCTCTTCAATAACGTCTTCCATGGTCACAAGTCCCGCTACCCCGCCGTACTCATCGATCACTATGGCTATGTGGGTGAAGCTTTTTTGCATGTCCTGCAAAAGGTCCTTAAGTGGCTTGGACTCCGGTACGAATATTGCTGACCTGGCAAGGTCCTCCGCAGTTTTTTCAAACATGAGCTTTGGGCTTTCGTGAAGAATCTTCGCTACATCCTTTAGGTACAAGATCCCCACGATGTCATCTGTGTTCTTGCCTGTAACTGGCAGGCGGGAGTAGCCGCTGTATAAAAACATGGTCATCGCAGTATCCAGATTGGATTCGGCAGTGATTGTTGCGATGTCAATTCTTGGAATCATTACCTCGCGGGTAATGGTCTCTGAAAAGTCCTCGACTGATTCAATTAGGTCTTGCTCATACTCCTCTGCCTCGGTGGAATCCACCTGCTTTTTTGCAAATACTTTGCCGATAAAGGCGAACCTGTTACTCTCCGACAAGTTGACTGCTCTCGCTTTCGTAGTAGGCCTTCAATACTGACTTCTGAATGCCAAACATCTCAAGTTCTTCTTCTGGTTCCGCGTGATCAAAGCCCAATAGGTGCAGCACACCGTGGGTGGTCAAAAGTAGAATCTCGTTAATGGTTTCATGGCCAGCTGTTACCGCTTGCTTTTGAGCAACGGTTGGGCAAATAACGATGTCTCCAAGTAAGCCAGCAGGTGTTGGCTCTGACTCAGTTCCTGGGCGAAGCTCATCCATCGGAAAGCTAAGGACATCGGTGGGGCCTGGCTCGTCCATCCACTGCAAATGCAATTGCTCCATAGCAGGTTCGTCGACAAAGATAATTGCCAATTCAGCTGCTGGATCAATTTTCATTCGATCCAAGGCAAACTCGGCAAGTCTAAGAACCCGAACTTCATCAACAGCAAATTCGGTTTCGTTACTTATTTCAATACTCAACTAGTTTGCCTTTTTTGGATTGGCGGCGTCAGCTCGATCATAGGCATCTACGATCTTTCCAACCAGCGGGTGTCTAATGACATCTGCGGAGCTCATCTGAGAGAAGTAAACATCCTCAACGTTGGCAAGAACTCTCGAGGCAACTCGTAGACCCGATACTCCGCCTTGCAGGTCAACCTGAGTGATGTCTCCTGTGACAACCATCTTGGAATTGAAGCCCAGGCGAGTTAGAAACATCTTCATCTGCTCTGCCGTGGTGTTTTGTGCTTCGTCCAAGATAATAAATGAGTCATTCAGTGTCCGGCCTCGCATGTAGGCAAGCGGCGCGACTTCAATGGTTCCGGTGGCAATCATCCTTGGCACTGCATCAGGATCCAGCATCTCGTGCAGGGCATCAAATAAAGGTCTTAGATAAGGGTCGATTTTCTCGCTCAGAGTTCCAGGAAGAAAGCCAAGGCGCTCCCCGGCTTCAACTGCTGGCCTAGTCAAGATGATTCTGGAAACTTCCTTGCGCTGCAGAGCCTGCACGGCCTTTGCCATAGCCAGGTAGGTCTTTCCGGTTCCCGCAGGACCAATCCCAAAAACAATGGTGTTTTTATCAATTGACTCGACATACTCTTTTTGACCAGCAGTTTTTGGTCTGATCGACTTACCTCTGGAACTAAGAATGCTTTGTGAGAGAAGATCAGGCTCGGTTCTTCTCAGATCGGCTGGGGTGACTTCCCTACCTGAAGAAACAGCAGAGATAATCTGCCTCAAGCGCTGCTCGGCTAGAGCAACAGATGAACTAGGTCCAGAAATCTCAATCTCATTACCGCGCGCTGTGAAGCGAACATCGGGAAAGCTTTCCTCGATGGTTCTAAGTAGTTTGTCTTCAGGCCCAAATACGAATATGGGGTCAACACCGGAGATTTCTATTACGACAGTTTTTGAATCTTTAGATTCGGATGATGTCAAGAGCCGTCCTTTGAGTTATCTGATAAAACGTGAGCGTGGGCGTGGAAAATGGTCTGTCCGGCTTCGCTGCCGGTATTGAACTGTAGCTTGAAGGAGCCATTGGTATGTTCTTGAGCCAGTGAGGTTGCCTGCGACATTAGCTCACCCAGTACCGCAGGAGATGCTTCCGAAAGCTCAACAACGTTCTTGTAGTGCTTTTTGGGAATCACTAACAGATGAACCTTTGATAGCGGAGCAATGTCCCGAAAGGCTAAGGTGTTTGCAGTTTCTGCAATTTTGTCCGAGGCAATATCGCCTGAGACAATTTTGCAAAAGATGCAGGAAGCTTCTGTCATGTATTTCAGTCTAGTTTTAGCTAGCCCTAGCTCCAATTTCCAAGGGTTGCTTGAAGGTAGGAAGCTACCGCCACGCCAGCCGTTGAAGTTCTCAAAATGCCGCTTCCAAGACCAACCAGGCTCAAACCAGCGGAGCGAAACTGCTCAAGTTCTTGCGGGCTAATTCCACCTTCCGGGCCGACAACGATGGCTATCGACTGGTGTCCAACGATTGGCACACTCGTCAATGAGGTGGTTGAGGTTGGGTCCAAAACAAGCGTCAGGTCGAAACTCTTCAGGCGATCCACTAGCTCACTGGTTCCCAGAACCTTCTCAACCTCAGGGATAAAGGGTCTGAGCGATTGCTTGGCAGCTTCGGTTGCGATGGTTTGCCAACGAAGTCGGTGCTTGTCTTGTTTTTCAGGTTTCCAAATCGAAACTGATCTTTCGCTCTGCCAGGGAATCACGGTTTGAATGCCAAGCTCGGTGCAGGCTTGCACCGCCATTTCATCGCGATCTCCCTTGGCTAGGGCCTGAACGAGAACTAGTTGCGGCTTTGGCCTGTCGATTTTTTCAATTGATTCAACATCAAGTTCTAGAAAATCCTTAGAGAGTTGACTTACCTTGCCGCGTACCTTTTGGCCCTGACCATCAGATACGGCTATTGCTTCACCAATTTGTAGTCTGCGAACCGATATGGCGTGTTTGGCTTCCGCGCCAGCGATTCTGATTTTGGAACCGGTTTTTGTGTCAGATGGAATGGGTGAGATAAATAGTGGCTCAACCACGGCGTCTTCCCTGGAACGCGCCTGATTTTCTCGGAACTAGACCAGCGGTGTCGGCTTTACGCAAGCCGGCAAGGGTTCTAAATAGTTCCTTTTGCTTTGAGTCCAACTTTGTTGGAATCTTTACCGAAAGGGTTACAACCAAATCGCCTCTGCCAGACTGGCGAAGCCTGCCAAAACCTTTTCCTTTTACGCTCACGGTGTCACCAGTTTGCGAACCGGCTGGAATTTGCAATTCGAGTTCGCCATCAAAAGTCTTTATCTTTACCAGCGTTCCAAGAGCTGCCTCATGAAGAGGTAGCTCTAGCTCGCAAGTCAGCTCGTCACCAGATCTACCAAATAGCTGATGAGGGGCAATAGAAACATCAACGTAGAGATCACCACTTGGGCCACCACCAAATCCAACTTCGCCAGAGCCAGATAGCTGCAACCGAATGCCGTCTTCAACTCCAGCTGGAATTTTCAGTTCGATATCTCTTCTTGCCCGCACTCTTCCCTGGCCACGACAATCTAAACAAGGCTCTGGTATGACGTGACCGTAGCCGCGACAAGAACCACATGGGCTAGTTGTAACCATCGCACCAAGCAGTGAACGAACTTGAGTTTGCACCTGACCACTTCCGTGGCAGATGTCGCAAACTCTTGGGCTGGTGCCAGGCTTGGCACAACTTCCATTACAGGTGTCGCATAAAACAGCCGTGTCAACCGGAATTGACTTCTCAACTCCAAAGATTGCTTCTTCGAAACTTAGCTCAACTCGAAGCAGGGCATCCTGACCTCGTTCGGCTCTAGAGCGAGGTCCGCGCTGGCCTCCACCAAAGAAAGTCTCAAAAATATCACCAAAGCCAAAGCTCTGAGAGTCACCACCAGAATCGTATCGACGCCTTGCTTGGTCATCACCTAACACTTCGTAGGCGTGAGTTACCAACTTAAAGCGCTCTTGAGCAGCGTCTGAGTCATTCACGTCTGGGTGTAGCTCACGAGCTAACTTTCGATATGCCTTCTTTATTTCTTCTGAAGAAGCGCTCCTGGAAACGCCAAGAGTCTCGTAATGATCTGCCAAGAGTTAGAGTCCTCCGAGAGATTGCGTGAGATACCTGGCTACCGCTCGAACAGCACCGATGTTTGATGAGTAATCCATTCGGGTTGGACCGATCACTCCTACCTTCGCCACTTCACTACCTTGGTTTTCGTATCCAGAAACTAATACTGAGGTATTTGAAAGTGCATCGACAGTGTTTTCTCTGCCGATTCTTAGTGAGACGCCGTGTTGATCGGCCTGCATCTCTGAAATCAGCTTGAGTAAAACTACCTGTTCTTCAATGGCTTCAAGTACCGGTGAGATGCTTCCTGGAAACTCCCCCTGGCGCTTTGCCAAGTTGGAAGTTCCGGCGAGCAGAATCTTTTCTTGACTATTGGCGTCAACTAGTAATGCAACCTCTGGGATCACAGTGCCAGCAAGTGCTTGCAGTGGGGCGCTGATTTCATCTTTGGATGCACGAAGTGTCTTGTTCACTGAAGATAGCGGCTTACCGGCGACTTTTTCGTTTAGGAAGTTGCGAAGCTTTTCAACCGCTGATGCTTCGTAGCCTGAGGCCACTTCCATCACGTGCTGCTGAATCCGACCGGAGTCGGTAATCAGCATCAATAGAAGTCTCTTTTCATCAATGGCGATTAACTCAATGTGCCTAACTGAGGCTTTGCCAAGGCTTGGATACTGCACCAGAGCAATTTCATTGGTTAGCTGTGAAAGTAACCTTGCTGTTTGGCTAAGGGTCTCATCGAGGTCAGAACTTTTTGACATGAAGCCTTCAATTGCGGCGCGCTCGGCATTGCTAATTGGCTTGACTTCATTTAGGCGATCAACAAATAGGCGATACCCCTTATCTGTTGGGACTCGACCGCTGGAGGTGTGTGGGGCGGCAATAAGCTCTTCTTCCTCAAGAATCGCCATGTCGTTTCGAATGGTGGCCGCAGAAACTCCGAAGGAGTGACGCTCAACTAAAGACTTGGAACCAACTGGCTCATTGCTCTGGATGTAATCTTGCACGATTGCTTTTAGAACCTCGAGGGGTCTTTCCGAAATCAAGCTCAATCACCTACCTAGTTAGCACTCATTGCTTATGAGTGCCAATATTACCCGCTACAGGTAAATAAGTGTCAGCTGGATAGTGCTCGAACAACTGCGTCGGCAAGCAAGCGTCCTTTGAGGGTCAAAAGCAGCTTCCCCGCAATGGCTTTCGGACCTTCAATCAAGCCATCGGCAATCAGTTGCGAAATTGCCACTTCGCTACCTGGCTGTAGCTTCTTGATCTGGGCAATTGACATGCCTTCTGAAGTTCTGGATTCAAGCAAAATGCGTTCAAGGGCCGAAGTTTCACGATCGAGCTGCTCCCTGCCGGCAGCAGGCGAAACGTTTTTCTCAAGCAGGTTCGCGTAGCTAAGCGGGTGCTTATGATTCCACCAACGCACCGAACCAAGATGCGAGTGAGCCCCTGGCCCATAGCCCCACCAGTCTTGTCCGCTCCAGTAAGCAAGGTTGTGATTGGACTTTAGCTCTGCGGTTTTGGACCAGTTACTTATCTCGTACCAGTTGTAACCGGCTTCAGAAAGTAGCTTGTCCGCAAGCTCGTACTTATCTGCCTGCAGGTCTTCATCGACTTGCGCTAGCTCCCCCGAATTAATCTGCCTAGCAAGCTTTGTTCCAGGTTCAACAATCAACGAATACGCCGATAGGTGTCCCGGGTCTAAATCAACTACCTGACGAATGGTTTGCTCCCACTGCTGCAATGTCTCGCCAGGGGCTCCAAAGATTAAATCCAAAGATGTCCTAAAGCCAAGGTCCTTGGCCATTGCCAGAGCAATAGCAACGTTTTCTGGATCGTGGGTTCGCTCTAGAGTTTTCAAAACGTCCGGTACTGCAGACTGCATTCCAATCGAAATTCTGTTGAACCCAGACGCTCTCAAAGAAGAGAGGCTTTCTTTTGTTACCGAGTCAGGATTGGCCTCAAAGGTAATCTCTGCATCTTGCTGAAAACCAAACTGCGATTCCAGAGAGTCCAGAATGGCAATTAGATCGGCTGCTGGAAGAAGTGATGGCGTTCCGCCACCAAAAAAGACAGTCTTTAGTTTCCTTGGCGCAACATTTGATTGCTGCAGAATCTCGGCGGAAAGGGTGATTTCTTGAATTAATGTCGCAGCAAAATCACTCTGCTTTAAGGTTCCAAGTTCACTTGAGGTATAGGTATTGAAATCGCAGTAGCCACACTTAACGGTGCAAAAGGGGATATGTACGTAGGCATGCAAAGATCTGGATTCTGAACCAGCAATCTCGGATGCTGAAAACAATCCGTTTTCTGGAGGCTTGTCGCCTAGAGGAAGAGGGGCAGCCAATTACTTAGCCTTCTTTTCGCCCTTTTTTTCGCCATCTGAAGAAAGTGCGGCGATGAAGGCTTCCTGCGGCACTTCCACTCGCCCAACCATCTTCATACGCTTCTTACCTTCTTTTTGCTTCTCTAGTAGCTTGCGCTTACGAGAGATATCTCCTCCGTAGCACTTGGCAAGCACATCTTTTCGAACAGCGCGAATTGATTCACGGGCAATGATTCGGGCTCCAATTGCGGCTTGAATCGGAACTTCAAATTGCTGCCTAGGAATTAGTTCACGAAGCTTTCCGGTGATCATAACGCCGTAGGCGTAGGCCTTGTCCTTGTGAACAATGGCGCTAAACGCGTCAACCTGCTCTCCCTGCAATAGCAGGTCAACTTTTACCAAATCACCCTCAGCTAAACCGATTTCTTCGTAGTCCAAAGAACCGTAGCCCTGGGTTTTGCTCTTTAGTTGATCAAAAAAGTCGAAGACAATCTCGGCAAGTGGAAGGGTGTAACGAAGTTGCACCCGATCCTCGCCAAGATATTGCATATCGATCATGACACCGCGACGAGTCTGGCAAAGCTCCATGATGGTTCCGACATAGTCCTTGGGCGCCAAAACGGTGGCCTTAACCATTGGCTCCAAAACCTTTTTGATTTTGCCGGTAGGAAATTCGCTGGGGTTAGTGACAGTCACTTCTTTGCCATCATCAAGTGTTACTTCATAGACAACCGACGGGGCAGTTGCAATTAGCTCCAGTCCAAACTCGCGCTGCAACCGCTCGGTAACAATTTCTAGATGCAGCAGGCCCAAAAAGCCACATCGGAAACCAAAACCTAAAGCAACAGAGGTTTCGGGCTCATAAACCAAAGCAGCGTCAGAAAGTTTTAGTCGATCAAGGGCTTCTCGAAGATCTGGATAGTCCGAGCCATCAATTGGGTAAACACCGGAGAAAACCATCGGAAGTGGCTCTGAGTAACCGGTTAGCGCTTCAGTAGCTGGCTTTGCAACGGTAGTTACAGTGTCGCCAACCTTGGACTGGCGAACATCTTTCACGCCCGTAATCAAATAACCCACTTCACCAACTCCAAGACCTTTTGTGGGTTCTGGCTCAGGAGAGCTAACGCCAATTTCTAGTAACTCGTGCACGGCACGAGTGGACATCATCTGAATCTTTTCTCGAGGCGATAAAGATCCATCAATCATTCGGATGTAGGTAACAACACCGCGGTAACTGTCATAAACCGAGTCAAAAATCATGGCTCTGGCAGGAGCGTTCGCGTCGCCAACCGGAGCGGGAACAGTGGCAATGATCTTGTCCAAAAGCTCGGAAACTCCAACCCCTGTCTTACCCGACACTCGAAGGCAATCAGCTGGGTCTCCTCCAATGAGGCTCGCTAGCTCTTCGGCGTATTTGTCAGGCTGAGCTGCAGGAAGATCAATCTTGTTTAGAACAGGAATGATCGTTAGCTCATTTTCCATGGCGAGGTATAGGTTTGCAAGAGTCTGGGCTTCGATACCTTGAGCTGCATCAACTAGCAGCACCGCACCTTCACAGGCAGCTAGAGATCTTGAGACCTCATACGTGAAGTCCACGTGTC
>JBIIXB010000014.1:0-18394 GCA_044338605.1 Rhodoluna sp. | reverse complement strand
GTGGAAACAGGAGAGCGTCTTAACTAGCGCAACATGACCCAAGCACTTGATATAACGGCTGCCACGGTCGATCCGGCTCTGCTGGATCTTCCGTGGCATTTGCCGTTGGAAGACTGGCCCGAAGAAAACATCGCGGCTTTACCAAAAGGTCTTTCACGCCATACCGTTCGCTTTGCTCACCTCAGCGGGCACGTCATTGCAATCAAGGAAACTCTTCCCGATCTTGCCAGGCGAGAATACGAAATGCTAAAAGAGCTTCAAAAACTAGACATTCCTTGCGTAGAGCCATTTGCAAATATCAGAAATCGACGCGATAAAGACGGCAACGAGTTGCCTGCCGCGCTAATCACAAGACACCTAAAGTTTTCACTTCCCTATCGAGCGATGTGGTCACAGGGCCTTCGAGCAGAAACAGCAACCAGGTTGGTTGACGCACTAGCGGTACTTCTAGTGAGATTGCACCTCGAAGGATTTTTCTGGGGAGACGTATCGCTTTCAAATACACTTTTTAGACGTGATGCGGGAGCATTCGCTGCATACCTAGTAGACGCAGAAACTGGTCAGCTTCACGAATCAGGATTATCTGCTGGTCAGCGCGAAAACGATTTAGAAATTGCGCGCATAAATATTGCGGGCGAACTAATGGACCTGGTAGCCAGCGGTCGAGCAGGCGAGGGAGTAGATCCAAACGCCACAAGCGAAAGAATCGTCAACAAGTATCACGATCTTTGGAAAGAGTTAACCGCCGCTGAAGTATTTGACAAAGATGAACGTTGGAGAATAAACCAAAGAGTAGAAAAACTAAACGCTTTGGGTTTCGACATTGAAGAGCTCATGATCAAGGCCGACGAAACTGGAAATAGCCTAAAGATTCAACCCAAGGTAGTAGACGCAGGTCATCACACGAGAAGGTTAATTCGACTTACTGGTTTGGATGTTCAAGAAAACCAATCTCGCAAATTGCTCAATGACCTAGACGCCTTTAGGGTAAAAATCGACCCCGAAGGCGACGAGGAAGTTCTAGCCCACCGCTGGCTTAGCGAGGTATTTGAACCCGTAGTAAAGGCCATTCCCCGCGAATACTCAAGGCGCTTAGAGCCAGCCGAGGTTTTCCATCAGGTGCTACTTCACCGTTGGGAGCTAGCCGAGAAGCTGGACCGGAAGGTTCCAATGGAAGAAGCCGTCAATTCCTACGTTGTGAACGTCTTGGCTCACCGCAGAGATGAAGAAGCGCTAATTGCTCCCGTGACAGAGGCAATCACTTTGCCAACCGCAATCCCTTCAGGAACCATTGAAGTGGATGAAGATGAGGAAGGCGACTGGCGAGATAAGGTCTAGAGCTTGGCCTTAGAGTTTAGGTCTAGATTTGGAAATCTCGTAAAGCGCAACCGAGGCCGCAATTCCAGCATTCAAAGACTCGGTTTCTTTGGCAATCGGGATAGATAAAACCGCATCGCAGTTTTCCTGCACCAACCTGGATAAACCTTTTCCTTCTGAGCCAACTACTAGAACCAATGGTTCGTTAGATAAGTTGAATTTCGGTAGCGACATGTCTCCCCCGCCATCTAAACCAACGACAAACAGTTTTCTTTTCTTGAATTCCTTAAGCGTCGCGTTTAGATTCGCTGCAAGTGCAACCGGCACTCTTGCGGCAGCACCCGCTGAAGTTTTCCACGCGGAAGCCGTAACTCCAGTTGATCTGCGTTGCGGCAAGATAACACCGTGGCCACCAAACGCTGCCACGGAACGAATGATCGCACCAAGGTTTCTTGGATCTGTGATTCCATCGAGAGCAACAAACAATGGAGTCGCACCGCGCGATAGAACTTTATCCAACAGCTCCATTGGGTGGGCGTAGTTGTAAGGAGGAACTTGTAGTGCAACTCCCTGGTGCACAGAATCAAAACCGGTTAGTCGATCAATTTCTGGACGGGTAACTTCGCTGATTGGAATCTTTCGCAAATTGGCTAGGGTAATTGCCTCCTTGACTCGATCATCCATTTCAATTCGAGAGGCCAGATACAAAGTTGTTGCGGGCACTTTGGCACGCAGTGCTTCAAGCACTGAGTTTCGACCGGATAGAACCTCAAAGCTCTCGGTTGCCTTCGTGATGCGCTTTCCCTTGCGGGCAGCAGCTCCTGCAACGCCTGCAGTTTTTGGCCCAGAAGCAACAAACTCGCCCTTACGCCCTACTCGAACCCCCGCAGCTTTTTTCTTGTCGGCAGACTTTTTAGCTCGGAAGGCTTTGTGGCCTTTGCGATCTTCGGCCTTGGGGGTAGGGCCTTTTCCTTCGAGTCTTTTGCGGCCATGACCACCAGTGCCAACGCTTGGTCCCTTTTTGCCTTTAGCCGATCCTGGTCTTGCAGCTTTACTAGGCACCGAGGCTCCAATTGGTTGAGCCAGCCTCATCCTCAAGGATGATTCCAGCGATCTTGAGCTGATCGCGGATGCGATCAGAAGTTTCAAAGTCTTTGCTGTCTCTTGCTAGTTTTCTTTGCTCAATGAGTGACTGAACCAAGTTGCCCAAAGCCGACAGGGCCTCATCGGCTGATCCCTTAGATTGCCAAATCGAATCTAGCGGGTTGATGTTCAGTACGTTCACTATACCCAGCACTGCGAAGTATGCCTCGGATGCATCTTTCATATTGTCGGAATCCAAAGCTGTGTTTCCAGACCTGACAGTTTCGTGCAGCACTGCAAGGGCTGATGGCATATTGAGATCGTCATTCATGGCATCAATAAATTTCTTGGGTAGCGAGCTAGCTGTCCAGGTGGGGCCCTCGGGTGCTTTGCTCTCGGCTAGTTTGCGACCAGCACGTTGCAAGAAAGAAGCGATTCGTTCAATGGCAGCTTCTGCTTCTTGAATCACGCCTTCGTTGTAATCCAAAACAGAACGGTAGTGGGCAGAACCTAGGTAGTAACGAAGTGCCAATGCATTTGAATCGGTTAGAACATCAATTACCAAAATCGAATTGCCTGCAGACTTACTCATCTTTGCACCGGCAACATTTACCAGCCCGTTGTGTAGCCAGTAGTTCGCGAACTTATGACCCGCGGCGCGAGATTGGGCAAGCTCATTTTCGTGGTGTGGGAAACGAAGATCCAACCCGCCGCCGTGAATATCAAACTGAGTGCCTAGGTACTTCACGCTCATTGCCGAGCACTCGATGTGCCAGCCAGGTCTACCTCGCCCAAACGGCGAATCCCAGGACGCATCCAACGGCTCAGAGTCTTTGTGGGCTTTCCAAAGAGCAAAGTCCCTAGGGTCTTTCTTGCCTCTGAAATCAGCTTCAGTGTCTGCAATTAGGTCATCTTTGGCTTGATTCGTTAGCTCGCCATAGCTTTTCCAGCTACTTGCGCTGAAGAAAACATCAGCTGAGTTCTCGACCTGGTAAGCGTGACCCTTGGACATTAGTAACTTAATGAGCTCAATCATTTCGATGATGTTGCCAGTTGCCCTTGGTTCATAACTGGGTGTTCCGATGTTGATCTTGCGATACGCGCTTGCAAAAGCCTGTTCGCATTCAAAAGCTAGGCCCCACCAAGATCTTTTCTCTGCCTTGGCGTTATCCAAAACCTTGTCATCGATGTCCGTGACGTTCCTAATAAGAGTCACGTCATTACCAAGAAATTGGAACCAGCGAACTAGATGGTCATATACAAGTGCTGATCGCAGGTGACCTAGGTGAGGCATCGACTGGACCGTGGGTCCGCATAGGTAGATTCCAACCTTGCCTTTTTCTAAAG
This sequence comes from Rhodoluna sp., assembly GCA_044338605.1. Lineage (GTDB taxonomy): Bacteria > Actinomycetota > Actinomycetes > Actinomycetales > Microbacteriaceae > Rhodoluna. Next base: position 14,647 of record JBIIXB010000014.1, on the reverse strand, counting down.
GTACGAAGTCCTTTAGCGACTGGGTTTTGGAATCAAAGAGCTTCAGGTTCACGAGCCCAAGCCTACCTTTCGCACCAAACTGGTGGCCACAGCCGCCAGCCCTTCGTCGCTTCCCAAAAATCCCATTCCATCGGTGGTGGTAGCTGAAACACTCACCGGGGCACCAATAATGGCCCCAAGATGTGTTTCAACTTCCAATCTTCTTGGTGCTAACTTCGGTCGATTTCCAATTAACTGCACGGAAACATTCACTGGCTCAAAATCTTGATCTTTCAATAACTCAAGTGTCGCCTTCAGGAAAACTTCTCCTGAGGCACCTGAATACTCAGGTCGGTCCACTCCAAAATTTGACCCTATGTCGCCAAGGTTTGCAGCCGACAACAGTGAGTCAACAATCGCATGAGAAATTACATCGCCGTCGCTGTGTCCTTCCAGGGCTTGTTCGCCTGGCCACTCCAAACCTCCAAGGTAAAGAGTCTTGGACTTGTCTTCGCTGTAGCGATGGGCGTCCGAACCAATGCCGGTTCTGGCATGAGCCAATAGATATGTCTGCGCTCTCTCGAAATCCTCGGCGGTAGTGATTTTCATAGCTTGCTCTTCGCCAGCAATCATCATGACGGTGCCGCCAATTGACTGAACAAGTGCGGCATCATCAGTGAATTCTTCCGTTGCACCAACGTGCGCTGCAACAAGAACACCGGCTGGGAATCCTTGCGGTGTCTGGGCACGAACTAGATCTGATCGCTCAATAGTTTCTTGAATAACGTCGCCTTTGTACCTTTTAATTGTGTCCGCGACGTGCAGGGCTGGAATCACGCCAATCTGGTTTTCAAATACTGCCTGCGCGACCCGATTAAACAAATCGGTGGAAGCTAGTGACCTAGCCGAGTCGTGAACCAAAACAATATCGATTCCACCTGCCAGAACAGCCAAAGACTCAGAGACGGATTGCTGTCTGGTGGCGCCTCCAACAACCACTCGAATATCCACACCTTGGTTAGAAAGCTGTTTTTCAAATTCCAGAGTTTGCGTTAGGTGAGATTCTGGAACAGCAATGATTAGCTGCTTGAGGTTGTCGGTTGCGAGCGCGCGGAAAACGCTGTGTTCTAGAAGTGATTTTCCGGCTAGTTCAACGAATGCTTTAGGGGCCTTTGCACCTAGGCGCTCACCCTTACCTGCAGCTAGTAGCACCACCGCTACTGAGCGTTGGGTCATCGTTCTGGGCTTTCCTAGGAAGCCAGAACTTGATCTAGCAAGACACCGGCTTTTTCTTCGTCGGTCTTTTTAGCAAGAGCTAGCTCTGAAACTAGAATCTGACGGGCCTTTGCAAGCATGCGCTTTTCTCCAGCAGAGAGTCCGCGGTCCTGGTCTCTTCTCCATAGGTCCCTGACAACCTCAGAAACCTTGACTACGTCACCGGAAGCTAGCTTTTCTAGGTTGGCCTTGTATCTTCTGGACCAGTTGGTTGGCTCTTCAATAAACTCAGCACGCAACACATCGAAAACCTGCTGAACACCCTTGCGGTCAATAACATCGCGAACTCCGACCATCTCTACGTTGGCGGCTGGAACCCAGATAGTTAGATCACCCTGGGCAACCTTCAGCTGAAGGTACTTTTGGGTAGCGCCACGGATGTTTCGGTTTTTAACCTCTACGATTTTTGCTGCGCCGTGATGTGGATAAACGACGGTTTCGCCAACCTCGAACTTCATGTGTTGGATTCCCTTCAGAAACCACTATTTTACCACAGCTCGGGCGTTTATTACTGCCGTAAACTAGTTGAGAATGCCCAATTAGGAGGATCATTGCTAGTTCGTCGGATCACAATCGCTTTGGCAGCCACAGCCATGACACTTGGCTTGAGCGCCTGCAGCCTGACCGGCAACGTGGCTTCTTTGGACCCTTACTCCCCCAGCGACGGCCAGCAAGTTGACCTTGAATCTGTGAAGGCTCGTAACTTTATCTACCTTGTGGGCGACAGCGGTCGAGGCTTCTTGATTGGCTCGTTGGTGAGCACCTCACCAGCAGACATCCGGGTGAAGCTTCAGTATGTGGACCCAGCAACCGATGAGCGAACCGATGTCTTCTTTGATGTTCCAGCTGGATCCAAATTTGACTTTGGCTATAACGGTAATCCCGCGGTAGAACTGCCGGTTGTTGAGGTTCCGGGTCAAACTGCAAAGTTCTTTTTGATAGAAAGCGACAGCATTAGCGGAACAATCCAAGTGCCAGTTTTGGATGGAACCCTATCTGAATACAAAATGCTGCTAGAGCAGCTAGAAGCCCAGCAGCCAGAGGAATCCGAAGAAAACTAAACTTCGAGCTTGTAACCTAAGCCTCGAACGGTCTGGATGTATTTTGGCCTAGCAGGGTCTTCTTCAACTTTTGAGCGCAGCCTCTTGATGTGAACATCCAATGTCTTGGTGTCACCGAAGTAATTTGATCCCCAGACGCGATCGATAATCTGACCTCGGGTAAGAACACGATTAACGTTCTCCATCAGTAGTTCCAATAATTCAAATTCTTTTAGCGGCAAAGTCAGCGCATTTCCATTTAGCGTCACGACGTGACGATCTGAATCCAAGCGAAGCTCACCAGCAATCAGCACTGACTCAACTGTTATTGGAGGCTCTACCTGTCGTCTTAGGACAGCCTTAATCCTGGCTAGAAGTTCCCTAGTTGAGTAAGGTTTTGTGATGTAATCGTCTGCTCCGATTTCCAGACCAACAATCTTGTCAATTTCAGAGTCTTTGGCTGTGAGCATGATGATCGGAACATTAGAGCTTTGTCTAATCTGTTTGCAAACCTGGTTACCATCAATTTTTGGAAGCATGAGATCCAAAAGGATTATGTCAGCGCCTGATTTCTCATAGACCTGAATTGCTTCTTCGCCATCTACTGCAATCGATACATCGTGGCCCTCCTTTTCGAGGAAAAACACCAGTGCCTCCCGAAGGGACTGCTCATCTTCAACAACCAAGACTTTGGCCATTACTTTCCTTCCCTAACTAGGTCGATGGTGCCAGTGGCTGGGTCTGAGGCTGTTGCTAACGGAACCCGGAGGGTGAAAGTCGATCCAACCCCCACCTGGGAGAAAAGCTTTACCTCTCCGCGGTGAATCTTGGCTACATGCTTGACGATGCTAAGACCAAGGCCGGTGCCTCCGGTTTCTCTTGACCGCGAGGGATCGGCTCGGTAGAAACGTTCAAAAATTCTCTCCTGATGCTCGGGGGAGATTCCAGAACCTGAGTCTGTGACTGCGATTTCAGCAATCGAATCTTTAGCACTGCAGCCAATTCCAACGCTGGTTCCCTGATCCGAGTAACTGATGGCATTTTCAACAAGATTCTTAACCGCGGTGATCAACATTTCTTTGTTTCCAAAAACTTCAAGTGGTGGAGCTTGTTCTGTAACCAATCTAATTTTTCTATTTGCCGCAAGCTGTTCGTTTCGATCAATTGCCTCCGCAACAACCTCATTTAGATCAATGAGTTCTGCATCAGCAATTACCTCTTCAGATTGAAGTCTGGAAAGTTTGATAATGTCTTGGACCAAAAATGTAAGCCTGCTGGATTCCTTATTTAAGCTGGACGCAAACTTGGCAACAGCAGCACGATCGTCTCCAGCTTCTTGAATGGCTTCGGAAAGCAAGGCAATTGCACCGATAGGTGTTTTTAGTTCATGTGAAATGTTTTCAATAAAGTCACGTCTTGTTTTGTCTAGTCGAATGTCGCTGCCTCTATCTTCTAGAACCAAAACAACGTAGTCACCCTCAACTAGCTTCGCCTTTGCTGCAACGGACACCTTTTCCTTAGCCAGGCCCACTCGCAAGATTCCTTCGAAGGATTCAATTTCTGATCCAGACCTGGCACGTTGAGCAAGTTCAATGAGCTCACCGTGAACAAGCAATCCCCGGGAGACCAGACCGTAAGATTCAGCCCAACTGTTCGTCCCAACTACCTTGTTTGATCCTTCGACGACAATTCCTACCGAACCCATGAGCTCCAGAACTTCCGCAACGAGATCTGGTATGGATAGCTTCGATTCACTGGACTTTGATGAACGCCTGCTAATAATCCAGCCGAGCGCGGTTCCTAGAATCAGAATCAGCACACCGCCGAGAATGATTGCCGCAAGACCCAATGTGTTCACATTGTTAACCATATGACCCGCGAAAGCTGTCAAAGTGCCAAAAACCTCCAAAATAGAGGTAATTTTGAACTAGGTTTGGTGTTTATTTGGCTCCCGTTAACCAACGGGTGGGATATTCACTAAGTAAATCAAAGAAGGGAAACATCGATGCGCGAGGTATTCCAAAGTGAACTGCTCGAGGTTCAGGAGCGCCTGGTCGACATTTCTCGTTCCGTAGTCACAATCCTTGAAAAAGCGACTGACGCTTTCCTAACCAACAATGTGTCCCAGGCCGATCAGGCCCTTGAGATTTCGGACGCTAATGAGGATAAGGCTCTGGCCCTGGATGAACTTGTAATCAAGATCTTGGCCCGCCAGTCCCCAGTGGCCAGAGACTTGAGAGTGCTGGTGTCTGCACTACGAATCAGCGCAAGCTTGGAGCGCATGGGCGCTCTTGCCTGCCACCTAGCTTCCATAGCCCGTTACCGCTTTCCGGGTTCTGCTGTTCCTGACTCTTTGAGAAAGACCTTCGAGGAGATGAGCGCACTGGATATACAGCTAGCAAAGAAACTTACAGAGGTTCTGCAGAATGCAGACGTCGATTTGGCTAGAGCTATTCAAGCTGAAGACGAGAGAGTTGACGAGCTGCACCGCAGCGTCTTTGAAGTAGTCCTTTCAGACAACTGGAAAGAAAACGCAATGTTTACAGTGGACGTAACTTTGGCAAGCCGCTACTTCGAGCGTTTTGCTGACCACGTAGTTGAGATTTCCAGCAAAGTAACTTACCTAACCACCGGTGAGTGGCACGAGACCGAATAGTTCTTTACTTTTTGCCTTGATTGGCAACAGCGGCCTGACCAGCAGCTGCGGCTGCAGGGTCGAGATATTCTCCACCTTTTACAACTGGCTCGAAGTTAGCATTCAGTTTGTAGAGCAAAGGCATGCCGGTTGGAATGTTTAGCTCCGCGATGTCTTCATCGGAAACGCCATCAAGTAGCTTCACAAATGCGCGCAGTGAGTTTCCGTGAGCGGTAACCAACACGGTTTTACCGGCTCCAAGATCTAATTTGATTTCTTCCCAGATTGGAAGAAATCTAACCAAGACGTCTTTGAGGCATTCGGTCCGAGGAAGATCGCTCCCTAAATCCTTGTAACGCTTATCGCCTGTCTGGGAGTACTGGTCCCCATCCTCTATTGGAGGTGGTGGAACATCAAAGCTTCTGCGCCACAGCTGAAATTGCTCTGGGCCGTACTCTTCGAGAGTTTGAGCCTTGTCTTTGCCCTGCAAAGCTCCGTAGTGGCGCTCATTCAGTCTCCAAGAGCGCTTGACGTCAATCCAACCTCGATCGGCGGTATCCAAAGCAATGTTTGCGGTGTTGATGGCTCGCTTTAATAAAGAGGTGTAAAGAAGATCTGGCTCCAGGCCTGACTCGGCGAGCAATTCTCCTGCTCGCTTCGCTTCTTGCCTGCCCTGCTCGCTCAGGTCAACATCAACCCAACCGGTAAACAGGTTCTTTTGGTTCCAAGTGCTGTTACCGTGGCGGAGCAAGATCAGTGTGTGCTGGTTAGTCATTATTCTCCAAGTTTAGGCGCTTTACTTGCGCCACCAAGTTTGAGGCGAGGAAGTTTAGGAACCTCAACCACCTTGCCGGCTGACTGCGGAACAATGATCTCCTGAGTGGCCGCGATCATTCCCCCGCTGGAGCTGACTTCCAGAGCTGCATCCTCTGCTACCGAACGAGAAATAACCGCAAGGGCAATCGGTCCCATTTCAAAGTGCTGTGCGGCAGAAGTTATCTTTCCAACAACTTTCTCTTGCCCAGAGACTCGAACCTCGTCTCCAACATCTGGAAGTGAATGCTCCGAGCCATCCAAGTGCAAGAAAGTCAGTCTTCGTGGCGGATGACCGAGGTTGTGAACTTTAGCTACCGATTCTTGACCTCGATAGCAGCCTTTGGATAGATGTACAGCAGTTGATAACAAATCCAATTCATGCGGCAGTGACTTTTCGTCAATTTCTGATGCGGCAAGCGGGCGTCCTGCAGCTACACGAAGTGCATCAGCTGCCATGGTTCCAGAAAGATTGACCTGACCCAATCCATTGTCAACTTCGCTTGATTCAACTAGCTGCTCGAACCACGAGTAATTTACTTCCCTAGTCGAGTATCGATACCCACCGAGGGTGACACCTGGCCATCCATCTTTCCAGACCATAGGTTGAGAATTTGAAACAAAGGCCAGCTCTGGCTTTGGTTTAGTGGACCCCACAAGAGCAAAATCGGCGGAGCGATCAGTTAGCTCGACTTTCATTCGAAACACCATCTTGGTTAGCCAATCAAGAAGTGGTGCGGTGTTTTCCTTATTCACCATCAGCCAAGTTGTTTCGCCATCGTCGATTACTTTGATTTGCTGTTCGATGTGACCCTGTGGGTCAAGTAGCAATGCTTCGGCGGATTCGCCAGGTTTGAGGTTCTTGAGGTTTTGACTCAGCAAGGAATGAAGCCAAGTCAATCGATCCGCACCAGAAATGCAAATGATCCCGACTGGATCCATCAGGCACACCGAATCGCCTTCGAACAGGCTGCGCTGCTCAATCATTGGATTGCCATAGTGCTGTTTTACCTGCAACTACTTGGCCCTTTCGAGTCTGGCTGAAGCATGAGATGCCATTGGGTTTCCAAGGGCTGCGATATCCCAAACCCATAGCAGCGCACCCTCGACTAGACCAAACATCCGAGTTGCAGCTCGATAGTCTTTCGATGACTGCGATCTCAAAACCGCATCGGTTGCAAGGTCTACTCGAGCTCCTTTGATTTGGCCGATGTATAGCTCGCTAATGCCACTCGGGTGCAAAATCGATACTTCAATGTCAAAGCCACCGTCTTTGTTACGAAGAGTCTCGAGTTGCTCGTGGGTGGTAATCGATTTGGCTCCAGTTCCTGGAAGAAGTCCTGGACCGTGATCGGAAGACTCTGGGGTCTTTGCCAATCGCCAAAAGCCAACTTCGGTTGGAAGTGAAGTTCCATCGCTCAGGGTGGATTTTGAGACATAGCCCAAGACAGATTGATTGTCGTAGGAAAACTCCACAGATTGAGTAAATTCCTGGTCAGCTTTGTCAGTGTTGTGAGAGTAGGAAATGACTCCTGAACCGGACCACTTTCCTACCAGGAAGGCGAAGGGGGTTAGTTCCAGGGGTAAGCCCTCTGGCACAACCAACAACTATTTTTGTCCTTTAAATAATTTGTAAAGAACCAAAATAGAAACCGAACCTATGGCCAAAGATGCCAATACCAATAGGCCCGTGAAGAAGATTTCAAGTGCAAGCATGTTTCTAGTCTAACTTGCCAAAAACACGTAGGCAGTAGCGATGGCCAGGATCAGATAGCTTCCGCCGCCCACGTACACGAGCTTTCGAACAATGCCCTCAGGCTTGGCCCGAAATAGGTGATACAGCGAGACCAAGGCAACTGAGCCAGCAAGGATTGTGCCGAACCACTCTGGAGCCGTGAGTGCCACCTGGGATGCGATTGCCCAAACAGCAAGCACGGCAACAATCACCCAGATGCTTAGGATTTGACCCCACTGTTTGGACATATCTCAATCATGCCTTAGCTACCTGCCGTGCGGGCTAAACTTGGCACAAAGATTTAGGGTGTGAGATGGTACAGCTACTGGTTTTGACCTCGGCGTCAGAACAAGTTGCCCTGCCTGCCCTATCGCTTCTAAGTCATCGTGTTAGATACATACCCGCGGAACCCGCCAGTCTGGTCAGTGCCCCAGAGCATGACCTTGTCTTTCTTGACGCCAGAAAAGACCTTGCTTCAGCAAAAGCTATGGCGCGAGTTCTCGTGTCAACTGGAATCTCCACACCGCTGATTGTTGTTTTGGCTGAGGGCGGCCTTGCTGCGATGAATCACGAGTGGGGGTCGAATGACATAATTCTTGACTCCGCAGGTCCAGCTGAAGTTGAAGCACGTATTCGGCTTGCACTAGCAAAGTATCGTGCAGAAAAAGATGTCAACACAATAAATGCATCGGGTGTGGTAATCGACGAGTCCAGCTACTCGGCAAAAGTTCACGGTAAGCCACTTGATTTGACATATAAAGAATTCGAATTACTGAAATTTCTTGCTCAGCACCCGGGCAGAGTCTTTTCGAGAGATCAGCTATTGAGTGAAGTTTGGGGTTATGACTACTTCGGTGGGAGTAGAACAGTTGATGTTCATATTCGAAGGCTTCGGGCCAAATTGGGAGACTTGGAAGGGCTCATTTCTACTGTTCGAAATGTGGGATACCGCTTTAACCCAACAGATTCGGACCTTGTAGACGCTTAGTTCAAAAAGATTTAACCAACAGGACAGCTAGCCGTGTCAATATTGGTTTATGTCCGAAGAAACCATGGCTATTACCCTGCCTGCCTCACCCGATGGTCTGGCGCCCGATCGCTACCTGGATCGTGAGCTGAGCTGGCTGGCATTTAACCGTCGTGTTCTAGAAATGGCCGAGGACAGCGGGATTCCACTTCTTGAGCGAGTAAATTACCTAAGCATTTTTGCTTCCAACATGGATGAGTTCTTCATGGTTCGAGTCGCTGGCCTTCAGCGTCGACTGGCAACTGGCCTTGCGGTTAGAAGCCCGTCTGGTTTATCTCCAAAAGAAGTTTTGAGCAGCATTTCTAAAGAAGCCCATGAATTGCAACTTCGCCACGCACACCTGTTTCTTGATGTGATTGAGCCTGAGCTAGAGAAAAACGGAATTCATCTGGTTCGCTGGCCAGAGCTTAGAGACGATGAAAAAAAGCATCTGCAGGGCTTTTTCGAAGATCACATTTTTCCAGTTCTAACTCCACTAGCAGTGGACCCAGCTCACCCCTTTCCATACATCTCTGGACTTTCACTAAACCTTGCAGTTGTTCTGAAGAAGGCCGGCAGTCCAGGCGAGCACTTTGCGAGAGTAAAGGTGCCTCCCCTGCTTCCAAGATTTGTTTTGATTCCAGCCATGGATGACACCTCGGAGGTGCGCTACGTTCCGCTCGAGGATGTAATCGGGGAATTCATCTCTTTGTTGTTCCCTGGAATGGAAGTAGTTCAACACCACAATTTCCGAGTAACCAGGAACGAAGACTTAGACGTAGACGAGGACGAGGGAGAAAACCTTCTACTGGCTCTGGAAAAAGAGTTGCTTCGAAGAAGATTCGGTCCCCCTGTTCGACTTGAAATTGCCGATGACATGAACCCCCAGGTCCTTGAGCTACTTGTTAGAGAGCTAGATATTTCTAATCAAGATGTCTACACCTTGCCTTCACCTCTGGATTTAACTGGATTGCAAGACATTGCATCACTGCCGCGACCAGAGCTTCGAAATAGACCACACCAGGTACTTACTAACAGATACCTTCGCCCAAGAGACGACGAAGAACTGGATATCTTTAGCGTTCTAAAAAAGCGTGAGCTTTTGGTGCATCACCCCTATGAGTCTTTTTCAACTAGCGTGCAGGAATTTCTCGAGCAGGCAGCGCAAGACCCAGATGTATTGGCTATCAAGCAGACCCTTTACAGAACCTCTGGTGATTCACCGGTTGTTGATGCCCTGATTCAGGCAGCGCAGGCTGGCAAACAGGTATTGGCTCTAGTTGAGATCAAGGCACGCTTTGACGAGCAGAACAACATCACCTGGGCCAGAAAGCTCGAACAAGCTGGAGTTCACGTTGTCTACGGAATGGTTGGGCTAAAAACTCACTGCAAGCTTGCACTCGTAATCAGACAAGAAGCTGGCCAACTAGTTCGCTACTGTCACATCGGAACCGGAAACTACAACCCAAAAACAGCAAGGGTTTACGAAGACTTTGGTCTACTAACTTCTAGGGAAGAAGTTGGTCAGGATCTAACCAAGCTGTTCAATCACCTTTCCGGTTACGCTCCAGAGGCGAAGTTCAAAACCCTGCTGGTATCTCCGGTTGGAGTAAGAGAAGGTCTAACCGAGCTAATAAATCAGGAAATTGCGCATCACGCAGCTGGCAAAACCTCAGGAATTGACATCAAAGTTAACGCTCTGGTTGATGAGGGAATAATTGACTCGCTCTATCGAGCCTCTCGCGCTGGAGTTCCAGTGCGCGTCTTGGTTCGAGGAATGTGTGCTCTGAAGCCAGGAGTGAAGGGCTTATCTGAAAACATTCGAGTGCGCTCCATCTTGGGACGTTACCTTGAGCACAGTCGTGTTTTTAGGTTCGAAGGCGGCGGCGATTCAAAAATCTATATCGGTTCTGCCGACATGATGCATCGAAACCTAGACCGCCGTGTTGAGGTGCTAGTTCGCCTAATTGAACCTGAGCACATCGACCGCACTCAAACTATGTTTTCGCTAGCCATGGCAGACGATGTTGCTGGTTGGGATCTTGATCCAGATGGCAAGTGGATTAGGAAGCAGTTTGATAGCTCGGGTGTTGCCCTTGGGGACTTCCAGGATGCTGTAATGCGTTCCATAACCGCACGCCAGGTTAGCTAGTTTCGTGGATGTTTACGCTGCGGGAGCAGTTTGCTGGCGCGAGGAAAAGAGCAGCCTCTTGGTTGCCCTTGTTCATCGCGTTAGGTACAAGGACTGGACTTTTCCAAAAGGAAAAGTAGACCCCGGCGAGACACTTGCCGAAACGGCCGTCCGAGAAATCAAAGAAGAAACTGGGCTAAAGATAAAGCTCGGTGTTCCACTCCAGACAATGACCTACCCTCTCGATAAATCCAAGAACAAAATAGTGCACTACTGGGCAGCCAGAGTAAGCGATAAAGCTCTTGCAAGCTCCAAGTTCAAACCCAACGAGGAAATCTCCGAAGTTGTATGGGTCAAAGCAGATGATGCTTTTTCCAAACTGAGCTATGTACACGATCGAGATTTACTGCAAGAGCTTTTAGAACTAAGAAAGAGTGGGATGCTCAAGACAAAGCCGCTAATCATTCTCAGGCACGCTGCGGCTACTCCACGAGCTGACTACGTGGGTGAAGATGGCAAGAGACCACTGCTTCCTGATGGCAAGAAACAGGCCAAGGAATTGATTCGTCTATTGAGTGCATACGGACCAAAAAGAGTGTTTACGAGCCCTTGGAGAAGGTGCCGAGAAACAATCGGCCCATACGCCAAAGCGCACCGATACAAGCTCATCGAGCGAGGCGAGCTTTCAGAAATGGGCAATGCAAAAGGCCCAACAAGAACTGCCAAGGTTGCTAAGCAGTTGTTTCAAGACGCAAGATCTTCAGTGCTCTGCACGCACCGGCCAACATTGCCAACAATTACCGAGATTTTGGCAAGCTACGCAGAGCCTGATTTAGCAAAATTGATTCTCGAGGCCAAGACATTGAAGCCAGCGGAGTTTGTGGTTCTTCACCTAACTACATCTGGGAAAAAGCCAAGACTTGTTGCTGTTGAGCACCAGAGTCTGTCCGACCGCCTCTAACCAAATCTTCCGGAGACGTAGTCCTCAGTCTGTTTTTCCTTGGGGTTTGAAAAAATGTTGTCTGTTCTGTCATACTCAATCAATTTTCCGGGAAGTCCAGTGTCTGCAATTGTGAAAAACGCCGTCATGTCTGAAATTCTTGAGGCTTGCTGCATGTTGTGAGTTACGATCACGACAGTGAATTTCTCTTTTAGCTCAATAGCTAAGTCTTCAATAGCAGCTGTTGAGATCGGGTCCAAAGCACTTGTTGGTTCGTCCATCAAAATGACTTCAGGTTCAACCGCGATTGCCCTCGCGATACAGAGTCTTTGCTGCTGACCACCAGAGAGGCTTGAACCTGGTCTATCAAGTCGATCTTTGACCTCATTCCAAAGGTTCGCGCCTTTAAGCGCCTTCTCGGCAAGAGCATCGGCATCCGATTTTGACATTTTGTTGTTGTTTAGGCGGTATCCAGACAAGACATTTTCTTTGATAGTCATAGTTGGAAAAGGGTTTGGTCTTTGAAATACCATTCCGACTTGGCGTCTGACTTTTACAGGGTCTACGGAGGGTGAGTAAATATCCTCACCGTTCATGGTTAGATTACCTTTCACATAAGCACCTGGAATAACTTCGTGCATGCGATTCAGGGTTCGAATCAGCGTCGACTTTCCACATCCAGAGGGGCCAATGAAGGCAGTGATGGAGTTGGGTTCGATCACCATGTTTATATCCTCTACGGCAAGAAAGCTGCCGTAGTAGACATTGAGTGAGCTCAGCTCTATTCGCATTGACATGGTGTTATCCCTTCGGTGAGAAGTACTTGGAAACTAGGCGGGCAATAATGTTCAAAATCATGACGATAAGCATCAAAACCAGGGCACCGGTCCATGCTCTATCAATATAGGTCTGAGCGTCGGCTCCCTGATTCGCGTAAGAAGTGTATACAAACACTGGCAAGGTCATCATTCGCTCGTCAAAAGGATTGAAGTTTGTAGAAGCGGTAAAGCCAGCAATAATCAAAAGTGGTGCGGTTTCCCCAATGATTCGAGCAATTGCAATCATCACACCGGTTGCTATACCAGCAAGAGCCGTTGGCAGAACAACCTTGGTTACCGTTAGCCACTTCGGCACTCCTAGTGCGTAAGAGGCCTCCCGTAATTCATTTGGAACAATCTTGAGCATTTCTTCAGTGGCACGAATAACTACTGGAATCATCAATACGCTTAGGGCAATTGCTCCACCGATTCCCATTCGAACGCCTGGGCCAAAAACAACTACGAATGCAGCATAAGCAAAGAGCCCGGCAACAATTGAAGGTATTCCTGTCATCACATCGACAAAGAAGGTTACTGCTCTGGCCAATGCTCCTCGCCCATATTCGACCAAGTAAATCGCCGTCATGATTCCGATTGGCACAGAGATTAAAGTGGCAAGTCCAGTGATCTGAAGTGTTCCGATAATTGCGTGGTAGGCACCACCACCGGCCCCAACGACGTTACGCATTGAGAACGTGAAGAACTCCATGTCAAATCTGGCAGCTCCACGCTCAACCACGGTCCAGGCCAAAGATATCAAGGGAACAACAGCAAGGGCAAAGGCCCCGGTGACCAAAATTGTCACCAGTCGATCCGCCGACTTACGCTTGCCTTCAATAATTCTGGAAGCAAGATAGAAGCCAACCGAGTAAGTAATAACGGCAACCAGTGCAACGGCAAAAAGATTTAGCTGTGTAACCTCTGGGTTTGAACTTGCGAGTGCTGAGTTGATCGAGAAAGAGGCCAGAATGGCAACTGCGAGCAAGGTCGGAGCCAGCCATTTTGGAAGACTGCGGGTTCCCTGAAAGTTCTGCGTTACCGAAGATGTAGTCATCAGTTGGCACCTGAGAATTCACTGCGGCGGGAGATTACCCAACGGGCAAGCATGTTTATAGCCATTGTGATTGCAAAAAGCACCAAGCCTGTGGCAATCAACAAGCTGGTGTATGTTCCAGAAGATTCTGGGAACTGAAGTGCGATGTTGGCGGCAATTGTATTTGGGTTTGTGGAGGTCAACAGGGCAAAAGTAATCACTCCAGATCCAGACAACACAAGTGCTACAGCCATAGTTTCGCCTAGGGCTCTTCCGAGACCAAGCATTGCTGAAGAGATTATTCCTGCTTTTCCAAACGGTAGTACAGCCATCTTTATAACTTCCCAGCGAGTAGCGCCAAGAGCCAATGCTGCTTCCTCGTGGAGCCTGGGCGTCTGCAAGAAAATCTCTCGAATCAATGCGGCCATGATAGGCAAGATCATGATTGCTAGAACGATTCCAACAGTCATCATCGTTCTTCCGGTTGCTGAAACGGGTCCCTCAAAAAACGGAATCCAGCCAAAGTTCTCACTTAGCCAGAGATAGCCGGGGTTTAGAAATGGGGCTAGGACAAGCATTCCCCACAACCCGTAAACAACGGATGGTATTGCTGCTAGTAAGTCAATGGAGTAACCGAGGATCTGAGAAACGCGCCTAGGGGCAAAGTGTGAAATGTATAAAGCAATTCCAATAGCCAGTGGGGTTGCTATTAGGAGAGCGATGATTGAGGCCAAAACTGTTCCAAATAGAAATGGTGCAACATAGCTAAAGAATCCATCTGGGGCAGCATCTTGCTCACTCAAGAAAGCGGGCAATGATTCAACAAACAAGAAGATGGCAACCGCAGCAAGAATGACCAGGATTGTAACTCCAGAGCCCAGTGCAAGATTAGAAAAGACAAGGTCACCAATACGACGCTTCACAACTGGAGCTTGTGATGACATCATTCTCCTCGGCAAATAGGTGATTCAAGACTGATTTTTGCTCAAAGCCCGGCTCAGCCGTAAGGCTGGGCCGGGCTTCGAGTTGATTCTATTACTACTTGATAGCGTCGATAATTGCTTGTGCCTTCTCGCGCAAGCTGGCACTAATCGGTGCTATACCTCCGGCAGATGCCGCGGTAGCCTGGCCCTGCTCAGAGATGATGTATGAAGCATATGCCTTCACTAGTGTGGCGACTTCTGCATCTAGGTACTCGTTGCAACCAGTTAGGTATGACACTAGAACGATTGGGTATACCCC
>JBIIXB010000004.1:0-58773 GCA_044338605.1 Rhodoluna sp. | reverse complement strand
GCAAGTTCACCCCAATAGTTCTGTTTTAGAATTCATAGCGAAAGTATTCAAGGAGCAAAATGTCAGGTCATTCCAAGTGGGCCACCACCAAGCACAAAAAAGCGATCATCGACTCTCGTCGCGCCAAGCTTTTTGCCAAGCTGATCAAAAATATTGAAGTCGCTACTCGAATCGGTGGTCCCGACCTGGACGGAAACCCAACACTGTATGACGCTGTTCAAAAAGGGCGCAAGAGTTCGCTGCCTAACGACAACATCGAGCGTGCTATCAAGCGAGGATCTGGTCAGGATGCGGATTCAGTTGAGTATCAGACCATTTTCTACGAAGGATATGGTCCCAATGGAATTGCGATCTTAATCGAGTGTTTGACCGACAATAAGAATCGCGCTGCAGCCGATGTTCGATTGGCTATCAGCAGGAACGGCGGAACCATGGCTGACCCTGGAAGCGTGTCCTATCTGTTTAGCCGTAAGGGTGTAATCACCATCGAGCGCTCGGATTCAGTAAGCGAAGATCAGATCCTCGAGGCGGGGTTGGAGCACGGTCTCGAAGACATCGAAACAAGAGAGTCAAGTTTTGTTCTAACAACCGATCCTTCGGCAATGGTTTCAGTTCGTTCAGCATTACAGAACGCAGGCCTGGACTATGAAAGCGCCGATGTTGAGTTCGTTCCCGCTGCTTCAATTCAAGTAGACGTTGATACTGCGCGCACA
Source organism: Rhodoluna sp. (assembly GCA_044338605.1). Lineage (GTDB taxonomy): Bacteria > Actinomycetota > Actinomycetes > Actinomycetales > Microbacteriaceae > Rhodoluna. The sequence goes on along the minus strand of JBIIXB010000004.1, from coordinate 58,060 downwards.
GTTATCAAATTGATCGACGCACTGGAGGACTCCGATGAAGTGCAAAGCGTTTATTCAAACTTCGACATGTCCCCAGAAGTGCTAGCGGAGCTAGAATCCTAAGCGTGACCAGAATCCTGGGAGTTGACCCCGGCCTTACTCGCTGCGGTGTTGGCGTTATTGATCTGGGCAAGTCTCGTAAGACCACATTGGTTTACGTAGGCGTGATTCAGTCGCTGAAAACCGCTGAGCTAGACACAAGAATTGGTGCAATTGGAACCGAGCTCGAGGCTTTGATCTCCAAGTTCAAGCCCGATGTCATTGCAATTGAACGAGTCTTTTCGCAACAAAATCTGTCCTCGGTGATGGGTACTGCCCAAGTTGCCGGAGTTGCAATTTTCTTGGCTCACAAGTACAAGATTCCGATGGCCATGCATACCCCGACTGAGGTCAAGGCCGCGGTCACTGGGTCTGGTCGTGCGGGCAAAGTTCAGGTGGGTGCGATGGTTGCAAAACTTCTCGGTCTTGATGAGGTCCCCAAGCCAGCAGACGCCGCGGACGCTCTAGCTATCGCCATCTGTCAGGGCTACAGAGGATCAAATAGCTCCGCGAGCTACACCAAGGCACAACAGAAGTGGCACTCCGCAGTGAAATCAGCAAGAGGCAAATCCAATCGCTAGTTAGGCTAAGTGCGTGATTGCCTCAGTGTCAGGAAAAGTGTTAGCAAGCACGCTTGGCGCGGTCACCCTAGAAGTTGGCGGTGTTGGCCTACTAGTGCACACCACTAATCGAATCTCATCAAAACTAGCCATTGGACAGAGCGCGACTCTCCAGACGGTGCTTGTGGTCCGCGAAGATTCACTCACTCTCTATGGATTTTTAGAGGCAATGGAGCTTGAGACTTTCGATCTTCTTAGATCCGTAAACGGCGTCGGTCCGAAATTAGCACTTTCTATTCTGACTTCACTGTCCGTAGCGGAGATCGCCGACGCGGTTGCCAGCGAATCCGATGCGGTTTTCAGGTCAGTATCCGGGGTGGGAGTAAAGACTGCGAAGCTAATAACCCTCTCATTGGCTGGAAAGATTTCTGGTGGCTCTAGCACGCTTATCACTGGAACAGCTAGAGCAAGCGTGGAAGCACTTATCGGACTTGGTTATAGCGAGAAAGAAGCGACAATTACGGTCCGCAAGGTTTCCAGTCCGAATATGTCAGACCAGGATATTTTGAAGCTTGCACTGCAGCATCTTGCGAAGGCGGGCTCTAAGTGAACGACATCTTGAGCCCAGCTCTTTCAGAAAGTGATTTGGCATTTGAGTCTGCATTAAGGCCAACAACTCTTGCGGAGTTTGTTGGCCAAGACAATGTCTCGAAGCAACTGGGTCTACTTCTAAAAGCAGCGTCTTTACAAAATCGCGCACCAGATCACATCTTGCTTGCTGGCCCTCCAGGCCTAGGTAAAACCACGCTGGCCATGATTGTCGCTTCTGAAATTGGATCGGGTCTTCGCATCACAAGCGGTCCTACCATCCAGCACGCGGGGGACCTTGCGGCAATTCTCTCCTCGCTTTCCGCTGGCGAGGTTTTGTTCATTGATGAGATTCATAGAATGGCCAGACCTGCAGAGGAATTGCTATATCTGGCGATGGAAGATTTTCGCGTCGACGTGATGGTTGGAAAAGGTGTTGGTGCATCTTCTATTTCTCTCGATTTGGAACCATTTACTCTGGTTGGCGCAACGACTAGGTCTGGAATGTTGCCGAATCCTTTGCGTGACCGCTTTGGTTACACCGCCAACCTGGAGTTTTATGGCCACGAGGATTTAGCTACCGTGCTGGTTCGCGCAGCTAAGCAGTTAGCGCTTGCAGCAGAGACTGAGGCGATTGAGTTGATTGCGTCTCGATCCAGAGGAACCCCACGAGTCGCCAACCGGCTTCTTCGCAGGGTTCGCGACTTTGCATTGGTTGATGGCGCCGGTGTGATTACAGCCGAGGTGGCGAAAAAGGCACTTGAGCTTTACGAAGTGGATTCACTTGGATTGGATCGATTGGACAAGCAGATACTCGAGGCGTTGATCGTAAAGTTCCAAGGCAAGCCCGTTGGGCTTTCCACTCTTGCTGTGGCGATTGGGGAAGAGCCTGACACTATCGAATCGGTTGTTGAACCCTACCTCCTTCGAGAAGGCCTGATTCAAAGGACCACCAAGGGTCGCCAAGCGACCTCTTTGGCCTATCGGCACCTGGGTGCCAGTGAATCGAGTTAGCTGGCCTACTGCGGGTTAAGTTATAATTAGGGACGCGCAAAAGCGCGTTTTTTGACGTTAGGCCCTCATGTCGGACACCTTATTTTTCTTCCTTGCCCTGACTTTCTTGGGTGTTTGGATCTTTATCTCTGGACGTAACCGTAAGAAAGCTGCTGAAAAGCTCCGCTCCGAAGTGGTGAAGGGTGCGGCAGTGATGCTAACCAGTGGCATTTTCGGAAAGATCTTGAGCGTCAAAGAAGATCGAGTCGAACTCGAAACCGCTCCGGGCCAGAAGCTGACTGTTGCTATTGGGGCCGTAAGCAGAATCGAGCAGGCACCGAAAGCCGCAGCTGCTTCCAAAACTTCTAGTTCAACTGCAAAAAAGCCAAAGGCCCCTAAAGCCAATTCCGGAAAGTAATAGGGGAGTAAAGAGTTGGCAGCTAGCAGCACCGTAAAGTCGGCACGCAAGTCCCTCATTTGGTTACTAGTAATCATTTTCGGACTCGCCGGACTTATCGGCTTCGGATCAACTACCGACGAGAACGCTAGCTTCACCCCAAAACTAGCTCTGGATCTTCAGGGTGGAACTCAGATTATTCTTTCCCCCCTCTTGCTTGATGGCCAAGCTGTTACAACCGAGCAACTAGATCAAGCTGTTTCAATCATTCGTCAGCGTGTTGATGCCAGTGGTGTGAGTGAATCTCAAGTGACCACACAAGGTGACACAAACATCATTGTTTCCATCCCGGGTATTCCTGACGAGAACACTCTCGCGCTAATCAAGGCTTCCGCAAAACTGGAATTCCGTCCTGTTTTGATAACTAGTGCAGGCACACCTGCAGCCCAGGTTGATGGAGCCGAAACTTCTGATCCAGATGCAACAGAATCTCCTGCTCCGGAGGAAACACCCGCAGCAGAAGAACCAACGGCTTCGCCTACTGATGGCAGTGATTTGAATTGGATCACACCAGAGATTCAAAAAGAGTTTGACGATCTAGATTGTGCATCTGTGTTTAGGGAGCCTGGCCAGATCGATGATCCTGCCGTGCCTTTGGTTACCTGTGATGTGAATGGATTTACAAAGTTCATACTTGGCCCAGTTGAAGTTGATGGAGCCAATATCTCTGACGCATCAAACGGAACAGTCACATCGTCTACCGGCGCTTCGACCAACACCTGGGCTGTGAACCTTGAGTTCGATGAAGCTGGAACCGTGGGTTTCTCGACAGTAACTCAAAGATTGTTCCCACTTGAGCTGCCGAGGAACCAATTCGCAATCACACTTGATGGATTTGTGATTACTGCTCCTACCACCCAGGCAGTTATCACTAATGGTTCGGCTCAGATCACCGGTAGCTTCGATCGTGATTCTTCTAAGGTTCTTGCTGATCAGCTGAAATACGGATCTCTGCCAATTGGATTTGAGGTTCAAAGCCAGGAGAACATTTCGGCGACTTTAGGTCAAGATCAATTAACCAGCGGTCTGCTGGCCGGTTTGATTGGTTTGATTCTCGTAGTGATCTATTCCGCGTTCCAGTATCGAGGATTGGCGATAGTCACGGTTGGATCGCTTCTGGTTGCAGCCGTCTTGGTCTATTTGTTGATTGCATTCCTTTCGTGGAGACAGGGATACAGATTGTCGATGGCTGGTGTGGCAGGACTCATTGTCGCTATCGGTATTACGGTTGACTCCTTTATTGTTTACTTCGAGCGAGTCCGTGATGAGATTCGTGAGGGAAGAAACCTCGAGGTTGCTGTAGAAAACGCTTGGAAGAGATCAATTCGAACAATTCTGGCTTCAGATGCGGTTAGCTTCACAGCTGCCGCAACATTGTTTCTTTTGACCGTCGGTAACGTGCGCGGTTTTGCATTCACTTTGGGACTCACAACAATTGTTGACTTGATTGTTGTGTTGCTGTTTACACACCCACTTCTTCGTCTACTTGCGCGCACCAAATTCTTTAGCTCAGGTCACCCTTGGTCAGGTTTTGACTCCAAGGCGCTGAAGGCTTCTGGATATGTTGGTCGTGGTCAATTTAGAGTGGCTCCAACGTTGAGCCAAGGAAAAGCTTTGAAGGTTTCCAAAGAAGCCGCCACGAGGCAAACAATTGCCGAGCGTAAAGCACAGGCCGCACTCGAAGAAGCAGACAAGTCAGGTGGCAACTAATGTCGAAGTTTAAGGATTTTGGTAACGATCTTTACAGTGGAAGAGTTTCAATCGACGTTGTAGGCCGTCGAAAGCTTTGGTACGGAATAGCTATTGTTCTGGTGATTATTGCAATCGTTGCTCCGGTAGCCCGTGGTGGATTCAATTTTGGTATCGAGTTTCGAGGTGGCAGCGAGTTCCGTATCGATGGAGTCGGGGACACCTCTCAGCAGGTAGCAAGAGAAGCAGTTCAAGCGGTTGATCCAGAGACGCAGCCAATTGTCACTTCGGTTGGCGTTGATTCGGTAAGAATTCAAACTGAGCAACTAGATGATGTGACTACTGAAGAAATTCGTATTGCTTTAGCTAATGCCTATGGGCTTCCCTCAGGATCAGTTACCTCATCATTTATTGGGGCCAACTGGGGAGCCGATGTGACTTCCAAGGCCATAAATGGGTTGATCGTTTTCCTTATCTTGGTATCAGTGCTTATGGCGTTTTACTTCCGCACATTCAAGATGTCAATCGCGGCCCTGGCAGCCTTAGCCCACGATGTCGTAATCACCGCTGGAATCTATGCCCTGACGGGGTTTGAAGTCACTCCAGCCGCGGTTATTGGACTGCTAACAATTCTCGGTTACTCGCTGTATGACACCGTGGTGGTCTTTGACAAGGTTCGTGAGAATACCCTTGGTGTGGAGTTCTCAGAGGACACAACTTTTGCCTCCCAAGTGAATCTTGCGGTCAACCAGACTTTGGTTAGGTCGATCAACACATCTGTGGTTGCGATTTTGCCGGTGGCAGCGATTTTGTTCATTGGTGCCTTCGTCCTAGGAGTTGGCACCTTGCGCGATATCGCTCTGGCGCTGTTTATTGGAATGATTGTTGGTACATATTCTTCGATCTTTATCGCTTCTCCGGTTTATGTTCACCTGCGAGAGAACGAATCTAGATTCGAAACAAAAAAATAGAGCTATTCCCTTCGCAAGAGTAGGCTTGAGCCTGGAAGGGCAAGAGCATGACTGATTTAGACTCCAGTTCAATCAGGTCGCGTCTGCCGCGCATTTTCTCCAAGCAGCCCTCCTATACCCAAGAGCTCCAGCTGGTAATAAAATCCCTCAAAACCAATCACCCCAAGGCCGATGTTGGCTTGGTGGAGAAGGCATTCGTCGCCGCTGAGAAAGCGCATTCGGAGCAGCTTAGAAAATCGGGTGAACCGTACATTTCTCACCCCGTTGCGGTGGCCCAAATTCTTGCCGATCTTGGAATTGGCGCAACCACCATTGCCGCGGCATTACTTCATGACACCGTAGAAGACACTCCCTATTCTCTGGAAAAACTACGAAGTGATTTCGGCGATGAGGTAGCCATGCTGGTTGATGGCGTAACAAAGCTAGACAAGATCAAGTTTGGAGATAGCGCCCAAGCAGAGACTGTTCGCAAGATGGTTGTTGCAATGTCTAAGGACATTAGGGTTTTGGTGATCAAACTTGCCGATAGATTACACAACGCTAGAACTTGGAAGTTCGTACCCGAAGAGTCTGCTAAGCGTAAAGCGCAGGAAACCCTCGAAATTTACGCTCCTTTGGCTCACCGTTTAGGTATTAGCACGGTCAAGCTCGAATTAGAAGATTTATCCTTTGAGATTTTGTACCCGAAGGTTTATGAGGAGATAGTAAACCTCGTGACCCAACGGACTCCTATGCGCGAGCAGTACTTGGAAGAAGTGATTGGAGCAATCGAGGCTGACCTTAAGGCTGAGAAGGTCAAAGGTAAGGTTGCCGGAAGACCTAAGCAGTACTACAGCATTTACCAGAAAATGGTGGTTCGCGGTCGCGAGTTTGATGAGATCTACGATCTGGTTGGTATTCGCGTCCTAGTTCAATCAGTTAGAGATTGCTACGCCGTGCTCGGTGCTATTCACGCCAGGTGGAATCCAGTTCCGGGACGCTTCAAGGATTACATTGCAATGCCCAAGTTCAATCTTTATCAGTCACTTCATACGACAGTCATCGGTCCGGAGGGACGAGCCGTTGAGATTCAGATAAGAACGGCTGAGATGGATCAGCGCGCTCAGTACGGTGTTGCCGCACACTGGATGTATAAAGAGCAGGCTGGAAAGTCGCAAGCTACAACGCAAGACGATTTGGTTTGGCTCAAGCACCTATCCGACTGGCAGGCCGAAACTCAAGATCCGGGGGAGTTCCTAGACGCGCTCAGGTTTGAAATCGGAGCCAAAGAGGTCTATGTCTTTACCCCCAAGGGTAAAGTCATCGGGTTACCTTCAGGGGCTACGGCAGTTGACTTTGCGTATGCCGTGCACACCGAAGTCGGAGACAGGACTATCGGCGCAAAGGTAAACGGAAGAATCAGCCCCCTAGATAGCGTTCTTAATTCCGGGGATGTCGTAGAGGTGCTGACATCTAAGTCATTAGATGCCTCGCCTTCTAAGGACTGGCTGAATTTTGTTGCCTCTCCACGAGCTCGCGCAAAGATCAAGCATCACTTTTCTCAGGAAAGGCGCGAGGATGCGATTGAGCTAGGTAAGGAAAATCTCACCAAGGCTATGCGCAAGCTTGGACTGCCATTGCAGCAGCTTATGTCTTCGGACTCGCTCGCCAAGCTTGTCGGCGACCTAGGTTTGCAGGACGTAAGTGCTTTGTATGCCGCTCTCGGCGAAGGTCAGCTATCTGCTCAATCTATTATCGATCGCCTAACGGTCAGCTCTAGTTCCGAACAAGAAAGCGATACAGAATTCGAGTTGCCAGTTGCAACCAAATCCCCGCGAAGGTTAAATGAGGGCGACTCCGGTGTCTTGGTCAAGGGCGATGGCGATGTGATGGTCAAGCTTGCTCGATGCTGCACGCCGGTTCCAGGTGACAAGATTATGGGATTTGTCACCCGTGGTAGTGGAGTTTCAGTTCATCGGGATGATTGCAAGAACGCAACGGCTCTAAAGCTTGAGACAGAGCGACTGGTTGACGTTTCTTGGGCATCATCTTCAAAGCGGATGTTCTTAGTCCAAATCCAAGTTGAAGCACTTGATCGCTCTGGACTACTAAGTGATGTCACAAGGGTTCTAAGTGAGCATCATGTCAACATTTTGTCTGCTTCGGTATCAACCAGAACAGACCGGGTAGCGCTCAGTAGATTTGTGTTTGAGATGGGTGACCCCGCTGCGTTGGATCATTTGCTTGCCGCTGTCAAGCGAATTGAAGCGGTTTACGACGTGTATCGAGTCTCGCAGTAGTTAGTTCTGGTTTTGCTTGACTACTGTCAGCCAGCTTCTTCTTGCCTCTAGTGCGTCTTTAGCTTCTTGAATCTTGGAGCTATTGCCTGCTAGTTCGGCGGTTTGCAATTCCTTCTCTAGTTTCGCAATCGACTGCTCCAGCTGAGAAAGAACTCCGCTAGTTCGCTCAATTGCAGCAGGATCGGATTTACGCCAATTTTCTTGTTCCGCGTCCTTAATTTTCTTTTCAACCGCACGCATGCGGTCATCGGTCTCGCGAATCTTGTCCTTTGGTACCTTCCCGGCTTTCTCATAGCGAGTTTGAATCAGGAGCAGCTGCTTCTTAGCTTCTGTCAGGTTTGCTACTGGGTCAAGCTTCTCTGCCTCGGCAATTATTTGCAGCTTGGCTTCGTAGTTCGCCTTGAATTCAACTGATTCTTTAGCGATAACTTCTTTGCGAACCGCGTAAATACTGTCTCCGGCTGCTTTGAACCTGTCCCAGAGTTGGTCATCCTGTGTTCCTTGAGAACGTCCCGCTAGCTTCCACTGATCCAAAAGCTTGCGATACTCTGCCGCTGAGTCAGCACCTTTGGCAACGAGTGCTTCGGCTTGCGCTACAAGGGTTGTTTTCTTGGCTCGAACATTCTTACTCTCAGCTGAAAGAGCCGAGAAGAATGCACGCTTGTTGGATTCAAATTTGGTTCTAGCCTGCGAGAAGCTCTTCCAGATCGGCTCCGAGTCCTTGCGCGAGATTTTTGGTGCGTTCTTTTGGGATTGCTGCCACTTCTCGAACAACTCATTCATCTGTGCAGAAGCGGCTTTCCACTGTGTCTTTTTCGGGTCCTTGTCGGCAAGTGCCTGAGCTTTAGCGGCAATGTCTCGTCTGGTCGCAAGTGTCTGCGCAACAGCTTTCTCGGAAGCTTCACTCTTGTCTTTTTTCATCTGTTCGATGCTTGGAGTGATGCTAGCGACCCGCTCTCGCAGTTCCTGAATGTTTCCCACTGCCGCAGGCTCGGCTAGATCCGCGGAAAGTTTTAGAGCGGCCTTTGAGATGCTGGCTGCGTCGGCTTTACCTTTTACGCGCTGCTCGAGAATTCTGACGTTTCCTTCTAGCTCAGCAAACTTTCGCTCGAAGTAAGCTAGGGCTTCCTCCATGGAGACACCTGGATACTGACCAACCTTGCGCTCCGAACCATTGTCGAACACGTAGACGTTGTTGTCTTCGTCTACTCGACCATGGCTGTTTACTGTTTGTGTCACCGGTTTGCTCCTGCGGGCTAGTGGTAAGTAATTATCTTAGTTCGATTGCGCCAAGCTTAGTTTCCAGGGCCGGGGGCCATCGACTCCGCCTCCATCGACACCGGCATCAATAACTGACTGCAGATCTTCTAACCCGCTATTGACCTTGCCAAATACGCTGTATCCGCCTGCTTCGTCTGAAGATATAGTCGAGTCCTCGTAAACAATGAAGAATTGACTTCCCATGCTGGTAGCAGCTGCTTCTGCACCCAAAACCGAGGAACCAACTCGGGCCATCGCAAGTGTTCCCTTTACATACAAGTTGTCTGCTGGAGCATTTTCAATTGGACCAAAATTGTAGCCAGGGCCACCATCTGGGGTAGTGCTCGATTGTCCGCACTGGAGCACAAAAATGCCACCGGTAGTTAGCCGATGGCAAGTTATCCCGCTAAAGAAATCCTTACCCGCAAGATCTATAAAACTCGAAACGGCCTGTGGTGCTAACGCACCGTCGAGTTCGATTTCCAAATTTGCATCGCCAACTTGCATAGTGCCTGTCCAAGTTCTGCCCTCAGCAATCGAAACGTCAGGAATCGGAGCTGATGGCTCGGTTGGAGTTACCTCCGGAATGATTGCTTCTGGCTCTGGCTTTAGTGCATTGTAGGTCAGCTGGGAACCCACCGCTAGGGCGATTGCTAGCACTGAAACAACAACGGATAGACGGTTGTCCTTTTTTCTTCGAGTAGCTTTACTGGCTTCAAGTTCCTGCTTGGCTGCAAATCTTGCAAGTCGTTCTCGGTCCGAAGATTTTCCGATTGGCGTTTTTGTCAAGGTTGTTCAACTTCCTGTTTGGGTCCATTAGAGAGTTTACAAAGCTTTTCAAGGGCTTTCTAATAGCCTTGTGCTTATGAGCCAATCACTGTTTTCAGGGGGAGCCCCGTTGGCTGCTCGAATGCGTCCTAGGACTCTAGATGAAGTGATCGGTCAGGAAAAGGCTTTGCTTTCTGGCTCCCCATTGCAAATTCTTGCTAAGGCCGAATCCGCTAACTCATCTCACACTTCAATCCTGATTTGGGGACCACCCGGCACGGGAAAGACCTCAATCGCCAAAGCGGTTGCGAGTTCTTCTGGTCGTCGATTTGTTGAGCTATCGGCTGTTTCTACGGGGGTCAAAGAACTTCGCGATGTCATTGAGAAAGCGCGCCTAGACCAGGAAACCTTCGGTGTAACAACGATCGTGTTTCTTGACGAAATTCATAGATTCTCCAAAGCTCAACAGGACGCTTTGTTACCTTCTGTTGAAAGCGGTGGCATTCTGCTAATCGCAGCTACTACTGAGAACCCTTCCTTCGCAGTGATTGCTCCTTTACTTTCCAGATCATTACTGGTGCGGTTGGAGCCGCTTTCGCAGGGCGCTATTTGCGATCTCATCAAGAAAGCAATAGTCGAACCCCGTGGCCTTGGGTCCAAAGTAGATATAGACGATGCCGCACTAAATCGAATTGTCGAGGTTTCTGGCGGTGACGCTAGAAGAGCTCTTACCGTTTTAGAGGCTGCGGCTTCGAGGGTTCTGGAGTTGTCAGATTCCACTCCTGCCGTTATCGGATTGGAAGATGTCGGTGCGAGTTTGGAAGCCGCACTGGTGCGTTACGACCGTGATGGCGATCAACACTACGACACCATAAGTGCGTTTATCAAAAGTGTCCGTGGCTCTGACGCGGATGCCGCGATTCACTATCTCGCTCGCATGCTCGAAGGCGGAGAGGATCCCAAGTTTATCGCTAGGAGGCTTATCTTGCTCGCCTCAGAAGACATTGGCCTCGCTGACCCAACAGCACTTTCTATCGCTGTGGCGGCCCACGAAAGCGTTGCGCTAATTGGAATGCCAGAGGGCAGAATTCCTTTGGCAGAGGCAACTGTGTATCTGGCTCTAGCCCCAAAGTCGAACTCCGCTTATCTGGCAATCAACCAGGCCATTGCCGATGTTAAAAACGGCTTTGCCCCGACTATTCCTGCCAGTCTTCGAAGCAACTACTTATCAAAGGGGGAGACCGAGCAGGCTTATAGGTATCCCCACGATGACCCGAACTCGGTAGTCAGCCAGGTCTACGTTGAGGGTGTGCCAGAGTATTTCACCCCCAAGAGCTCAGGTTTTGAGAAGGGTCTTGTGGATCGCTGGCCAGCACTGAAGCGCATTATTCGAGGCAATGGGGCTTGATGGGCCGCTAGTTGCGGTGCTAAACTACACAGGTTGCCAATTTGAATCCTGAGCGCGGCTGCAAGGGATTAACCAAATAGACAAGAGTCATTTAGCAGACCTTTCTGGGCACACGGGAACGAACCTCTATCGTTTCATTCTTTGTTTGCCTAACTTGAAAGGAAGCTGTGTCTAAGACATCGCGTACCCGCAGTAAAACTCGTCTGTCCCGAGCACTAGGACTAGCGCTAACACCAAAAGCCGCTAAGTATCTTGAAAAGCGCCCCTACGCTCCAGGTGAGCACGGACGAACCAAAAGAAAAGCCGATAGCGACTTCGCCGTTCGTCTTCGTGAAAAGCAGAGACTAAGGGCCCAATACGGTATTCGCGAGGCTCAGCTTAAGAAGACTTTTGAAGAGGCCAAGCGTGCCACTGGTTTGACCGGTGAAAACCTTGTAGAGCTTCTCGAAATGAGACTCGACGCAATTCTTCTTCGTGCAGGTTTTGCGCGGACAATAGCTCAGTCACGCCAGTTGGTTGTGCACAGACACATTCTTGTAGATGGCCACCGCGTTGACAGGCCATCTTTCCGTGTAAAGCCGGGTCAACTAGTTCATGTTGCCGAGAAGAGTGAAAAGACTGAGCCGTTCCAGGTGGCAGCTGCCGGTGGACACGTGGATGTTCTGCCACCTCTTCCTGGCTACCTAACCGTTGAGCTAGAAAAGCTTCAGATCACACTTAACAGACGACCATTGCGTTCAGAAGTGCCAGTCACTTGTGAAGTTCAGCTCGTTGTTGAGTACTACGCCGCAAGATAGTTCAATCGCTCAAGGAGATCGCCATGTCACCATCAGAAATAGCGAGCCTAATAGCCGCTGGTGGATTTTTCTTGCTTGTGCTTTTCCTGGCAGTTCCGATCTTGAAGCTTGGAAAGCTGATTGATAGAAGCAGTGAATCTCTAGTTCAAATGACTGATGAGCTAACACCTCTAGTTAGCGAACTAACCGTAACTTTGGAAGAGACGAATCGACAGCTTAAGAAGTTTGATGGGATTTCCACCGATGTTGCTCAGGTCACCAAGAGCTTTGCTTCAATGGTTGCAATTTTCTCATCTTCAATAGGTGGACCAATGGCAAAGATTGCAGGGTTCGCTGAAATTGTGCGCAAATTAGTCGGAAAGAGGAAGTAGCAATGAACAAACTTTTCTGGTTAATAGCTGGTGTTGCTATTGGTGCCGTCGTTGCTAAGCAAATTGAGGAAAACCCTCAAGCTCGCAAGGCCTATGAGGAAGCAAAGTCTTCTTTGCAAGAATTCGCCGATGCGGTAGCAGAAGGCTACAAGGATCGCGAGACCGAGTTAGCAAAGACATCAGGTAAGAAGTCTTCCAAGTCGACAGCAAAGCCACGTGCGAAGGCAGCTTCACGCTCAACTGCGAAAAAGCCCGCGGCTAAGTCAAAGCCCGCTGGCAAGTAGGTAACTTTGCTTACGGCCGAGATACGTCGCCGCTGGCTCGATTACTTCGCCAGTAAAGATCACGAGATTGTGCCGTCGGCATCGCTGATCTCTGAAGACCCAACTCTCATGTTCACTGTGGCCGGCATGGTGCCATTTATTCCTTACATGACCGGTTTAGTACCAGCTCCTTACAAGAGAGCAACAAGCGTACAAAAGTGCGTTCGCACACTCGACATCGATGAGGTTGGCAAGACAACAAGGCACGGAACGTTCTTCCAGATGAATGGAAACTTCTCTTTCGGTGATTACTTCAAGCGTGAAGCGATTTCTTACGCATGGGAGTTTTTAACATCCCCGCAGTCAAAAGGGGGATTGGGATTTGACCCAGAGAAACTATGGGTAACTGTTTACAAAGATGACGATGAGTCCATCAACTTGTGGCGTGAAGAAGCTGACATTCCTTTGGAACGTATTCAAAAGCGCGGAATGAAGGACAACTACTGGTCGACTGGGCAACCAGGACCTGCAGGACCATGTTCAGAAATCTATTTCGATCGTGGACCAGACTATGGCGTTGATGGTGGACCCGAAGCTGACGAGAATCGCTTTATCGAGATCTGGAACCTAGTTTTTATGCAGTATCAAAGGGGTGCAGGCGATGGCAAAGATGGTTTCGAAATCCTCGGCGAATTGCCTTCAAAGAACATCGACACCGGTATGGGGCTCGAGCGAGTCGCGTTCATCATGCAAGGCGTTGATAACTTGTACGAGATTGATGAGGTTAAGCCAGTTCTAGATCTGGCAGCAAAGCTCTCGGGTAAGACCTACGGAGCGAATGAATCAGATGATGTTCGTCTCAGGGTGGTTGCAGACCACGTCCGCTCCGCTCTAATGCTTATTGGTGATGGGGTAGTTCCTGCTAATGATGCGCGCGGCTATGTGGTCAGAAGACTACTCAGAAGAGTCGTCCGCGCAATGCGCCTTTTGGGTGTTGAAAAACCTGTGTTCGCGGAGCTATTTACTCGCTCCAAGGACTCAATGAAGGCTAGCTACCCTGAGTTAGAAACAGACTTTGCTCGCATCTTGCGAATTGCCGTTGCTGAGGAAGAAGCCTTTCTTCGCACCCTTAACGCTGGCCTCCTAGTGTTGGACGAGGAAATTGCCAAGGCTAAGAAAGCCGGCAAGAGCAACCTCAGCGGTGAAAGCTCCTTCTTATTGCATGACACTTACGGTTTTCCGGTCGATCTAACCTTTGAAATTGCCGAGGAACAAGGTTTATCTCTAGACCGCGAGGAGTTTAATGTTCTTATGAATGTCCAACGTCAGCGCGCGAAGGATGACGCGAAGATGAAGCGCTCAGGTAATGCCGATCTTTCGGTCTACGGAGAATTCCGTGCCCTTGGATCCACTAAATTCACCGGTTATGACGAGCTAGTAACCAGCGCAAAAGTTGTGGGTCTTATTCGCGATGGAGCGGTAGTTTCCAGCATCAAACAAGGCGATGTAGCTGAAGTGATTCTTGACGAGACATCCTTTTATGCAGAATCCGGTGGCCAAGACAGTGACTCTGGATTCATTTTCGCAGAGGGCCTATCTCTTGAGGTTCTGGATGTTCAAAAACCAGTCAAGGGACTCGTTTCTCACAGCGTGACGGTCCGAAGCGGAGAAGTAGGTGTTGGATCTAAAGTTTCCGCGCAGGTTTCGGCTGACTGGCGACTAGGTGCAGCGCAGGCCCACTCAGCGACACACGTGATGCATGCCGCTTTGCGTCAAGTGCTGGGCCCAAGTGCGCTTCAATCTGGCTCTTACAACAAGCCAGGTTATATGCGTCTAGATTTTTCTTGGAACGAGTCACTAAGCCAATCCTCAATTACCGAAATTGAAGAGGTTGCCAATCTAGCTATTCGTCAAGACCTTGCGGTTCAGGCAGAGTACATGAGCGTAGAGGAAGCCAAAGCCAGTGGGGCAATAGCCCTTTTTGGAGAAACCTATGACGAACTTGTGCGCGTGATTCAAATTGGTGGGCCTTGGTCAAGGGAGCTTTGTGGTGGTACTCACGTGTCGCGCTCGTCTCAAGTTGGGCTTGTTTCCATTCTTGGGGAAGCTTCGGTTGGGTCTGGTTCACGTCGACTCGAAGCACTTGTTGGATTCGAAGCCTTTCAAGCCCTCTCCGCAGAGGCTCAAATAGTTGGGCAAATTCTTGAGTCCCTTAGAGTTCCAAAACAAGAATTGGCAGCCAAGGTTCGACAAACTCTTGAGCACCTCAAAATAGCTGAGAAGAAGCTAGCAGCTCTAGCACTCGAAAGCTTTCGCTCGCAGATTCCAGCAGTAATCAAATCTGTCAAAACCGTCGGAAAGTTCGACTTCCTGCATTACTCGGCCGGCGAAGATTTCTCAGTTGATCATGTTCGCGAGATGGCGACAGGCATTTCTCAAGCACTAGAGGGCAAGGCTTCGATTGTTGCGGTCACGGCTCTAGTAGATAGCAAGATTGCCTTGATTGTTGCTACATCCAGTAAGGCAAGAGAGCTAGGTATTTCTAGCGGGAACCTAGTAAAGGTTGCCTCTGGAATTTTGGGTGGTGGCGGTGGTGGCAAAGACAACATCGCTCAAGGTGGGGGCCCAGACACTTTTAAGCTCAAAGATGCAATTGCCGCTATCGAGAAGGAGCTGAACTCCTAAATGCGAACTGGCCGGAGGTTAGCGGTTGATGTCGGTAAGGTGCGAATCGGCATTGCGATTTGCGATCGTGAAGCAATCTTGTCCTCACCGCTAGAAGCGGTTGCAAGGTTATCTAGCGCATCGGAAACGGTTACCTCAATTGCTCAACTTGCTGACACGCACGGCGTTATTGAAGTTTATGTGGGGGACCCTCTCTCGCTAAGTGGCAAGGAGACCGATTCAACCAATGATGCGAGGTTTATCGCTTCGGAGCTTTCCAAAGCGCTTTCGGTTCCGGTTCGAATGATTGATGAAAGGCTCACTACGGTCTCTGCTAGCGCAAAGCTTCGCGCTTCAGGCATTAATGCCAGAGACAGCAAATCGATTATTGACAGCGCAAGCGCGGTGGAGATTCTAGAAAGTGCTCTCAGTTACGAAAAGAGTTCAGGGTTAGCTCCCGGACATTTGGTGGGTGATTCCGTTGGGGCGTAGATCGGTGTCTGTTGGCATGTCCAGGGGTTCAAAACTTCTTGTTGGTGCTCTTGTTCTGTCCCTGGTTGGTGGCATTGCAGTAGTAGCAAACTTTGATTGGCTTCGAGATCAGTATCAGAAACTCACAGCTTTGGATTATCAAGGAACCGGCGTTGGCGAGGTAATCGTTCGAATTGAAGCCGGTGAAGATGGACTTATCGTAGCTAACAAGCTTTTTGAAGCAGGTGTTATTAGAGATGTCGACTCGTTCTATCGAGTACTGCTTGAGCGCAATCCAATTTTCTACCCCGGTAGTTTCACTCTGAAGCTCCAAATGAGTAATGAATCCGCGTTGGCAGCGGTTACCGATCAATCCAACATCCTAAGCTTCCAGGTGACTATCCCAGAAGGATATCGCGTGGTCCAGATATTCAATGAGGTATCCAGAATTACCAGCATTCCAGTCGACGAGCTTTGGTTGGCAGCAGAAGATTTGACCGCGTACGGAATCCCTGAAGAAGCTCCCACGATAGAGGGCTACCTGTTTCCGGACACCTACAGCTTTGATTTGAAGGTAACTGCTGAAGAAGTCATCTCCATGATGGTTACGAGGATGGAAACTGCTCTTACGGAAGCAGGGGTTGCAAAAGAGGATTGGCACGATGTGCTAACTCTTGCTTCAATAACGCAGCGCGAGGCAAAGCAGGAGCCAGACTTTTACAAGGTGGCCAGGGTCTTTGCTAACCGGGTAGCGATTGACATGCCCCTTGAAACCGATCCGACAATTACTTATAGCTATGACGGAACCGACATGTCAGAAGCTTCCAGGCAAGAGCAGATTGCCTATGGTTACAACACGTATTTGGTTCGCGGTTTGCCACCTGGACCAATCAGTTCCCCAGGTGAGCTTGCAATTGACGCAACTTTGAATCCCGCCGTTGGAGACTGGCTGTTCTTCGTGACAATCAATCTTGCTACCGGTGAGACTAAGTTTTCGAAGACTCTAGCCGAGCATGAGTCATGGATTCCGTTGCTTCGGAAGTGGGAGTTAGAGAATCCGGACTGGTATGACGAGTAAATTCTGTGTTGTTGGTTCTCCAATAAAGCACAGTCTCTCGCCAGTCATTCACAAAGCCGCATACGCTCACTTGGGTTTGAATTTTAGCTACGAAAGAATTGAGGTTCCGCTAGGCGGCCTAGGGGCTGTGATGGAAGATCAAGCTTTTTCTGGGCTAAGTGTCACCATGCCACTAAAGTACGAAGCTTTCGAGTTGTCAGATTCATATACGCCAGAAGCCGAGAAGACCGGTGTTGTGAACACCCTGGTTAGATCCTCGAATGGTTGGGTTGGTCACAACACTGACGTCCTCGGCTTCGCAAAGTGCTTCCATGAGGTCCCAGTTCCACAAAGAATTACGATTGTCGGCTCGGGTGCAACAGCGCGCTCTGCAGCTCTAGCGATCTCAAGAGTGTTTCCTGCTGCGAAGCTGTCGGTTATTGGAAGAACAGCAAGTTCTTTGGATGAGTTCACTGGATATCTAAACGGTCTTGGCATCGCTTCTGAGGTATTAGAACCTGAAGTTTCTTCATTAGTTGGTGCAGACTTGGTTGTCTCGACCGTGCCGGCAGGGACCTTTACCGAACTCTGGGATCAGCTCGGAGCTACCAGCAGCGCTAGTCGCGGATTTCTGTTTGACGTTGTCTACGACCCATGGCCATCCCTAGCCTCTCGGGCCTGGGCAGGAAAGTCTATTTCTGGTCTTGAGTTGCTTGTCTGGCAAGCCATCGAGCAGGTAAAGCTCTTTGTTGACTCAACGGGACACTCGGTTCCGATTGTCGACCAAGAGCTTTATGAGTCAATGATTGGCGCTGTGGCAGACCAATCTGGTTTCAAATAGACCAACTGTGAGAGAATCGAAACTATGTTGCGCTGGTTAACCGCTGGAGAATCGCATGGCCCTGAGCTGGTTGCGATTGTTGAAGGAATGCCTGCTGGGATCGAAATTACCACCAGCGATGTTCAGGATGCACTGGCTAGGCGAAGACTCGGCTTCGGTCGAGGTGCCCGTATGAAATTCGAACAGGATCAGGTTCAATTAAGCGGTGGCGTGAGACACGGCCTATCTCAGGGCGGTCCAATTGCTATTACAATCCAAAACACTGAGTGGCCCAAATGGGAACAGGTCATGTCTGCAGATCCCGTGAATGACGAAGATCTATCGGGCGCACGTGCTGAGCCACTGACTAGACCTCGTCCAGGCCACGCCGACTTCACCGGCATGCAAAAATATGGCTTCTTGGACTCTCGTCCAGTGCTTGAGCGCGCCTCTGCGAGAGAGACAGCCGCGAGAGTTGCTTTGGGTGAGGTCGCTGCGAGATTTCTATTCCAGCTGGGAATCAAACTAGTTACTCACACCGTGGCTATTGGACCAGTGAAATCCGAAGATGAACAGCTTCCAACGCCAGCTGATGTATCAACTCTTGATGAGAATCCGGTTCGTTGTTTTAGTAAGCAGGTTACCGAGGCTATGGTTTCAGAGATTGAAGACTGCCAGAAAAGCGGAGACACTCTCGGGGGAGTAGTTGAAACCCTTGTGTACGGACTACCCCCTGGTTTAGGCAGTTATGTTCATTGGGATCGCAAGTTAGATTCTCAGCTTGCTGGTGCCCTGATGGGAATTCAGGCCATAAAAGGTGTCGAGATTGGTGATGGCTTTACCACCGCTAGTCGCAGAGGATCGGTTGCGCACGATGAGATATCAAGAGACAACGATGGCCTGGTGAAAAGATCAACTGGAAGAGCCGGAGGCATCGAAGGCGGTATGTCAACCGGCGAGGTGCTTCGAGTGCGTGCAGCGATGAAACCAATTTCAACCGTGCCCAAAGCCTTGGCAACGATAGATGTAAAAACCGGTGAGGCAACCAAGGCTCACCATCAGCGCTCGGATGTTTGCGCAGTACCGGCAGCAGGAATAGTCGCTGAGGCGATGGTTGCACTCGTGGTCGCGAACGCTGTCTTGGAAAAATTCGGAGGGGACTCTGTCACAGAGACCAAGCGGAACTTGGCTTCTTATCTTGAATCAATTCCTGAAGTCTTAAAGTCTGCTGGTAGCTGATGAAGCAGCCTTTGGTTCTGGTTGGACCCATGGGTGTTGGCAAGACAACCGTTGGAAAGAAACTTGCCAAGGAGCTAAATACTTCCTTTGCTGATACCGACAAAATCATCGCTTCAGAACACGGTTCTATCTCTTCTCTTTTTGACCGCCTTGGCGAGCCTGGCTTCAGGGAGATCGAGAGCAAAGTGTTGGCTAAGTGCCTAGAGGGATCGGGAGTTGTTGCAACCGGCGGCGGTGTTGTAACCACGGAGTCAAACCGAAGGTTATTGAAAACCCATAACGTGATTTATCTAGCGACCGACGGTAAGCACATAGCTTCACGAATCAGTACAAGAAATCGTCCGCTTCTAAGTGATGGCGAAAATAGCTGGAAAAGTATCTACGAAGCTAGGAAGCCGTTTTATCAAGAAGTGGCAACCCACGAGGTCGATACCAGTGGCAAATCTCTTGCAACCATCGTCACCGAGATTTCAACACTTCTGGGGCAAAAATGACTGAGTTAACAAGAATTACTGTTGGTGCTGCTGAACCCTACGAGGTTGTAATTGGTAGGAATCTACTTGATCAAGTTCCCTCTATGCTTGTCGGAGCCAAAAAGGTTTTGATTGTCCACCCAGTTGGACTATCCGTTAGTGCTGAGGCTCTTAGGGACTCTCTTATGGAGGCAAATTTCGAAGTTGTGCTAGCTGGAGTGCCCGATAGCGAGGATGCCAAGCGAATCGAAGTTGCGGCTTTTTGTTGGGGAATCCTTGGCAAGTCTGAGTTTTCTCGAACAGACATGATCATTGGATTTGGCGGAGGCGCTATAACCGACCTTGCAGGATTCGTTGCGGCAACTTGGCTAAGGGGTGTTGGAATAATTCAAATTCCTACCACCGTACTTGCGATGGTGGATGCCTCGATTGGTGGCAAGACAGGAGTAAACACTGCCGAGGGTAAGAATCTCGTCGGTGTCTTTCATTCTCCTAAAGGCGTTTTAGTAGATCTAGAAACCCTGGGTAGTTTGGCACGAAATGAATTGATCGCCGGATTCGCAGAGGTTGTGAAGTGCGGATTCATCAGTGACACTCAGATACTTGATCTGATTGAAAACAATACTGCCGAAGCTACGGACCCATCATCTGAGCTTTTTCTTGAGCTTGTGACGCGTGCAATCAAAGTCAAGTCTTTGGTTGTGGCTGAAGATTTCCGCGAGCAAGGTCTTCGCGAGACCCTGAACTACGGCCATACTCTTGGCCATGCCATCGAATTGGCGGAGCGGTATAAGTGGCGTCACGGTGCAGCTGTATCAATTGGAATGGTGTTCGCTGCCGAGTTGGCCAGGCTAAACGGTCGTCTATCCATTGTTGACGTTCAAAGGCACCGTGATATTCTCACTAGTCTCGGTCTTCCGGTTTCCTACCAAGCGGATAAATGGCCTCAACTACTTGCCAACATGCGAATTGATAAGAAGGCCCGTGCGGGAAACTTGCGATTTATCGTTCTGGACGAAGTAGGAAAGCCAAGAGTTATGCACTCACCAACTGATGAAATATTGTTCACTGCCTTTCAAGAGATTGCTCAGTAGGCTAGTTCCATGAAATCCATAGTGGTACTCAATGGGCCAAATCTGCAACGCCTTGGATCCAGAGAGCCTGATATTTACGGGACTCTTGACTACACAACTCTCGTCAGTATGTTGGAAAAACACGCTGCCGAACTTGGAGTGTCCTTGACTGTGAAGCAGTCCGATAGCGAGAGCGAACTGATTTCCTGGCTTCATGAGGCCACAGATTCCGGGGCCGACATTATTTTCAATCCAGCCGCTTTCACGCACTATTCCTACGCCATTGGCGACGCTTGCAAGATCCACACTGAATCTGGTGCGAAGCTAATTGAGGTCCACATTTCAAATCCACATGCCAGAGAAGAGTTTCGTAAAACCAGCGTTGTTTCTCCAGCCGCAACTGGGGTCATAGCCGGTTTTGGGTTTGACTCCTATCTGTTGGCGCTTAGACAGCTCACTTCCTAAACGCTAGACTCCATAGGTAAACCAACAAAACAAGGATCGAGCGAGCACGACCATGGCAACATCAAATGATCTTAAAAACGGACTAGTTCTAAACATTGACGGACAATTGTGGACCGTTATCGAGTTCCAGCACGTAAAACCCGGCAAAGGCCCCGCCTTCGTGCGCTCAAAGCTTAAGAACGTTCTAACTGGCAAGGTTGTGGAAAGAACATTCAACGCTGGTGTCAAGGTTGAGACAGCGAATGTTGACAAGCGCGAAATGAACTATCTGTATAACGACGGCTCGGGATACGTGTTTATGGATAATCAAAATTACGAGCAAATGAACCTAACTAATGAAATAGTTGGCGATGCTAAGGACTACTTACTAGAGAACCAAGGTGCAATCGTCGCAGTTTACGAGGGTAATCCGATCTATGTTGAGCTCCCGGCCTCTGTTGTTCTAGAGATTACTTTCACTGAGCCTGGCCTTCAGGGCGATCGCTCGAGTGGTGGAACCAAACCCGCAACGGTTGAAACTGGCCTCCAGATTCAGGTGCCGCTGTTTATTGAGCAGAACACCAAGGTTCGAGTGGACACCAGAACTGGCGAGTACCTCGGTCGAGTTACCGACTAGCAAGTGAGCTCCCGGACAAAGTCTCGCAAGATGGCACTTGATGCCGTTTTTGCAGCTGACCTTAGAAAAATCAATCCGGAATTGCTTCTGGCAGCATCTGCCGAGGAGCAGCTTGATCGTCAGAATCAAGAAGAGATCGTTGGCTACGCTAGGCAAATTGTCGAAGGAGTCGCGGCCAACTTTGCCGAGATTGACGATCGCATAGAGGCTTTCTCCCATAAGTGGTCTGTTGAGCGTATGCCCGCAGTTGACCGGGCAATTCTGCGAGTTGCTTGCTGGGAGATTCTGTTCAACGAAGAAGTGCCAGATGGAGTTGCAATTTCCGAGGCTGTCCAGTTGGCTGGAGAGCTTTCAACGGAGGATTCCAGTACTTTCGTGAATGGTTTACTGGGGGCTATTGCTGGCACAAAAACAGCTAGATGATGTAGGGTAACTTCTAGTAAACATCCTTTAAAGATCGTCCGGTGAGGCGAAGAAGGAGGTGGGCGTTGTCAAAACGCACTGTCTTGAGCTCTGACGACATTCGTCGGGCTATCACTCGCATCTCTCACGAGATTCTTGAGCAAAATCGCGGCGTAGATAACCTTCTTTTGCTGGGTATTCCAACCAGAGGTATTCAGTTGGCCACGCGCATCGCTCAGGTCATAAAAGAACACTCTGCTACCGACGTATCGGTCGGCTCACTTGACGTCACGATGTATCGGGATGATCTATCAGACCAACCAACACGTGTTGTCGGCATTACCAATATCCCTACCTCAGGTGTTGCCGGGAAAGCGGTCGTCCTAGTTGACGATGTTCTTTTTAGCGGCAGAACTATCCGGGCCGCTCTTGATGCTTTGAATGATCACGGACGCCCAGCGGCAGTTCGACTTGCCGTTTTGGTTGACCGGGGTCATCGTCAATTACCAATCAGGGCTGATTATGTTGGCAAGAACCTACCTACTGCGTTGACCGAGAGAATTTCGGTGAAGCTTGAAGAGGTAGACGGAGTAGACGAAGTGGTGATTGAAGATTGAAGAATTTGCTCTCAGCCTCTGATCTTGCCAAGCCACAGATCATCGAAGTTCTTGATTTGGCGCATGAAATGTCGGATGTTAACGAGCGTGAGATAAAGAAGCTGCCGACTCTTCGGGGAAAAACCGTCGTGAATCTGTTTTTTGAAGACTCAACGCGAACCAGAATTTCTTTCGAACTAGCAGCAAAACGACTTTCAGCGGACGTGATCAACTTTGCTGCTAAGGGGTCATCTGTCTCAAAAGGTGAATCTTTGAAAGATACCGCTCAAACCCTAGAGGCGATGGGTGCAGACGCGATTGTGCTTCGCCACGGCTCAAGTGGTTCAGCACATCGTCTGGCACACTCGGGTTGGGTTCGATCGGCTGTTATTAACGCTGGTGACGGCTCACACGAGCATCCAACACAGGCACTTTTGGACGCTATGACAATAAGGCAAGCACTAGTAACAGAACCAATTGGATCTGATCTGGCAGGAAAGAAGGTTCTGATTGTGGGAGACATTTCACACTCAAGGGTGGCTCGCTCGAACTTGATTCTGCTAAAAGCTCTTGGCGCGACAGTAGCTACCTGCGGTCCGGCCACCTTGGTTCCAAGATCTTTGGAGCCAAGCGGTGGAATCTTCTATTCGCTTGACAAGGCAATCGACGAATTCGCACCTGATGCAGTTTTGATGCTGAGAATTCAGTCCGAGCGAATGGAAGCGTCCTTTTTTCCAACCGAGCGCGAGTACTCAAGGGTTTGGGGTATGAATAGTGAAAGGCTCTCAAGGCTTGCGGATTCAGCCATTGTTTTGCACCCAGGACCAATGAATCGTGGACTCGAGATAGACGCAGCCAGCGCTGATAGCCCCAAGTCAAAAATTCTTGACCAAGTTCAAAACGGTGTCGCAGTCAGGATGGCCGTTTTGTTTCATCTGCTGGCTGGCGACAAGGGGGAGAAAAGATGAATTTCATTCTGCAAAACGCCCTAGACACCAAAGGCAGGTCAGTTGAGGTTGTTATTGAAGGCGGCCTCATCGCCTCAACAAAATCCAAGGACATCGACCACGAGTTAGTCGATTGCTCCGGGTTGCACGTGCTACCAGGTTTTGTTGATTTACACACTCACCTTCGCGAACCAGGATTCGAAAACAGCGAAACTATAAGAACTGGTTCTATGTCAGCCGCCGCCGGTGGCTACACCGCGGTTCATACCATGGCCAACACTTTTCCGGTTGCTGATACAGCTGGAGTAGTTGAGCAAGTGCAACGAATCGGTAAGCAGGTCGGCTTGGTACATGTTCAGCCAATCGGTGCAGTCACCGTAGGTCTTGCTGGGGAGCAACTGGCTGAACTTGGTGCGATGCATGACTCGGCGGCTCGCGTTCGAATATTCAGTGATGACGGTAACTGCGTTCACGATCCACTGTTGATGCGAAGAGCACTGGAATATGTAAAGGGTTTTGATGGCATCGTAGCGCAGCATGCTCAAGACCCCAGACTCACCAAGAATGCTCAGATGAACGAAGGTGTAATTTCTTCCCGCCTTGGCTTGGCTGGCTGGCCGGCTCTAGCTGAGGAGTCGATTATTGCTAGAGACATCATGCTCACTGAGCTAACCGCGTCAAGACTGCACGTTTGCCACGTGTCAACTAGACGATCGGTCGAACTTATTCGAGAAGCTAAGTCCCAAGGTATCCAGGTAACAGCTGAGGTAACGGCTCACCATTTGTTATTGACTGAAGATCTCGCGGAAAGTTACGATCCGGTATACAAAGTCAATCCACCGCTAAGAAAAGCTGACGACGTAATGGCTTTGCGCGAGGCCTTGGTCGATGGAACGATAGACGTGATCGCAACCGATCACGCCCCACACCCTAAGGAGTCAAAGGACACCGATTGGGCCAGCGCCGCTTTTGGAATGATCGGCCTCGAGTTCGCCTACACAGTGGCTCAGCAGGTTCTGATTGATTCTGGGGCATCCAATCTTGAACGTCTTGCAGAAGTCATGTCAACGGCTCCAGCAAGAATCTCAGGTCTTGATCGTCAAGGAAACTACTTACTGCCAGGAAGTCCAGCGAATCTCACGCTGGTTAATTTGGGGCAAGCTTGGGTAGGCGAAGCAAAAACTCACTCGAAGAGCTCCAACAACCCCTATCAGGGCCTGGATTTCAAAGGCCGCGTGGTGCACACAATTTTTGACGGAGAATTTACTTTGAAGGATCAAACGATAAGGGGGACTAACACCGATGTTTGAGTTGTATCAGGTTGGTCTGGCATTCGCTGCTGTTCTTCTTGGCGTGATTGCTTGGGCCGGAGTGACTTGGCGCAAGAGGTCGAAGGCTCAAGACTTAGAAATCGCAACTCCTGAATACACCGAGTTCAGCAACGTCGGAACAAACGGATATTACATCGCCACAACTTATGCCGGTCAACCTTTGCATCGAGTTTCGGCTCATGGGCTAGGTTTCGCCGGGAAGGCCTTCTTAGATGTTTCAGAACAGGGCGTTAGGGTTCATCGAATCGGCGAACGAAGTTTCAGAATTGATTCATCCTCCTTGCTAGATCTCGCTAGAACTTCGGGTGTTATCGACAAAGTTGTTGAGAAAGATGGACTACTGTCTCTGCGCTGGAAGCTTGGGGCAACCGAACTTGAGACACATCTGAGGTTCGCAAATTCTCAGTCAAGGGATGAGATCGCTCTTAGAGTTTCAAAGCTGATTGTTGGTGTCAAATGACTTTGGCAAAGTTGGTCCTCGAGGACGGAAAAGTCTTCCACGGAAATTCTTATGGCGCTGTAGGCCAAGCACTAGGTGAAATCGTATTCGCGACTGGCATGACCGGATATCAGGAGACTCTCACTGACCCTTCATACGCTGGCCAGATTGTTGTGCAAACAGCTCCGCACATAGGCAATACCGGCGTCAACAGCATGGATGAGGAATCCAATCGTATTTGGGTTTCTGGTTATGTGGTGCGCGAGCCATCGAGGATCGTCTCGAATTACCGGTCAGAAAAGTCCCTTGATGAAGAGCTTGAGAGTAACTTCATCGTTGGAATCAGCGGACTCGACACAAGGGCTCTAACTAGACACATTCGCTCACTCGGCGCGATGCGCGCTGGTATCTTCTCGGGACCCCGATCGGAACAATCCATCGAGAGATTGCTGGAGATTGTGCGTGAAGCTCCAGAGATGAAGGGTCTGTCGCTTAGTTCCGTGGTGACAACACCAGACGCGTACGAGGTTCCGCATATGGGTCAGTACGTTGGTCGGGTAACAATTCTCGACCTCGGAATAAAGCGCACCACGATAGCCCAAATGATTAATCGTGGGCTTGTGGTTTCGGTGTTGCCGGCCACATCCGAATTAGATCAAGTGCTGGCAACAAGTCCGGATGCTGTTTTTTACTCAAATGGGCCTGGAGATCCGAGAGCTTCTGCAACTCAGGTGGCTCTGCTTCAAGAGATCCTTAAGCGTAGGATTCCGTTTTTTGGAATCTGTTTTGGAAACCAGTTGCTTGGACGCGCACTTGGCTTTGACACTTACAAGCTTCCATTTGGCCATCGTGGCATCAACCAACCAATCCTTGATAGAACCACTGGCAAGGTTGAGGTTTCCTCTCACAACCATGGTTTCGCCGTATCGGTTCCCGGTGGCGAGAATGGAGAAATTGTTGAGTCACCGGCAGGTTTTGGAAAAGTTAGAGTCTCGCATGTCAACCTAAATGACGACTGCGTTGAAGGTCTTGAGTGTCTAGAGCTCAGCGCCTATTCCGTTCAGTTCCATCCAGAAGCGGCAGCGGGCCCACACGATTCCCATCATCTTTTTGATCGCTTGGTTGACATGATCTCTAGCCGAAAGGCGCTGAACTAATGCCGAAAAGAGAGGACCTAAAGAGCGTTCTAGTAATCGGTAGTGGGCCAATTGTCATTGGCCAAGCCTGCGAATTCGACTACTCGGGAACTCAGGCCTGTCGTGTGTTGCGGGAAGAAGGGGTGAGAGTAATTCTCGTCAACTCGAATCCGGCGACAATTATGACCGATCCTGATTTTGCAGACGCGACCTATGTCGAGCCAATTACGCCAGAGGTAATTGAAGCCATTATTGCCAAGGAGCGACCAGACGCCATATTGCCAACGCTCGGTGGGCAAACTGCGTTGAACGCCGCCATGAAACTTCATGAGCTAGGAGTTTTAGAGAAGTACTCGGTAGAGCTTATTGGGGCAAACGTTGCAGCCATTCGCGCCGGTGAGGATCGCAGCGAGTTCAAGCAAATCGTTTTGGACTCTGGAGCCGATGTTGCAAAGTCTTTTATCGCTCACGACATTGATGAAGCCCTAGCGGCCGCCAAGAATTTGGGTTATCCGGTTGTTGTTAGACCGTCATTTACGATGGGTGGCCTCGGTTCCGGTTTTGCCTACAACAAGGAAGATTTGATCAGAATTGCCGGAGCTGGTCTTCAGGCAAGCCCCACCAGCGAGGTCTTACTCGAGGAGTCGATTCTTGGCTGGAAAGAGTACGAACTTGAACTAATGCGAGACAAGAATGACAACGCAGTTGTTGTCTGTTCAATTGAGAACGTTGATCCCGTTGGGGTCCATACCGGAGACTCGATCACAGTAGCTCCCGCTCTAACTTTGACAGACAGAGAGTTCCAGAACCTAAGAGACATTTCGATCCAGATTATCCGAGCCGTAGGTGTTGATACCGGTGGATGCAACATTCAGTTTGCGGTGAATCCACTCAATGGACGCGTAATTGTTATTGAGATGAATCCCAGGGTCTCAAGATCCTCCGCACTTGCCTCTAAGGCAACAGGTTTTCCTATCGCAAAGATTGCTGCAAAACTTGCACTCGGATACACGCTAGATGAGATTCCAAACGACATTACGGGAGTGACGCCGGCAAGCTTTGAGCCAACACTTGATTACGTCGCCGTAAAGGTTCCAAGGTTCGCGTTTGAGAAGTTCCCGGCAGCGGATTCAACTCTTACAACGACAATGAAGTCCGTAGGCGAGGCCATGGCTATTGGAAGAACTTACAGCCAGGCTCTGCAGAAAGCCCTACGTTCACTTGAAAAGAGGGGGTCGTCCTTCCATTGGGCCCCTAACACCACACCACTAAAAGATCTTGTCGAGATCATAAGAAAGCCAACGGATGGACGAATTGTCGATGTTCAGCAAGCGCTTTTGAAGGGTGCTTCTATTGACGAGGTGTTTGAGGCCACCAAGATTGACCCCTGGTTCTTAGATCAGATTGTCTTGATAAATGAGGTTGCTGAAACAGTCAGATTGGCAAAGGACTTAGACTTCGAGACCCTCAGGCATGCAAAAATGCATGGCTTTAGTGATCAACAAATTGCCCAGATTCGAAGACTTAGTGAGTTTGACGTCAGGAGTATCCGCCACGAACTAGGCCTTAGACCGGTTTACAAGACTGTTGACACTTGTGCGGGTGAGTTTCCGGCTCTTACCCCTTATCACTACTCAACCTATGAGCAAGAAACAGAGGTTGTTGCATCTGACAGAAGAAAGGTGATCATCCTCGGGTCTGGTCCAAACAGGATCGGCCAGGGAGTCGAGTTTGATTACTCTTGCGTGCACGCTTGTTTTGCTTTATCTGATGCAGGTTACGAGACTGTAATGATCAACTGCAACCCGGAAACCGTTTCTACTGATTACGACACTTCAGATCGCTTGTACTTTGAACCAATGACACTCGAAGATGTTCTGGAAGTGATCCACGCCGAGTCGCTATCTGGCGAAATTGTAGGTGTGATTGTTCAACTCGGGGGTCAGACTGCTCTCGGATTAGCTCAAGGGCTCAAAGACGCGGGAGTCCCGATTCTTGGAACCACACCCGAGTCACTGGATTTGGCTGAGGACAGGGGAGCATTCTCAAAGATCCTTGATCAAGCCGGTCTGCTATCTCCAGCAAATGGAACGGCAACAACCCTTGAGGAAGCTAAGGCAGTAGCTCACAGTATTGGCTACCCAGTACTGGTTCGACCATCTCATGTGCTTGGAGGTCGTGGGATGGAGATCGTTTACGAGGCCGAGGGAATGACTGGCTACTTTGGTCGCATTGAGGGTCAAGCAATTGTTGGTGTTGAGCATCCTTTACTAGTTGATCGATTCCTCGACGATGCAATTGAGATAGACATCGATGCTTTGTATGACGGTGTTGAACTGTATGTCGGTGGCGTCATGGAACACATCGAGGAAGCTGGAATTCACTCTGGTGACTCTAGTTGCACACTTCCCCCAATTACTTTGAGCGATTCTCAGATACAGCGAGTCCGGGACGCAACAGAACTGATTGCCAAGGGAGTTGGCGTGAAAGGATTAATCAACGTTCAGTTTGGCTTGGCCGCGGATGTGCTTTATGTGCTTGAAGCAAACCCGAGGGCCTCGCGAACTGTTCCATTTGTCTCCAAGGCTCTTGGAATAACACTGGCCAAAGCGGCGTCCCTTGTCATGGTTGGCAAAACTATTCACGAGCTACGTGCGGAAGGTCACTTGCCAGCAGTTGACGGCGTTGTTTCTTTACCGGGAGATCCAATCTCGGTCAAGGAAGCAGTTCTTCCCTTTAAGCGGTTCGCAACTCCAGAGGGCAAGTATGTTGACTCTCTTCTTGGTCCAGAGATGCGATCAACCGGAGAGGTCATGGGAATAGACGTTGACTTTCCAACCGCATTCGCAAAGTCCCAAGCTGCGGCTGGGAGCGCTCTTCCCAAGTCTGGAAAAATCTTTGTATCTGTTGCAGATAGAGACAAACCACAGATGCTTCTGGCTATTCGAAGGTTGGCGCAGTTAGGTTTCGAGATCCTTGCGACCGAGGGAACGGCGCAAATTCTTGAGAGGCACGGGGTAACTGCCACGTCTGTCCGAAAGCACAGCCAAGGTTCTTCCGAAACATTAGGTCCAACAATTGTGGAACTGATAACAGCGGGTCAAGTCGATGTGGTTGTGAACACTCCAACCGGGGCCGCGGCAAGACGGGATGGTTACGAAATTCGAGCGGCCACCACGGCTGCGGACAAGCCGATTTTTACAACAATCGCGCAACTGAGCTCGGCAATCGGATCCTTTGAGTCTGTAATTGCAGGTCCGTTCGCAGTTCGATCATTGCAAGAATATGCGCAAGACAGAAAAGCCGCTCTTGCCAAGTAGTTTCGGAGAGCGCCTTGTCAAAACATTCGCCACAAGTGGCCAGCTTTGTGTTGGTATGGACCCGAGTGTGGAACAGCTCAGTAAATGGGGACTTTCCGAAAGCTCTGCTGGCGCTGAGCAATTCTGCATGCAAATCATTGATAGCTGCTCTGGTGAAATTGGTTTATTGAAACCCCAGGTTTCATTCTTTGAGCAGTTTGGTTCCGAGGGCTTCGCCGCTTTGGAGCGAGTGCTTGTTCGAGCTTCTGAAGCGGGTTTCATTGTTATAGCTGATGCCAAACGAGGAGACATCGGAACCACAATGGATGGCTACGCTAGGGCCTGGCTTTCAACTGAGGGTCCATTTGTTGCAGACGCGGTTACTGTTTCACCGTACTTAGGCGCAGAATCCCTCGACCCCACGATTGCATTTGCGTCCAGCAATTCCAAGGGAGTGTTTATCTTGGCGGCAACCTCCAATCCGGAGGGCAAAGTTCTGCAGTCTTCTGTTTCTGAGAATCAACGAAGCATTGCTAGCAACGTGGCCTCGTATGCAGCTGGTTTCAATAAGAAATCCTTGGGTACGGTTGGTTTGGTCATCGGGGCGCAGGCTAATCTAATTGACATGGCTATCGAAACGAAGAAACTAGTTCACACCCCCATACTGGCGCCGGGCTTTGGTGCTCAGGGTGCAAAGCTTTCGAATGCACGGTCAATTTTTGGAGAGCTCGCTGAGGTGACAATATTTAGCGTTTCTAGATCTGTGGCAGGGGAGTCACCGGTTGGTTTGCGAGATAGAGTTCAGAGCGCTAGAGCTGAATTAGAGATTGGGCTTTCGAGATGAGCGTAAAGTTAGTTGTACTTTCCGGGCCTTCTGCTGTGGGTAAAGGAACATTGGCTAGCTACATCATCGAACAGAACAAGGATTATGAGCTCTCGGTTTCAGCCACTACGAGAAACCCGCGTCCCGGAGAAATTGATGGAAAATCATATCGATTCGTGAGCGAAGACGAGTTTTCAAGGATGCAGCAATCAAATGAGCTACTTGAGTGGGCCACCGTTCATGGTCAGCACAGATACGGTACACCTAGGTTCCCGGTAGAGAAGGCGCTTGCCGAGGGTAAGAATGTGGTTCTCGAAATTGATGTGCAGGGAGCTTTTCAAGTAAAGAAGTCTTTCCCAGAGGCACTTTTGGTTTTTGTGAATCCCCCTAGTTTTGAAGAGCTTGAGGCAAGGATGGATAAGAGGGGTACAGAGAGCCCAGAAGATAAGCTTCGAAGGCTGGAAACGGCCACATCAGAGCTCTCACAAGCTGATTCCTTTGATTTTCAGGTCATAAATGACGAGGTAGCCAGATGTGCCCAAGAAGTCGTAGACTTAGTTAAATCCAACTAATTGCAGGGAAGTTTGTCATGTCAGAAAAGCTTGAAGGTATTGTTTCTCCGTCCATCGATAACCTAATGGACCGTGTTGACTCAAAGTATGAGCTTGTAATGTTTGCAGCCAAGCGAGCACGTCAGATCAATGATTACTACTCCTCTCTGCACGAGGGATCACTTTTTAGCAACGTAGGCCCACTTGTTGATGTAACAATCGACGAGAAGCCACTAACGATTGCTCTGAATGAAGTTGACCAGGGACTTCTCACCAAGAAAAATCTAGACTAAACGGCAAAGCTCAAATGGCTAACGTAGTCGTTGGTGTAACAGGTGGAATCGCTGCCTATAAATCCGCTGCCCTCATTCGACTGCTGTCTGAAGCTGGTCACAGTGTCCAAGTTGTAGCAACAATCAACGCAACGCGATTCATCGGTACAACTACCCTGGAGGCGCTTTCTCACAACAAAGTACAAATAGTCGATCCGGATCTTTTCACTGATGTTGAGAGCGTCAAGCATGTATCTCTTGCAAAATCCGCAGATCTCATTGTGGTTGCACCCGCAACTGCTTCTTTCCTAGCTAAAGTTGCAGCGGGTATCGCTGATGATCTCTTGACAACAACGGTGCTTACCGCAACGTGCCCGGTAATAATTTCCCCGGCCATGCACACTGAGATGTGGGAAAATGCCGCCACTCAGCAGAATGTCTCCACACTAAGAATTCGTGGCTTACACATCGTGGACCCTGGTGTTGGAAGGCTCACTGGAGAAGACACTGGTGTTGGTCGACTAGCTGAGCCAGAAGTCATACTCTCCGCCGCAAACGCTTTGCTAGGCGAGAGAATCCTTGAAGGTGTTCGAGTGCTTGTAACCACCGGAGGCACTAGAGAGCGAATTGACCCTGCTCGTTATGTTGGAAATTTCTCTTCGGGAAAGCAGGGCATAGCTTTTGCTAGAGCCGCCATCGAAATGGGTGCAAGCGTAAAAGTTATTGCCGCAAACGTCGATCAGAGCTTGCTCCAGGGGATAGAACACTCGAATGTGGTCAGCGCATCTGATCTGAGCAAAAGCATCAATGATGCAATTGGCAGCTTTGATCTGCTGGTCATGGCGGCAGCGGTTGCCGATTACAGCCCAACTATTGTTTCTGATGTGAAGATTAAGAGGTCTGCTTCCGGAGAGAACATCCAGATCTCGCTCACTGCAAATCCTGACATAGTCGCAGCTGTCTCGGAAAGGACCAAAAGCACTGGATCAGACGCGGTGATCGTCGCTTTTGCTGCGGAGTCAGGAGATGATCTAGAGTCGCTGGCCAAGACAAAGCTCCTCTCAAAAAAGTGCGACTTTATCTTTGCTAACAGCATCATCTCAGGCGAAGTATTCGGCTCGGATCAGAACTCGGTAGTTTTGGTTTCTGAGAGCGATTCGACTAGGTTCTCGGGTTCGAAGCTAGAGATTGCAAGGGCTGTTTTGGAGATCGTTTCCAGTAAAGTTGTTAGGTCACCAAGAGGGGAATCCAAATGAGCAATTTGCGTCAGTTCACGTCTGAGTCAGTTACTGAAGGCCATCCAGATAAAATCTGTGATCAAATCTCAGATGCGATTCTTGATGCCATGCTAACCGAGGACCCTAATGCGCGCGTCGCGGTAGAGACAATGGTGACAACAGGTCTGGTCCATGTTGCCGGTGAGGTTTCAACCACTGGATACGTTGAGATTCCCGCGATTGTTCGAAAGACCGTACTTGACATCGGTTACAACTCTTCGAGCATTGGTTTTGACGGAGCAAGCTGTGGCGTCTCAGTTTCTATCGGTCAGCAGTCACCAGACATCGCTCAGGGTGTTGATTCGGGGCTAGAAGTTCGAGATGGTGGATCATCCGACCCATACGAGTTGCAGGGTGCTGGTGACCAGGGTCTAATGTTTGGCTACGCAAGCAATGAGACCAGTAACTTCATGCCAACGGCTATAGCCCTAGCTCACAGACTTTCTGAGAAGCTCTCCGCAGTAAGAAAAAGTGGTCAGGTTGACTTTCTTAGGCCGGATGGCAAAACCCAGGTCACTATTGGATACGAGGGATCCACACCTCGGACGGTTGAAGCCATTGTGGTTTCTTCCCAGCACAACGATAAAGTCAGTCAGGCGGAGATCCACGCTGCTATTCGCGAGCAGGTTGTGAATCCGATTCTTTCTGAGTCCGGACTTGATTTCTCGAATGCCAAGCTATTCATCAACCCAACAGGAAAGTTCGTTATTGGTGGCCCGCAGGGAGATGCTGGTCTAACTGGCCGCAAAATCATCGTAGACACATATGGTGGAGCTTCTCGACACGGCGGCGGTGCTTTCAGCGGTAAAGACCCTTCTAAGGTTGACCGTTCCGCTGCTTATGCCATGAGATGGGTAGCTAAGAATGTTGTCGCTTCCGGAGCTGCCGATCGTGCAGAAGTGCAGGTTGCCTACGCAATTGGTGTTGCTAATCCAGTCGGTATCTACCTGGAAACCTTCGGCACTGAGAAGGCTGACACTCAGCAGATAGAGAAGGCAATCAGGGACATTTTTGACTTGAGACCCCGAGCAATTGTTGAGTCACTAGACCTACTGAGACCGATCTACAAAAAGACTGCCGCCTACGGACACTTTGGACGCGAACTGCCTGAATTCACTTGGGAGAAGTTGAATCGAGTAGAGGAACTTCGTTCTGCACTGAAGCTATAGCTATGCCAGTAATTGCGAAGGTTGCCGTAGTCTCGAATCTTCCACAGCTAGACAAACTTTTTGATTACCTGGTACCAGACGAGCTTGTGTCTGTCACTTGGGTTGGCTCAAGAGTGAAAGTCCCTTTTGGTAAGGCAGCGAAAGCCTACGAAGGCTTCATCTTCCAGCTTGAAACCTCATCAGATTTCCCAGGGCAGCTTTCAAGCGTTCAAGAAGTCATAGGAACAAAGCCTGCTCTGTCCGCAGTGCTGATTGAATTCCTACAAGATCTTGCGGTTCGATCTGCGTCATCTATTGGTGAGATTTTGAAGCTCGCTGTTCCGCCGCACATGCCAAGAGCTTTCAAATCCCACATCGATTTAACTGAACCGCAACTGTTTCCAGATAACGCGGCCACACTGCTTGAGAACGTTCGGGCCCAAGAGCTTGTGCGCAAGGATTCGAAGCATGCCGTGCTTGAAAGGCCCGCAATCGCTTCGCTTGGAGTCGGTCCCGATGTCCGAAACTTCCCAAGCTGGGTGGTTTCGATGTGTTCAATAGCAGCCTTGAACCTCCAAGATGGAAAATCTTCAATACTTGCTGTTCCGGATTTCCGGGATCAAGAGGAACTCCTGGAAGCACTTGGTGGTTACGGCCTTGATGATTTCATAGCGAATTTCTCGCAAGAGCAACCAAAATCCAAAATCTATGAGGCTTACCTTCGTGCTTTGGATGAGACGCCAAGAGTGATTGTTGGTTCTAGATCTGTGATTCTCGCTCCAGCGCACAAACTCGGAACTATTGCTATCTTCGATGATGGCGACCGTAGCTTTACTGATCAGTCTGCACCGTATCTAAACGCTCGAGACAACGCACTTTTGAGACAAAGCATTCAAGAATGCTCTCTAGTATTCCTGTCGTACGCGCGATCCACTGATGTACAGCGCCTTGTTGAAACTGGATACCTCAAAGACTCTTCTGAAACATTTCCAAAGCCTAAGATTTCAGTTTCAGAACCTGGTTTCAGGGTTGACTCTCACGCCTTCAAGGCGATCAAGAAGGGTTTGGTAACCGGCTCAGTTTTGGTTCAAGTGGCCTCTAAAGGAGAGTCCACAGCACTCTTTTGTTCATCTTGCGACAAGAGAGTTTCTTGTCAGGTTTGCGCTGGTCCGGTTTGGGTCGATGGTTCTGGTGTGAGAAAGTGCCGCTGGTGCAATGCTTTCTCTCCCGCAGTTGCTTGTGAATGTGGATCAAACGAGATCAGCAAGGGAAGAGCCGGAGCTTCGAGAACGGCTTCGGAGCTAGGGCGATTATTTCCAAACTCGAAGGTACTTGAGTCAACTGGTGATAACAGGATTCTGAGCGTTTCTCAGGGAAAGAATCTAGTTATTGCTACAGCTGGAGCCGAGCCATTTGTTGCCGAGGGTTATCGAGCAGTTGTCATACTCGATGCCCAAACACTTCTATCAAGACAGAATCTTCGGGCAACCGAGGATGCCGTGAGACTTTGGTCAAACGCTATTTCCAAGCTAGCTACCGACGGAGAAGCGGTCCTCGTGGGTGTATCAGGTCCTCTGTCGCAGAAGTTCTGTCTGTGGCAGCAAAGTGAGATTGCTGCTGACGAACTAGCATCTCGAAGGGAGCTAAGCCTCCCTCCTGCTCTTCGACTTGGGAGTGTCGCAGGAAGCCAGGTGATGCTCGTCGAACTCGCACAATCCTTGGCGAGTTTCGGGAAAGTTAAGGTACTAGGACCAGCCCCACACGTCAAAGGAAATGATTCGAGTGAGTGGCGTCTGATTGTTAAGTACAACTATTCAGATACCGTTGAGGTAGCAAAGCACCTTCGCGGCGAAGCGATTCGTTTGTCTCGCGGCAAATCCGTTCTTGCCGCCTCCGGCAGAGCAGTCAGGGCTTTGAAGGTCCGGATGAGTGACGGAGATGTTGTTTAGCATGACAGCCAAGCTGAGAGTAGTTTTCGCAGGGACTCCCCAAAATGCCGCGGAAACTTTAGATCGCCTTGTGAGCGAGGGAGTTCAAATTGTCGGCGTCCTAACCAGAACAGACGCTCGCGTTGGTCGATCTGGTGAACTTACACCCTCTGCTGTTGCACATAAAGCTAATGAGCTCGGATTAGAAATGTTCAAGACAAACAGAATCGATGACAAGGCTCTTGAATGGCTGAAGTCACTCAAGGTGGACATTGGAGCCATTGTTGCGTATGGGTCAATTCTCAAGCAACCAGCGCTTGATACACCAAGGCTGGGATGGTTAAACCTTCATTACTCAATTCTTCCCGAGTTACCGGGGCCAGCACCAGTTCAGCACGCCATCCTGCAAGGGAAAAAGGTGACCGGCGTAACCGTGTTTCGTCTTGACACAGGTATTGACACCGGACCTATTATCTCCAGCACGGAACAAGTCATTGACGATGCCGATACAACGGAATCCCTGTTGAGCAAGCTCACAGGGATTGGCAGCAAATTACTTGTTGATGTTCTTCAGCAGGATGAAGCCAAGCTCGCGCTAGCGAAACCGCAGGAAATCTCGGGGATTCATGCATCTGCAACGAAACCGACTCGCGAGCTTGCGAGATTAGATTTCACAGGTGACGCTCTCACACAGCTAAACAAGATCAGAGCGTTGAATCCAGAACCGATGGCTTGGTTCGAACTAAATGGAACAATCATCCGAGTAATTCGAGCTAGGTTTCAAGACTCAATCTCAGAGGCGTCAACCATGAGAATTGTGGAAAAGGAGCTCGTTGTTCATTGCAAGGCAGGTTCATTAGTCTTTGATCTTGTACAACCAGCGGGAAAGCAGCAAATGTCCGGCGCTGATTGGTTCAGAGGCCTGCGGGTTGAGAAACTGAAACTTTCCTAATGCGTGCAATAGCTTTTGAGCTACTAAGGCGAGTAGCTGAAGATGATTCCTACGCGAACTTACTGTTACCGAAGTTGCTCAGTGACGCGAATGTGGACTCGAGAGATGCCGGGTTTATCCAAGAGTTAGCCTTTGGCACGCTCAGAAACAAGTTGCTTTACGAGAAAGTCATTGAGCTAGCCTCGTCCCGGGAAACACGCACCATCGACTCACACGCGCTTATTGTTTTGCTTCTAGGGGCTCATCAGATTCTGGGCATGAGGGTACCTGCCCACGCAGCCATAAATGAGTCGGTCAACTTGGCTAAGCAGAAAGCGTCACAGTCTGCAGCTGGATTCGTGAATGCCGTCTTACGCCGGGTGTCAGAGAGGTCTCGCGAGCAGTGGATTGAAAATGTACTAGAGTCTGCAGACTCAGCTGACGAGAGGCTCTCTCTTGCACATTCCCACCCGCTTTGGATCGTGAAGTCTCTGAGGGTTGCACTTGAAAGTCGAGACTTGGGGGACTCGATTGAGGATCTCCTATTAGCGGATAACACACCGGCCAAAGTATCGGTTGCTGCGCTTCCTGGTTTTGCCGACGCTCGTGACTTATCTGAGTATGGAAGTCTGGGCATCGCGAGTCCGATAGGTTTGGAGCTAAGCGTGCCACCATCTCGAGTTCCACAGGTCCAGAGTGGTCACGTGAGAGTCCAAGATCAAGGTTCTCAGCTTGCAGTTCTTGCTTTGTTAGCAGCTGAGGTAAGTGTTGAGGACTCCAGATGGCTGGATCTTTGCGCAGGTCCTGGCGGCAAGGCTGCACTGATGCTAGCTGTGGCAAAGCAAAGAAATGTATATTTTGAAGCAAACGAAGTCTCCACGCACCGCGCCAAGCTTGTTCAGCAAGCGCTTGATCCAATTTCGAAGCTGAAAGTCAGCATCGGTGACGGTCGCAAGTTAGCTGAAGGGGGAGCAAGGTTCTCGAGGCTTTTACTCGATGCTCCTTGCACGGGACTTGGGGCTCTAAGGAGACGTCCTGAATCGCGTTGGCGCAAGAAGTCAACTGACATCCCCGAGCTAGCGAAGCTGCAAAAAGATCTTTTCAAAGCGTCTTGGGATTCGCTGTTGCCAGGAGGCGTGTTGGGTTACGTTACCTGTTCACCGCACCTTTCTGAAACCACAGCACTGGTTTCCTGGGCTGAGTCGCAGTATCGGGGTGACTTGGAATTACTACCTGCAAACGCGATTTTGAATGAAATCAATCCAAATTTGGGCCTCGATGTCACATTTAGGACTGCACAGTTATGGCCACACATCCACGGAACCGACGCCATGTTCATTGCCTTGTTTCGCAAAAAGGTAAACTCATAGAGTGAAGATGAGAATCGCGCCCAGCATATTGAGTGCTGATTTTGCAAACCTTGAAACCGAGTTACGGACAATTTCGAGCTCAGACCTGATTCATGTCGATGTCATGGACGGTCATTTTGTTCCAAACCTAACTATTGGCGTCCCTGTGGTTGCTCGCTTACAGGAGATCACAACGGTCCCGCTGGATGTTCATCTCATGATTGAAAACCCTGAACGTTGGGCTGGCAGTTACGCCGAAACTGGAGCATCTTCGGTGACCTTTCACCTTGAAGCTGCAACAAACCCAAAAGAAGTTATTTCTCAAATTAGGAGTTCTGGCTCAAAGGTAGGCATAGCCATCAAACCTCGAACCGAGTTTGAGGATGTGTCAGGTCTTCTTGAATTAGCCGATATGTTGCTTGTTATGACAGTTGAGCCTGGTTTCGGTGGACAGGGTTTGATTGAGTCGGTCATACCTAAGATCACCCAAGCTCGCGAGTTTATAAAAGCTCAAGGTCTTGAGGTGTCAGTTCAGGTGGATGGGGGAGTTGGATTAGCCAACATCGCCAATCTGGCGCGAGCTGGTGCTGACACTTTCGTTGCCGGTAGTGCTGTTTTTTCTGAACTGAACCGAAATGACCGCATTGCCGCGCTTCGGTTGCTTGCCGAGTCGATCTAGTGTTTTCAAGCTCTATACCGATTTCCTTGGGCTTATTCGTTGGAGCCATCTCATGATTTCGCTTGACGAGGCCAAAAATCTCTCGGAGAAATTCCGCGTTATTCCACTGGTGACCACCCTGTTTTCAGGCAGTGAGACCCCGCTTTCAATTTTCGAGAAGATTGCTAGCGACTCTACTGGAAGTTTTTTACTCGAATCAGCTGAGCAAGGTGTCTGGTCCAGGTATTCGTTTATTGGTGTATCAAATCTTGGGATGCTACTAAAGGAAGGCTCATCTGTTCGCTGGATTGAATCAGAGCCAAGTGAGACAAGCTCTTTGGTTGCATCTTTGGTTTCTGATAGCAGCGGCTTAGACGCAATCGAATCGATACAGGAATTCTTTAGAGCAGCTCCGACGCCAGGGCTTCCTCCATTGGTGTCTGGAATGGTTGGATTTTTAAGCTGGGGTGTTGTCAATGAGATCGAGAATCTGCCTATTCCTAAATCTGGGTCCTATGAGATTCCGGAAATGGCGTTTTCACTGCTGCGGGATCTGGTTGTAGTAGATCACGCTGATTCAACGCTGAAATTGATTTCAAACCTGTATTTGACAGATTCGACAGACATCGGTGCAGAGTACGAGAGATCAGTAGCCCGAATTGAGAAACTGCAGTCTGACCTTCTTTCAACACAGCTACCGTTCATAGCTGAAATCGATACCAATGTAGCGATTGAGTACAGCAGGAGCACTAGCGACCAAGAGTTTATCGAGATTGTCAAGAGGGCAAAGAGACGGGTTGAGCTTGGGGACGTCTTCCAGGTAGTTGTATCTCAACGCTTTGAGATGGAAGTTTCCGCAACTGCTCTTGATGTTTACAGGAGCCTGAGGGCACTCAATCCAAGTCCTTACATGTATTTACTGAATCTTGAGGATTCAACTGGGGTTTTCTCTGTTGTCGGATCATCGCCTGAAGCCCTGGTGAAGGTGAATCAGGATTCAGCGATACTTCATCCAATTGCTGGATCCAGGCCTAGAGGCGTATCCGGTGAGGAAGACAGCAAACTGGCCGAAGACCTACTGGCCGACAAGAAGGAGCAGGCAGAGCACCTGATGCTTGTTGATCTGGCTCGGAATGATCTTTTGAAGGTATGTGCCCCAGATTCAGTATCTGTCACCGAGTTCATGACCGTCGAAAGATATAGCCACATCATGCATTTAGTTTCAACAGTTGAAGGGAAGATCTCAGCCGGCTCTTCAGCCGTTGATGTTGTTAGGGCAACTTTTCCGGCTGGAACTTTATCCGGGGCTCCGAAACCTATGGCGCTATCGGTTATTCATGAACTAGAGCCAATCAACAGAGGTCTTTTCGGCGGAGTTGTTGGCTACTTTGACTTCTCTGGTAATGCTGATTTAGCGATAGCAATTCGAACTGTTGTTCTTCGCGATGGAAAGGGTTATGTCCAGGCTGGTGCAGGCATCGTTCTAGATTCCGTCCCAGAATCGGAGAACCAAGAAACAATCTCCAAAGCCTCGGCGCCCCTGAAGGCAATAGCCATAGCAAACACCATGAGGAAGCTATCGTGACAAGAACAAAGGTCCTTCTGAGCTGGCTTTTTTCCATTGGTCTCGTTGCTATAACAGCAGCTCAGAGCTGGCAAAGTTTTGAAGTTTCGGAGAGTGCTGGTGGGGGAGTAATCCAGATCACGGGCTTCCTTGCCTTCCCGGTTATTGGAACCCTCATTTCGTTGCAGGTTGTAATCATTCTGGTGAGCCTGCTCGTGAAACCGATTGTTACCAGAATTCTTGCTGCGGCCACCTTGCCATTGATGATTTGGGCCTTCTTTGATGTTGTATTGACTTCGGAAAAGCAGATTCGAGAGACTCTTGTGTCCGTC
Source organism: Rhodoluna sp. (assembly GCA_044338605.1). Taxonomy (GTDB): domain Bacteria; phylum Actinomycetota; class Actinomycetes; order Actinomycetales; family Microbacteriaceae; genus Rhodoluna. Next base: position 17,717 of record JBIIXB010000004.1, on the reverse strand, counting down.
CTGGCAGCTCAAACCGGTGTAGTGCAAGATATTTCAACTTCTGAATTCTTGGTGTCTAGCTCGGTTAGTGTCTTTACGACGCTGTTTCTCATAAGCGCGTCCCTAAATGCATTAGTTTTGGCATTTCTGGCACTGATACCCATCAAGCACAAGAAGCCGAAAGCTGCAAAGTCGAATCAAGAACCAGAGGACCTCTGGAGCAGTCAGAACTAGTAATCAACTGATAAAGTTGAGCCAAAAGAGGAGATATCATGTCCGCAAATAGCATCGAGCCAGGTCACGGGGATTCGCTTGCCGCGTGGGTAACTGTGTCCGTGGTGATTGTTGCGTTTGCCCTTGGGACTCTCTTTTTTTGGCTAGACCTGGCTTTCTTGGTTTGGGCTAGTGCCGGCTTGGCCGTTCTAGGCGCAATTGCTGGATGGTATCTCAAGCGCGCTGGTTACGGCGTCGGCGGATCGAAGTCTAAGAACTAATTGCTTTTAGATCTTTACGCGGGTGCCATTCGAGATGCCGCGGCACGCGAGGAACTAATTCCACTTGCACAAATTGAGAAGCTAGCGCTTCTAGCCCCAGCAGCAATTGCTCCCGAGCCACACCTACTAAGTCCGACGATCATTCGAGTAATTGCCGAAATTAAGAGAGCAAGCCCATCTCGCGGAAGAATTGCGAGTATTGAAGATCCCGCAGCTTTAGCAAGATCTTATGAGACTGCTGGCGCTGGAGCAGTGAGTGTATTAACAGAAGGGAGAAGTTTTCTTGGAAGCCTGGAGGATCTCGATGAGGTCCGAAAGGCGGTGAATATCCCTGTCTTACGCAAGGACTTCATCGCCAACGAGTATCAGATCCTTGAGGCCCGCGCTCACGGCGCGGACCTTGTGCTTCTGATTGTTGCTGGCTTGGACCAAAAGGCACTTGCTCGGCTTAAGGCACTCACCGAGCAGCTAGGAATGACCGCCCTTATAGAAACTCACTCAGAGCAGGAAGTCCTCCGTGCATGCGAAGTTGAATCCAGACTTATTGGAATCAACGCTAGGGATTTAGGAACATTCGAAACCGAACGATCCCTGTTTGGCCGATTAGCTTCTCTGGTTCCAGAAGGGTCAATCAAGATTGCGGAATCGGCTGTTCGCAGCGTGGCCGATGTTGAAGAGTATGCTTCCTTCGGTGCGGACTGCGTTTTGGTTGGCGAGGCTCTAGTAACCGGTGACGCCACAGAACTGGTTAGCACTTTTAGCAAAGTGAAGAAGCCGTAGGCTTATTAGATGTCGGAAAAGCTTGCAGACCAAGTTGGGCCATACTTTGGTGAATTTGGCGGGAGATTTGTTCCCGAATCCCTCATTGCTGCCTTAGATGAGCTTGATCGGACCTACCATGAGGCCAAGAGCGATCCTTCGTTTGTTGAGGAGTTGGCCCACTTACACAAAACCTATACGGGGCGCCCCTCCATCATTACCGAGGCACCGAAGTTTGCAGCCACCATCGGCGACATTCGAGTATTTCTCAAGCGTGAAGATCTAAACCACACCGGTTCACACAAAATTAATAACGTTCTTGGTCAAGCATTGCTCGCCAAGAGAATGGGAAAACGAAGAATCATCGCAGAAACAGGAGCCGGCCAGCACGGTGTGGCAAGCGCAACTGCGGCAGCTTTACTTGGTCTTGAGTGCGTTGTCTACATGGGCGAAGTTGACACAGTTAGGCAGTCACTCAATGTTGCCAGAATGCGGCTTCTTGGCGCAGAAGTTGTTGCCGTAAAGACCGGCAGTAGAACACTAAAAGATGCAATCAATGAGGCTTTGCGTGACTGGGTTGCAAACGTAGCCGGCACTCATTACCTTCTTGGTACGGTTGCTGGTCCACATCCGTTCCCAACCATGGTTCGTGATTTCCATTCCGTGATAGGTATCGAAGCTAGGCAGCAGATGCTTGATGAGACAGGTTCACTTCCAGACGCAGTGGTCGCTTGTGTTGGCGGAGGCTCAAATGCAATCGGAATTTTCCACGCCTTTTTAGATGATGAAGTTCGACTGGTGGGGATGGAAGCTGCTGGTGATGGAGTAGCAACCGGAAGGCACGCGGCTACGCTAAGCGCCGGTCGACCGGGAGTGTTGCACGGTGCGATGAGCTACCTGTTGCAAGACGAAGATGGTCAAACTCTTGAATCACATTCCATATCTGCGGGCCTTGATTATCCTGGCGTTGGCCCAGAGCATTCGTGGTTGAAGGACATCGGTAGAGCCGAGTACATTCCAGTAACGGATTCGGAAGCTATGGAGGCTCTTAGAACTCTAAGTAGAACCGAGGGGATAATCCCTGCAATAGAGACCGCTCATGCACTTGCTGGTATTTCGCAATTGATGCCAACCCTGAAACCAGGTAGCAAGGTGCTTGTGAACCTAAGTGGCCGCGGCGATAAGGACATGGAAACAGCGGCAAAGTATTTTGGATTGGTCTAGATGAGTAAAACTGAACAGACTCTTCTGGCAAACAAGGAAAGTGGTGGCTCTTTGATCGGTTACTTCCCACTTGGCTACCCAAACCTTGATGCTTCGATAGAGGCAGCGGTTGCAATGTGCGAATCTGGGGTAGACGTTCTAGAGTTGGGAATTCCATACAGCGATCCGGTTATGGATGGTTTAGTTATTCAAAAGGCAACTGAAGAAGCTCTCGAGAATGGCTTTCGGCTGAGTGAGGCCTTTGAAGCAATCAAGAAGATCACTGCGCGAGTCAAGGCTCCTGTCTTAGTCATGACTTACTGGAACCCAGTTCTTGCTTATGGAGTGGAGCGGTTTGCTTCCGATCTTGCCGATTCTGGTGCTGCTGGAGCAATCACACCTGACTTGATACCAGATGAGGCTGCCAAGTGGATTGCCGCTACCGATTCACACAATCTCGATCGGGTGTTTCTTGCAACCCCATCTTCCAGTGATTCGAGGGTTGGCAATGCGAGCGAGTTATCACGTGGTTTTGTGTATGCGGTTTCTACGATGGGCATTACCGGAGCGCGTGAGGACTTAGATGCTAAGGCAAAGGAAGTTGTTTCGAAAGTGCGCAACAACGCACCAAAATCTCTCACAGCTGTTGGAATAGGTATTTCAACAGAGGATCAGGTTAGGCAGGTTAACAGCTACGCGGATGGAGCTATTGTCGGTTCAGCGTTCATAGCCGCCTACTCTAGTTCTGGACTCGATGGCCTATCAGCTAAAGTTAGAGAATTAGCAAAAGGAAAGAGCTGAGATGAACCTGTTCCAGATTGTCACATCAATCCCGTCACCGGATGTTAGCTACATTGAGCTTGGTCCTCTAAGGATTCATTTCTACGCACTATTTATCCTCACCGGAATCATTCTTGCTCTTCTGCTTACTGAGTCCAGGCTCAAGGCCAGGGGAGTAGAAGCTGGTGTGGCATTAGACGTTTCTTTCTGGGCGATTCCTTTTGGAATCCTTGGCGGAAGATTCTTCCACGTGATTACTCACCCAAACGACTACTTCTACCAAGGCGCTGACCTGCTCGCACCATTTCGAATCTGGGAGGGTGGATTGGCAATCTACGGAGCCTTACTGTTTGGCGCAGTGGGTGCTTACATCGGATCAAGAAAGTCTGGAATCAAGCTGACTTCCTATTTGGACGCCGTCGCTCCCGGCATCTTGCTTGCTCAAGCAATTGGTCGCTGGGGAAATTACTTTAACAACGAGCTGTTTGGCCTTCCAACGGATCTTCCATGGGGCCTTGAGATCTCGAGCAGCAACCGCGCTTACCCAGCTGGCTTGCCAGAGGGTGTTTTGTTCCATCCAACATTTTTGTACGAATCAATCTGGTCGCTCGTTGGAGTCGCAATACTTCTGGCCGCTGACAAGAGATTCAACCTGCGGTGGGGCCGAATGATCGGGCTTTACTTCATCTACTACTCGGTGGGCAGGATCTGGGTCGAAGCGATCCGGATAGACCCAAGTGAGATTATTCTGGGCCTACGAATCAACATTTGGTCGGCCATCGTTGGAATTGTCGTAGGCCTCGCGGTCATGGTCATCTCCTACCGCAAGCACACTGGTCTTGAGCTCTCCGCCTATCTGAAAGGTCGCGAGCCAAAAGGCAAAGAAGACACGGCAGCAGAGCCAGAGGTTAAGCTAGTATCTGAGAAGTAGCCCAACAAGGCTAATTTGGCATCACAAGTGCCTGGTTCCAGTTTTTTGAACTGTTTTGCGGGCCAGCGTTGTCCCTCCAATATTTTGAATGGAGACAACGCGCAATGCCGATATCACCCTTTGAGCGATTTGCCAATTGGCCACGCTCTGGTTTGTATCAGCAGGATTCCGAGAAGGATGCCTGCGGGCTTGCGCTGGTTGCGACCCTACGGGGAACCCCAGGTCACGACATTATTCAAACAGCACTTGACGCACTTCGAAATCTTGAACACCGCGGCGCAATCGGGTCCGACGCTGGAACTGGTGATGGCGCAGGAATTCTGATACAAATTCCTGATGCATTCTTCAGGCGTGAACTTGGCAGCGTTCTACCAGCAGCAGGCAGCTATGGAGCTGGACTTGTTTTTGAATCTACGGATGAAGCGACACGCAGTGATGAACGAGCAAAGTTTGCTGAGCTTGCTATTCAAGAGGATCTAGAGGTCTTGTCCTGGCGTGATGTTCCCACAAATCCAGACGTTCTAGGAAACCTAGCAAGAGAAGCAATGCCGTTTATCGCTCAGGTCTTTGTCAAGAGTCTCTCGGGTCTTACTGGTATCGACCTAGAGCGAAAGCTTTATCGCCTAAGAAGAGCCAGCGAGAAATCTATTGGTATCTATCACCCTTCGCTATCGAGTAAGACAATTGTCTACAAGGGCATGGTTACAACCCTCCAACTTGAACCGTTCTTTCCTGAACTTAGTGATCCGTTCATGGTTTCGACTCTCGCCCTTGTTCACTCGAGATTTTCTACCAACACCTTCCCTTCCTGGCCTCTTGCTCATCCATATCGAATGATTGCGCACAACGGTGAGATCAACACCATTCGCGGAAATCGCAACTGGATGAAGGCGCGTGAAGCTCAGTTGCAATCTGATGTGCTCGGTGACATCGAATCTCTCAAGCCCGTTATCACTAAGGGAGCTAGCGATAGCGCATCGTTTGATGAGGTGCTGGAACTTTTGTATTTGGCAGGTAGATCGCTACCGCACGCGATGATGATGATGATTCCCGAGGCTTGGGAGTCTCAGCAAGTAATTGATCCTGCCAGAAAAAGTTTCTACGAGTATCACTCGTTGATGATGGAACCATGGGATGGTCCGGCCGCTATTATTTTCACTGACGGTGACTTGGTTGGTGCCACCCTTGATCGCAACGGTCTTAGACCAGGTCGATACCTAGTTACCGAGGACGGCTTAGTTGTTCTGGCATCCGAAGCCGGGGTTGTTGACATCGATCCCTCCAAGGTTGTCAGAAAAGGCAAGCTTCAGCCCGGAAAAATGTTCTTAGTCGACACCGTTGAAGGTCGAATCATTGAAGACGAGGAAATCAAGTCTCAGGTCGCGTCATCGGAGCCTTGGGATAGCTGGTTGTCGGACAACCGAATCAACTTGCGAGATCTGCCTGAGAGGGAGCACATTGCACACACGTCTTCGTCTGTGAATCGTCGGCAGAGAACTTTCGGTTTCACCGATGAGGAACTAAGGGTGCTTCTGATGCCTATGGCGAAGAACGGCACTGAGCCGCTCGGAGCCATGGGTTCAGACACCCCAATTGCTGCAATCTCAGATCGACCAAGGCTACTTTTTGACTATTTTGTTCAGCAGTTTGCTCAGGTGACAAATCCTCCGCTTGACTCGATACGCGAGCAAGTAGTTACTTCGCTTGCTACCGGTATCGGTCCCGAGAGAAATCTCTTGAGTGCTGGTCCCAACCATGCGCAGCAGGTGATCATTGATTTCCCAGCGCTAAGTAATGATGAGCTTGCGAAGATCAAACACATCGACGAGATGCCAGGAGGCGGTGAGGCGTTTGTTGTGCGGGGTCTCTACCGGCTATCCGAGGGCAGCGTTGGATTAGAAAAGCGTCTTGTGGAGATCTACGCTGAAGTTGATCAAGCCATAGACGATGGGATCACCTATTTAGTGCTTTCAGATCGTGATTCCAATCGTGATTTAGCTCCAATACCATCACTACTTCTTACTTCTGCAGTGCATCATCACTTGATTAGAACCGGACGACGCACAATGGTTGGTTTGGTCGTTGAGGCTGGTGATGTTCGCGAGGTTCACCATGTCGCAGCTCTTGTTGGCTACGGCGCAGCCGCTGTGAATCCGTATCTTGCTTTGGAGTCTGTAGAGCTAATGATTCGAGAGGGACGTATTCAGGGAGTAAGCCTCGAGCAGGCGGCGAAGAACCTAATTGGCTCGCTGGGCAAGGGTGTTCTAAAGATCATGTCGAAGATGGGTATCTCGGCAGTGTCTTCCTATAGCGGGGCTCAGTGTTTCGAGGTAATTGGACTAAATCAAGACGTTGTCGAGAAGTACTTCTATGGCACCACATCTCAGCTAGGCGGCATTGGCATGGAGGTATTACACCAAGAGATCGCGGCAAGGCACGCCAGCGCGTACCCGGTTGAGCGTGCCGTAAACGTTCACCAGTCATTAGATGTTGGGGGAGAGTACCAATGGCGAAGAGAAGGCCCGCCGCATCTATTCAACCCAGAAACAGTGTTCAAGCTTCAGCACGCAACTCGCGAGAAGCGCTTTGACATCTTCAGGCAATACACCAAACTCATCGATGATCAGTCCTCTAGGCTGATGACACTTCGAGGGTTATTCAAGTTCAAGGACGGAGTCCGCGAACCTATATCAATCGATCAGGTCGAGTCCGTCTCATCGATTGTCAAGCGATTCTCCACCGGTGCCATGAGCTATGGGTCAATCTCCAAAGAGGCTCACGAGACTTTGGCAGTTGCGATGAACAGTATCGGAGCAAGGTCCAACACCGGCGAGGGCGGTGAAGATACCGATCGTTTGCTAGATCCGAAAAGAAGAAGTGCCATAAAGCAGGTAGCTTCTGGGCGATTTGGCGTCACGAGTATGTATCTAACTCATGCCGATGACTTACAGATAAAGATGGCACAGGGTGCTAAACCTGGTGAAGGTGGTCAACTAGCCGCTAACAAGATCTATCCATGGATCGCCAAGACCAGACACTCGACGCCAGGTGTGGGCCTGATCTCTCCACCACCACACCACGACATCTACTCGATTGAAGATTTGAAGCAGCTGATCTTTGACCTGAAGAGATCAAATCCCTCGGCACGAGTGCACGTAAAGCTGGTTAGCCAGGTGGGTATCGGCACCGTTGCCGCGGGAGTTGTCAAGGCCAAGGCAGATGTCGTTTTGGTTTCCGGTCACGATGGTGGAACAGGCGCATCGCCTCTGAACTCGCTGAAGCATGCTGGAACACCTTGGGAATTAGGACTTGCTGAGACACAGCAGACACTTATGCTCAACGGACTTCGTGACCGAGTATCGGTTCAAGTTGACGGGCAGATGAAAACCGGTCGCGATGTTGTAATCGCAGCACTGCTAGGAGCTGAGGAGTTTGGTTTTGCAACAGCACCTCTGGTTGTTTCTGGTTGCATCCTCATGAGGGTCTGTCACTTGGATACTTGCCCAGTCGGAGTGGCAACTCAGAACCCTCTATTGAGAGAGCGGTTTACTGGCAAGCCTGAGTTCGTGGTGAACTTTTTTGAGTTTCTTGCCGAGGAGATTCGCGAGATTCTGGCAGGTCTTGGCTTTAGGTCCATCGAAGAGGCAGTTGGGCACACTGAGCTGCTTGATGTCGACAGCGCTATCTCACATTGGAAAGCTGACGGCCTTGACCTCTCACCAATCCTCCAGGGCTCGGGTCTGGGCGATTCTGCCCCAAGATCCAAGAAGGTAGATCAGAATCACGAACTTGAGAAGCACTTCGATCACAAATTGATTGCCCAAGCATCTGAGTCTCTCCTTCATTCCAAGCCAGTGCTAATCGAAGACACTATTCGTAACACCGAGCAGGCCGCTGGAACTCTCTTGGGTCATCACGTGACTGTTTCTTTTGGCGAATCGGGATTACCGGAAGCCACTATTCATGTCCGACTTCGCGGAACTGCTGGACAGTCCTTCGGCGCATTTATCCCGAGTGGAATCAAGTTAGAGCTCATTGGCGACGCCAACGACCATGTCGGCAAAGGCTTGAGCGGCGGTGTGATTGTTATCCGCCCAGATGAGAATGCAAGTTTTCCTTCCAACGAGAACATCATCGCTGGCAACGTAATTGGCTACGGCGCAACGTCTGGTCAGCTGTTTCTATCTGGAGTTGTCGGCGAGCGGTTCATGGTACGAAACTCTGGAGCTACCGCAGTGGTTGAAGGTGCTGGAGACCATGCACTCGAGTACATGACCGGCGGACGCGTTGTGATCCTGGGTTCTGTTGGAAGAAACTTAGGTGCTGGTATGAGCGGTGGATACGCCTACGTCTATAAACTTCGGGATTCAAGTGTGAACGCTGAGGCACTGAGCGCAGATGATCTCAAACTTCTGAAACCTACAAGAGAGCAAGCAGTCGAGCTTAGAGAGCTCATTGAACTGCACCAGGCCGAGACGCAATCAAGAGTCGCAGGTTGGATTCTTGAGAACTTTGATTCTGAGCTGGGGAATTTCAGTGTGGTGATGCCAACCGATTACGCCAGTGTTCGGGAAATTCTCGCGGACGCAGAGCAAACTGGAATGGACCCGGACGGGTCAGAAGTTTGGGGAAAGATTCTGGAGGCTACAAATGGCTGATCCAAGGGGTTTTCTAAAGGTTACCGATCGTGAAGTTGCAAAGCGTAGGCCGGTAGACGTGCGCATTATGGACTGGAAGGAAGTCTATGAACGTCGTGAATCTGGAGTTGTAAAAGCTCAGGCCGGAAGGTGCATGGATTGTGGAGTTCCGTTTTGCCATCAAGGATGCCCTCTTGGGAACTTGATTCCAGAGTGGAACGATGCGGTGTGGCGAGCAGACGGATCGTCGGCAATTGAACGCTTGCATTCCACAAATAATTTTCCAGAATTTACCGGTCGCCTTTGCCCGGCACCTTGCGAGTCAAGTTGCGTTCTTGCGATAAACCAACCTGCGGTGACAATTAAGGAAATCGAAGTTTCTATCATCGACGACGCTTTCGATAACGGATACGTTTCTGCTCATCCACCAGAGCGCCTTACTGGTAAAACCGTCGCCGTGGTGGGCTCTGGTCCAGCCGGCCTAGCAGCCGCCCAGCAACTTGCAAGAGCCGGGCATACCGTTGCGGTCTTTGAGAAAGATGATCGTATTGGCGGCTTGCTGCGCTATGGAATACCGGATTTCAAGATGGAAAAGCGTCACATAGATCGAAGACTCGCTCAACTTGAAGCGGAGGGCGTGCGCTTTAGAACTGGGGTTGAGATTGGTAAGCAAATCAGTTGGGAAGACCTACTTCGACGCTACGACGCTGTCTTGGTTGCAACCGGTGCTTCGGTACCTAGAGACTTGCCAGTTGCCGGAAGAGACCTCGACGGCGTTCATTTTGCGATGCGCTATCTGGCTCAGGCCAATCGGGCCGTTGCAGGTTTGAGCGTGAGCGAACAAATCTCTGCTGCCGGAAAACACGTGGTGATTCTTGGCGGTGGGGACACCGGTGCGGATTGTTTAGGAACCGCAACTAGGCAAGGCGCTAAGTCTGTTACAACAATCGCAATCGGTGTGAAGCCGCCTGTAACAAGATCGTCAAAGCAGCCTTGGCCTACCTATCCGAACCTCTACGAAGTATCCAGCGCTCACGAGGAGTTTGGTGAAAGAAAGTTCATGTCTTCAACAATTGAATTTTTGGGGGAGTCTGGACACGTAAAGGGAATACGCGTTGCGGACACTCAACTAGTTGACGGGAAGCGCGTCCCAACTCCAGGCACAGAGCGTACCATCGAAGCAGATTTGGTCCTTCTAGCCCTTGGATTTGTAGGTCCAGAAACAGCTGGTCCCGTAAAGGAGTTGAATCTAGGTTTAGAATTGAATAGTACCTTTGCAAGGGCAGATGATTTCTCAACCGAAGTTCCAGGGCTTTTTGTTGCTGGTGACGCAGGAAGAGGACAGTCGCTAATTGTTTGGGCGATTGCTGAAGGTCGCGCAGCTGCTGCCACTATCGATAGGTTCTTAGAAGGAACAACGGATTTGCCCTCACCGGTGCGGGCTTCAGACCAACCATTATCTGTTTACAGCTAACCGCTCCAAACATAGAAGAGGAATCAAATGAGAAGGGCAAAAATCGTTGCGACCCTAGGGCCTGCTAGCTCTAGCTACGATCAACTTCGAGCAATCATCGAAGCTGGTGTTGACGTTGCCAGGATGAACCTAAGTCACGGTAGTTACGATGTCCACGAGCAGATTTATCGCGATGTTCGCAAAGCTGCCAGTGACCTAGATAAGCCAGTGGGAGTTTTTGTGGACCTGCAGGGTCCGAAGATTCGTTTGACAAAGTTCAAAGATGGTCCGGTAAAGCTAGAAAAGGGTGCCACTTTCAAGATCACGACCGATGAGATTGAAGGAGATGTCACCATCTGTGGCACCACATTCAAGGGTCTTCCAGGCGATGTCAAAGTTGGCGATTTCCTTTTGATTGACGATGGCAAGGTCAAACTTAGAGCGGTAGCAGTTTCTGACACCACTGTGACAACCGAGGTTGAGATCCCAGGTCTGGTTTCGAACAATAAGGGGATTAATCTTCCCGGAGTTGCTGTAAATGTTCCGGCGCTTTCAGAAAAGGATGAGGATGATTTGCGTTGGGCCCTAAAGCTCGGTGTGGACATGGTGGCGTTATCTTTCGTGAGAAACGCTTCTGACATCGATCGGGTTCACGAGATTATGCGCGAAGAGGGTCGCAAAGTCCCCGTAATCGCAAAGATTGAGAAGCCCCAAGCCGTTGAAAATCTTGAGGAGATCATTGATGCCTTCGACGCAATCATGGTGGCTCGAGGTGATCTTGGTGTTGAACTTCCTCTTGAGCAGGTTCCACTGGTTCAAAAGCGTGCCGTTGAACTTGCACGCCGCTGGGCAAAGCCAGTGATTGTTGCAACCCAGATGCTTGAATCCATGATCTCATCGAGCATTCCAACCCGTGCGGAGACTAGTGATGTTGCAAACGCTGTTTTGGATGGGGCTGATGCCTTGATGCTTTCTGGGGAAACCAGCGTTGGATCATTCCCTGTTGAAACAGTTACTACCATGGCAAAAATCATCCAGTCAACTGAGGAAAATGGTCTTTCGAGGATCCCGGACCTTGGTACTAGACCTCACACTCAGGGTGGAGCGGTTTCGTTTGCAGCTATGGAAATTGCAGAGCTTCTTGGGTCAAAATTTGTCTGCGTTTTCACCGAAGGTGGAGATTCATTGCGCAGAATCTCCAGATTGAGGTCAGCCGTGCCGGTTCTTTCTTTCACGCCAAACGTGCAAACAGCACGTGAGCTTTCGTTGGTTTGGGGATCGAAAACCTACATTGTTCCAAAAGTTACCCACACGGACGCCATGTTCGAGCAAGTGGATATTTCGGTTTTAGAGCAGGGAATGTGCAAGGTTGGGGATGAGGTAGTTGTTGTTGCTGGAACCCCGCCTGGGGTGTCTGGTTCGACTAATACTCTTCGAGTGCACAAGGTTGGAACCGGTGCCGACAGCTAAGATTTCGTGGTGCCGGAAGTGGGATTCGAACCCACACGTCCTTTCGAACAAAGCATTTTGAGTGCTCCGCGTCTGCCGTTCCGCCATTCCGGCAGTACCACGTGTTCAACTCTAACCGATTTGTTTTAGCGCTAGTACCCGAAAGTGCCATAAAGTAAGCGACATGGAACACAACTCAAAGCGACGAATAGTAGTTGCCGAGGACGAATCGCTGATTCGGATGGACATTGTTGAAACCTTGAAAGATCAAGGCTTCGATGTCGTTGGAGAGGCCGGAGATGGCCTAAAGGCAATTGAACTTGCCAAAGAACTTAAGCCTGATCTCATGGTGATGGACATCAAGATGCCAGACATGGACGGACTTTCGGCAGCGGAGCAGATTGCCAAACTGCGAATTCCAGTTGTGTTTCTAACAGCTTTCAATCAACAAGAGCTAGTAACACGGGCTTCGGAAGTAGGGGCAATGGCTTTTCTTGTGAAGCCATTTTCTCCAGAGGACCTTCTTCCGGCAATTGAGGTTGCGTTATCTCGCTTTCAGCAGCTAACTCAGCTGGAATCGGAAGTGTCTGATCTAACCGAGAGGCTTGAAACAAGAAAGCTAGTTGAACGCGCCAAGGGTGTTCTCGGAGTTCAGATGGGACTTTCAGAACCGGATGCATTCAGGTGGATACAAAAGGCAGCCATGGATAGGCGAATTGGAATGGTTGATGTTGCCAGAACTATTCTTGATCAGCTGGAGAATTAGCTTTCCTTATCAGATTGGTTATACGCACGGTGGAAAGTCTTTCGCCGGCTTCGTTTGTCACCACGATTTCGTGAACAGTTAGCGTTTTTCCGAGTGACAATGCTGTTGCTGTACCAGTCACCAAGCCCCGAGTAGCGGACTTTGTATGGGAGGCAGAGATTTCGATTCCAACTGCGTGACCGTTTGGGTGAGCCCAAACGTTAGCGGCGAACGAACCTAAAGTCTCGCCAAGCACAAGATACGCACCGCCGTGAAGCAAACCAATTGGCTGAGTGTTGCCTTCGACCGGCATCGTTGCGACAGCCCGCTCAGCGCTTAGTTCAAGAATCTGGATACCCATTTTCTCAGCGAGAGCCCCTACGCCTCGTTGTGCTGCAACTTGTTTTGCTACGTCGCTAAGAATTGGGTCTTGGCCTGACATGCAACTTCCCTCTCATTGGTTTCACCTACAAGCAAAGTAGGCTTGCAATCATGAATCCTAAGCCTACCTTGATGCTTATTGACGGGCATTCTCTGGCTTTTAGAGCTTTCTATGCACTGAATCCCTCCAACTTCAAAACGCCAGACGGTCAGCACACAAACGCAGTTCACGGATTTATCTCTATGCTGCTAAACCTTCTCGAGGGTGAGAAACCAACCCATCTTGCAGTCGCATTCGACATCTCAGGACCTTCGTTCCGCGCAATCGAGTATCCGGAATACAAGGGAAATCGCGGGGAGACCCCACCTGAATTCTTCGGTCAGACCGAACTTTTGGAAGATGCCATGGAAAGCATGAACATCAAAACGCTTACCAAGAAAGACTACGAGGCAGATGACATCCTTGCATCACTCGCGGACCAAGCCAGCGCAGCTGGATTCAAGGTATTAGTAGTTTCTGGAGACCGCGATACCTTCCAACTGATTAGTGATGACACCACAATCCTTTATCCAGTCAAGGGTGTCATGAACCTAGCGCGGATGGACGATGCAGCTGTTCTAGAACGCTACGGAATCCATGCAAGGCAGTACCCGGATCTCGCAGCTCTGGTGGGGGAGACTTCAGATAACCTTCCAGGCATTCCAGGTGTCGGTCCAAAAACAGCCGCCAAGTGGTTGCAGCAGCACGGTGATCTCAAGACAATTTTAGAGAACTTTGCAGATGTGCCAGGGAAAGTGGGGGAGTCACTCAGAGAGAACTACGAGCTTGCTCTTCGAAACCGAAGACTCAATCATCTTGTTCGGGACCTCGACATGGGTGTTGAATTTGAGTCTTTCCGGCTGACCGCGGTGGATGAGGCTCGAGTTCGCACTGCTTTTTCCAAGATGCACTTTAAGACTCTTACCGAGAGAGTGCTTCGATTGCGCGGGACAGCCGGCACCCAAACCAACGGTCTAGGCTCCGCTCCTGCGGCAACAACGACTGCACCCTTTCAGGATCATGCACCTAAATCTGCAGTCGCAAATCTTGAAATTCCACCATCGAAGGATTTGTCTGAAGCTGAGCTGATGAAATGGCTTTCGAGCCAGGAAGTTGTAGGCCTGGAAATCGAAGAGACAGACAGTGGATTGCTGTTTGGTTTTGCCTCCGCGGCTACAAGAATCTTTCTGTCAGGAAAGCAGTCCTCAATTCTTGCAAGTTGGTTAGCAGATGGGTCCAAGAAAAAAGTTCTGTTTGATTACAAGGGGACAAAAAGACTTCTTATGGAGCACGAGCTAGACATCGATGGTGTTTCAGACGACGCACTTTTGCTCGCATACTTGCTGAATCCGGTACGCAGAAACTTTTTCGTTGATGACCTTGTTGAGGAGTATCTGGGTATTTCAGTGACGAGGTCTGATCCAAACCAGCTGATCCCAGAGCAGGGAATAGATCCCAGCTTGGACGCGTGGCTTGCCTTTTCTCTTGCCCCGATTACGGCTTCGCAAGTGACGTCCCAAAATCAAGATTCTGTTTATAGGCAGATTGAGCTCCCAAGCTCAAGATCGTTGGCACTGATGGAAAGCGTTGGAGTTTCGATTGACGCCAAGCTCTTGCAGAGTTTGTTCGACACTCTGAGTAAAGAGGTTACCCAGATTGCCGATGAAGCTTTCAAGATTATTGGTAAAGAAATCAACCTTGCCTCGCCCAAGCAACTCCAGGTTGTCCTCTTTGAGGATCTAGGTATGAAGGGAACCAAATCTTTGAAGACTGGATTCTCAACGAACGCAGCCGCACTGACCGAACTCTTTGAGCAAACAGGGCATCCGTTTCTTGAAAAATTGCTTGCCCACCGCGATTCAACAAAATTGAAGCAAATGGTTGAGACATTACTTAAGGCTGTAGAAGAGGACTCCAAGATTCACACGACTTACGTCCAAACCGGAACCTCAACTGGTCGCCTAAGCTCCGAGAACCCAAACCTGCAGAACATTCCGATTCGAAATCCCCGCGGAGCGCAGATCCGTGACGCCTTTATTGCATCCAAGGGATTTGAATCAATAATGACCGCCGACTATTCGCAGATCGAAATGCGTATCATGGCTCATTTGTCTGAGGACCCGGGTCTTATTGAAGCTTTCAAGGCAGGAGAGGATCTGCACCGGTTCGTAGGCTCGAGAATCTTTGGTGTCAAACCCCAAGATGTCACTTCGGAGATGCGTGCTCAAGTTAAGGCCATGAGCTATGGCTTGGTCTATGGGTTGAGTGAGTACGGTTTGGCCAAGCAGCTGGGTTTATCCAACGCGGATGCCAAGCAGCTGATGAAGGACTACTTTGAGCGATTTGGGGGAGTAAGAAGGTATCTAGCCAAGGTTGTTGAAGACGCCAAAGCTGTTGGCTACACAACTACCTATCATGGGCGCCGCAGACCATTCGATGACTTAAACAGTTCGATTTTTCAAGTGCGGGAAAACGCTAGACGAGCGGCGCTAAACGCCCCAATCCAAGGAACGGCCGCAGACATCATGAAAATGGCGATGAATCAAATTCAGGATGCAATTGAGACAAAAGGTATGCAATCTAGGATGCTTCTCCAAGTCCATGATGAGTTGGTGTTTGAGGTTTACCCAGGGGAGGCCAAAGCCTTAGAAGAACTAGTTTTGGACAAAATGTCCAATGTGGTCAAGCTATCGGTGCCCTTGGATGTCCAAATTGGGACAGGGAAGAGCTGGGACAAGGCCGCTCACTAGCCCTTTGTCTCCAACCGCGATAGCAGGTAGGCTTAGGGGGCGCGAAAGCGCAATCCCTTATCCGCCGTTGCGGTAGCAATTTCCTCCTTTATGGAGCGCTATCGCGACCTGAGTATGCAAAGCAAATGGAGCACCTTTCTCTATGACAACAGAATCAACCATCAAAGCCCCAAAGCAAGTAGCCATTAACGACATTGGCACTGCCGAAGAATTCTTAGCAGCCGTTGAAAAAACCCTCAAGTTCTTCAACGACGGAGATCTTATTCAAGGAACCGTTGTAAAAATCGATCGCGATGAGGTTCTGCTAGATGTTGGGTACAAGACCGAAGGTGTGATTCCTTCCCGTGAACTTTCAATCCGTCACGATGCTGATCCAGGAGACATAGTTTCTGTTGGAGACACTATCGAAGCCCTTGTTTTGCAGAAAGAAGACAAAGAAGGTCGTCTTATTCTTTCCAAGAAGCGCGCTCAGTACGAGCGTGCCTGGGGTGATGTCGAGAAGATCAAGGCAGCCGATACCACAGTTACTGGAACCGTTATCGAAGTTGTCAAGGGTGGACTTATCGTCGACATCGGTCTACGCGGATTCCTACCAGCATCCCTTATTGAACTTCGCCGCGTTCGTGACCTAGCGCCATACCTTGGCCAGGAAGTTGAAGCCAAGATTCTTGAGTTAGACAAGAACCGCAATAACGTAGTTCTTTCAAGAAGAGCATTGCTGGAGCAAAGCCAGTCCGCATCAAGATCTACTTTCCTTGCAGATCTTGCAAAGGGACAGATTAGAACCGGTGTTGTTTCATCGATCGTAAACTTCGGTGCATTTATTGACCTCGGTGGCGTTGACGGATTGGTTCACGTATCTGAGCTTTCCTGGAAGCACATCGAGCATGCTTCTGAGGTTGTTGAGATTGGTCAAGAAGTAACCGTTGAGGTTCTCGAAGTTGATCAAGACCGTGAGCGGGTATCACTGTCCTTGAAGGCAACCCAGGAAGATCCATGGCAAGTGTTTGCTAGAACTCATTCAATTGGTCAGTACGCACCAGGCAAGGTCACCAAGCTGGTTCCATTTGGTGCATTCGTTCGTGTTGCTGATGGCATCGAAGGACTTGTTCACATCTCCGAACTTTCCACCAAGCACATTGAGCTTGCTGAACAGGTTGTTTCAGCAAACCAGGATGTGTTTGTTAAGGTCATCGACATAGACCTTGAAAGAAGAAGGATTTCTCTTTCTTTGAAGCAAGCGCTTGAAGAAGTCGATCCTGAGGGTAAGGACTTCAACCCAGCACTTTATGGAATGTACGCAGAGTACGACGAGAAGGGTGACTACAAGTACCCGGATGGCTTCGATCCTGCAACAAGCGAATGGCAACCGGGTCACGAAGAGGCCAGAGCCAAATGGGAGAAGGAATACTCCGAAGCCAACGCTCGCTGGGCAGAGCACAAGAAGCAGGTTGCGGTAGCCAACAAGCTTGCTGCTTCTCTACCTGACGCACCTGCGCCAAGCCAAACACCTGCTGAGTCAAGCAGTTCTGTAGAAGAATCAACTGGCACACTCTCCGACGACGAGTCACTCGGTGCGCTGCGTGACAAGCTTGCGGACAAAGAATAGAAAAATCAGTCTTTGAATCGGGGCCTGGGTTTTCCAGAGCCCCGTTTCGAGCTTTATAGGATGGGCTAATGTATCTCGTCGGACTAACAGGTGGCATAGCCTCTGGAAAGTCCTATGTAGCTAGCTTGTTGGGTGAGCTTGGTGCCAGCACCGTCGATGCAGATCAAGTTGCCAGGGAGGTTGTTGTCCCTGGTTCTACTGGTTTGGTACAAGTTGTTGGTGCATTTGGCTTCGAGATTCTTCTCCCAAGCGGTGAACTCGACCGAGCCAAACTTGGTGAAATCGTCTTTGCGGATCCTGAGAAAAGAATTGAGCTTGAGAACATCCTGCATCCCCTCATAAAGGCGCGGACAACACAACTCTTTAGCGAGCAGCCTTCGGAAATCGTCGTCTATGCAGTACCACTTCTTGTTGAGGCAAATGTTGATTACCCCTTCGATACGATCATCACCGTGGAAGCTGGTGTTGAGAATCAGGTTTCGAGGCTTATGACATCTCGTCAGATGT
>JBIIXB010000031.1:0-5733 GCA_044338605.1 Rhodoluna sp. | reverse complement strand
TACGGTGCGCTGACCGAGCAACTTTTTGCCTGGCTGAAAACCAAAGATGTCGAAGTGCTAACCAGTCACGAAGTTCGCTCACTTTATCGCAACAACGGTTTGTGGCAAGTTGCAGGGAAAAACACTGACTCCAAATTTGAATTCAGCTCGCCGCGGGTGTTTGTAGGTGCCGGGGGATGGGCTCTGAAGCTTTTGCAGAAAGCAAAGATCAAAGAGATCAATGGCTATGGAACATTTCCAGTCAGTGGGCACTTCTTTAAGACCGAAAATCCTAAACTGGTTGCAAGGCATCAGGCAAAGGTCTATTCACAAGCAGCGGTTGGCGCGCCACCCATGTCTGTTCCTCACCTTGACACCAGAGTTATTGACGGTAAGACCTCTTTACTATTTGGACCCTTTGCTGGTTTGAACCTGAAGTTCCTCAAAAACGGCTCATGGCTTGATCTTCCAGCCTCAATTCGTTTTGGAAACATAGTTTCTTACCTGTCCGTGGCTCTAAAGAACTTTCCTTTGGTTATCTACTTGGTCAAAGAGATTTTCAAATCCTCAAAACAAAAGCTTGAAAGCCTTAGAGAGTTTGTTCCAAACGCGAAGGCGGAAGATTGGCAGCTTTACGAAGCTGGACAAAGAGCCCAAGTTATAAAGCCAGTGAACGGGCTTGGGGTGCTTCAGTTTGGAACCGAGGTCATTAGCTCGGGCGATGGATCGATTGCTGGTTTACTTGGAGCCTCACCTGGTGCGTCGGTTGCGACTCGGGTGATGCTTGATGTTGCGACAAGAATGTTCCCGGAATCTCAGAACGCCTGGATGAAGGGTATTGCAAACTCGGTGCCAAGCTACGGTTTGAAGCTAAATGATGACCAATCAAAAGCTCGTGAATCATTGAGCGCGACGGCAAAGACTCTAAAGCTGAAGGCCTAGGCCACCGCAACGCCAAGGAGCATTCCCACTCCATAAGCTGCTGCCATCGTCACTAACGAAACAGCCACATTCCGAAGTACTGGGCGAAGCGGCTTGGCTCCTCCGATAATTGCGGCAACATATCCTGTGATTGCAAGCGAGATTACCACTGAAACTATCGTTGCTGCTTCGCGATACTCGGTCCAGGGTCCAGTGATGGCAACGATCGGTAGTACGGAACCAAGTGCGAACGAGATGAATGACGCAACAGCGGCTGACATCGGAGAGACGTGCTCGTCTTTTGCAAACTTTCGCGGGCTTCCCTCGTGCTTTATTCTTGAGGCAATCTCGCTGTCTCGTTGTGCGCTGACTGACGCGTATTCGCCTCCTGCCATGGAGATTGATCCCGCTACCAGTGCTGCAACACCGGCAATCAAAATCGCACCATTATCGGTTGTTGCTCCAGCCACACCCATCACGAGGCCCGCCGTAGATACGATTCCATCATTCGCTCCAAGAACCGCAGCTCGCAGCCAATTGAGCTTCTTTGCAAGTTCGAGCGTGATTACGTGAGGCTGAGAGGTTTCCATTTTGCTTCTTCCAAGGCTTATCTAGACTCGCAATGTTACCAAGACCAATGCTCCTAGCTGGTTAGGATTGACCATAGTCAAAGGCCAGATTGGAAGATTCACTTGGAACAACAGATATCCATCGCTGTGGATGGCGTAAAGCAGCAGGTAAAGCCTGGCACCACAGGCTTTGAGCTGTTTGCCGATAAGGCCGTTGTTGCGATGCGCGTTTCTGGTGATCTAAGGGATCTGGCGCACATCGTTTCAGAAGGCGACTTGGTTGAGGCCGTTACTATTTCTTCCCCAGACGGACTGAGCATTCTTAGACACTCAACCGCTCATGTGCTGGCGCAAGCCGTTCAAAGCATCAACCCCAAGGCCAAATTGGGAATTGGCCCACCTATTGTTGATGGCTTCTACTATGACTTTGATGTTGCCGAGGCTTTTACCCCGGAAGATCTAAAAGGTATCGAAAAAGAGATGGAGCGAATTATTCGCTCGGGTCAGCGCTTTGTTCGAAAGGTTGTAAGCGAGGAGGAGGCCCGCACGCAATTGTCCGATGAGCCTTACAAACTTGAACTGGTTTCACTCAAAGGCTCTAGTGATCTAGCTGAAGGTGCTGCGGAAGTGGGAGCAGGGGAGCTAACGATTTATCACAACACCGATTCAAAATCGGGTGAAACTATTTGGAAGGATCTATGCCGCGGTCCTCACTTGCCAAACACTCGCATGATTGGCAATGGCTTTAGCCTCACTAGGCTAGCCGCGGCTTATTGGCGAGGCAATGAAAAGAACAAGCAGCTACAAAGAATTTACGGAACCGCTTGGGCCTCTAAGGACGAACTAAAAGCTCATTTGGAGCGAATGGAAGAAGCTGCCAAAAGAGATCATCGACGTTTGGGTCAAGAGCTAGATCTTTTCTCTTTCCCTGAGGAAATCGGATCAGGCTTGGCGGTTTTCCATCCCAAAGGTGGAACTATCCGTCGCGTGATGGAGGATTACTCGAGACAGCGTCACGAGCAAGCCGGATATGACTTTGTTTATTCGCCTCACATTACTAAATCCAACCTCTTCGAAACTTCTGGTCACTTGGCTTGGTATTCAGAAGGCATGTTCCCCCCAATGAAGCTTGATGAAGAGCTCGATGACAATGGAGTTATTCGCAAGCAAGGCCAGGACTATTACCTGAAGCCGATGAACTGTCCTTTCCACATTCTGATTTACAAGTCACAGGCTCGCTCCTACCGAGATCTTCCGCTTCGAATGTTCGAATTTGGCTCGGTTTACAGATATGAAAAATCAGGCGTTGTTCATGGTCTAACCAGAGTGCGCGGCATGACTCAAGACGACGCTCACCTGTTCGTGACCTTAGAGGACATGGAATCAGAGCTAACGTCGGTATTGAATTTTGTGCTGGATCTACTTCGCGACTACGGGCTTACCGATTTCTATCTTGAGTTATCTACTCGTGATCCAGACAATGACAAGTTTGTCGGCGATGATCAGCTCTGGGAAAAAGCAACGTCCACTTTGGCCAAGGTTGCCACTGATTCAGGTTTGGAGCTCGTTCCAGATCCAGGAGGAGCCGCTTTTTATGGTCCAAAGATTTCTGTTCAGGCCCGCGATGCAATCGGCAGAACCTGGCAGATGTCGACAATTCAGTTGGACTTCAACCTGCCCGATCGATTCGAGATCGAATACACCGCTAGTGACGGTCTAAAAAAGAGACCGGTAATGATTCACCGAGCCCTTTTTGGTTCGATCGAGAGATTCTTTGCTGTGCTTACCGAGCACTACGCCGGACACTTCCCACCATGGCTTGCTCCGGTCCAGGTCATGGGAATTCCCGTTGCAGATGAATTTGCCCCATATCTTTCTTCCGTTATAGGAAAACTTAAATCTCACGGGGTTAGAGCAGAGATTGATCTAGGCGATGATCGGATGCAGAAGAAGATTCGTAATCACACCAAGGACAAGATCCCGTTCCAGTTAATTGCGGGTGCTGAAGACCAGCAGTCAAACTCCGTTAGCTTCCGTTACCGATCAGGCGAACAGGTCAACGGGGTAGCCGTCGATAAAGCTGTTGCTCTGATTCTTGAAGCTATTGAGTCTAAGAAGCAGGTTTAGTTGACCGGACCGGAGTTTCTGCCAGGAGTACCCGATAACTATCAAAGGCTTTGGACTCCGCATCGCTTGGTTTACATCCAAAATGGACAGCAACCCAAGAAAGACGAGTGTCCTTTTTGCCTGGCACCGCAAGGTTCTGACGAGGACGGACTCATTGTTTTTAGAGGAGATACCTGCTTCGTTTTGATGAATTTGTTTCCCTATAACTCCGGGCACATGCTTGTGTGTACCTATCGCCACGTTGCTTCTTATGAGGACACAACTCTTGAGGAAGCTGCAGAGATGGCTGCTCTTAGTAAGCGTGGAATGCAAGTTCTTCGGAAAGTCTCCAGGGCTCAGGGCTTCAATTTGGGCATGAACCAGGGCGAGCTTGCCGGGGCGGGGATAGCCGAACACTTGCACCAGCACATCGTTCCGCGCTGGAGTAATGACTCCAACTTCTTCCCCATAATCGCTCAAACCAAGGCAATACCAAGGCTGCTGGGTGAAGTGCGAGCCGAGATCCAAAAGGCCTGGCTGGATAACTAAATGGCCATTTTGGCGGGTTAGAATATCTAAATGAACCCTTCAAAAAATGAATCAACACCCCTAGTTAAGCGCGGCCTAGCAGAAATGCTAAAAGGTGGCGTGATCATGGATGTTGTTAATGCTGAACAGGCAAAAATTGCCGAAGATGCTGGTGCTGTAGCAGTCATGGCTCTGGAGCGCGTTCCAGCCGACATTCGCGCCCAGGGTGGTGTCGCAAGAATGAGCGACCCAGATCTCATCGAGCAGATTATTGCAACTGTGTCAATCCCAGTTATGGCTAAAGCACGAATCGGTCACTTTGTTGAAGCCCAGGTTCTAGAGTCTTTGAAAGTTGACTACATCGATGAGTCCGAGGTGCTTTCCCCAGCGGACTATGTAAACCACATTGACAAGTGGAAATTTGATATTCCGTTTGTCTGTGGCGCAACCAACTTGGGAGAAGCCCTCAGAAGAATTACCGAAGGTGCCGCAATGATTCGTTCGAAGGGCGAGGCAGGTACCGGAGACGTGTCGGAAGCAACCAAGCACATCAGAACTATCCTTGGCGAGATTAACGTTCTTGCTTCAAAGACAGAGGATGAGCTTTACGTTGCAGCCAAGGAGCTTCAGGCCCCTTACGACTTAGTTAGGGAAGTAGCAAGAACCAAGAAGCTCCCTGTGGTTTTGTTTGTCGCGGGTGGCGTTGCCACTCCAGCCGACGCTGCCATGATGATGCAACTTGGTGCTGACGGAGTTTTCGTTGGCTCGGGAGTTTTCAAATCGGGTGAACCCGCTAAACGTGCCGCTGCAATAGTTAAGGCTGTTGCCGCATTCAATGACCCTGCAGTGATAGCAGAAGCTTCAAGAGGTCTCGGCGAAGCAATGGTTGGTATAAACGTGAAAGACCTTCCCGCACCTCATCGACTTTCGGAGCGCGGTTGGTAATTGCGTATCGGAGTACTAGCTCTTCAAGGTGACGTTAGAGAGCACATTGAAACGCTCACCAAACTAGGTTGTGAAGCGGTAGAGGTTCGCAAGAACCTAGACCTCAAAAATCTGTCGGGATTGATTCTTCCCGGTGGAGAGTCAACGACAATTTCGAAGCTGATGGACATTTTCTCGCTGCGGGAGCCAGTTCTCGAATTTGTGCAATCAGGCAAAGCAATTTTCGGAACTTGCGCAGGCATGATCACATTGGCAAACGAAGTTTTGGATAGCGCTTCTGGTCAGCAAAGTTTGGGGTTGATGGACATTTCTGTTCGCAGAAATGCGTTTGGGTCACAGCTTGATTCGTTTGAGGAAGTCATCGACTTTGATGGAACTAATCTGAATGTCGCTTTCATCAGGGCTCCAATCGTTGAAAGAGTGGGGGAGGCCGTCCAGGTCCTCTCGAAACTTAGCGACGGGAGAGTGGTTGCCGTGAGGCAACAAAACATGTTGGCGACATCGTTTCACCCCGAGATAACGGGTGAAACCTTTGTCCACGAGTACTTTTTGAAGATGGCAAGTTCACCCCAATAGTTCTGTTTTAGAATTCATAGCGAAAGTATTCAAGGAGCAAAATGTCAGGTCATTCCAAGTGGGCCACCACCAAGCACAAAAAAGCGATCATCGACTCTCGTCGCGCCAA
>JBIIXB010000001.1:0-215844 GCA_044338605.1 Rhodoluna sp. | reverse complement strand
GAACTGTTGGGCGAACACCCTTCCAGCGAAGTCGTCCCGCCTTACCCCAGTTGATGTTGGACTGCTCTGCGTTGCCAACTTCACCAATGGTTGCTCGGCAACGAGCATCTACGTTACGGATTTCTCCAGATGGAAGTCTTAGCTGTGCGTAAGGTCCATCTTTGGCAACTAGTCGAACTGAGGCTCCAGCTGAACGAGCCATCTTGGCTCCTCCGCCTGGCTTTAGCTCAATTGCGTGAATTACGGTACCCACTGGAATGTTCTTCAAAGGCAGGGCGTTACCTGGCTTGATGTCAGCTGCTGGACCCTGCTCGATACGGTCGCCCTGCTTCAATTTGTTAGGAGCGATGATGTAACGCTTCTCACCATCTGCGTAGTGAAGCAGTGCGATGTTAGCGGTACGGTTCGGGTCGTACTCGATGTGAGCAACCTTGGCAGGAACTCCATCCTTGTCGTGACGACGGAAGTCAATTACGCGGTACTGCCTCTTGTGGCCGCCACCAATGTGACGGGTTGTGATGCGGCCAGCACTGTTACGTCCACCAGTTTTGTTCAGTGGGCGAAGTAGTGACTTCTCAGGGGTGGAGCGGGTGATTTCTTCAAAGTCAGAAACCGAAGCTCCTCTTAGACCTGGAGTAGTTGGCTTAAATTTACGAATTCCCATTTAGATTCCTACCCCTTAACCGATGCTCGAGAAGATGTCTATGGTGCCGGACTTTAGAGTCACAATCGCGCGCTTAGTGTCCTTGCGCTTGCCAAGACCAAAACGAGTCTTGCGCTCTTTGCCAACACGGTTCATGGTGTTCACAGAAGAAACCTTGACCTTGAAGATGGACTCCACGGCCTGCTTGATCTCAGTCTTGTTTGAGCGAGGGTCAACCTCGAAGGTGTACTTACCTTCGTCAATTAGGTTGTAGCTCTTCTCAGAAACAATTGGACGCAAGATAACATCCCTTGGGTTCTTGTTTAGGGCAGTCATTTACTAGCCCTCCTTCTCGGTCTTGGACTTGGATGCGTTGCTGATGAACTCATCCAGAGCCGCCTTGGTGAACACAACGTCATCGCTAAGAACTACGTCATAAGCGTTTACCTGGTCAACCGGCAAAACGTGAACGTCTTTTAGGTTGCGAAGGGATTTGTAGCTAAGGTCATCGCTGCGGTCTAGAACTACCAATGCTTTTCTGCCACCGGTAAGGGCCGCAAGAATTGATGCAGCTGACTTGGTGGAAGGAGCGCCGTTTTTAAAGAGCTCTGCAACTACGTGTAGACGACCATTGCGAGCGCGGTCCGATAGAGCACCCTTGATTGCAGCAGCAATCATTTTCTTTGGGGTTCTCTGCTCGTAAGTTCTTGGCTTTGGACCATGGGTGATGTAACCACCGCGCATCTGTGGAGCACGTAGGGATCCCTGACGAGCGTTACCTGTTCCCTTCTGCTTGAAAGGCTTCTTACCGGTTCCAGAAACTTCACCGTGCTTCAGAGTTGACTGGGTTCCCTGGCGAGCAGCAGCTTGCTGTGCAACAACAACCTGGTGCAATAGTGGAACGTTGGTCTGAACGTCGAAGATCTCGGCAGGAAGTGTTGCGGCGCCTGTCTTCTTGCCAGCTACGTCGACGATGTCGATTGAATTCTCAGCCATTTGCTTAGGCTCCCTTCACAGCGTTGCGAACGAAAACTAGCTGGCCCTTTGGACCCGGGATTGCTCCCTTGATAAGTAGTAGACCTTTTTCAGCATCCACTGCGTGAAGCTTTAGGTTCATAGCGGTTACGCGATCTGTTCCCATGCGACCTGCCATGCGAGTTCCTTTGAATACGCGACCCGGTGTAGAGGATGCACCAATGGAACCAGGCTTACGGTGGTTACGGTGCTGACCGTGCGATGCACCAACACCATGGAAACCGTGGCGCTTCATGTGACCTGCGAAGCCCTTACCCTTTGAGGTTCCAACTACGTCAAGCATCTGACCAACTTCGAAAACCTCTACGCCAAGTTCTTGTCCAACGGAGTAAGTGTCTGCATCAGCGGTACGGATCTCGGCCAAGAAGCGGCGAGGTGCAACGGAAGCTTTCGCGAAGTGACCAGCCTCAGGCTTGTTCACCTTGCGAGCAGCGATTGCACCATAAGCAACCTGAACTGCCTGGTAACCATCAAGCTCTAGGTTTTTGATCTGAGTAACAACGTTTGATCCGGCTTCAACAACAGTGATCGGAATCATCTTGTTGTTCTCGTCCCAAGCCTGAGTCATGCCAAGCTTCTTGCCTAGCAGGCCCTTTACGGTTCTATTCTCGGTAGACATCTTTTTTTCCTTAGAGCTTGATCTCGATGTTGACATCGGCTGGTAGGTCTAGACGCATTAGTGAGTCAACTGCCTTTGGAGTCGGGTCAATAATGTCGATTACGCGCTTGTGAGTTCTCATCTCGAAGTGCTCACGGCTGTCCTTGTATTTGTGAGGAGAGCGGATAACACAAACAACGTTCTTCTCGGTAGGAAGTGGAACTGGTCCAACAACAGTTGCACCCGCACGGGTTACAGTGTCGACAATCTTGCGCGCCGATGAATCGATGACCTCATGGTCGTACGACTTCAATCGAATGCGGATCTTCTGTGCCGCCATCGTGACTCACTTTCTTTGTCATAAGTGTTTGATTCAAAGGACTTGAATCGCTTCACCCACACCCGCGGTCGGGCGTGTCGAATGACATCCAGACCTAAAAACTGATGAAGGTTTAAGTTCTTGTTGTAGCCTCCGGGGGACTAAATTCCTTGTAGAACAAAGGATCTAGACACGAGCCAAAGGTGGTTTGGACCAAGAAAGGCCCAAATACTCAGCAACTTGTCAATCCTGCCACAGCACAGCGAGTCAATGCAAGTTAAAGATCCGATGCAGGTCTATATTCAGCCCTCAAAATGGCCTAAAAGAACAGGCGAAGTCTGGCCCTAACTAGGCCCTCAAACTTGGCAACATCCCCCTTGACCATCGCAAGTTCCGCCCTGTCCAAGAACATCCCCAGCGATCCATCAGCATATTGGGCCAAAACACAGGGTTCTTGGCCAGAAGAGGCCCGAATCTCGGATTCGGTCCTCTCGTTTAGGTGCTTTAGGTCAAATTCAAGCCCAAACTCAGACTTGAGTTCCTGGGCGAGCTTGTCAAAAGAAGCCTTACGACGAATTGGCGAATGGGTCACATCGCAAAGCTCGCACTTTGCTACCCCAATCAGGTGCCCAAAGAAGTACTTCAGCTCCCCCACAATTCCCCCATCGGCGTTGTAAACGCCGATTAGGCGAGTGGGTGTTTGCTGGTCCATGAGTTAGCTAACCCTAGAGGGGGCAATTTCCTTCCAAAAACTAGAAAGCTACTTCGAGTCGGCCCACTACCTCTTGGCCGCCAAGAGTTGGAATGCTCAGCTTTGAAAACAGCAGGTCGTACACGCTTTGCTCAAGCAAGCTGTTATTTAGCAGCATCTTTATTGCTGCCAGGCCAGCTGGTCTCATGCTGCCATCGGCGACCTTAACTGCAACACCGTGGCCAGAAGTTAGCCCAATTACAAAGACCCCTTCGGCACCAATCTTGGCAAGCATGCCCTGCTCCATCACAAGAGTGTCTGATCCCCCGTGATCGTCAACAACCCATGGGTTTGCAAGCATCGCGCCCTGAATTTCAGTTTCGGTAGCAGCGAATTTTCCAATTGCCTTGGCTAGTCCCTGCAGGCTCATCAGGTGAAGTGGAGCTCCGCAGCCATCAAAGGTGGAGTGTGGGATTTTCTCTCCAGAGAATTCCTCAATAACTTCAACAATCAATTTCTGTAACGGATGGCTTGGCTCCAGGTAGCTCTTGGTGTCCCAGCCGTTTTTGACACAGGCTGCTAAGAATGCAGCGTGCTTACCGGAGCAATTAAAAGCGGATCTAGATTCTGATTCGGCTTTGCTTCTAGCAGCCAAGTTGCCAGGCCAAGCAACCGGGCACTGCAGATCTGATTCGCTCAAGCCAGCGTCATTCAAGATGCTCAGCACTATTTTGATGTGCTCAGGGGTTCCCTGGTGCGATGCGCTCGACATTGCAAGTTGTTCTCCGGAAAGTAGCAGCCCTGATCTTCGAAGAGCTAATGCTTGCAGTGGCTTTACGGCGCTGCGGGGGTAAATGAGTTTTCGGGAGTTTCCGTGTTCTTGAATGAGCTTGCCATCAGGCCCTGTTAGGCAAACCAGACCGTGGTGACGGGATTCAATAATCCCGGCACGGGTCAAATAGGCCAGCTGAACAGTGTCGGCAACCTGATAACCCCAGTTAGTATCTACCAAGACGAGTCTCCTAATTGAACTTCACCCAAATCGACCTTGAGTCTATTGCTCTGCCAGACTTGTAGAGTGCCAATACTCAATAAAGACATGCAGGTCTGCATTTCTCTTGCCGCCAGGCCAACAAACCTTGGAACCCGCTTCCATAACTACTTGTATGACGAACTTGAGCTGAATTTTGTCTACAAGGCCTTCACAACCACTGATCTCGAAGGTGCCGTGCGAGGTATGAGGGCCCTTGGATTTAGGGGCGCTTCTGTATCCATGCCTTTCAAGGAAGCCATCATCCCCATGCTGGACGATCTTGACCCTTCGGCTAAAGCTATAGATTCTGTAAACACTGTTGTAAACAACAACGGTGTCTTGACTGGGTCAAACACAGATTTCGAAGCCGTGCTGACTCTTCTGGGCAATTCTTCGATTGAACGCTCGTCCAAAGTTTTAGTTCGCGGTTCTGGCGGCATGGCTAAAGCCGTGGTGGCTGCATTCAAAGAAGCTGGCTTTGAGAATCTAACTGTGACTTCACGAAACAAGGATGCGGGATCTGCATTGGCAGCCAAATATGGATACACCTTTGACGACAAGGCTCTAGATAAATCTGGATTCCATGTTCTCGTGAATGTTACGCCCATCGGAATGACAGGTGACAATGAAGCTGAGCTGGCTTTCAGTTCCGACCTTATTGCTGCAGCAACCAGTGTTTTTGATGTGGTGGCTTCTCCTGCAGAAACACCTTTGATTGGTGAAGCTAGATCACAGGGTAAGAATCTGATTACTGGTGCCCAGGTCCACGCGCTTCAGGCTGCACTTCAGTTTGAGAAATACACGGGAGTCAAACTAAGCGAAGCGCAGATTGCTCGGGCGGCTGAGTTTTCAAGATCTTAAAAACAAACCCCCGAGAATAGTCCCGGGGGTTTGAAATAAGGAGAAAAAAGTTACTTCTTCTTTGACTTTTTCTTAGGCGCAGCTTTCTTAGCTACTTTCTTTGCAACTTTAGTTGCTACCTTCTTTGTTGCCTTTACGGCAGCTTTCTTTGATGGTGACTTAGGAGTTGCCTTCTTGGCTACTTTCTTAGCAACCTTCTTGGCAACCTTAGATACCTTCTTGGTGGTCTTGGATGCTGCCTTCTTGACGACCTTCTTAGCTACCTTTACGGTTGCTTTCTTGGTCGCCTTAGCTACTGCCTGAGCTGGGGTTAGTGGCTTCTTCTTTTTAGGAGTGGCCTTGGACGGGGAAGCCTTTTTAGCTGCTGGCTTTTTCGCTGCAGTTTTCTTTGCCGCTGGCTTCTTAGCGGTTCTAGTTAGAATTGTCATCCTTAAAATATGGCAAAGAATTAATGGCCGAAATACCAAAATTGTTGTTATTAGGTTAACTTTCTCTTTACTAGGTAAACAACAATTATTTGGCGCGAAACGTAAAAACCCCCAGGATTTCTCCTGGGGGTTTGAACTAAGTAAGTGTAATTACTTGGTGATCTTGGTTACAGTTCCTGCACCTACGGTACGGCCACCCTCACGGATAGCGAAACGTAGTCCCTCTTCCATGGCGATTGGCTGGATTAGCTCAACCGACATTTCAGTGGTGTCACCAGGCATAACCATTTCGGTTCCTGATGGCAGGGTGATAACACCGGTCACGTCAGTGGTACGGAAGTAGAACTGAGGACGGTAGTTAGCGTAGAACGGGTTGTGACGGCCACCCTCATCCTTGGAAAGGATGTAGACGTTGGCGTCAAAGTTGGTGTGAGGTGTGATCGAGCCAGGCTTGCAAACAACCTGTCCGCGCTCTACATCTTCACGCTTGGTTCCACGTAGAAGTAGACCAACGTTCTCGCCGGCCTCTGCGTAGTCAAGTAGCTTACGGAACATTTCGATACCGGTCACGGTGGTCTTCTGCTTGTCGCGGATACCAACGATCTCAACTTCGTCGTTCACGTTAACTGTTCCACGCTCGATCTTGCCGGTGATAACAGTTCCACGACCAGTGATGGTGAAAACGTCTTCAACAGGCATCAAGAAAGGCTTGTCAGTTTCGCGCTTTGGCTCTGGGATTGACTCGTCACAGGCGTTCATAAGGTCAAGAACCTTAGCGCCCCATGCTGCGTCACCCTCAAGTGCCTTTAGAGCAGATACCTGGATAACAGGTGCCTTGTCTCCGTCGAAGTCGTAACGTGAAAGTAGTTCACGAACCTCAACCTCAACTAGCTCAAGAATTTCTGCATCGTCAACCATGTCGGACTTGTTTAGAGCAACAACGATGTAAGGAACGCCAACCTGCTTTGCAAGTAGAACGTGCTCCTTAGTCTGAGGCATAGGGCCGTCAGTTGCTGCAACTACCAAGATTGCGCCATCCATCTGGGCAGCTCCGGTAATCATGTTCTTGATGTAGTCAGCGTGACCTGGAGCGTCTACGTGTGCGTAGTGGCGCTTCTCGGTCTGGTACTCAACGTGTGAAATGTTGATGGTAATACCGCGCTGCTTCTCCTCAGGGGAGTTGTCGATCTGGTCGAACGCAGATGCGGTGTTTAGAGTTGGGAACTTGTCATGAAGCACCTTTGTAATAGCCGCAGTCAGAGTGGTCTTACCGTGGTCAACGTGACCGATAGTACCGATGTTGACGTGCGGCTTGGTGCGCTCGAATTTCGCCTTAGCCATTATGTATGGTCCTCCTCAGGACTGGTAGTAAATCTCCGACCTTGAGGGCCAAAGGATTTTTTGGTTTGCTTACTTTGTATCTTACAAGGTTGTTGGGTCCCAATAAAAGGGGACTTTATTCGCCCTTATTCTTCTGGACGATCTCGTCGGAGACGGCCCTTGGCACCTCTGAATAGGTGTCAAAAGTCATCGAATAGACCGCACGGCCCGAGGTCTTCGAGCGTAGGTCACCGACGTAACCGAACATTTCAGACAGTGGAACTAGGGCCGCAACGACCTTTACGCCTGAGGCGTCCTCCATTGACTGGATTTGACCACGACGAGAGTTGAGGTCTCCGATAACGTCTCCCATGTATTCCTCAGGAGTACGCACTTCGACGGCCATCAACGGCTCGAGTAGTACTGGGTTCGCTAGTCTCGCGGCCTCTTTATAGGCCATCGAACCAGCAATCTTAAACGCCATTTCTGACGAGTCAACGTCGTGGTAAGCGCCGTCAACCAGGGTTGCCTTGACGCCAACTACTGGGTAACCAGCCAAGGTACCAACCTGCATGGCGTCCTTGATTCCAGCGTCCACGCTTGGGATGTACTCACGAGGAATACGTCCACCGGTAACCGAGTTCACGAATTCGTATACCTTGTCGCCCTCGACCTCCATTGGCTCGAGCTTGATCTGAATCTTTGCGAACTGACCAGAACCACCGGTCTGCTTCTTATGGGTGTAGTCGTAGCGCTCAACAACCTTGCGGATTGTCTCGCGGTAGGCAACCTGAGGCTTACCAACGTTAGCTTCAACCTTGAATTCGCGTCTCATACGGTCAACCAGGATGTCCAAGTGCAACTCACCCATACCGGAGATAACAGTCTGACCAGTTTCCTGATCCTGCTCCACGCGGAAGGTTGGGTCTTCTTCAGCAAGCTTCTGAATAGCAAGACCTAGTTTTTCCTGGTCTCCCTTGGTCTTTGGCTCAATAGCAACAGAGATAACTGGCTCTGGGAAAGTCATTGACTCAAGCACAACTGGGTTTGCTGGGTCACAAAGTGTGTCACCAGTAGTGGTGTCCTTTAGACCGATAGCTGCGTAAATGTGCCCGGCGGTAATGGTGTCAACCGGGTTTTCCTTGTTGGCGTGCATCTGGAACAACTTACCGATGCGCTCTTTCTTGTCCTTGGTGGAGTTCAAGACTTGATCACCAGAAGCTGCCTTACCGGAGTAAACGCGGATGTATGTCAATCGACCAAAGAACGGGTGCGACATAACTTTGAAAGCAAGGGCTGAGAACGGGGCCGCAGAGTTTGCTTCGCGAACAATTTCCTTGGTCTCATCACGAATATCCAAACCAACAACTGACTCAACGTCTAGTGGAGTTGGAAGGTAGTCGATAACGGCGTCAAGCATTGGCTGAACACCCTTGTTCTTGAAGGCAGAACCACAAAGAACTGGGTAGATCTCGGACTTCACGGTCATCTTGCGAATCGCTGCCTTGATTTCGGCAACGGAAATCTCTTCGCCTGCGAAGAACTTTTCCATTAGAGCGTCATCAGTTTCGGCAATTGCCTCTAGTAACTTGTTGCGGTATTCATCGGCCTTAGCCTTCATGTCCGCAGGAATTTCTTCCACTTCGTACTTGGCACCAAGCTCAACTTCTCCACGCCATACCAGTGCGCGCATTTCAACTAGGTCGACAACACCTTCGAAGGTGCTCTCGGCACCGATTGGAAGCTGAATAACTAGTGGTCTTGCACCGAGGCGCTTAATGATGGTGTCTACGGTGAAGTAAAAGTCAGCTCCGAGCTTGTCCATCTTGTTTACAAAACAAATTCTTGGAACATCGTACTTGTCAGCTTGACGCCAAACTGTTTCTGACTGAGGCTCAACACCTTCTTTTCCATCGAATACCGCAACGGCACCATCTAGAACTCGAAGGGAACGCTCAACCTCAACGGTGAAGTCAACGTGGCCTGGGGTGTCAATGATGTTGATCTGGTTGTTGTTCCAGAAACAGGTTGTTGCAGCAGAGGTAATGGTGATGCCTCGCTCTTGCTCCTGCTCCATCCAGTCCATGGTTGCTGCACCATCGTGCACCTCACCAATTTTGTGAGTGATACCGGTGTAGTACAAGATGCGCTCAGTTGTCGTGGTTTTACCCGCGTCAATGTGAGCCATGATGCCGATGTTTCGAACCTTACTCAGGTCGGTAAGCACGTCTTGTGCCACGGTTATCCTCCGAATTAGTTAGTGCAGCGCAGAGTTATTTCTGCGCCAGTTTGCTGTAGTTTCTACCAGCGGTAGTGCGCGAACGCCTTGTTGGACTCTGCCATCTTGTGAGTGTCTTCGCGACGCTTCACAGCAGCTCCTAAACCATTAGATGCATCCAAGATCTCGTTCATTAGACGCTCGGTCATGGTCTTTTCGCGTCTTGCCTTGGCGTAAGTTACCAACCAGCGCATAGCCAGAGTGTTGGCACGGTGTGCCTTTACTTCGATTGGAACCTGGTAGGTAGAACCACCAACACGACGTGAGCGAACCTCAACGGTTGGACGCACGTTATCTAAAGCTTTTTTCAAAAGTGAAACAGCCTCGGTGCCGCTCTTGTTCTTGGCTCCATCCAAAGCTCCGTAAACAATTGACTCCGCGATGGACTTTTTGCCATCAAGCAAAATCTTGTTTACAAGCTGAGAAACAACTGGAGAACCATAAACAGGATCTGCAACTACTGGCTTCTTGGTAACTGGACCTTTACGAGGCATTACTTGCCTCGCTTAGCGCCGTAGTGGCTTCTTGCTTGCTGGCGGCCCTTAACGGACTGAGTGTCCAGTGCTCCGCGAACAATCTTGTAGCGAACACCAGGAAGATCCTTAACACGACCACCGCGAACTAGCACCATGGAGTGCTCCTGCAGGTTGTGACCTTCACCCGGGATGTAGGCAGTTACTTCAATTCCGTTGGAAAGCTTCACACGAGCTACCTTACGTAGTGCCGAGTTTGGCTTTTTAGGTGTGGTTGTGTAAACACGAGTACACACACCGCGTCGCTGTGGGCTGGCCTTAAGAGCTGGCGTCTTGGTCTTTGAGGCCTTCGACGTGCGTCCCTTACGGACCAACTGCTGAATTGTTGGCACTACATTTCTCCTTTAAGGTTTTTCCGCGGTCAAATACCGAGAAAAAAGTTTCTTTAGTTTGCTGCCAGCCAACTTATTGGCTGTTTTGGCAAGACAATGCGTCCCGTAGGACGCTTTGCCCAGCCTAGCTGATTAGGCTCCAAGCGGTCAAATGGTTATTCGACCGGCTCGGAGCTTGCCTCAACTGATTCTTCGTCCATCGAGAAGCTCAGCGCTGCCGCTGGCGATACCTCTTCGACTAGGGCTTCTTGACCCCAGATGCGGTTCGGGTAGCGATCTTCCTTGGCCTTTTCGGTTCCGTCTACCGAGATGTTGCGGTAGCCAGGTAGTCCGGTTCCAGCTGGAATTAGCTTTCCAATGATGACGTTTTCCTTTAGTCCTAGTAGCGGGTCGCTTCTTCGATCCAGTGCCGCCTGGGTTAGCACCCTGGTGGTTTCCTGGAAGGAAGCGGCCGATAGCCATGACTGAGCAGCCAAGGATGCACGGGTCATACCCATTACTTCCTGACGAGCAGATGCAGGCTTCTTACCCTCAGAAACCGCCTGGCGGTTAATGCGGGTGAAGCGGTTACGGTCGATGATCTCACCTGGAAGCATTTCGGTGTCTCCAGAGTCGATAACGGTAACCTTGCCAAGCATCTGGCGAACGATAACCTCAAGGTGCTTGTCGTGCAGTGGCACACCCTGTGAACCATAGATCGCCTGAACACCACGGATGATTTCGGCAGCAGCTTCGCGGCTTCCCTTAACCATCAATACCTCGTGAGGAATTGGAGTTCCATCAACTAGGTAGTCTCCGGCCTTTACGGCATCGCCCTTTTCGATCAGTAGATCATCTGGTGAGCTAACTGAAGTAATAGGTGTGTATGGAGATAGCTTCTTGAAGGTCTTCGAGGTTGTTCTGGAGAAAGAGTACTGAAGCGCAAGAGCTTCGGCTTCCTTCTCGGCAGCTTCACCAGTTGGACGAACATAAACATCGAACTTCTTCGCTCCAGTTGCGCTAGCAACCTCAACGATGTCAACGGTTCCTGGCCAGAATGCCATTACGGCAACCTTTCCAGCCTGACGCCATCCAACACGAGCTTCTAGCAAGTCAGTCACACCATTTAGACCCTGGGTGATGTCGTAGGAAATCAATCGCTCAACGCGAACCTTACGTCCACCAATGGACTTCAAAATAGTCTGCTTCTTCGCGCTCGATGCAGCACCACCGGTGTGGAAGGTACGCATTGTTAGCTGAGTACCAGGCTCACCAATTGACTGAGCGGCAATAATTCCAATTGCCTCTCCAAGCTCAACAGGGTCTCCGGTAGCCAAAGAGTTTCCGTAACACTTGGCACAAACACCGTGAACTGATTCACAAGTTAGAACCGAACGAACGGCAACGGTCTCAAGACCTGCGGCTTTCATGGTCGCTACTAGCTTGGAGTCAATTGCAGTTCCAGCCTTGGCAATTGTCTTGCCATCGGCCTTGATGTCAACCGCTGCACAACGAGCCAAGATCGATAGTTCAACTTGGTCATCATCCAGTAGGTCCTTGTCTAGACCCTTGGTTGTGCCACAATCTGGTTCGCGAACAATAACGTCCTGAGCCACGTCAACTAGACGACGGGTTAGGTAACCCGCAGCGGCAGTTTTCATGGCGGTGTCAGCGTTACCTTTACGAGCACCGGTTGCGTTAATGAAGTACTCATTCGCAGTTAGTCCAAGTAGGTAGTTTCCCTTGACAGGCATAGGTGCGAAGTCACCGGATGAAGTTGCAACCGGACCACGCATACCCATGATCGAACGAATCTGTAGAAGGTTTCCACGAGCACCAGAGGTAACCATCTTGTAAATGGCGTTATCCTTTGGAAGTGATTCTTCTAGCAAGGTACCGATCTCGTTAGTTCTCTTGAACCACAAAGCACCTAGCTCGTCACGACGCTCCAAGTCACTCTTTAGACCGTTGTCGAACGCTTCTTGAATCTTGGTGTGTTCTTTCTCACCATCAAGCAGGATCTTCGCGCGGGCCTTGTCAAAGTTTCCGGAGGTGTCGAAGTTTGCATCCGAGATGGACATCGAAACACCAGAACGAGTAGCCCAGTAGAAACCAACATCCTTGATGCGGTCTAGTGACTGGGCAACCTCAACGCGGCTAACGGAGTCAACAAGGTCAGTCACAATGCGACCGATTTCCTTCTTGCCAACGCGAAGCTCCTGGTAAGGGAACTCAACTGGAAGAGTTTCGTTGAACAACGCACGACCCAAAGTGGTTTCGCGAATTGCTGGCTCACCCTTTAGAGGCAAGCGAATCTTGATCTTGGCGTTTAGGTCCAAGAATCCAGCGTCAAATGCAAGCTGAGCTTCCGAGATTGATCCGTAAGCCGAACCTTCTCCCTTGACTGCCTCTTTCAAGGTGGTCATGTGGAATAGACCAATGATCATGTCCTGGGTAGGAGTTGCAACCGGACGACCATCGGAAGGCTTCAAGATGTTGTTTGATGCAAGCATCAAAACACGAGCTTCAGCCTGTGCCTCAACCGATAGTGGAAGATGGACAGCCATCTGGTCGCCATCGAAGTCAGCGTTGAAAGCTGCACAAACTAGCGGGTGAAGCTGGATGGCCTTACCTTCTACTAGCAGAGGCTCGAAGGCCTGGATACCTAGCCGGTGAAGGGTCGGTGCACGGTTTAGTAGAACCGGACGCTCCTTGATTACCTCTTCTAGAACACCCCAAACCTGTGGGCGAGATCTTTCAACCATGCGCTTTGCAGACTTGATGTTCTGGGCAAGACCCAAATCAACCAGTCTCTTCATTACATATGGCTTGAATAGCTCTAGAGCCATCAGCTTTGGAAGTCCTGTCTGGTGCAACTTCAGCTGAGGACCAACAACGATTACGGAACGACCTGAGTAGTCAACACGCTTACCCAGAAGGTTCTGACGGAAACGACCCTGCTTACCCTTTAGAAGATCTGATAGGGACTTCAGTGCACGGTTTCCGGTTCCAGTAACAGCGCGGCCACGACGACCGTTGTCGAATAGCGCGTCAACGGCTTCTTGAAGCATGCGCTTTTCGTTGTTCAAGATGGTCTTTGGAACAGCGCCTAGGTCAACGAATCTCTTTAGACGGTTGTTACGGTTGATCACCCTGCGGTATAGGTCGTTCAGGTCAGAGGTCGCAAAGCGGCCACCATCTAGCTGAACCATCGGACGAATTTCTGGAGGTAGCACAGGTAGAACATCCAAAACCATTGAGGTTGGAGGAGTGTTTGACTGCATGAAGCTGTTTACAACCTTTAGGCGCTTAATAGCTTGTGTCTGCTTAGAACCCTTGGTGGTTGCAATCTGCTCGCGAAGTTCCAGTGCACAACCTGCTAGGTCGAACTCTGAAAGAACACGCTGCACAGCTTCTGCACCAATAGAAGTGTCGAAGAACTCGCCATATGAGTAGTCGAAGTGATCGAAGATCACGTCGTTCTGGATTAGGTCTCCGGCCTTTACGGTCAGATACATTCTCCAAGCAAGCTGCTCTTTTTGAAGGTTGGCAGGACGCTCTACGCGAGCGAACTCACGAACGATCTTGTCGGTCTTCTTCTTGAACTCAGAAATAAGCTGCTTGATCTGCTTTTCTTCAGCAGCTGGACGAACAACAGGTGAAACCTCTTCGTCGTCTGCTGCTTCTGCTTCGGCAAGAGCTTTCTTGTTCCAGAAACCTTCAGGGTTCTTTTCTTCCTGATCGATTAGCTGCTCCAGGCTCTTTGCGAACTGAGCGTCAACCCAGGTTGGAGCTTCCCAAAGCTTGATTGCGTGCTGCAGGGAAAGACCCATTCCAGTTAGAGCGTCATACTCACCCTGAGCAACAGAAAGCATTTCCTGCAATCTCTCGTCAGAGATGGTGCGCATTCTTGCTACGTAGTCTTCTTTTGTGAGACCAGCGTCAAGGGTTTTGTCCTCGTGGTGAATGGACATGATTCTGTAGGCAGCGAAGTAAATGATCTTCTCTAGGTCTTTTGGTGCCATGTTCAGTAGGTAACCCAGTCTTGAAGGAACACCCTTGAAGTACCAGATGTGAGTAACCGGGGCCGCAAGTTCGATGTGACCCATGCGCTCACGACGAACTGAGGACTTGGTTACCTCAACACCACAGCGCTCACAAACGATTCCCTTAAAGCGAACGCGCTTGTACTTACCGCAGGTGCACTCCCAGTCCTTGGTAGGACCAAAAATCTTCTCGCAGAACAGACCGTCCTTCTCAGGCTTGAGAGTTCGGTAGTTGATGGTCTCAGGCTTCTTGACCTCACCGTGAGACCAAGATCTGATGTCATCAGCGTTTGCTAGTCCCACTCTGAGGGCGTCGAATGATTCAACTTCCATGATTTTTTCCTAATCTCTCTCTAAAATCCGGTGTATTCGTTGTCTGCGGTTAGGTTCTCGTTGCGAGATAGGTTGATGCCCAGCTCTTCAGCTGCGCGATCAAACTCGAAGTCATCGTCCTTCATCTGAACTGCCTGACCTTCGGCGTTTAGAACCTCAACGTTTAGAGCAAGAGACTGCATCTCTTTTGCCAAAACGCGGAAGGACTCTGGAATACCAGGAGCTTGGATGTTGTCGCCCTTCACGATCGCCTCGTAGGTGCGAACTCGACCGGTGATGTCATCCGACTTAATAGTAAGTAGCTCTTGAAGAGTGTGAGCGGCACCATATGCCTGTAGCGCCCAAACTTCCATCTCACCAAATCGCTGTCCACCGAACTGAGCCTTACCACCAAGTGGCTGCTGAGTAATCATCGAGTAAGGACCAGTAGAACGAGCGTGAATCTTGTCATCAACCAAGTGGTGAAGCTTCAGCACGTACATGTATCCAACAGAAATTGGCTCTGGGAATGGCTCTCCTGAACGACCGTCAAACAAACGAGTCTTTCCGGTTTCGTTTACCAGTCTCTGGCCATCCCTGTTAGGCAGGGTCGAGCCAAGCAATCCGATGATCTCGTCTTTTGAAGCACCGTCGAAGATTGGTGTTGCAACCTTGGTGCCAGGCTTACCCTCGCGCATTTCTGCAACGATGGCGTCCGCCCACTTGGCAACTCCTTCAACTTTCCAACCCTGCTTAGCAATCCAACCAAGGTGAGTTTCTAGAACCTGACCGAAGTTCATTCGACCTGGGATACCCAGTGGGTTCAAGATGATGTCAACTGGTGTTCCATCGTCCATGAACGGCATGTCTTCAACAGGAAGGATCTTAGAAATAACACCCTTGTTTCCGTGGCGACCAGCAAGCTTGTCACCCTCGGTGATTTTTCTGCGCTGCGCGATGTTAACAACAACTCTCTGGTTGATGCCAGCACCGAGCTCGTCATCTCCAGCCTCGATGTCAAACACCTTTACTGCAATAACGGTTCCGCCTTCACCGTGAGGAACCTTCAAGGAAGTGTCGCGAACCTCGCGGGACTTCTCGTTAAAGATCGCACGTAGCAAACGCTCTTCAGCTGAAAGCTCGGTCTCACCCTTAGGTGTTACCTTTCCAACCAAGATATCTCCTGGACGAACCTCGGCACCGATGCGAATGATTCCATTCTCATCAAGCTGCGCAAGGGCTTCCATAGAAACGTTTGGAAGATCTGCGGTGATTTCTTCCTTACCCAACTTGGTGTCCCGGGCGTCAACTTCGTACTCTTCGATGTGAATCGAGGACAAAGTGTCTTCCTTGACCAGGTTCTGGCTCAAGATAATGGCGTCCTCGAAGTTGTGACCTTCCCAAGGCATGAACGCTACAAGTAGGTTCTTTCCAAGAGCTAGCTCACCGTTATCGGTCGATGGACCATCGGCAAGGACTTCCCCAGCCTCAATCTTCTGGCCAACTGAAACAAGTGGCTGCTGGTTGATGGCAGTTCCCTGGTTTGAGCGGTCAAACTTGCGAAGAAGGTATTCCTTCTTACGGCCGTTTTCTTGCTTGATCACAATTACGTTGGCTGCAACTTCTTCAACAACACCGGCGGTCTCAGCAATAACCAAGGCTCCGGAGTCAAAAGCTGCGGTTCTTTCCATACCGGTTCCAACAAATGGAGCCTCGGAGCGAACTAGTGGAACAGCCTGACGCTGCATGTTTGCACCCATAAGAGCACGTGATGAGTCATCGTGCTCTAGGAATGGAATCAACGAAGTTGAAACCGAAGCCAGCTGGCGAGGAGATACGTCAACGAAGTCAACATCTTCCTTGTCAAACTCAACAACGTCTCCGCGGAATCTCGCGAATACCTTCTTGTTAGCAAATGTCTTGTCTGCGTTCAAAGGAGTGTCAGCACCAGCGATTGCTTTGCCATCTTCGGCTGCTGCATCTAGGTACTCGATCTTTCCAGAAACCTTGCCGTTAGTTACCTTCAGGTAAGGAGTCTCGATGAAACCAAACGCGTTAATTCTTGCGTAAGCGGTCAAAGATCCGATCAGACCAATGTTCGGTCCTTCTGGGGTTTCAACCGGACACATTCTTCCGTAGTGGGAAGGGTGAACATCTCGAACTTCCATCTGAGCGCGCTCACGAGCAATACCACCTGGACCAAGTGCGGACAAGCGACGCTTGTGAGCAAGACCTGCAAGTGGGTTGTTCTGATCCATAAACTGCGATAGCTGGCTAGCACCAAAGAATTCCTTGATAGCGCTAACTACTGGACGCAAGTTAATCAAGGTCTGAGGAGTGATCGCTTCGATGTCTTGGGTCGACATACGCTCGCGAACAACACGCTCCATACGAGATAGACCGATACGAACCTGGTTCTGGATTAGCTCTCCAACGGAACGAATTCTTCGGTTTGAGAAGTCATCGATGTCGTCAGCAGAAACGGCAATCTTTACAGC
Source organism: Rhodoluna sp. (assembly GCA_044338605.1). Classification (GTDB taxonomy): domain Bacteria; phylum Actinomycetota; class Actinomycetes; order Actinomycetales; family Microbacteriaceae; genus Rhodoluna. The sequence goes on along the minus strand of JBIIXB010000001.1, from coordinate 198,938 downwards.
CTTGCCATTCATCTTTACTGGGAACTCGATGCGCGCGTTCGAAGCAGATGCCTGGTTCGCGATTGACTGGTCGAACAGCAATAGGTACTTCAATGCACCAATAACGTCGCTTTTGGTCAAAGTGTTTACTTCTAGTGGCTCGTCAATACCTAGCTTGCGGTTTAGCTTGTGACGACCAACCTTTGCAAGGTTGTATCTCTTGGACTCAAAGTAAGTTGAGTTAAGCCATGCAGCCGCTACTTCAGAACCGGCAGCTTCGCTACGAACCTTGCGGTAGAGCTCACGAAGAGCGTCTTCCTTGGTCAAGATTGGGTTAGCAAAAACCTTTGACTCGTCGTAAGCCAAGGTGTTTGCAATTAGGTCAACATCGTATTTCCAGGTTGGAGCAGCAGTTCCAACTGCCTTTTCGATGTCAGAAAACTCTGCAATGATTTCCTCTTTAGTGAAACCAAGTGCTTTCAAGAAGATAGTTGCAGAAACTTTAGTCTTGCGATCTACCTGGACCTGAACAATCGGCTGACCAAAACGAGCGATTGGCTTACGGTCATCTCTAACCCACTCGGTTAGAAATTCTAGGTAAGAACCACGAGATGGAATGATCTGCGCTTTGTTGTTTCGAACGTCCAGGTTTCCAGTGGTGTTAGTTGAAACCGAGAAGTAAACACCAGGAGATCGAACAAGCTGAGAAACAACAACGCGCTCAGTTCCGTTGATAACGAATGTTCCCTTTTCAGTCATGACTGGGAAATCTCCCATGAAAACGGTCTGTGACTTAATTTCACCGGTTAGGTAGTTGGTGAATTCAGCTTTGATATAAAGAGGTTGGGTGTAGCTCTTACCCTTGGTCTTGCACTCGTCTGGAGTGTAAGCAGGGTCATACAAAATTGGGTCACCAAAAACTAGACCCATCTTCGGGTCTTGTGATGAGTTTGCTGAGTCTTCGATCGGAGAGATCTCTTCGAATACTTCGTCAAGACCGGTCTTGGCCTTGTTGCCTTCTTTGGCTCTCCATGATGGTCCGCCAATCAGCCACTCGAAGCTTTCGGTTTGCAAGGAAAGAAGATCTGGAAGATCAATCTGTTCTTGAACCTTCGCGAACGATGGTCGTGATGCTAGACGGGTGTTTTTTGCGTTTTTCGAAGCAGCCAAGGCGGTCCCTCCAAGGGCACATTAGTTAGAAAGCGGTCAGATTTGGGGCTGTCCCGAAACCGATTGTCGCCACAATATGCGAACAGGGCACGCCAAAATATGCGCACTGGTTTTTTTGGGTCAAGTGGCTACTCTATAACGATTTGGCAAAGTTGTAAACACCCAGTTTAAATACCCATGAATAGCGTTTTTGGGTGTATCCGCAGGATTTAGCCCTCGGCCCGCTTCTCGCTCAAATAGTTCATGATTTCGGCAGTTGCGGGAAAGGGCTTCGTGCCATCAAGAACCAAAGTGGCCGCAAGCTTGGGGTGCTGGGCAACAAAGTAGGTTTCTTCCCCTTCGAGCCACTTATCCAGCCAGGATTTGCCCCCGATCTCCAAACTAAAGGCCCTTGCCATGAGCGCGTCCTTGGGGGCATCAACAAAAATCGTGAAGTCGTAGGAGTCACGGAAACTTAGCTCCAGTGAGTAAACCCCTTCAATGATTACCTTTTGTCCAGCTGGGACGTTGACCTTCTGGGTCGATAGTGTGCCGGTTGCTTGGTCCATAACTCGGTAGTTGATGTCCCTATGGTCAAGAAGTGGCTCTGTTACCTCTTCAAAGAAGCGATCTAGATCATAGTTTTTGGCGATGGCGCTAAGGCGGTACTTGCTTTCAGGAAGAAGAAAAGAATCCATGGAGATTACGGTTGCGCCAAGGTCAGTGGCAAGCTGGGCAGCAAGAGTTGACTTACCCCCGCCGCCAGGGCCATCAATGGCGCAGGCCTTCCAGTGCAATTGAAACTCCCCGTATATCTGAAGTCTTAGCATTTAGAACTGTTTGCTAAGTGAATTTAGTTAAGTATAAACGGGCTTCTGATTGTTGCAAAATCAAATTCGGGTTTTTGAAGCAGTGACTCTAGCTTCGTGCTTGACGCTAAGAGTTGGCTCTGCCAACTCGCTGTAAGTAGGCCAAGTAGCCAAACAGTGGAAAAGCAAGTGCGAGAGATCCCAGGTATACCCAGAGCAAAATCAGATTCTCCGGCCCCGACTCAAAACCACCGAAGTTCTCCTCGGGCACCAAGAATCTAATTGCCACCGCAATTGCCACAAACACAAAGAAGATACCCCAGAGAACATAGCTAGGTTGGGTTGGGCCATCCGATTCAGCCTTGCGAGCGCCAAAGTAAGCACCTAGAGCGGGCAAGAAGATAGCAGCTCCAAACTGAGGCATGAACCAGAACAGGATGAAACCTAGTAGGGCAATGACCCCAAATACGGTCATGTGTTTTCTGTAATTCATCTGAAACCTCTCTAGTTATCTCCTGTGGCGGTGACGGTGGGATTTGAACCCACGGTGCGCTTTCACGCACACAACTTTTCGAGAGTTGCACCTTCGGCCGCTCGGACACGTCACCAGAACAAAGCTTAGTGTTTAGCGCCGTTTCTCAAAAAAGTCTTTTAGCACCTTGGAGCACTCGTCTTGCATTACACCGGTTATTACTTCAACTGGTGAACCGAGTCTGGAATCGCGCACCAGGTCATACCTAGATCCAGCTCCCCCAACCCGTTCATCAAAAGCCCCGAAAACTACCCTTGGGATACGAGCGGCAACTATCGCTCCCGCGCACATCACGCATGGTTCCAAAGTGACCACCAGGGTAAGTTCCTCTAAGCGCCACTTCGAAGATGCTTTGCCAGCTCTTTGAATGGCCAAGATCTCGGCGTGAGCGGTTGGGTCTCCGGTTGCCTCGCGCTCGTTGTGTGCAGAGGAAACTACATTTCCATCTGGGTCAACTAACACGGCACCAACTGGCACGTCCCGTCCCGATTGGTTGGCTTCGGCCAAAGCCATTGTCATGGCCGAATCCCAAGTGTTAGTCATTTCTTATTCACTCCCTTACTCCAAGTATTCCAACACTTTGGCTCATCTTGGCACCAGCTTGCACCCACTAGATTTACTTGTATGCGCACCCACATAGCTAATCACCCGCTGGTAACTCACAAGCTCACGGTCCTTCGCGACAAGAACACTCCTTCTCCTACCTTTAGGCAGCTTGTTGAGGAATTAGTGACACTACTTACTTATGAGGCAACTAGGGAAATAAAGGTCCAGGAGATAACAATTGAGACTCCACTTACAAAAACCACCGGTGTTCACCTAAGTACTCCACTTCCATTGATTGTTCCAATCCTTCGAGCAGGCCTTGGAATGCTCGATGGCATCCTAAAGTTACTTCCAACCGCCGAAGTTGGATTTCTTGGTATCAAGCGCAATGAAGAAACTCTCGAGCCTTTCACCTACGCCGAGCGTCTTCCAGATGATCTAACCGGTCGCCAGGTATACATAATCGATCCGATGCTCGCTACCGGTGGCACCTTGATTGACTCCATCAAATATGTTTTCGATCGTGGAGCAGTAGAAGTAATTGCCATTTGTCTAATCGGATCCCCCGAAGGGCTCAAAGCTGTTGAGCAAGCTGTTGGGAACAAAGACGTGACGATTGTGTTGGGTGCTTTGGATGAGAAGCTAAACGAAATCGGATACATCGTTCCTGGTCTTGGCGATGCTGGGGACCGTCTCTACGGTCTCGCTGACTAGCAAGCTTTAGGTTTTTCTTGCCTTCCAACACCGCGCTAATTCAAGAAATCACCGACAAGGTTCTTGAGCAGATTGATCTTGGAAACATCACACCGATTGTTCTTATTGATGGAAGATCCAACTCTGGCAAATCGACCTTTGCAAAGTCTTTGCAAGAGAGTCTCTTCAAGCAAGGCGAGTCATTACCGAGGGTTATCCATATGGATGATCTCTATCCCGGCTGGGAAGGGTTGAGTCTTGGGGCAGATTATCTGAACCGATTCATTCTTGAACCACTAACTAAAAAACAAACGGCATCGTGGCAACAGTGGGATTGGGCGCAAAACCAGCGGGGCGCTTGGATGGAGTTTTCCGGAGGAACTCCATTAATTATCGAGGGGTGTGGGGCACTTGGTGATCGCGCATCTTCCGTTGCAATCTTGCGGATTTGGCTGGAGGCTAAAGAACCAGTTCGTCAGGCTCGTTGGCTAGAGCGTGAAGGGAATCTCGACAAGTTTGATATGTGGGCCGCGCAGGAACTTGATTTCTATGCTCGGGAAAAATCTGCTTCGTTGGCTGACCTAGTAATCGCAACCGATAACTAATGCTTCTAGGCTGCGGCCTTAGATTTGTTGTTTTTGTACCAAGACCTGATTCCCGCAACAAGGGAAGCAGCGATAACCAATACGGCAAGGATGTAAGTGGCGTCTTTGACTAGTGGAATGCTCGCGGCAAAGTAGCCGGCAAGAGATAACCCCATTCCCCAGACCACTGCTCCAACTAGGTTGGCTGAAAAGAACTTGTAGTAATTCATTTTTCCAATGCCCGCAATAACTGGGATTAGGACTCTTGCCATTGGAATGAATCTTGCAATAACTACGGCCCACCAACCCCAGGCTCTATAAAACTTCTCAGCTTTTCCGATAGCGCTTTGAATGATTGCGCCTTGTCTTTTGTCTAGGTATGGCCTGCCGAAGTGTCGACCAAGTGTGTAACCAACTTGATCTCCTAACCAAGCAAAGATTCCTATTCCAATGCTGAGAGCCCAGATGTTGATCGTTTCTGGAAAACTCGCCGCAACCAAACCTGCGGCAAATACAAGTGAGTCACCTGTAATAAAAGGTATGAAGGCCCCAATAAGTAGTCCGGTTCCTGCAAAAACCAACGCCCAAACGGCCGCAACAAAGAGAATCGGGCCGATCTGGTCATACCAGAGCGCTATTTGTTCGGTTATGGGCACCTATTAACTCTAAGGCTTGCCGTGCAGGACAATTTCCTCGAGAGGCAGCCTGGTTCTAGGAGCAATCTCTCGCTCGTAAGCCGCTCCCTCAAACACATCAGGTGATGTAACTTTGCCAATTGCTACCACTACCGCAACTTCGAATTCTTCAGATATACCAAGGCTTTCTTGGATTACCTCCGGGGTAATTCCACTCATTTGATGAGAGTGCAGGTCTAGAGATTGCGCTTGCACGGTCATTAGTGAGACAGCCAATCCTGCATCATAGAAGTTCTTGGCACTTGATGTGCCATCCTCATTTTTCTTGATTGAAATCACGATCATGGCTGAAGCAGTAGGTGCCCAAGCCTGGTTAAAGCCACCAAGTCCCGCTGTCACCTTTTCGTGAACATCAGTTCCTCGAACAGCTACCGAAAATCTCCACGGCTGACCGTTGCTTGCAGAAGGGGCCCAGCGACCAGCTTCCAAAATAGAAAGTAGGTCTTTATCTGCAATCAGGTGGTTAGCGTCATAGGCTCTAGGGCTCCAACGCTTTTCCAATATATCGGTAAGTGGTGCGGAAGTTTCAGGTTTTTTGTTCATTTGATTCCCAACTTAGAAAGAGTGTTTATTGTTCCCTGGTTTAGCTAACTGCTGCGTCAAGTGCTGCAAGTAGCCCATCGACGTCTGATTCTTGGGTATCCCAAGCGCACATCCAGCGAACCTGGCCCGTCGCTTGATTCCAAACATAGAATCGGTAGGTTTCAAGTAACTTGTTGGTGATCTTTTCCGGCAGGATCGGGAAGACCGCGTTTGCCTCAGTTGGGTTCGGGATTGTGACAAGTGAGCTCTTGGCTGCTATCGCAACGACTCCCTCGTAGAGCTTTTTCGCCATCTGGTTCGCGTGTTTTGCGTTAGCTAGAGCTAGAGCAGCTTTGTTCCCAAAAAGGGCATTTAGCTGAGCCGATACAAAGCGCATTTTTGAAGGCAGTTGCATAGAGGTCTTCCGAAGAAATGGCATCGCCTCTGCAAGTTGTTTTCCGCGAGGAGTACTTGAGTCAACAACAACCACAGCTTCTGCACCCAAGCCGCCAATCTTAGTTCCGCCAACTGATACTAGATCTACCCCAACATCGGTGGTGAACTCTTTGAAAGACAACCCCAGAGCCGCTGCTGCATTCGAAATTCTCGCTCCATCTAGGTGAAGCAAAAGCCCATGCTTGTGGCTAACCTCGGCAATCTTTTTGATTTCTGCCGGTTTATACAGAGTACCTAGCTCCGTGGTTTGGGTGATGGAAACAACTCCAGGTTGTGCTCTGTGAACAACACCCATGTCAAAAATCTGCGACTCGATAAGTTCGGGAGTTAGCTTTCCATCAGGGGTTGGAACAGTCCAAAGTTTTAATCCAGCCATCTTTTCTGGAGCGCCACCCTCATCGACATTGATGTGAGCAGTGTCCGCGCAGATAACCGCTTCCCATCTTTGAATGGCTGCTTGCAACGCAACTACGTTCGCACCGGTTCCATTAAAAAGCGGAAAGCCAACAGCCTTGGGGCCAAAGTTTTCCACCACAACTTTGTTGAACTTTTCTGTTTCGGTGTCGTCGCCATAGGCAATCTCATGACCCTCATTGACTTGGCTCATCGCCTCAAATACTGCGGGGTGAACACCTGCATAGTTATCGCTAGCAAATCCACGCCAGATTTTTCTTGTGGTCATCTTCTGTTCGCTTCTTTCTCTAGCTATCAATCGGGTCTGATTCTGGAATTGCCGGTGGTCTGTTCTCAAAGGCAGTTGATAAAACAACAGTAGTTTGGGTCGAGCAATTGGTCTGCGCTCTAATCTTGCCCAGTAGTGCTTCCAAGTCCGCAGGCTCGGAAACATTCACCTTGACTATGTAGCTTTCTTCTCCTGCAACACTCCAGCAGCCCTCAATCTCCGAAATGGATTGCAGCTGAGCTGGAATCGAATCGGGGGCTGCAGGATCGATAGGGGTCAGTGAAACAAATGAGGTCAGACTCAACCCCACTTTGCGCAAATCCAATTTGGCCTGGTAGCCCAAAATCAGGCCACGAGTTTCTAGGCGCTTTATTCTTTGGTGCAGCGTCGATGTCGGTAATCCAACCTCAACAGCAAGATCTTGTAAGGAACGCTCGGAGTCCTCAGCTAAGAGAGTGAGGATTTTTCGGTCTATAGCTTCCATAAATACTTGCCGCCTTAGGCAGTAACGCCTTTTGTTGAAAGAATCACATCTTGTAAGTTGCGATTTAGAGTATCGAAGAAAACATTCAATGGGAACTCGTCGTCTAGCACTGCGTTTACCATTTCCTTGAGCTCTCCCTCAACCGGAAGTGCATCCGCACCTTTGGCCCAGGTTGAAGCCGGGTGAGGTTGAACGAGGTCGCTTACAAATTCGTAAGACGCCATCCACTGAGCCACTCTAGATCTATCGATGCCATCGTGATAGAGACTTTCGACCTCGCCACAAAGCGCAACAATCTGCTCATTGACCTTGTCCCAATCAAAGCTCAGTTTGTTGTCAGTCCACTTCAAGCCACCGTGGCGGTGTAGATAACTGAAAATTATCTGCCCACCCAGTCCGTCGTAGTTTCTAACTCGTGGACCAGTAATTGGAAAACGGAACAAACGATCAAACAAAATTGCGTAGCGGATGTACTTTCCAAGTCTTTCGCCCTGGTCATCCAATACAAATGTCTCTCTGAATGTTGATAGGTCACAGCGCAATTCCTCTAGTGCATACATCCAAAATGGCATGCGCTGCTTGATCATGAATGGATCAAATGGTAGATCTCCCTTGGAGTGAGTGCGGTCGTGAATCAAGTCCCACAGCACATAGGTTTCTTGTGCCAGGAGCTGATCGTTGACAACTCTTTCTGCATCAGGAGGAAGAGGCAGGAATAGAAGCTGTTGGGCAGCTCTAGTGACCATGCGGAATCTGGCAGCCTCACGGTCGCAGAAGATTCCTCCCCAGTAGAACTTGGCTAGCTCCCTGGTTGCCACTGTTTCTGGGAAGAACACTGCCGAGAAGGTGTCGTAGCCAGAAGTAAAGGCCACAAATTCAATCGGAACAAACGCGCTGTTCTGGTAAACCTGCTCTTTTTCGGCAAGCCAGTCAGGCCAGAAGGTGTTGGTAATGACCGCCTCAAGGTTTCGGTTCGGGTTGCCGTTTTGGGTATACATGGCAAAAACGGCGAGGTTCTCAACGTTGTTCTCACGCTTGAGGTCCGGACGGAATAGCTCCAAAGAGTCATAGAAATCAGGGACATTAAAGCCGCCTTCAGCCCATGCCTGGATGTCTTTTTTGACCTGAGTCAAATAGTCAATCTGGTGCGCAAATCTTGGAGTCAGCTCCGTAATTGCTTCCAACACAAGAGCAATTTGCTTTTTGGCTTCTTCGAGATCGTGTGCAGTTGAATCTATCGATCCGTCTTTGATTTGCATTGGCTTTATAGTCTCCACTGCAGCGGCAAGTTTTAGCCAGCTTGGGTCAGTCGCAGCCCAAGATGGTTCTTTTCTGGTTTGCGCTAGTGCAGCAGCTTTTCCACCAGAAACCCATGATGCAATGTTGATCCAAAAGTTTTTGTTGTCTAGCTCATCGATTGAGTCATCGCCAAAAATGTCGCTGTCTGCAAGAACAACTACTCGACCTTTGCCGAAGTTAGTTGCTGCAACTAGGGCTGCCTCTGAAGGTGTTGCAGAACTTGAGCTTGTGGCAATCACGTGAGCATCAGAACCATCTTTGATTTCTAAAACTCCGGAGCGATAGAAAGCGGTTTGCTCTACTTTGAAACCAAGATCAAATTCAAATGATTTCTTCAGATCAGCAAGCACCCAGGTTGCAACACCTTTGAAGTTGTTTTCAGAATCCTGAACGGTGGCGTTTGCAATCTTGATACCGAATTGCTCAGTGAGCTCCGAAAAATTATTTCCATACTTTGGCTGTTCGGATTCTCCTAGAACCACAAGACCGCCACCGGCGTTCACAAAGTCCTTGACAGCTGAGATCTCATCGGAAGTTAGCTTCGGTGAACCCTCACCTAAGGTTTTCTCCCAATCATCATCGGATGCGTGAGGGATAACTAAAACATCAACTCCGCTCAAAGACTCTTTAGTGAAAGTTCCTGTTTCGTGAGAGCGAACTCCAAACCCCGATGCTTCAGCTGAGAGCACTAACTTTGAGTATCCAGAATCTTTAGGGTTGCCAGGGTTTAGCTCCTTGGCCTTCTCGGCATCAATGCTCCAAGCCTGACGGTGAGACTGGTCGATGAGAATTTGGGTCGCTTTTTGCATTCCGGAGACTTCCTTTGAATAAATTCCTGATTTGAATCAAAATACCAGATTTTTTACTCAAATAGAAAGGGATTTATGTCGAATACACCGATAACTAAGGGATTTACGGCAGATTAGCTGGCTGCGGGCTGTTTAGCCTCGTACTTTTGACCAGCTAGCCAGCTTCCGATCAAAACCAGAGGAAGTCCTATCAGAAGGCCTGGGGTAATTGGCTCGCTCAGGAACACGACTCCTAGTAGCAGTGCCACCAGGGTGTTGATGTAAACAATAAGTGTCGCCCTCGGGGCACCTATTTCCTTTATGAGCGCAAAGAAGAGCACAAAAGCCAGGGCGGAACAAATGGCACCCAAGCCCAAAAGCGCCAACCAGGAATCAAGGCTTGGAGAATTTGCTATCTCCAGAGGCAACTGGGTACCTGCCGGAATTAAATAGGCAAGAGCTACGAAAACCATGGACAGGCTTACAACTCCAGTGGTTGGCACAAACCCAATCTTGTAAGAAATAACAGCAGGTGCAATTGCGTAGCCGATGGATCCAAGGATGACAGCGCCAACCCAGATTGGATCCACAATTCCCTGGAATGAGTCAATACCTACCAGTGCAACAACTCCAGCAAATCCAACAACCATTCCAATTAGGGTCTTAGGGTTTCTGATCGACTTGTCACCTAGGAGGCTAGCGACAACAACACCAAACATCGGAACTGTTGCGATTAGCAATGCGGTAAGACCAGATGATATGTGTCTACCAGCCTCAGTGATTAGCCACCATGGAATAACCATTTCCATGACTGCAAAGAATAAAACCCATTTCCAGTGCTTGAGAGCAATCTTTAGAGCACCAGAGTTAAGGGCGAGTGGAACCATAATCGCCGCGCCAATTAGCACGCGAATGAAGATGATTGAGTAGCTCGAAAAATCCTCAAGCGCTATCTGAATAAAGAAGTAAGGCAGTCCCCAGGCTAGCCCGGTCGCCAAAAACAACAAGAGGGCTTTGCGGGACATTCAATAAGCCTAGCTGCTTGGTTACTGTTCGGAGCGCTTGATCATTCGCGTTAGGAACTCTTTAGTCCTAGGCTCCTTGGGGTTGTCGAAGAAATCTTTAGCTTCACCCTGTTCCAGAATTTTTCCCTTTTCTAGGAAAATCACCCAGTCGGCAACTTCTCTTGCAAAAGAGAGCTCGTGGGTTGCCATCAAGATGGTAGTTCCAGATGCCTTTAGGTCTTTAATCAATGACAGCACTTCCCCAACCAGCTCTGGGTCTAGGGCGCTTGTTACCTCATCAAGCAACAAAACCTTGGGCTCCATGGCAATAGCTCGGACAATTGCGGTGCGCTGTTGCTGTCCCCCGGAAAGTTTGTCTGGGTAAGAGTCCGCTTTATCAGCAAGACCAATTCTCTCTAGCCAAGTAAGAGCTTTCTTCTTAGCTTCTTCCTTCGGCATCTTCTTGACGTGTATCAAAGCCAGAGTGATGTTTTCCAAAATTGAAAGATGCCCAAATAAGTTAAAGGACTGAAAAACTAGTCCAATCTGTTCGCGAACTTTGTCTTGGTCAACATCGGGCTCGGAGATCTCAACGCCTTCTAGGAAGATCTGTCCATCGAGAATGTCCTCAAGTAAATTCACACACCGCAAGACCGTTGACTTTCCAGATCCAGAAGAGCCAATCACAGCAACAATCTGGCCTGGAAACACCTCAAGGTCCACTCCATCAAGTACTACCTTTGTGTCGTAGTTCTTTTTGAGGTTGACTACCTTCAACCGTGGTTTAGTCCAATCGATCACAGTGCGTTACCTGCCTGTTCACGTTCGGAATACTTTCTTTGAATTCGATCAGCTAGCCTCACGGTTGGAATTGCAAGCAAGACAAACAGTAAGCCAGCAACAACATAAGGAGTAAAGTTTGCAAACTTTGCGACCTCAATTTGAGCACCACGAACAGCGTCAATTGCACCAAGCACAGAAATCAGTCCCACGTCTTTCTGCAAGGCAACAAAGTCATTCATCAGAGGAGGGACAACTTTTCGAATAGCCTGCGGCAAAACAACTAACCTCATCGACTTTGGATAGCTAAGACCTAGGGATCTTGCCGCCATGCGCTGCGATGGGTGAACGGCTTCGATTCCGGCTCTGAATACTTCGGATACATAGGCGCTATAGGTAAGTGTCAGTGCGATGATTCCTAGAACCTCAGAAGGAATGCGTCCAAGAAATTCCAACCTCAGCCCTGGGATTCCAAATCCAACTAGGTACAAAACAATAATCAGGGGCAGACCTCGGAAAAGGTCTACATACCCTTGAGATAAAACTCTCAGTGGGAAAAATACGGGGTTTTTTAGCGTTCTAAAGATTGCCAACAAGAGACCAAAAACTAACACCAGAATTGCCGCTGCAACTAACACCCGAAGATTTAGTAGCAACCCGTCGAAAACTCTTGGAAAAGCGGCAACCGCTACATCCCAATCGAAAAAGAACCCTTGGACTCTTTCCCAACCCGGTGTTGCCAAGAGCCCAAACCAAACCAGAGCTGCAAACGCCAGAGTCGAAAGAAGTGAAACCGCAATTGATTTCTGCTTGCGCTTGGCTCGCCAAACCCGGCGGCGACGTTCCGCTTCTGATGGGTTCGAATCTGACATAGCTCCCCTATTAGAAAAGGGGGTGGTTTCCCACCCCCTTAACAATTTACTGCCTTACTTTAGAACTGGCGCACTGGTGTCAGTTAGCCACTTCTTCTCTAGCTCTGCAAGTTTTCCGTTGTCACGCAGTGCCTTGATGGCTGCGTTAACGGCTGCAGTTAGAGCTGAGCCCTTGTCTAGTACTAGACCAAAGCTGTCTCCACCTTCGGCTCCAGCAATCTGTCCAAGAATCTTGCCGTCGGTTAGATCACAGCAGGTTAGGTACAGTGCGGTTGGAAGGTCAACAACAAGTGCGTCAAGCTGTCCGCTCTGAAGCGCTGCCTTTGCGTCGTCGTTGGAGTTGAATGCCTGAGCTCCAGCGGTTGGAGTAATGAACTCCTCAATCGCTGTGAAGCTGGTGGTAGCTGAGGCTGCACCAACAAGCAGTTCCTTTAGATCTGCAAGTGAGGCGGCGTTCTCAGCGGCCGATCCAGCAACTGTGATAACTGTCTGAGTAGTTGTGTAGTAAGGGTCTGAGAAGTCAACATTCGCCTTGCGCTCTTCAGTAATGGTGTACTGCTGCAAGTTGAAGTCGAAGTTCTTAGCTCCTGGAGCAATTGCCTCGTCGAATGTGGTGCGAACCCATACAACGTCCTCAGCTGCAAAGCCAAGCTCAGCTGCGATTGCGTAAGCAACTGCTGCCTCAAAGCCCTCGCCTGATTCAGGTGCATCTCCAACTACCCATGGCTCATAGGCTGGTAGGCCAGTTCCGATGGTTAGCTTGCCTGGAGTGATGGTGGTGATTGCTGATTCATCTGTTGCTGCGGTGTCTGCAGGTGCGCAACCAGTTAGGGCAAATGCCACAATGGCTGCTGCTGCAATTCCCGCCCTTATGCGGGATAGTGTGCTCTTTCTTGACATGATTTGTATCTCTTTCTGTTTTTGCCGGAGGCCGACTTGGTTGGATATGAAGGTATTTACTTGATTTGTTGTGTTGGAAATTTGCGGAGCTTTACCCCCGCGGCTTAGTTCACCGTTGAAAAAACGCAGAAACCAAGCGTCTAGAGCATTCGCTCCATAGACGCCATAGACATACCCATTGCACAAACGGCAGATAGCGAAGAACGCAATTCTGTCATCTCGGGTACCTCTCTAGTTTGGTTAGTAATGAAAATCATAGTGGCATATTTCTAGGTCTACAAAATCCAATGCCGTGCAAGTTTGTCCTGCCCGGTGCCAGTAATCGGCCTGCCGTATGGGCCTTCTTGAAGATAGGCTTGAATCCAATGACGGGGAGTTGTTTTGAGTAATCAGGTTCGAGTTTCCTTTGAGGTCTACCCTCCCAGGGACCAAAACTCTGGCGAGAGCCTAGAAACCTCCATAATCGAGCTCGCCAAAATGGACCCGACCTTTATATCGGTGACCTTTGGGGCCGGGGGCTCTTCGACCAAGAATTCCCTAGAAGTTTTGAAGTTCATCCTCAAAAACACCCAAGCAGCGGCTTTGGCGCACCTAACATGCGTTGGCCATAGCTTTTTGGAAACTAAGGCGTTGGTCAATCAATTTATGGATGAGGGAATCACTGACTTTCTAGCCCTAAGAGGAGATCCCCAGCCTGGGATGCCACTCGAGCCTAAAGGTGAGCTAAAGACTTCTTCCGAGCTAGTGCAATTGATTTCTCAGGTTCACAAAGAACGTGGAAATAGCAGATCCGAGCTCAATGTCGCGGTAGCAACATTTCCTAACGGTCATCCCGACTCTGACAGCATCAGTCAAGACATCCAAGCCCTGCTAGCTAAGCAAAATGCGGGAGCAGATTATGCCATCACACAGGTTTTCTTCTTCGCTGCCGATTACGTGAAGTTTGTGAAGCTAGCCAAAGACGCTGGTGTCACAATCCCGATTTTGCCTGGCATCATGCCGGTCACTTCTATGCAGCGTCTAAATAGAGTGATTGAGCTAACCGGTGAGAAAAACCCAGAAGGCTTAGCCAAACTCCTTAGTGTCACCTCCAAAGATGACGCCAAGCAGGCAGGAATTGACTGGGCAGCTAATCTTGTATCAGAGCTAGTTGATGAAGGTGCGCCTGGGGTGCACCTTTACGCATTCAACCAACACGAAAGCGTCACTCAGGTTCTCCAAAGAGCAGGAATTCGTTAATGCACACCATTAAATCGATGGCCTTTGCGCCAAGAGCGCAAGCGCTTATGGACGCACTCGCCACTCGCGTGGTCATCGCCGATGGTGCCATGGGTACTGAATTACAGGAGCGTAAACCTACTCTTGAAGACTTCCAGAACCTAGAAGGTTGCAACGAGATTCTCAATGTCACAAGACCCGACATAGTAAAAAGCGTCCACGACGCCTATTTTGAAGCCGGAATCGATTGCATCGAGTCCAATACCTTTGGAGCAAACTGGTCAAACCTTTCCGACTACGGAATCGAAGATCGAATTGAAGAGCTAGCTGAAGTCGGTGCAAGAATTGCTCGTCAGTCCGCAGATGGTTTTAGCGAGAAAGATTCCAGGCCGCGCTGGGTTTTGGGTTCAATGGGACCTGGAACAAAACTTCCAAGCCTGGGACATGTTGACTACGCGTTTCTAAGAGATACCTTCAAGGAACAAGCTGTTGGACTAATCAAGGGTGGCTCCGATGCTTTCCTTATTGAGACCTCGCAGGACCTACTCCAAACCAAAGCAGCCATTAATGGCTGCCGGTTGGCGATTTTGGAAACTGGAATCAGGCTGCCAATCTTTGTTGAAGTGACGGTCGAAACCACTGGCACCATGCTTATGGGATCTGAAATTGGTGCAGCACTTACCGCAATCGAACCACTTGGTGTTGACATGATCGGTTTGAACTGTGCAACGGGACCCACCGAAATGAGCGAGCACCTTCGTCAGCTCTCGAAGCACTCCAGAGTTCCGGTCATGGTTATGCCAAACGCAGGTCTTCCAGTTCTAACTGCCACTGGTGCCAGCTACCCGCTGGGACCTGAAGAGTTGGCAACTGCCCACGAGCAGTTTGTTAAGGAATTCGGCTTGGCCATGATTGGTGGTTGCTGTGGCACAACACCTGCTCACTTGAAGGCAGTTGTTGACAGACTCGGACAATCAAGCACTCACTCAAGAACTATCGAGATTGAACCCGGTGTTGCAAGTTTGTATCAGCACGTTCCTCTGACTCAAGACAATACCTATCTTGCAATTGGTGAAAGAACTAATGCCAATGGTTCTAGAGCCTTCAAGCAAGCAATGCTCGATGAAAGATGGGATGACTGCGTCGACATCGCGCGCAAGCAAGTTCGCGATGGCGCTCATTTGCTGGATGTCTCCGTTGACTATGTCGGCCGAGACGGTGTTGCCGACATGCGAACCCTGGTGTCAAAGTTAGCCAGCGCTTCAACATTGCCGCTTGTTATTGACTCAACTGAGCCAGCGGTGATTCAAGCAGGTCTGGAACTAATCGGTGGAAGACCTGTTGTGAACTCAGTGAACTTCGAAGACGGGGATGGGCCAAATTCTCGCTTTGCCAAGATCATGCCATTAGTTAAAGAACACGGTGCAGCCGTGATTGCGCTAACAATTGACGAACAAGGTCAGGCCAGAAACCAAGCCGACAAGGTTCGTATTGCTTCCAGGTTGATTGATGACCTTATTTCTAAGTGGGACATGAGAGTGGAAGACATCATCGTCGATGCCCTTACTTTCCCGATAGCCACCGGTCAGGAAGAAACCCGTCGAGACGGCCTAGAAACCATTGCCGCCATCAAAGAAATCACGACAAAGTACCCAGGCATTCACACCACCCTAGGTGTCTCCAACGTTTCCTTCGGTTTGAACCCAGCGGCTAGATCTGTTTTGAACTCGGTGTTCCTGCATGAAGCTACCTTGGCAGGACTTGATTCCGCCATCATTGATGCCGCCAAGATTGTTCCGCTGGCGGACATCCCAGAGGATCGACTAAAAGTTGCTCTCGATTTGATTTACGACCGGCGCGAATACGACGCGGACAACAATCTGACTTACGACCCGCTATCTGCAATGTTGGATCTATTCGATGGCGTTGACTCCGCATCAATACGCGATGCTCGCGCAGCGGAGTTAGCAGCGCTTCCAGTAAACCAAAGACTTGAAAGACGAATCATTGATGGCGAATCCAAGGGTCTAGAAGACGATCTTGAGCTTTCAAGATCTGAAGGAAACAAGCCACTTGCAATCATCAACGACTACCTGCTTGCCGGAATGCAAATTGTTGGTCAACGCTTTGGCGCTGGCGAGATGCAGCTACCCTTTGTTTTGCAATCTGCCGAAGTTATGAAATCAGCCGTCGCGCTTCTAGAGCCATACATGGAAAAAAGTGAAGCTGCAGGCAAGGGAAAGATTGTCCTAGCCACCGTGCGAGGCGACGTTCACGACATTGGAAAAAACTTAGTTGACATTATCTTGACCAACAACGGATACGACGTTGTGAACATAGGTATCAAACAGCAGGTTGCTGACATCATTAAGGCTGCCGAGGAGCATAATGCGGATGTCATCGGTATGAGCGGTCTTCTTGTTAAATCAACTGTTGTTATGCGCGAGAATCTTGTCGAACTTGGGTCAAGAGGACTTGCCAAGAAGTGGCCAATCATTCTGGGAGGCGCTGCCCTGACCAGGTCCTTTGTTGAAGATGACTTAGCTGGCGAGTTTGATGGAACAGTGCGATACGCCAAAGACGCTTTTGAAGGACTCGACCTGATGGAGCCGTTGGTTGCAATCGCTCGCGGCGCCGACGCCGAATCAGTTGGATTAAAGCCGCTAAAAAAGAGAATTCATGCCCAGAGCAAGTTGGTTCTTACTGAACCAGAGAACATGCCATCAAGATCACAGGTAGCAAGCGATAACCCCGTTCCAACCCCTCCTTTCTGGGGAACCAGAATTGTGAAGGGTATCGCGCTTGCTGACTTCTCTTCTTATCTGGACGAGCGCGCAACCTTCATGGGTCAATGGGGACTAAAGCCAACCCGAGGAGACGGACCAGGTTACGAGGAATTGGTTCGAACCGAAGGAAGACCAAGGCTTAGGTATTGGTTGGATCGGATTCTTTCTGAAGCAATTGCTGACGCATCTGTTGTTTACGGATACTTTCCTGCTGTTTCAGAAGGCGAGGACCTAATTGTTTTGCACCACGATAACGATCCATCTGGTCTAGTTGGCAAATCTGGTTTGCTTGCACCAGATGGCGGATCGGGTGGAGCTATCGGCACTGACCGAATGAGATTTACCTTCCCAAGACAAAGAAGAGATGGGCACCTCTGTCTATCGGATTACATCCGCTCCAGAGCATCCAGTGAAATCGACGTGTTTGGGGTTCAGCTTGTGACATTTGGCTCTGCGGTTGAGAAAGTTACCAAAGTACTTTTCGAAGACAACAGCTACCGCGACTACATGGAGCTAAATGGTTTAGCGATGCAGCTCACCGAGGCTTTGGCCGAGTACTGGCACTCCCGCATTAGAGCTGAGCTTGGTTTTGCCAATGAAGAACCAGAAGACATGCAGGGATACTTTGACTTGAAGTACCGCGGTGCTAGGTTCTCACTGGGTTACCCGGCTTGTCCTGAAATGGAAGATCGCAAGAAGGTTGTTGAGCTACTAATGCCTGAGCGAGTTGGGGTTAGCTTGTCCGAAGAATTACAGCTTCACCCAGAGCAGTCAACCGATGCTTTCGTATTCCACCACCCTGAGGCTAAATACTTCTCCGTATAGCTTGCTTCCAGTGAAGCTTCTTGTTCTAGATCTTGTTTCTGTGACTGCGAATTGCAGACGAAGATAAAACAAACCCCCGGCAATTTCTACCGGGGGTTTATTTCTATAATCTCCTAGAGCAGGTTTGGAATCTTCTGCTCTGCCGCCAAGTTGGCCCTTCTGAACACGAAGGTTACAGCGGTTGAAATCAGCACGATGAATAGCGAGTACAGTGCAGGAACGAGCAAGATCTTATCTAGTCCCGGGCTGTCGATGTATACGGCGACGATAACCGCAATTGCTAGTGGTCCGTTTTGAATACCCGTTTCCAAGGCAATGGTTCGAACGTTTGCTGGGTGAAGGCGAAGTGCCTTCGCAATCCAGAAGGCTACTGTTATTCCAACTAGTCCAAGCCCAATAGCAACAACATAGGTTGGCCATTGTGTGTCCAGAAGTAGCTGCCAGTTTCTTGGCACCCAAATAGCGATTAGGAACGGAATAAACAGCACTCCAAACAATCCACCTACCAGCTCCAAAACCGAACCTGCGTTGGCGCTAAGTCGACGCACGAGCATTCCAAGGCCGACCGGAATGATCAGTCCAACAATTACCGTCGCCAGCTCGGTGAACTCAATTGTGATGGAATCGTCCAAGCTTAGGAAGTTTGCGTATATAAACAGCATCAGTGGGGTCATGATGAACGCCCAAAGAGTCGAGTTGATTGTCATCATCACGCTAAGTGCCAAGTTTCCTTTTGAGAAATAGGTAAACAGGTTTGATGTTGTTCCTGCTGGAACGGCACCCATAATCAAAGCACCTAGTGCGATGAAAGCAATGTTCTCATCGACTGAGAATGGGAATAGGACAGTAACAATCAGGATGTATGCAGTTAGGGGCATAACACCAAACTGTGTCAACCATCCAATAATCAATCCCCATGGACGACGAAGCGCTAGACCAAAGTCCTTAGGAGTAAGACCTGCTCCAAGACCGAACATGATGATCAGGATGAAGATCCTAAGCAGGGTCTGTTCGAACTCATTAACAACGGTTGCTTCATTGGCGACTTCTTCCGCCATAAGAATCATTGAGTTCAGCATTTTTATGCACCTTTCCCAGTTCTGGACTTCTCTATTGCACCAGCTCGCAGTTGGCGACGCAGGATCTTTCCGATCGGACTCTTTGGAAGTTCGTCAACGAAGACAACTTTCTTTGGGGCCTTGTAGGCAGATAGTTCTTTCTTGCAGTGAGCGATTATCTGCTCTTCGGTTGGAGCAGGCAGTCCTGCAACAACGTAAGCAACTACAGCTTCACCAGTCTTGTCATCTGGCATTCCGATAACACCAACTTCGGTAACGCCTGGAACGGCGGCAATCTGCTCTTCAATCTCGTTTGGATAGACATTGAAACCGCTGACGATGATCATGTCTTTCTTGCGGTCAACGATTGTGAAGTAACCGTCTTTGTCCATCGTTGCGACATCGCCTGTGTACAAGTAACCCTTCTTTAGGGTGTTATTGGTTTCAGCTTCCTTCTCCCAGTAACCGAGCATGATCTGTGGTCCCTTGGCAATAAGCTCTCCGGCTTCGCCAAGAGCTACTTCCTTGCCATTGTCATCAACACAGATAACATCGGTCGATGGAACTGGAATACCTATTGTTCCGTCCTTACCTTTTCCACCCAGTGGGTTGAAAGTAAGTACCGGTGAAGACTCGGTCAAACCGTATCCTTCAACGATTGGAGTTCCGGTAACTTCACGCCACTTCTTGGATACTGACTCGTGCAAAGCCATACCTCCAGCAGCCGAAGCGCGTAGCTGCTTCGGTGGGCTGTCGGTGAACCAAGTCTCGTTTAGTAGCGCATTGAACAAGGTGTTCACACCGGTAAGCCAGGTGACCTTGTAGTTTTCGAAGGCACGTCTTAGGTTGCTTGGTGGTCGAGGTGAAGGAACCAAGATGTTTCTTCCACCGATGTGGTAAAAACCAAGCAAGTTAATGGTGAAAGCGAAGATGTGATACAGCGGCAAGGCTGTAATAACAACTTCCTTGCCTGGACGCATGAACGCTCCACACATAGTAATTAGCTGCAGGGTGTTAGTGACCAAGTTGCCGTGAGAAAGCATCGCACCCTTTGAGACTCCGGTTGTTCCACCGGTGTATTGCAAAGCTGCAATCGAATCAGAGGTGATGCCCTTTACGTAACTGTCTGCTTTATTTGGAGACTTTACTTTTCTACCAGCAGCTAGGGCTTCCTGGAACTTGGTGTGCGGAACAGTGACCTTTGGAAGAGTTCTGCTCCAAACTTTCTGAACTAGTCGAATAACTCCGCCGACAATTGGTGGGAAGAATTCGGAAATCTTGACTGTAACGACAGTCTTGATCTTGGTCTTTGGCAGCACCTCAGGCAGACGATCGGCAAACATGTCGATCACAACCAGTACCTCGGCGCCAGAATCTGCAAACTGGTATGCCATTTCAGGTGCGGTGTATAGCGGGTTGGTGTTTACAAGAACCAAACCTGCCTTCATAACTCCAAAAGCAACAATCGGATATGCCAAACAGTTAGGCATCTGAACTGCAACTCTTGTTCCAGCCTTAAGCGTCAGAGTTTCTCTTAGGTACGCTGCGAAGTCGTCCGAGAGGGAGTCGATTTTTTTGTAAGTGAGTGACCCGTTCATGCCGTTTGGCATCACTTGGGTGAAAGCTATGGTTTTGGAGTAATCGTTGCTGGCTTTTTTGACTAGTTCGGCCAAGTGAACAAAGGGAACCTTTGCAAGCTCTGCTGGAACGTCTTTTGGATAGTGGGCCAACCAGGGACTCTGGGTCATTTTCTACCTTCCGCGAGGGTAAGCCATCGCCGAAGATTCCCCGGCGCTGGAGTAATGCTCCAATACTAGCCAATGGATCAAGTGGCTATATCCCCCAATCTAAAGGCCAATAAAATTGTATTTGGGACAAATCCTCCCTAAAGCCAGATAGAAAAGGGTCGCAGTTATGGCTAAAACAGCATCTTCAGGCAAGTCCAAACCGTCAGAGAAATTCAGTGCCGCTGAGCGCCAGGCCATGAAAGACAGAGCTCAAGAGCTCAAAAACAGGGCAAAGGGCCTGAGGGGCGAGGCAGAACTTATGGAAAAAGTGAAGCTTATGAATAAGGAAGACAAAGAGCTTGCTCTATCGATCCACAAACTGATCACCTCGATCGCTCCAGAGCTAGAGCCAAAGACTTGGTATGGAATGCCTGCCTATTACAAGAACGGCAAAGTGTTGGTATTTTTCCAAAATGCTGGCAAGTGGAAATCACGTTACTCAACTCTTGGCTTTGATGAGTCCGCGAACCTAGATTCTGGTTCGATGTGGCCAACATCTTTCGCCCTAACCAAACTCACTCCCGCCAACAAAAAGGCAATTAGCGACCTGGTCTTGAAGGCAATTCGATAGAGGAAGATTGCAACATCTTCTTACGTCGTGATGTCTGGTTATGCTTTTTTCATGGCTGCATTGCTACTCGACATTGGTGGAACTAAGTGCAGCATTGCCTCGGCTAGTAACCCAGGAGATTTCATCGAGCTGGTGACAGCTGACTATAAAACCCCCGAGAGAATCCTTGCCCAATTAGCGCTTTACGCAGCTGAATTAATCTCCAAGGACAACTCAATCGACCGAGTTGGAATTAGCTTTGGCGGTCCCTTTGATTTTGCTAATCAAAAGGTAAAGAGGTCAGTCCACGTTTCAGGGTGGGAAGAATTCGATTTCTCTGAATGGTCGAAGCGTGTGCTTGGACTACCAGCAGTTGCTGACAACGATGCCAATGTTGGAGCCCTCGGTGAGTTTGTTTCCCGAGGTTCCAGAAACTCAAACCTCGCTTATGTGACTGTCTCTACTGGAATTGGAGCAGGTTTGATTATCAGCGGAGAGATCTATCGCGGCTACGGTGAACTTGCCGGAGAACTGGGCCACATCGTGATTGATCCATCCGGCCCGGCAGACGAATTGGGTAACCGTGGAACTCTTGAGAGATTCTGCAGCGGCTATTGGCTGCGAAAAGATTATGGAAAATCTGCTCAAGATCTCTTGCTTGACGACGTCTTCTTATTGGAATACAGCGCGCGACTGGCCGCAGGGTTATCGACTCTAGTAAGGCTTATCAATCCCGAGCTCGTGGTTTTGGGCGGGGGGATTGCGAAGGCTGGTCCTAGGTTAGAGTCTGCTTTATTGAATCAGCTGCAGCCGCTTTTGGATCAGACGCAAACCAAGCTGGAGTTTTCGACACTGGGTAATTCAAATGTATTAATTGGAGCAAGAGAGCTGGCACTAAATGAACTACGTGGCTAATTATTTGGCAAAAGTTAAAGAGGCTATCGACCTTGTCGATGCCTCCAAAATTGAAACCTTGATTTCCTGGCTTTCAGAAACTCGTGCTGCCAATCAGACAATATTCACAATGGGTAATGGTGGCAGCTCCTCCACCGCCTCGCATTGGGTAAACGATTTAGTCAAAGGTGCTTCATATGAAAAAACTGAGCGCTTCAAGGTGATGTGCCTAAATGACTCGGTATCCACTCTCACCGCATACAGCAACGATGTTGACTACGAACGAGCGCTAGTTGAGCCACTCAAGAACTTCCTAGAGTCAAAGGATCTGGTAATTGCAATCTCGGGCTCTGGGAACTCAAACAACGTCATCAAGGCGGTTGAGTACGCAAAATCTATGGGCGCTCGGACTGTCGGACTGACCGGCAGGGATGGTGGGAAGTTAGGCTCTTTAGTCGATCTTGAAATCAGAGTTCCAGAACCAAACATGGGTCGAATTGAAGATGTTCACATGATGATCACTCACGCGGTCTCATGGAGCTTTATTGAAAACGAAAGAAGTTAGGTCTCAATTGTCAAAACCGTCCATAGTAGTTTGGTCCACCGCTTCCGCAACTCTATTTTTTGCCAGAGCATTTTTGTTCTCCACCTGGGTAAGTCGCGGTCCAGAGGTGCAGGAGCTGCTTGGGTTCAATGACCTCGAGTTTGGAATCTTCACCATGTTGTATGCAGTTGGTGGATTGCTTGGAATTTTCTTTGCGAGTTTCCTAGTAAAACGGTTTGGCTCGAGGCTGATTGCAGCTCTTGGATTCTCTATTGGAGCCGCTTCGCTCATGGGTATTGGTCTTTCGGTGGAACTAGGTTTGATTCTGCTTTCAAGCCTTTTACTAGTTTCAATCGGAACTCCTATGGCGATAGAGGACTTCGTTGGAAACTACGAAGGTAACGCCGCGGATAGAAAATCAAAGCGTTCAATCTTCCCTGCCATTCACGGTGCATACGGTGTTGGCATGCTTGGAGGTGCGGCTATTTCTGGCTGGGCAATCGATCAAGGAATTGGGCTTGCCAGTCACTACTTTGTAAGTGGATTATTTGTTGCCGCAATCTCCATTGCTGCCGGCGTTGTATTACCT
Source organism: Rhodoluna sp. (assembly GCA_044338605.1). Classification (GTDB taxonomy): domain Bacteria; phylum Actinomycetota; class Actinomycetes; order Actinomycetales; family Microbacteriaceae; genus Rhodoluna. The sequence goes on along the minus strand of JBIIXB010000001.1, from coordinate 175,913 downwards.
GCTCGAAAGAAGAATGCCGATAGCACAGCTAGCAAGGCGTCCAGAAAAGGTGAAACCAAGAAGGTGTGGACTGAAAAGCGAAGTCTATTGATTGCTGTTGTTGGCTTTTCTTTCATCATGGCTGAGATGTCAGCTGGAACCTGGGTACCAATCGCCCTGACGGGTTCTGGGTATTCAGGATCTGAAGCTGCAATCATGTTCGGTATTTTCTGGATCGCGATTACCGCTGGAAGGCTAGTTGGTGGTTTCGTTGTTGACGCGATTGGAAGGTCGAGAACGATTCTGTTCTCGGCGTTGCTGGCCGTCAGCGGTATAGCAGTATTCATTGCCCAAGACCTAATCAACTTACCGCTACTGGGTCTAATCCTTTGGGGTCTAGGAATCGCCATGGGCTTTCCTATGTCAGTTGCTTCGATGGGAGACCAGGAAGCTTTGGCCCCTGCCCGAATTAACATGATTATTACCGTGGTTTACATCTCATCGATTACCGTGGGTCCGGCTCTTGGAGCCCTTGGTGAGTTTGCTGGGCTGTATGTGGCGTTTGGAATCCCACTTGTGTTCATGTTGATCGCGGCAATCCTGAGTCCAATCACCAAACCCATAGACAACGAAGGTAAGCGCATCTAGCCTCAAAAGTTCACTTGCTGGAAACAATGAATCTGGCTTGAACTTGCTGGAATGAAGTATTGTCATAACATACTTCAGATCAGGAGAGTAAGCGGATGCGCAAGACCGAGGTAATCCTTCCGCTTTCAGTTTTCTCCAAACTGAATCGAAAATCTACTGCTCCTCTTTATTTTCAACTCTCTGAGCTTTTAGAAAAATCAATTCTTTCGGGTCAACTGGCTGCCGGTGATCGGCTAGAAAATGAAATATCCATTTGCGAGCGCCTTGGTCTATCTAGACCAACAGTTCGAAGAGCCATTGAAGAACTTGTTGACAAAGGACTTCTCGTTCGCCGTCGCGGTCTTGGGACTCAAGTTGTTCACGGCCAAGTTACTCGCGGGGTTGAACTCACATCACTATTTGATGATCTTGAGCGAGCTGGAAGAAAGCCCTCAACCAAAGTTATTGAATTCAAACTTGTTCCTGCTGATGCAGTTGTTGCTGCGCAACTTGGAGTTACTGTTGGACAAAAAGTTGTGTTCCTACACCGGGTAAGAAGTGCGGGGAAAACACCGGTTGCTGTTTTGCAAAACTGGATACACCCAAGATTTGAGCACCTCACCGAAAGTGATATCTCCAAGTCCGGTCTTTACGATTGGCTCCGAACCAATGGCGCCTCAATCCAAGTTGCTAAGCAAAAAATTGGTGCTCGTCGCGCCAGCGCAGAAGAATCGAACTTGCTAGAAATTGAAAAGAACTCACCGGTACTAACCATGAATCGGACCGCGTTTGATAACTCCGGGGTTGCGTTGGAGTATGGACAGCACTGCTATCGAACTGATTTGTACTCTTTTGAGTTCACTATCGTTGAGCGGTAAACCCTTACATAGAGCTAACTTTGTAACCAACTGGGCTCCCTATTGGATTAGGGGCTGGCTTGGAAAGGGCTGGGCTTCAGGCGGTTAGGTATCTTTTTTATAACGGGGAGATGAAATCTGGCTTAATTGTCCTTACAAACCGCGATAATTATCAGCAGTCGGGTCTTTCCGACCATTTAAATGAAAACGAGAGGTTATCTCTATGAACATCAAGAAGCTAGCTGCTCTTGTTGCCGTTTCCGCGTTAGTACTAACCGGATGTGCAACAACCGCAGCAGAAGAAGAAACAGCAGCACCAGCAAGCGACTTCAAGATCTGTGTTTACACACACGGTGACGGTGGAGGTTTCTGGACTGTAGCACAAAAGGGTGCTGAGCAGGCAGGTGTTGACCTAGGAGTCACAGTTGACTACCAGGGCTCAACAAACGACTCTGCAAAGCAGGCTCAGACAATTGAAGCTGGTATCGCAGGTGGCTGTGACGCTATCGCTGCATCAGCTCCAGACCCAGGTGCAATCACTGACGCAATGTTGGCAGCAGCTGCCGCTGGCATTCCTACAGTGACCATGAACTCTGGATCCGCAGTGTTCAAGGACCTTGGTGCAATCACCCATGTTGGTCAGGATGAGTTCATCGCTGGTCAAGAAGCTGGTCTTCGTTTCAACGAAGCTGGATTGACAAAGATTCTTTGTCCTCTACAGGAAGCTGCAAACGTTGGTCTTGAAGAGCGTTGTGCAGGAGCAGCAGACACATTCGATGGTGAAGTTGTTAACTTCAACCTAGATGGCGGTCTTGCTGACCTTACAGCTGCATCTGCAAAGATCAAGGCTGCTTTGGAAGCTGACCCAACCTACGATGGCGTGTTCGCATTGAACGCTGACATCGCAGCGAAGGCAGTTCTACCAGCAGTTACTGACCTAGGTGTAGAGATGTACATCGGTACAGTTGACATGTCAGCTGAGGCTCTAGACGCTATTGAAGCAGGAACAATTGCATTCGCAATTGACCAGCAGCAGTACGCACAGGGTTACCTATCGGTTGCCTTGCTATACCTAAACCTAACCAACGGTCACACCCTTGGTGGAGGTCTACCTATGTACACCGGTCCTGGCTTTGTTGACTCAACAAACGTCGCGACTGTAAAGGCACTGGTAGCAGCAGGTACTCGCTAGTCGTATCATAGAAACACAAGGCAGGTGGGCTAGAAGAATTTCTAGCCCACCTGTTTTCTAAGTGAAACAAATAGGAAACTGAGGATCCATTCATGGCAAACGCACTCAAAGACGAACGCGTTCAAAAAACTTCCCCTATAACAACTCTCCTAAGACGTCCAGAATTCGGTGCCCTGATGGGTGCGCTGGCGATCTTCTTGTTATTCTCATCGGTTGATACAACCGGAAACTTTGGCCAACCTGGCGGTATTGCTGGTTGGACCGACATCGCTGCTCCAATTGGAATTGTGGCGGTATTCGTAGCCCTTCTTATGATTGGGGGCGAGTTTGACCTTTCCACTGGAGTAATGGTTGGAACCACAGGTCTTCTCACCGGAGTGCTGGTGACTGAACTTGGGCTAGATCTTTGGACCTCGATTGCTCTGGTTCTGATCTTTGCTGCAGCGGTAGGACTTCTGAATGGCTGGCTGGTAGTTACAACTGGGCTGCCATCTTTCATTGTCACGCTGGCTACATTCTTTGTTCTTCGTGGAGCGAACCTGGCTGTTACCAAGCAGTTCACTGGAACCGTTCGGGTGAGCCTTACTGAGGAGACAGCAAACTACGACCAAGCAGCGGCGTTGCTTGCAAGCAAGATTGAGTTTGCTGGCGCAAGCTTCCAGATTTCGATCCTCTGGTGGATTTTCTTTACTATCTTGGCTACCTGGATTTTGACTAGAACCAAGTTTGGTAACTGGATTTTTGCATCCGGTGGAGACGCCAATGCCGCTCGTAATGCTGGAGTACCCGTTATTAGAACCAAAATCATTTTGTTCGTTATGACTTCAATGGCGGCAGCGTTCGTAGGCATCATGTTCGTACTTCGCCTAAAGGGTATGCAGGCTGGACAAGGTGTTGGAGTTGAGTTTTTCTACATCATCGCCGCTGCCGTGGGAGGAACACTTCTTACTGGTGGTATGGGATCGGCTATTGGAGCCTCTCTTGGAGCAGTAATCATGGGTATGGCCTACATCGGTATCCCTTACGCACTTTGGGACTCAGACTGGACATTCACATTCCTAGGTCTGATTTTGTTCACAGCCGTATTGATTAATACCTTCGTAGGAAAAAGAGCAATGAAGGGACGAAAGAAATGACCGTAGCTCTAGAGCTAAAAAACGTCACCAAGCAGTTCGGAAGCGTAATTGCTATGACCGATGTGAGCATGGAGGTCACAGCTGGAACAGTTACCTGCGTGCTAGGTGACAATGGTGCAGGTAAGTCAACTCTTATTAAGACGCTTTCGGGTGTACATAAGGCAACAACCGGTGAATTCTTGATGGATGGTGAACCGGTTGACTTTAACTCCCCAAGAGAAGCAATTGCCAAAGGTATTGCAACTGTTTACCAGGACCTAGCAACCATTCCGATGATGTCGGTTTGGCGAAACTTCTTCCTCGGTAACGAAATCACCGTAGGCTGGGGTCCTTTCCGAATGCTAAACATCAAGAAGATGAAGGCGCTTTCAAAGCAGCAGCTTCTTGAAATGGGTATCGACCTTCGAGACACCGATCAGCCAATTGGAACCCTATCCGGTGGAGAGCGTCAGGCCGTAGCTATTGCCCGCGCTGTTTACTTCGGTGCCAAGGTTCTAATTCTTGATGAGCCAACCTCCGCACTGGGAGTTCGTCAGTCAGGAATCGTTTTGAAGTATGTTCTATCAGCCAAGGAACGAGGTGTTGCAGTTGTATTTATTACTCACAACCCTCACCACGCCTTCCTAGTTGGAGACCGCTTCTACCTTCTAAACCGTGGAAAGATGATCAATGAGTTCCAGCGCAAGAATGTAAAGCTGGACGAATTGACCATGGCCATGGCTGGTGGAGCAGAGCTAGAAGCTCTAACCCACGAAATTACCCAGGTAAAAGGTAAGTAACTTCTAACCAAACGGCTGCCAGCTTTTAGTTGGTGGCCGTTTGGTATTTAAGAATCAAGCAGCGAACTCGCTAGCCACCTTGTTTATGAACTCAACACTCGCGCTTGCGTCGCTGACTGGGCCAGAGCCGGCAGCTGGGTCTGTATCGACCACGTTATCTTGCTCGAGAGTAAACCAACCCTGGTAATTTGCCGCAATTAGGTTCTTGATAATAGATCTAACATCGACATCTCCCTGGCCAAGAGGGGTATACAAACCCTGCTTTACAGCCTCGTAATACGAAAGCTGCCCGGATCTAACCTTTTCTGCAACTTGTAGATTCACATCCTTGAGATGTGAATGCTGGATTCGATCTGAGTGGTCTCTCGAAAACTCAACTGGGTCCGTTCCACCGATCAACATATGTCCAGTGTCAAGACAAAACCCAATAGTTGTTCCAGCCAACACCTGCTCTATGTCCTCGCGGGTTTCAATAAGTGTTCCAACGTGAGGGTGTACTACCGCCTTCACGCCCCGCTGATTTGCAATATCAGCAACTTTAGATAGATTCTCAAACATAGTTTGCCACTGGCCTGGCGTTAGAGCTGGCCTGGCATCGTCATAGCCATCAATTCCCGTTGATGCTGCCAGTACGAGCACCTCGGCGCCAGCAGCCTCATAGGAATCTAACTCTGCTATCACAGCAGGTATTGGATCGTTAGTTGGATCATGAAGCAGAATCGGATAGAAGCCTCCGATAGCTCTGATTTTGTGACCCGCAAGAAATGCTGCTTTTTGATTTGGGTCAGTAGGTAAGAAACCTTCGGGGCCAAATTCGGTCGCCGTTAGGCCAAGACTATTCATCTCCGCCAACACTCTGTCTGGGCTCATTTGGAAACCCCAGCCAGGGACCTCAGAAACTCCCCAACTAATTGGTGCTCCAGCAATTTTTACCTGCATTTAGTTTTCTCCTCGCGGTTGATTTACAATCTCAACACTTCCAGTGTGATTGAAAAAATCCTTTATGGCCTGGGCGGCGGCAGAAAAAGTCTGCTGCCTGGCACGGTGGCTTAGGCCCATGACGTGTGGGGTAAGAACTACGTTGGGGTGATTGAAGCACTCGTGAAATACCGCAGGCTCGGGATCAAAAGAATCTAAACCTAGGCCTGAAAGTTTCCCAGAATTAAGGGCCTCGTGGGCGGTGTCTAAGTTCACCACACCGCCTCGAGCGACATTGATGATCATGGAACCCTGAGGCATAAGCTCAATCTCCCTCTTGGAAATCAAATTACGAGTCTTCTCGTTAAGAGGAACGTGGACCGAAACAATATTGGACTCTGACAACAGGTCATCCATGGATTCAGCTCTCAGGTTTTCTGGGACATCGGCAACTGGATCAAAAGCTATTACCCGCATCCCAAAAGCTTGCGCCAGTTGGGCAACTCTGGACCCGATGCGTCCAAACCCTACAAGGCCAAGGGTTGAGCCCTCCAGGTCCCCTGGGACAATACCGTCACGGCTAGTCCATTGATCTTTTCTTACTAGTTCAGTTAGCGGAGAAAGTTTCTTGGATAGCGAAAGCATCATGGCTAACGCCCCTTCAGCAACGGCGTTGGTGTTTGCTCCGGGGGTGATTGCAATCGAAACACCCCTGTCGGTTGCGGATACCAGGTCCACCCGGTCAACGCCAACACCTGTCCGAACGGCAATCTTCAGCTTTGGCATTGATTCCAGTGCAGCTTCATCGAGGAAAAACTCCGCGCGAACAATCGCGCCGTCAGCTTTTTCTAGATCTTGAGAGGTTGGATCAGCCACGAAAGTGAACTGGGGTCCTAGCCATTCTTGCGTTTGCGTGGCAGGCACTGGTCCAAGACCGACTATGACGACTTCAGCCATTTCGAATTCCAGAAGAAGCCAAGTAGGTTTGCATAGCTAGTTGTTTCGAATAGCTTCTATTTGAGACTTGAAGGCCTGAAGCAACGAAGTTGAATCCGATCCCAGAGCCAGAAAATCAAAACCTTGCTTTTCATAAGCTTTAGCATCCTGGGCTGAAGTGGCGAGTATTCCTAATGGCTTTTTGGCACTTCTGCAATTTTCAAGAACCGAAGCTATGGCTGATTGAAACACTTCAGAACTGTAATCTCTTGGAACACCAAGCGAATAAGAAAGATCCAATGGCCCAATAAAAAGTGCATCGACTCTCTTGTTTTTTACCAATTCAGCAATTTCGTTAACGGCAAAGCGAGTCTCCACCTGGACTATGGCAACTGGATCTGCTTCCAAAAGAGCCTTCTGGTCAGCACCCCAAGACGCGCTGCGGTTATAGCTGGCAACGCCTCTGGAGCCTTTGGGAGGGTAATCCAATGCAGTTAGCGCGCTATCTAAATCCTCAAATGAAGAAATTCTTGGAATCATAATTCCAGCTGCACCCCGATCCAGGGCTCGAGAAATATTCTCTCCCGAAGGCGAGCTCACCCGAGCAATTACTGGACCATCGAATGCCACTACCGCCCTGGCTAAATCAGAAAATTCATTCTCGCCATGTTCAAGATCGGAAATGACCCAGTCAAAACCAGCCAGTGCTGCCAACTCATAAGAAATGGTGCTGGGTATGCCAATAAAAGTGCCGAGGCTCTTTCCCGCTTGGAGGCTGGCACGCAGTTGCCTTTGAAGTTCAGGTGCTTTTAGCCGTGCCATCGTTGAGTACCCAATCCTTCGTTGTATTCGGCTCGTGCCGCGGTTAGCCAGGGCTGGTCTGATACTTCCGCGGGAGCAACATCCCACCAAAGTCCAGCTCCAGGCAGGCTAACGTGAGGGATCGTCGGAACAACAATTACTACAGGACCAGATGCAGTTCTGGTTTCGTCCAAAACCTTTCTGAACTCATCGGCTGTAACAGGTCGATAGGTTTTGGCACCCATACCTTTTGCCATCGAGACGATATCAATTTCTAGGTAGTTGCCCTCAAGACGAGGTGAGTTCTTGGTGCCGGCAGACTCAGTCAAAATGGGTCCTTCTTCGCGGTAGCGGAATTCATTTCCAAAGTGATGGCCCACCCGCCACATCTGCAATCGTCTAATTACCTGGTAACCCCGGTTTTCAGAAACCACGATTGTGAGATCGAGATTCTCTTGGGCTGCCGAAACAATTTCTGTTGGAGCCATCACGAAAGTCCCATCGCCAACAAGAGAAACCACTCGGTTCTTCTTGTCTGGATTGGCTAGTCGCACTCCAATTGCGGCAGGAATCTCATATCCCATGCAGCTAAAGCCGAATTCCAAGTGAGCAAAGCGCCCTTCGGTAGCGTCCCACACCTTTTGAATATCTCCTGGAGGTCCACCAGCTGCTGCTATCAAAATGTCACCATTCTGTGCTTTTTCTTGCAAGACGCCAATTAGTTGACCCTGAGTCAAAACTGCATCAGTATTTGTTCGAACGTTCAGGGCAGACTTATCAAAGATCCTGTCGGGGTCCATTGACTCAGCTCGCAAGGTATTCCAGCCAGAGGTTTGAGTTGTTATCTCATCACGCCATGCGGGATCAATCTGGAATCCCTTCAGCTCGGATGCTAGAGCTTCCAGAGATAGCTTTGCGTCCGCTACTACTGCTGTGGCGCCTTGCTTTATTGCGTCACCCTCGGTGACGTTTATTGAAACAAATCGCACCTTTGGGTTTTGGAATATTGACTGAGACGCCGTAGCAAAGTCAGTCAATCTGGTACCGATATGAATGATCAGATCTGCCTGCATCACTAACTTGTTGGTCGCAGGTGTTCCTTCGAGGCCTATGCCCCCGAGGTGCCAAGATCCAGGCTTTTGAATAGATCCTTTTCCACCAAAGGTTTCAGAAACGGGAATATCTGTTTGATTAGCTAGGGCTTCTAGTGCCTTAGTTGCGCCAGAGTAAATTACCCCGCCTCCGGAAATAACCAGTGGTTTCTTAGAGCCCGATATAGCTTTAGCTATTGATTGGATATCTGTTGGGTCTGGTAACGGCCTGCGAATCTTCCACTCTTTTGGTTCAAAAAATGATCGCGGAAAATCAAAAGAGTGCGACTGAATATCTTGTGGCAGGGCTATAACTACTGCTCCTGTTTCTGCTGGATTCGCCAAAACTCTAAATGCTTGAGGAAGGGAATACAGTAATTGCTCGGGTCTTGTGATGCGGTCAAAGAATTTAGAAACCGGGCGGAAGGCGTCATTGACGGAAACATCTGGTTGCGAAAAATCTTCGAGCTGCTGAAGTACCGGACCCTGACGCCTAGTTGCATAAACATCACCAGGCAGAAGTAGCAGTGGGATTCGGTTTACAGTAGCGAGTGCGGCCGCGGTTACGAGGTTGGTGGAGCCTGGTCCAACCGAAGATGTAACGGCGATGGTTTGTGTGCGAAGTCTTTGCTTAGAGAAAGCGATTGCGGCATGGCCAAGGGCTTGCTCGTTTCTTCCCTGCATAAATGGAAGGTGATCATGGTATTCGTCAAGGGCTTGGCCTAGTCCGGCGACGTTTCCGTGGCCGAATATTCCAAAAGCCGCGGGCACAAATCGCTGCCTACCCAAATCAGAAACCGAGTACTGGTTCGAAATGTACAAAACTAAAGCTTGCGCCACAGTCAGAGTAATTGTCTCTCCATAGTTTGGCTTAGTCATTATTTTCTCCGTTTCTACCAGGCGCGACCGTGCATGATTATGGTTTTAGATTCTGTCATCTCCGAAACCGTGGTTCTAATTCCTTCTTTACCTATGCCGCTGGATTTGAGTCCACCGTAGGGCATTAGATCAGCCCGCCATAGCGGGGTCCAGTTCACGTGGATTATTCCAGCATCAATCTCGCGCATAGCTTCAATTGCTTTATCCATGTTTTTGGTGAAAACTCCAGCGCCTAGGCCGTAAACAGTGCTGTTTGCGAGGGCGATTGCCTCCCTGTCATCATTGGCATTGGAGATCACTACCGCTGGGCCAAATAGCTCTTGCTGAGCAATGGACGAATCTGGATCAACGTCAGCGAGAATTGTGGGCTGGACATAGGAGCCTTCTCGCCCTCCACCCAACAGAAGCTTGGCTCCCTGGCTAGTTGATTCCTTGATGCTTGCAGCCACTCGCATCGCCTCGGACTCCGAGATCATCGAGCCGATATTGTTGCTTTCGTCCAGAGGATTTCCATACTTTAGAGCTGCAACTTTAGGTCTGAGAGCATCCAAAAAGTCTGCCCTGATGGATTTTTCAACAATTACTCTTTGTACCGAGATGCAAACCTGACCGGCGTTCACATAGCCCCCGATTGAAACCGCATGAGCCGCAAAGTCTATGTCCGCGTCACTTAAGACCACGACCGGTGAGCTGGCACCAAGTTCGAGCGAGAGCTTCTTGACCCCAGCAATTCTGGTGATCGACTCTCCCACCTTGGTCGAACCCGTGAACGATATCTTTCTTACCTTCGGGTTGGTGACTAGAGCCTCACCTAAATCGGCACCTGGACCGGTTATAACGCTTAGAACACCTTCAGGTAAGCCAGCGTCGATGAAGCACTGGGCCAATGCAATTGCAGTCAGTGGTGTAGTTCTCGCAGGCTTCAAGATAACCGCGTTGCCAACAGCTAGTGCTGGCCCGATTTTGTGCATAACTAAAAGTGCTGGGTAATTAAATGGCGTAATTGCAACAACGACGCCAACTGGTTGAGGCAGAGTAAAGCCGAGCTTTTCTTGGCCAGTTCCCTTGTTGGCGTCCAACGGTAAACCTACGCCGTAAAGCTGGGACCCTTCAAAAGCTGAAAGCCTCATTATTTCGCCGCTACGCGCAGCTTCAGATCTGGCCTCGAGAATGCTCTTACCATTCTCCTGCGAAATAATTTGAGCCATTTGCTCCTGGCGCTCATCGGCCAACGCTGCGGCAGCCATCATGATTTCATATCTCTTATGGGCAGGAGTCCTGCGCCAGGTTACCGCGGCTAATTCCGCCTGCTCGACAGCTCTTTCAACGTCCTGAACTGTCGCTGTCTCAACCTCAGCTATGACCTCACCGCTGTAGGGGGTAACGACTTGCTCAAATGATTTGTTCTTAGAACCTTGGCCCGCAATAAGCAGGTTGAACTTCTGCAAAGCTGACCTCCTTGTCGCTATTGCCTCCAGCTTAGTCTTTGTCAGGACAAAGAATCTAGGGCACTAATTCTTGGTCGATAAACCAGCTTCGTATTCAATCCGCAAGAATTCAAGCAAGCTTCGAAGACTTTTTTCACCAATTCCGAGAATCTTTTTAGTCTCTACGTTAGACAGTGAGGTATCCACCGGCACCGGAGCGGGAAACAGTTCAGACTCGGGTGGGTTTGTTTCTTGCAACAGGGAGGAGTCTAGATTGAAGACTTCGCAAACTAATTTTGCAAGCTCCATTCTGGTAACAGCGTCGTCGCCGACTAAATGAAAAGTTCCGGTTGCATTTCGTTCGGCAACTTTCTCGACTTGCGCGCCAATTTCAGCAGCAAGGGATGGAGTTGCAATTTTGTTTACTTGATCGCCGCCCCAAACTGCGAAAGTCTCGCCTTTGCTCAAAAAGTTCACCAGTGAGGTAACGAAGTAACCAAAACCAACGTCTTGACTCCTTGGGCCATCTAACTTGGTTTGATGAAAACCCATGACTCCCCCGATGCGGCACACTGCACCGTTAGCTGGGGCCAAGTCGCGCACCACCTGCTCGCCCATGGCCTTTAGGAATCCGTAGAAATTAACGGGGTTACCTTTGTTGGATTCCAAAGAAAGATGCGTGGTGCCATCCATAACCCAGTCGGTTGAGATGTAAATAGGTTTTGATCCGGCCTTGTTGGCGGCCTTGACTACTCTCGAGGTCATGCCGACAAAGCTGTCGTAAGCGAAGTCTCGATCTTTCAGCAACCTGTTGAAATCATTAGCAATAGCGCAGTGCACAACTGCGTCAGTTCCTACTAGGGCCGAACTAATTGAGTCTTCGTTGGTGAAATCAACCAGTTTGGTTTGCCAAGGCAGTTTGGCCTCTGATCTAACTAGGCCAATTACTTCGTGACCAGAGCTTTGCAAAACTGACGCAATGTTGCTACCAACAAATCCGGTGGAACCGGTGATGGCAATCTTCATTAGTTTTGTGGGAAGCCTAGGTTTAGTCCACCGTGGCTTGGGTCAAGCCATCTGGAGGTGATTACCTTGGTCTGGGTAAAGAATCGGAAACCTTCTTCTCCATGGGCACGGCTGTCACCAAACAGTGAGTGCTTCCAACCACCGAAGCTAAAGTACGCTACCGGAACTGGAATTGGAACGTTGATTCCAATCATTCCCACCTGAACCTGGTTCTGGAACTTACGAGCCGCTCCTCCATCGTTTGTGAAAATTGCGGTTCCATTTCCAAACTGTCCGGAGTTGATAAGGTCCAGACCCTCGTCATAAGTCTTCACGCGAACTACCGAAAGCACTGGACCGAATATTTCCTCGGTGTATACCTTGGAGCCGGTTGGAACATTGTCAATCAGAGTTGGGCCAAGCCAGAATCCACCAGGAGCGCCATCTGGAACAACACCGCGGCCATCAACAACAATCTTGGCGCCGTCTTGTTCAGCTATTTCAATGTAAGAAGCAACCTTGTCGCGGTGAACCTTGGTAACAAGCGGTCCCATGTCACAGCTACGTCTTCCGTCTCCAACTTTAATCTGTGACATACGCTCGGTGATTTTTGTTATAAGTTCATCAGCAACTGGCTCAACTGCAACCACAACCGAGATTGCCATGCAGCGCTCACCGGCAGAACCAAAGCCCGCGTTTACCGCCGAGTCAGCAACTAGGTCGAGATCAGCATCTGGCAAAACCAGCATGTGGTTCTTCGCTCCACCAAGTGCTTGGACTCTCTTGCCGTTTTTAGAAGAAGTCTCGTAGATGTATCTGGCTATTGGAGTTGATCCAACAAAGGATATTGCTGCTACGTCTGGGCTATTTAGGAGGCCGTCTACGGCTTCTTTGTCGCCGTGTAGGACGTTGAATACACCGTCTGGCAAACCAGATTCTTTCCATAGCTCAGCCATCCAGTTGGTAGCCGATGGGTCCTTCTCGCTTGGCTTGATAACAACGGTGTTTCCGGCAGCAATAGCAACTGGGAAGAACCACATTGGAACCATGGCTGGAAAGTTAAATGGGCTAATGATTCCAACAACACCCAGTGGTTGTTTAATCGAGTAAACATCAACGTTAGTTGACGCATTCTCTGAGAATTCGCCTTTCAATAGGTGCGGCAGGCCACAAGCAAACTCAACCACTTCTTGACCGCGGGTGATCTCTCCCAAAGCGTCTGAAAGCACCTTGCCGTGCTCGGATGTGATGATCTCTGCCAGCTCGCCCTTCTTGGCTTCTAGTAGCTCACGGAAGCGGAACATGATCTGTTGGCGTCTAGCCAATGAGAGATCACGCCAAGCTGGGAATGCATCCTTGGCAGCAGCGATGGTAGCTGTAATCTCAGCGCCATTGGCAAAGCCAACGCGCTTGGTAGCCTCACCTAGCGCTGGATCAAAAACGTCTCCGAATCTTCCAGATTGACTCTGAACACTCTTACCGTTGATCCATAGTGGAACTGTCTGCATTTTCGCTACCTCATCCTTGTTATTGAAATATTACTTGTGAACCAAATTGGCCGCTTGGGCCACAGCTTTTGAAACATCGTTGTCGTGTGGGTATAGAAGTGTCCTACCAACTACGAGACCTCTTACCCCAGGAAGCGACAAGGCGTTGGACCAAGAGCCAAAAGTTGCCTCTTGATCTGAGCTTCCCTCGCCGCCCAAAAGGAGCGTTGGAAGAGTGGTTGCATCCATAACTCTTTCCATGTTTTCAACTACCGGTAGCTTGAGCCATGACCAAGCACTGGTTGAGCCAAGGCCAGAAGAAATAGCAACCGAGAGTTCGACCGCTTCTGCCGTCAAGCGGTTAACTGCTTTGCCATCCACCCAGTCACTCATGAAGGGCTCCAGTAGCATTGGAATCTCATGCTTGGCGCACTCATCAATAACTTTGGCAGTGTGCTCTAGAGTTCGAACCGTTCCTGGATCTTGCAAGTTGATACGTAAAAGATTTTTACCCATGTCTAAACCCTGCTGCTTCAAAGAAGCTGCTGTGTAAGCGGTGTAGCGATCGTCAAATTCGAAACTGGAGCCTTTCAAGCCGCCACGGTTCATAGAACCAACTGCAATCTTTCCTTCAAGAAGCCCCATTAGGGTTAGCTCTTCGATTACATCCGGGGTTCCCAGAACACCATCGACTTTCGGGTTCTCTAAAGCTGTTGCGAATCTTTCAAGCAATTCTTTTCTCGAACCCATGGCAACAGGATTACCATTTACCGCCAGGGCTCCCCTAGCTGGATGATCGGCTGCCAGCAAGAAAAGGTTGCCGTCTCCTTGAACTAGTGGTCGGCGTTTTCTGTTCTTGAGCGCCTTAGCAATAGCCCCTGGATCAGAAGCCCTCAGCTCCTTGATCTGCTCAAAACTCAGTCCCATGTTTGGGCCTCCATGATCTTGCTCACTTCATCATAGGTTGGCATAGCCGATGAACATTCAAGTCTGGAGGCCACGATGGCCCCTGCAATGTTGGCAAAGCGCAGTATTCGTTGTAGTTCCCAGCCTTGAAGCAAGCCGTAGCAGAGAGCACCGCCAAAAGAATCCCCAGCTCCTAGACCGTTTACCACCTCGACCGAATACGGCGGAACCTCGACGGACTCACTCTTGGTCTTAGCTAGAACACCCTTGGGGCCTTGCTTCACAATGGCAATTTCAACACCGCGCTCCAACAGAGCATCGGCTGCACGCTCGGGCTCTGTTTCACCAACCGCAACTTCACACTCTTCTTTATTACCAACGGCAATTGTCACAAAAGGCAAAGCTTTGGCAATCTGCGCGGTGGCATCAGCCGGGTTTGTCCAAAAAGCCGAGCGGTAATCCAAATCCAGGATGGTGTGTGTGGCCTTGGCTCTTGCCTTGAGCGCAGCTAGATTAGCTGTCCTGGAGGGTTCTTGACTAAGGCCGGTGACCGTGGACCAAAAAATCTTGGCCGATTTAATGGCATCTAGATCTAGCTCGGATTCGCTGATTTCTAGATCAGGCGCTTTGGGTTCGCGATAGAAATAGATTGGGAAGTCATCCGGTGGAAAAATTTCACAGAAAACAACCGGAGTTTTGAGGTGTTCTGTTCGACCAACGTAGCGACTGTCGACATTTAGACGTTCAAGTTCTTGAATCAAATAGTTACCAAAGGGGTCATTGCCCACCTTGGTAATTACTGCGGAATTCAGTCCGTACCTCGCTCCAGAGACTGCAACGTTGGTTGCAGAGCCACCAAGGAACTTTCCAAAAGAGGTAACTTCTTCAAGTCCGACTCCGGTTTGAAGGGGGTAGATGTCCACGCCAATTCGACCCGTGGTTATTAGATCGAAAACCATTGACTACCTCCGGTTACAAGTCTGCCATAACTTCAATAATTTGTCATAACAAACTTTTAGAGCGAAACGGAGACGGTTTTACCTGTCTGTGACGACTCCAGGGCAGCGTTGGCTAGAACCAGGGCAGCTCGGCCATCTTCAAACTCAGGGCTGTTCGAAGCCTCGCCATGCACCTTCTTCATGAATTCGGCTAGCTCCAGTAGGTAGGAGTCCATGTAGCGCTCCAAGAAGAAGTTCTGGTACGGCTCTTTGACCTCAGCGCTTGACTCGTTATAGAGCCTCACATTGGTGTTGGTAAGGTTTTCGACCCTCAGCATTCCCTTGTCCCCAAAGGCTTCCATTCTCTGATCGAACCCATAGATGGCGTGACGGGAGTTTGTTATTAGCACCAATTCATCGTTAGCGCCGCGAAGGGTGACGCTGGTGGCGTCATAGTCGCCCAGGTCCTTGATTTCACTCGAGAACTGGTTGAAGCCACTAGCCGTTACCGAAACGATGTTCGGTACGAAGAATCTACCCATATCAAAATCGTGAATGGTCATGTCCCGGTAGATACCTCCAGAAACAGCCAAATACTCTTTTGAGGCTGGGGCAGGGTCTCTAGAAATCAAAACCAGCTGCTCTAGTTTTCCAATCTCGCCGGCTTTCACTCTCTGGTGAACAGAGTTGAAATGTGGGTCGAAGCGGCGGTTGAAGCCAAGCACGATTGGAATGGTTGCCTTGGCTGCCTTATCGCGCATGGCGTCAACTCTTGTGATGTCAAGATCAATTGGCTTCTCACAAAGAATCGGAATGTTGGCATCGATTGCCGCACTGATTAGATCTAGATGGGTTGGGGTTGGAGAGGCAACGATGATGGCATCTACCTTGGATGAGTCAAAGCAATCCATTGCCTCAGCGGTTGCAACACCGCCGTATTGCTCAGCAGTTTTCTTGGCACCTTCAACAAAGACATCGGCCACCATGGTTAGCTCTGCACCCTCAGTTCTTGCAACGCTGCTGGCGTGAACCTGACCTATTCGACCGGTACCAATCAAACCAAATCTCATTGGTGCATTCACTTGGGGACTCCTCTAAGTTGGACTAAAACAGCTATGTAATAACAAATCATAGATGTTAAAGATGACCTAAAAAGTAAAAACCCACGCGGACCAGAATCTGATCCGCGTGGGTCTCTTAGCTTTTAGCTAGCCCCTGATTGCTTGGGCAAACTCCCTGAATGAACGAACTAGCTTGTTCATGTCGCGTTGAGTGTGAGCAAAGGAAACCAGCCACTGCTCATCTAGACCCGGAGGGGTAATGATGCCTCGGTTTAGTCCCCATAGCCAGCTCAATTCTGCAAGTTCAAAGTCGGTTGCTTTGAAATCGCGGTAGTTACGAACTGGGGTTGGTGACCAAATAACGGCACCCTTTACTCCAAATCCAACTGTGTGAGCTGGAAGAGCGTACTCGTCAATAATTTTGTCGATTGCATCAAGGGTTGCGTTGTTAATTGCTTCTGCCTTTGCTAGCGCTTCTGGAGTTGCAATGTTGTCAACTGCAATTGCTGCGGCAACAACTAGTGGGTTTCCATTGTAGGTTCCAAGGTGCGGCATGCGGCCATCAACTACGGGCGCCATGAACTCTTTCTTGCCTCCGAAAGCAGCAAGTGGTAATCCACCACCGATGCTCTTGGCAAGAGTAATAAGATCTGGCTTCACGCCAACTCTGATTGCAGCTCCAGCAACACCCGCAGTGAGACCGGTCTTTACCTCGTCAAAGATCAGAGCGATTTTGTACTTGTCGCACAAAGACCTGACAGCTTTGAGGTAACCCTCGTCCGGCAACACAATTGAAAGGTTTTCAATAATTGGTTCCATCATCAACGCGGCAATTGTCTTACCGTGATTTTTCATGATGGCTTCTAGTCGAACGGTGTCGTTGTATGAAACAACGTAAACCTCTCCCGCCTCAATTGCACCTGGATGATATGGCTTTGGGGCAGAAACAGACCCAATTTTCTCAATAGGGGCCTTAACTGATACTTGCAGTGGATCGTATCCACCGTGGTATCCGCCTTCGATTTTGATGATGGCTTTTTTACCGGTCGCAGCTCTGGCCGCGCGAATCGCGTACATCGTTGATTCGGTGCCGGAGTTGGTGAAGCGCAACATGTCAATGTCGAATCGCTTCTGGAACCTTTCAGCGGCCTCTGTTGCCAGCGGTCCAGGGGTAACAAATAGCGTTCCGACCGAGCGCATGGCCTTCTTGACTGCCTTCACAACATCTTTGTTGAGGTGGCCAACCAACATCGCACCAAAGCCCATAGATAGGTCAAGAAGCTTCCGACCGTCTACATCTTTGAAGTAAGCGCCCTTCGCGGACACTATCGAGATTGGGTAAGGGTCCCAATGCTGGAAACTTGAGGTGACTCCCAGGGGCAGAACCTTGCTCGCACGCTTGTTATGCGTGGCTGAGTTTGTTGTCGTGGATTGAAATCTAGCCCACTCTTGAGCTAGTAATTTCTTCACCCTCGTTTTGCTAATTGGGGTGTATTTCTCTGGTACTCGGCGCCTTCCGGCAGGATCGTGTTTTAGGTTTAGAACTTTGGACACGTTCTATCACTCCTTCGTGTCCTTCCATTCTCTCTTAGGAATGAAATAAACACCAATCCTTGAAGACACTGGTGAGTAAGGGGTGTTTTTTGAAAAAACTTTTTGTTTTTTTGGACTTTATTGGTTTTTTTCTGACCCTAACTTTTGTCCCATAAACTTTAGGAATGAAAGCTGATCTATTTACCCTTGGGGCAATTTTTTTATGGGCTTCATTAGCTTCGCTTGCAACTCTGCTTTCTAACGTTCCGCCTTTTTTACTAACCGGTATTGGTCTAATAATTGGTGCGTTAGTTTCTATACCCTCACTTAGATTCGGATTAACGCCGTGGAAGATTCCACTAAAAACTTTGCTTATTGGTGTTTACGGTCTATTCGGTTATCACTTCATGCTTTTTCTGGCACTGCAAACAGCTCCAGCTGTTGAAGCAAATCTTGTGAACTACCTCTGGCCGCTATTGATTGTTCTGCTGAGCCCAATATTTACTAAATCACTCTCGCTGAACTTGAGATATGTTCTTGCTGCTTTTTCCGGATTCGCGGGAGCGGTTCTCGCAATCACCTCTGGGGGCTCAGGGTTTGGGTTTAGTTCAATGGAGGTTGGCTACTTCTTCGCTCTGGCGGCAGCGGTGATCTGGGCAACTTACTCTTTGGCCACCACCAAGGTTCCGCGATTTCCGACCCCAGCAATTGGGCTATTTGCTCTGGTGTCTGGAGTGCTGGCAATTGGCGCTCACTTCCTCTTTGAGCCAGCTGCGTCGATAAGCACAGCTGATTGGTTACTCCTTCTGGTTCTTGGAGTTGGCCCACTGGGGGGAGCTTTCTACCTCTGGGATGCTGCTCTCAAGATCGGTGACCCACGAAGAATTGGTTTGCTGGCATTTTTGACACCATTGCTTTCAACTGCTCTGCTGGTAGTGGTAAGTGGGAACTCACTTAGCTGGCAATTACTCCTAGCAACTGGGTTGATTGTTGGTGGAGCACTGCTTGGCCCGCGCTCCACTAGTGGGTCGAAGAACAAATAGGCCCTTATCTGGGAAACTATACGAGTGAGTAATCTTCCTGGAAATACCAAAAAATCAATCAGCATCATCGAAACCTTATTGAATTTCGTTCGCGGATCACTAATTGGGATCGCGGAGTTGATTCCTGGTATTTCTGGTGGAACCATCGCGCTTATTACCGGTGTTTACAAGCGCGTGATTGATTCCGCAGCGGAAGCCGTGCGTGGCATAGTTTTACTCTTTGGTTTCTCAAAATCAACCTTGGCAAAATCCACTACCCACTTCAAAGCAATATCTTGGTCACTTCTTATCCCGATGCTAATTGGCATGGTGACCGCCATCTTTGTTGGGGCTGGAATTGTTGAGCCTTTATTGGAGCAGTACCCAACGGTTACCAAGGCTGTATTCGCTGGATTAATCGGTGCTTCACTTTTTGTTCCAATAACGCTTTCCGGTATGGGTTGGAAGCTAAGTCACTATCTAGTGTTGGTGCTATCAGCATCGGCAGCATTCGCCTTTACTTCTATACCTCGAGCTGCGGACGCTGATCCAAGTTTTATTGTGATTATGGTTTCGGCTGCGTTTGCGGTTTGTGCATTGGTGCTACCAGGTATTTCCGGATCATATTTATTGCTCGCACTAGGCATGTATGCGCCAACCTTGGCTGCGGTGAACGATAGAGACTTTGGATACCTTGGCACATTTATTATGGGTGCGATTCTCGGCCTGGCATCTTTTGTCTCCTTGCTTCAGTGGCTACTTGCCAACAAGATCAAGATGACCATGGTTGTCATGACCGGGTTGATGATTGGTTCTCTTCGAGCCCTTTGGCCTTGGCAAAACGAAACTGGAGCCATCCTGATGCCAGAAGCTAACTTCGGGCTAGAGCTATTGATGTTTGGTCTTGGTTCGGCAATTGTCTTTGGTCTTATTGTTATCGAGCGCCGGATGGGTCACAAATAGTTTGACGAAGCAAGGTGAGGGCCAAAACAAACCTTGGGTTGCGATGTATGCAATTGCTGGGTTGATCTGGGGCGCCTCCTTTTTGTTTATTGAACTGGCGCTTACCTTTCTGACCCCCATTGGAGTCGCGTTTGGAAGAACGTTTTTTGGGGCTCTGGCAATGGTGGTTGCCATGGTGATTTTCAAATCCAAATTGCCGACTTCGTTTGAGGCTTGGAAACGCCTGACCATCGCCGGAATCTTGATGAGCTCGATTCCTTTTGTGCTGTTTGCCTATGCCCAAACCCAGGTCACCAGTGCCTTGGCTGCAATCATCAACGCTGTTACCCCAATAACTACCGTGATTGTCCTGCTGGTTGCTTTTAGAACCGAAAAGTTGAAACCTCATGTGGTTGCTGGAATCATCATTGGTTTATTGGGGGTGCTGGTTGTTTTGGGAGCCTGGCAAGGCTTTGGAGAAAATAGTCCGCTAGCGATTGTTGCGATGCTGATTGCCGTGATTCTTTATGGAATCGGAACCCCGTATGTTCGAAAGTATGTGACGCCACTTAATTTGGCTACTGAAGTTTCGGTTTTCGGACAAATCGGAACAGCGGCCCTGACTTTGTTACCTTTTTACTTACTATCAGGCCCGCTGATCACCGCTGTTCCAGACCTTCCTTCGGTAGCGGCGATTGTTACCCTCGGCGCTCTTGGTAGCGGTGTTGCATACCTTCTTTATTACAAGATTCTGGATGTGGTGGGAAGTGCGATAGCTTCTTCCGTCACATACATAACACCGGTAATAGCTGTAATTCTTGGAGTAATACTCTTAGGTGAAAAGCTGCACTGGTACGAGCCAGTTGGTGGCGTGATAGTTATCTTGGGCGCTGCCATCTCGCAAGGAAGTGTGCTGAATTTGTTTAGGAAAAAGACAATTGCTTAATGCAATCAGAGCCTCCAAGGTCGACCTAGTTCTTCTAGCGGTTGCGATCGTTTGGGGCGCAAGCTATCTGTCTGCCAAGGCCATAACTCCATTTGCAACCGTTCCAGCAATGCTTTCGGTTCGATTTGGAATAGCTACCCTTGCCATGATTGGGATCTGGCTTATCAGGCGCAATAAGTTCTCGAAAATAGACCTGGTGCTTGGAACCCTATTTGGTCTTACTCAGTCGGCGATTATGACCGTTGAGACCTTTGGTCTGAAGATAACTTCGGCGACCAACGCCGGGCTCTTGATTAGCTTGACAATTATTTTTACCCCGATCATGGAATCCGCCTGGAAAAAGCGTTGGCTGCCAAGATCGTTCTTCTTGGCGGCCGTTGGAGCCATTGTTGGTGTTGGGCTACTGGTAACAGGAAACGGCATACAAGAGCCAAACTGGGGCGATGTGCTGCTCTTTATTGCGGCTATTGTCCGGGCTGTACACGTCACAGCCCAAGGGGTACTGACCAAGGACCGTAAGGCAAGTAGCTTCAACATGATTTTGATGCAGTGTCTAACGGCAACGGTCGTGTTCTTCGTTTTGGATATTCCGGGTGCCTTTGATGCCATTGCAACCTTTGGTCCTGCACAGTGGGCAGGAACGCTGTTCCTGGCGCTGTTTTGCTCGGTGTTCGCTTTCGTTGCTCAGCTCTGGGCAATCAGAAGAACTTCAGCTTCTAGATCTTCTTTGCTGCTAGCAACAGAGCCTATTTGGGCAGTTGTGATTGCGGTGCTATTTGGTGGCGAGACTCTTGCGATTTTAGGAATCATTGGTGCCGCGATCATTATCATCAGCACTTACATCGGCCAAGGAATTGAATCCAAGCACCGAGAGCAACTAGAGCACTCGGAGAGGAAGCCTGAGAGCTCCGCTAGCTGATGGTGGCACCGCTGGGTTATTTGGTTTCACTGAGTCAACAACTCTAAAAGCTTCGCCAAGTTTTGGCCTGGTGTCTTGTTCAGACTTGTTCGGCCAGTGCGCCATCGCCCATTCCGCCAAAGCGGTAATTGAAAGCGATGGGTTCACACCTGGGTTTGCAGATAGGGCAGAGCCATCAACGATGTGCAGACCGGGCTGACCAAAGACTCGAAGGTAGCCATCCACCACACCAGCGCTAGCGTCTTCTGCAATCACAGCACCGCCTAGAAAATGTGCGGTGAGTGGAATACCGAATGGTTCTCCAATAACAGCCCCTGGTGTGCCATTGACATCCTTAGCAATTTCTTTGGCAACGGTGTGACCCATGGGTACCCAGGCTGGATTTGGTTCACCGTGGCCTTGCTTGGAGGTAAGTCTTGTCTTCCAGTAAGTAGTTAGAGAGTTATCGCGGGATTGCATAACTAGCAAGATAAGGGTTCGCTCAGGCCAAGTGCGAAGGTTGTAAAAGTTTGGCAGCTTCGGAAGATTTCTGAGGGTTACCCCAATCAACCTAAAGATGTTTGGTGTTTGACCTTTAGGACCGCTGGCAATAACAGACTGCAAAAGTCCCATAAAGCCTGAGCCACGCCCGTACCTAACTGGCTCAATGTGAGTATCGGCATCGGGAAATACGGAAGAGGTAATTGCCGACCCTTTGGTGAAATCAACATCATTATTCTTTGCAACCACTCCAAGTAACGACTCGCTGTTAGTTCTAGACAGCTCACCAAGCCTTGGACTAATTCCAGAAAGATTTCCCTTGGCTCGCACCTTGTGTAGTAGCTTTGCTGAACCCAGCGCACCAGCTGCAACCACAACTTCTGGAACCGTGATGGTGCGCTTAGTGGGAAACAACTTATCGCTTTGAATCAAGGTGAGGGTGTAACCATTTGGTACCTGCTCGATGTTTACAACCTTGGTTAGCGGCATAATCTTGGTGCCAAGAGTTTCCGCCAGGTAAAGATAGTTTTTGACAAGTGTGTTCTTCGCACCGTGTCTGCAACCGGTCATACACTCCCCGCAATTGATGCAACCGGTACGCGATGGTCCTTTGCCACCAAAGTATGGGTCCTCGACAGTTTTGCCTTCTTCACCAAAGTGAATACCAACCGGTGTCATTTGAAAGGTAGAACCGAAACCTAAGCGGTCGCTAACTTTTTTTAGAGCTTCGTCCGCCGGTGAAAAATACTTGTTTACCTCTACTCCGAGCATTCGCTCGGCCTGGTCGTAGTAAGGCTCGAGAAGCTTTTGCCAATCGGCCATGCCAGACCAGCTTCCGGTTGAGAAGAATCTGGCTGGTGGGCGATACAAAGTGTTTGCGTAAACCAAGGAACCGCCGCCAACGCCAGCACCACTCATCACAAGCACGTTTTTAAGTAGGTCTATTCGCTGGATACCCTTTAGACCAAGTTTTGGAAAGAAAAGGAACTTCTTGAGATCAAAGGAGCTCTTGGCAAAGTCGTTGTCTTCAAATCTGGCACCAGATTCGATCACGAGAACTTTGTAGCCTTTTTCGCTTAGGCGCAGTGCTGCAACAGATCCGCCAAAACCGGATCCGATTACCGCAACATCAAAGTGCTCTGGCAAGCTCACCTAATTTCCGTAACAATTCCTAAGGCAAAGCTAGTGGATTTGCTGGCAGTCTTTCCTGTGCAAACCACTTCTGGTGATATCCAGTTGATGAAGACATCAAGTCCAAAAATGGTGTTGGTGGGAATTGCTCTGGTGCCATAACTCCAACCCCAGACCACTTACCCTCGGCAATTAGCTCCAGAGCGATTAGTGGGTTGAATGCGGTTTGTAAAACAACGCACTGAGACTGATACTCGGACATAGTTTCAGCGTTGTCGGCTACGTGGTAAATGTATGTGGCGCGATCTTTACCGCTCTTGTCTTTGCCTGTGATCAGCACACCCGCACAAGCCTTACCTGTCATTTGAGGACCTAAGGTTGCAGGATCCGGCAAAACCGAAACGACAACATCTCTTGGCGCAACTTCCACTGGGCCAGATGCTGAACGCACCCGAACCGGCTTAGTGGCATCTAGGCCTAGGTTGTGCAGGGTCTTTAGCACCCCAATGAATTCAGCGCCGAGTCCGTACTTGAAAGTTACTTTCTTGACATCCATGGTTCTTGGAAGCATCGGAATCTCTTCGTGCTCAACGTTTACGCACTCAACTGCTCCAATACCCTCTGGGAACTCAAAAATCTCTGGTTCGCTAAAGGGTTCGGTGGTGTACCAACCTTTGTCTTTTTCGTAAATCAGAGGCGGGTTCAAGCACTCTTCGATAACTGTCCAGATCGAAAAAGATGGGGCGAAGATTTCTTCACCCTTGTCGTTTCGCACAGTCAGGTTCGAGCCATCCTTGATGCTCACTTCGTCAATCTCGCTGAAGAGTTCATCCGAAGCGTACTTGGCAAAGATGTTTGACATACCTGGCTCAACACCCATACCAATTAGAGCCAGCTGGCCAGCTTTTTCCCACTGTGAGTTCAGTGCATACTGAGCGTCACCAAGTTTGATTCCGGGCTTATGATACGGATCGGTTTCGTGTGGCTCGGATAAGGACATCGCCATGTCCATGTATCCAACACCAGCAGTAAACGCTGCTGAAAAAACAGTCGGCACAAACTTAGGCTCTACCGCGTTTAGCAGGAACGTGATGTTGTGCTCTTTGCAGAGCTCAACAATACTTGACGCGTTAGAAGCATCTATTTTGGCTGGAATGAATTTAGCTGCGACTTCATCGCTGTGGCGCTTTCTTATCCATTCGATAACTTCTTCGGCTCTTTTGACATCAAAGTCGGCAACGACCATGACTTCAAAAAATGATCTTTCACTTGCAATTTTGGCTATTGCGGCGCCTACGCCGCCCGCGCCGACGAGTAAAATCCTCATCGTGATTTCCACATCCTTTATGGAAGTTGCCACCCCATCGAAGGGCCAATGCGACAACTTGTATGTATTCCTAGGATACCTAACTAGTCCTTGATAAGTGCTGGAACGGACTTAGGTCTAACAACTAGGAAGAAGATAGCTATTGCGGCCAAGTGGCTAAGCGCGATCGCTATCCCTAGACCCTCCGTGGTAGCGCTACCGAGGATTGGATATAGGGGTGCCGCAAACGCTGCGGTGAGCGAATTCATAACACCAAGCACAGAAGCGGCTGTTCCAGCCTCTGAACCATGACCCTGCAGGGCAATGGTCTGTATCGGTGTGATGGTCATTCCAAATGAAATCATGAAAACAGCCATCAGGGGAATAACTGTTTCGATACCTGGATTTTGATTGGCAATAGTGAAAAGTCCAAATCCGGCAGCAACTGCAAGAATCAAAGACGCCAAAATAACCCAGGTGGCTCTAAACATCCGACCAAGCTTTGCTCCGGCTTGAATTCCCAAGAACCAGCAAAAAGCAGTAATTGAGAAAGCAATTGAAAACTCAACTGGAGTGAGCCCCAGGCTGTCTTGGTACAGGAACGGAATGATGTTGAGGTAACTAAAGAGCCCAATGGTTTGCACCATTCCAATAAGGACAAGACCTACCAGAATGCGATCTTTGAATACCGCGAGGAATCTTTTGGTAACACCCTCGAACCCTTTGGCCCTGCGGTTATCAATGTGATGGCTTTCTACCAGTGATTTAGAGGCGATCAGCAACACCGCAACACCCAAAATGGTCAAGGCCAGCGGAATCACGCGCCAGTCTGGAGCTACCAGCAATAGTTGCGCCGATAAAAATGGGCTTACCATTGGTGCGATTCCAGCAACCAACCAAACCCTGGCCAACATCTTCAACATGGCCTTACCCACGAAAAGATCTCTAATAATTGCCTGAGTAACCACCGCAATTGCAGCTCCAGCTAGCCCTTGCAAAAAACGAAAAGCAACAAAGGCTTCGATGCCTGGTGCCACATACAAAGCAGCCGAAGCAAAGGTAAAAAGCGACAAGAAAAATAGAGCTGGTTTCTTCCTGCCTAGTGAGTCACTAAGTGGTCCAGCCGCAAAGAAGCCAATCGCAGCACCTAAAGTAACTGCGGAAAGTGAGTATTGAACGAAAGCGTCTGGGACTTCAAAAAATGCCGCAATTTTTGGGTAAGCCGGTAAAAACATGTCTGTGACCAGAGTTTGAACCATAAACAAGAATCCGAGTACAAAAATGTACACAACTCTTTGGTTTTTGGTGATCTCGGATGTAGATACCGAGCTAGTTTTTGCCATCACTTAGGAAGCTTCAATTCTTTGGGGTCTAGGGCTCTTGGCCCACCTAGAAAAGCTTAGCTGTCTCACCTATTGCAATAAGAAGTGACTCGGTTAAAGAAAAACCCCCAAGCTAATTGCCTGGGGGACTTTTCTTTGAGTGAACCTAATTACTTAAGGGTTACTTTTCCACCAGCTGCTTCTAGAGCTGCCTTTGCCTTCTCGGCGGTTTCCTTGTTTGCACCCTCAAGGATTGTTGATGGAGCACCATCAACTAGAGCCTTTGCTTCACCTAGACCGAGGTTGGTAAGTGCACGTACTTCCTTAATTACCTGGATCTTCTGGTCGCCTGCAGCGTCTAGAACTACGTCAAACGCGTCCTTCTCTTCTGCTGCTTCACCAGCTCCGCCACCGGCTGGAGCTGCTGCTGCAACTGCAACTGGAGCTGCGGCGGTAACTTCAAATACCTCTTCAAACTTCTTTACGAAGTCTGAAAGCTCGATTAGAGATAGCTCCTTGAAGCCATCGATTAGCTGTTCGGTTGTCAGCTTTGCCATTTGATTTTCTCCTTATTTTCTTTGTTAAGCGTTTGTCTCTTGCTTGGCACGTAGGGCGTCGATAGTGCGGACGGCCTGAGCCAGCGGAGCTTGGAACATGTAAGCAGCCTTGAACATTGTTGCCTTGAACATTCCAGCGGCCTTCGCCAATAGAACTTCACGGCTTTCAAGATCAGCAAGCTTCTTAACCTCGTCTGATGACAAAGTGACGCCATCCATGATGCCGCCCTTGACCACTAGAAGAGGGTTTGCCTTGGCAAAGTCGCGCATTTGCTTGGCCACGTTGACTGGGTCTCCGTGAACAAAAGCCATTGCAGTAGGTCCTGCTAGCTGACCGTCAAATGCGGTCACTCCAGCGTTCTTTGCTGCAATCTTGAGTAGCGTGTTCTTTGCCACGGCGTAGGTTGCGTCAGCACTAATGGAACGGCGAAGAGTCTTCATCGCTCCAACAGTGAGTCCGCGGTACTCGGTTAGCAGTACGGCACTCGAGCTTTGGAATTTCTCCGTAAGCTCGGCGACGGTAGCTTCCTTGTTCGCCATGGCACTCCTTGATTATCTGTATTTGTCGGCAGCCCTAAGAAACAAAAAATGCTCCTCACGTAAGCGAGGAGCATAAGGAAATAGAGCAAAACTCTAGAATCTTTACTTCTACACCTACGTGGGCAAACACTTTGTGTTTCTTAGTCAAAACAAGCCAAATTCCAAGAATTCTTGGGATTTGTCCTGCCTCAAACCGACGGTCTTTGGCTTCCTACAGTCTAGAGCTTGAAGGGGTTAGCTGTAAAGCTCGAGTTTTGACCTAACCTCTAGATAGGTGAAAACCTTTTCCAAGCCCAAAAAGAAAACCCCACCCCCTAGGGGGTGGGGTTTTTTAGCGCTGTCTCGATCGCTTTTACTCCTCGAACTATTACTAGTTCGAATACTTCTTAGCCCTTGGGCGCTTCTCACCTGATGGCTTGTCGGCCCAACGACCCTTACCAGAACCCTGGTAGTTGCCCTTTTTCTTTGGTCTTGAATCACGATCACGGTCTCTTCCGCGGTGGTTAGAACCTCCGCCACGAGAGTCTCCGAAGTCCAGGATGTCAGGAGCTGCCGGAGGAGGCGCAATCGGACCAGCTAGTTCTTCCAGCAATTCAGAGCCAGGGCGAACATCGGTGATCTTGGCATCGCGCTCGGCGCGGTGCAGTAGGTCTTCGACCTTGCGACGCTTCGATCTTGGAATCAAGGTGATAACAACACCTTCCTTACCGGCACGGCCAGTACGGCCGGAGCGGTGAAGGTAGGTCTTGTATTCCTCTGGTGGGTCAACCTGGATTACCAGTGCAACATCATCAACGTGGATTCCTCGGGCTGCAACGTCGGTTGCAACAAGGACCCTTACGGCACCCTTAACAAATCGCTCTAAGTTACGAGTTCTTTGGTTCTGGTTTAGATCTCCGTGCAGTCTTGCTGCTGGAACGCCGTTGTTGGTAAGTGACTCGCTTAGACGCTCAGCTGTCATCTTGGTACGGGTGAAGATAAGTGACTTACCTTCTCCTTGAACCAGGCGAAGAAGTACCTGGCTACGATCATCTGGGTCAACTACCAGCACGCGGTGCTCGATTGTTGAGTTCTCCTGAGTTTCGTTAGGAACTTCGTATACGTAAGGGTTTGGCATGAACTCGCGAACAAGTGCATCAACCTCGCGGTCCAGTGTGGCCGAGAACAGTAGCTTCTGGCTTTCTCCGGTGGCGCGAAGAACACGCTTTACGCCTTCGATGAATCCAAGATCACACATGTGGTCAGCTTCATCAACGACCATGGTCTCAACTTCGCTTAGGTCAATGATGCGCTGCGCCATTAGGTCCTCAAGACGTCCTGGGGTAGCAACAACGATGTCAACACCGCGGCTCAGAGAAATCTCTTGACGGCGCTGTGGAACACCACCGTAAACACAAGCTGTGTAGAAACCAACAGAGCGAGCAAGAGCTGAAACAGTTCTGTCAATCTGATCTGCAAGTTCACGGGTTGGAGCCAAGATCAATGCGCGAGGCTTGTTTGGTTTTCTTGGCTGAGACCCTGCTGCAACCAGTTTCGAGATAATCGGAACGGCGAAAGCAATTGTCTTTCCAGAACCAGTTTTTCCGCGACCCAAGACATCTCTGCCTTCCAAGCCTGCTGGAATAGTCGACTGCTGAATCGGGAATGGAGTTTCAGCTCCAAGGCCACGAAGTGCGGTAACAAGCTTTGGGTGCAGACCCATCTCTTCGAAACTTCCCTGAATGAGAATTTCTGAAGCGTCAGCAACAACTAGCTTTTCTAGAACCTTGTCCTCAAAGAATGCTTTGCGGTTTGGGTTCTTGTCGCGAGCGCCAACAAAGCTTGAGTCACGGGACTTGTCTCTTGAGACTCTGTCTTCACGGTAGGGGTTACGGTCGCGGTCATACTCTCTCGAGTTTGAACGTGGCTCGTAAGTTCTTCCAGATTCTCTTGAAGAGTCTCTTGATGAGTCTCTAGAACCGCGGAAAGAATCGCTGGTGAAATCCCTTGCCGGACGATCGGAGCGGAAGCCGCGATCATTGCGAGCTGGGCGCTCAGATGAATCTGAGCGGTATCCAGATCCTGATCTGGAACCAAAGCTACGATCAGAAGACCCTGCAGGCTTGCGAGGTCCTCTTGCTTCATAGCCTCTAGATTCAGATGGTCTTGAGTCTCTGGAGTCAGAAGATTTTCTGTCCGAGTAAGAAGGCTTATCTGACCAGTTCTTTTTGGCTGGACGGTCGGACTGACCCTGGCCGTAACGTGGCTTATCTGACCACTCACGTCTTGGGGCATCGCTTGATCTTGGTGCGCGATCGTCGAAAGATCTTGGTGCGCGAGTTGCGCGGTCCTCTGCTGTGTGACGAGGCTTACGAGCCGAGTCTGTCTTTGGACCTCTTGGTTCCCAGTTGGAACCGCGGTCTGGTTTGCGGCCGCTCATTTCGCGAGCGTCAGTTGCACCTTTACGGTGTGTTTTTTTCGGTGCAGCAGATGATCCTGCGAAACTTGAAGTTCCAGATCTTCGTGGTGCGCCTTTAGCTGCTCCAGTTTTTGGACGTGGAGCTGATTTGCCGAAATTAGGCATAGTTTTAATTGCTTCCTCTTTTGTAGGCACGCGCAGGCAAGAAAAAGCACAATTCATGCATTGTTTCGTTGCTGCGTGTGTCTTTGCGGTCTAGTCGAACTGCGCTAGACCCTAAGCATTCCCGGCTAAAGACCGACAGCTATAAGAGGTAAAGACTGATGCACCTAAAGTGCACTGCAAACGACTACTGCTGGGAAGTTCCCAACAAGATAAGCCTAGTTGGCAAGAAGCAATAAAGCTAGGAAAAATTTCCTAGGAAATAATGCCTCGAACCTTCAGTTCTGCGCTTAGTTCCGCATCAGATGGCTCAACTAGGTGCTTGCCATCAGCAAAAACGATAACCGGAATGTTAGTTCTTCCCGAAATAGCTTTGGCTTCCTCGGTGAATTCAGGACTTGATTCAACGTCTTTCTTGTCGAAATCAACACCCAGCGTGTTCAAAAGAGACTCTGATCTGCGGCAATCGCCACACCACTGTGCTCCGTAAAAGGTTACTTCTGACATTGCTATCTCCTTAGAATTTTCTCTTCTGGTATCACTAACTGCTTTCCATCAAAGCTGATTCCCGCCAAATCTTCAACCACAATGTCAGCATCGGTCTCTAATGCCCTTTTGGACACCCCAACAACAAAGGCCGCGCCTGCTGCTAGGGCTGCTTTGACCCCAGCATCGGCGTCTTCAAAGACAATGCAATCGCTCGCGCTAAAGCCCAGCTTCTTAGCTCCAAGTAGATATGGATCTGGCGCAGGCTTGCCATGTTCGACGTCATCACCACTAACAAACTGCTCGGGCAGCGGTAACCCTGCTGCCTTGATACGTGCCCTTCCAAGATTTGAATTAGCAGAGGTGCAGATTGTCCAAATACCAGCTGGCAGTGAATGCAAAAGATCTACTGCCCCCGGGAGTGCATGAGTCTTGTCAGCCGATAATTGCTCGAGCTCATTAATGCGATTGTTAGCCGCTTCAAACCTGGCTTCGCCAACTAATTCCAAGATGAGATCTTGTGCTCTAGTGCCGTAGTGATTCGAAATTGAGAAACCCTCGAGACCGAATTCCTGACCAAGAATTCCCCAGGCAACATCCACGGCGGCGTGAGAATCAACTAAAACCCCGTCGTTATCAAAAAGGAGCGCGCTTGCTCTAAGAATCATTTGCGCTTTCTTGTAGCAGCAGCCTTTGCTTTGGGCTTGGCTTTGGCGTTAGGTGCAGCTTTCTTGCTAGCTGCTGACTTCGAAGCAGGCTTGCTTTCGGTTTTCCTGGTCGGAGATACTGGTGCTGTTTGATTGCGCTCGGTAATAAACAAGTAGATTCCAACAGCTGCTATCAACAGCAACACAAGTGCTGGCACCATTGACTCAAAGAACCAGCTCCACTCAAACGGTGCTATTTCCCAACCCGGATCGAACACAAACTCTTCGCCCTCAGCTGGTTCTATATACTCTGGCCAAATCCTTAGAGACTCAATTGCGCCAGCTCCAAAAGTAAAAGACATTATTGAAACTGTTGCGCCAAAAACAATAGAAAGCACAAAGTTCAAATTCGCAGCTCCTGCTGCCAAGGTCTGTCTAACTCTTGGAGGCGCTGCCTTGGCAGCTTTTGCCTTTGAGGAGAATCTGGTTCCAAGCAAAATACCCAGCGCGATAATGACCTGGATAACTACCCAAACCCAAACCTGCAGATCGGTTCTGGTGATGTCGTACACAACCAGTCCAAAGATGATCGCTACCGCGGTGAACAGGATTGGAATGGCATAGCCAAGACCAAGAGCCCTCTCCGAATCGGACATACGCTGCTTCTTGGCCTGCTTGACGGTTTGCTTTCTGTATACAAAAGCACGCAGCAAGATGTAAATCACGAGGATGGTTGCCAAGACAATTGGCACATAAACATCAAATAAGCGAACCAAAAGGTTCACGTTCTCCTGGCCAAAGCTATTGAAAGCATTTAGGAAGTTACCGATGGCATAAATTGAGCCCCCGACCAAAGAAATCACCACAGTCAAGTTAGTGAACCTGTGAGCGGCACGAGGAAGTGGCGCATCAAGCCCAGCAAGTTCTCTGGCGTGCAGGGACATTTGCTGGCCTCGAAGAGCGAGCAGTCCAAACACAACGATTCCAACCAGATATAGATAGGTGGAAATCTGAACAATCTGGGTTTCCCCAAGATACATTCCCTCACTGTCGTAAATCGGAAAGACATATAGGTCTGAGTAGATAGCGAACATGAACAATGTCCAGCCCACCACAAGGCCAATAAGAGGGGTAATGATTGCTTGTTTAGCTAACTTGATTTCCATATCTTAAGCCTACGCCCGACCCATAAACTTGAGGGATGATTGTGGTGATTGGCGAAGCTCTTATAGACCTAATTGAGAGTAAAGCGGACTCTGGCAGCTACCAGGCGGTGGTTGGCGGAGCAAATGCCAACGTGGCTATTGCACTAGCAAGAGCTGGGACCCCGCAGCAACTTCTTGCAAGAATATCTTCAGATTCTTTCGGGCAGAAGATTAGAACTCGTCTTGAATCAAACGGTGTTGGCCTTGATTACGCAATTGATGCTCCCGAGGCAACATCTCTTGCAATTGCGTCAATTGGTCCTGGCGGTGGAGCAAAATACTCTTTTTACGTTGAAGGAACCGCTGACTGGAACTTCACCCGGGAAGAATTACCGACCGCAGCAAAACTTTCTGAAATCGGAGCGAAGGCTTTGCAGTTTGGCTGTTTGACGATGGCTTTGGGTCCTGGAAACATCATCATCGAGTCTTGGGCCAGCGAGTTTTTCAAAGCTGGCTCACTTACTTTGTCGCACGATATCAATGTTCGGCCAGCTCTTGGCTTTGATGCAGCAGTTGAGCGCGAAAGAGTGGAGCGAATCAATTCCATTTCGAATATTGTTAAAGCCTCCGACGATGACATCAACTGGCTCTACCAACTTGCGCCTGGATCTAGCGTGGACGAGATTGTTTGGGGCTGGATTGGCAACACCGACCAGGTTGTGTTTGTAACCCGCGGGCCAGATGGCGTAAGCATTTATCGCAAGAACAAAGTCCGCATTGATGTGGCCTCCCGGGCAGTTAATGTTCAAGATACCGTGGGCTCTGGCGACACCTTCTGCGCACACATGCTCAGTGGGCTGTTAGCTATTGATGCCTTGGGTGCGGGGCCGGATCAAAAACTAGCTGCGGTATCAAGTGATCAATTGGTTCAGATAACTCGGGTCGCAGCCATCGCTGCGAGCATCGCCTGCGAAAGAGTTGGGGCAGAGCCACCAACTAAAGCTGAACTAGCAGCGGTTATTGCAGCTATCGCTTAAAGGGACAGTGTCTGCACTCCATAGCGCAGCAGCGCTCAAAGCTTGAAAGTTCTTTAGCTGTAAAGACAAAATTTCCATTTACTGGATCTTTATAGCCCGGTTGATCTAGTGCCATTGCCAATTCGTGACGACGCAGCATCTCTTCGCGCGCAGGGTGATTCTCAGCCAGTCTCTTCGGGTGAGGAAGGCTGAGTGGTCTTCTCGTTTGGGTTGGTCTAGGCATAGAACCTAGACGCTATCTTGTGCCAGAACCATTTCTGCGTAAGAGCGCGTTGTGTCGCCCAATCTTGTTCTCTCCCAGTTCAGGCTGAGCTCATTTAGGACTTTGGTTCCATAACCTGGGGTAGCACCTTCGAGAGGTGCCTTTCCGTTATCTGTTACCTCGACGCTGAACCTAGTTGGGTCAATTTGATTGATTGTGACTTTTACCTTGCTAGCTTGGCCGTGCTTGATGGAGTTTGTTACTAGCTCCCGAGCTAGCTCAATTGTTGCTTCGCAGGTCAACGGCTCGTTGGTTATCGCTAGCTCTAGTTCAGTTGGGATTTCAATTTCAACTTCAACACTGCCTGACCAAAGTTCTTTGATTTGGTTGAGAACCGAAAGCAATGTTTCGGATTCAAGTCGGTTTGGATTGTTTAGTTGCTCAAGAGCAGTCTCAATGTCCTTTTGAACCTTAGTTAGATAATCAGGGGTTGGGTTGTTGGTTTGAGCCATGCCCATCGCCGAGGCGTATAGGGCAGCTTGAATAGGACCGTGTAACAGCGCGGCCATCCTTTTGCGGTTGAGCCAAAGCTCCTGCGAGAGCCTGGAGGAAATCACCTCCAGCTGTCTGTTGACATCTTTTAGGCGCTCGGTTGTTTCTCTTCGTTGAAGCTGAACCAGCTGAGCAAAGAACAATAGCAGCCCTAAGTTCCACTCAAAAAACAGCATGGTGAACAGTTGAGCATCGGTGCTTTGCATGTTTAGTATCGGCTTTAAAACAAAGAAGGCACTCAAAGGGAATGTGTAAACAAGTGGCACAAGAACCCAAGCTGCCAAGGTAGGGATTTCAAGTTTGTAAGTAAGCGCCTGCACAATCCGGCCAAAACCAAAGACGAGTGCAAAAATCAGTGTCAGCACGATTAGCGTCATGGCTGGCTCCTCCAGCAAAACGGTGCTCGAAACCAACAAGCCGATGGACATCGTTGCCGCCCAAAATGGAATCAAGAACTCTCCAAGAATGACTCGCTTGGGAAGAGCTGATTTAACCCTCACGGCAGCTGGTTCGTTCTCGAAGTTCAAATCATCTTGCCCCTCCGCTACTTCTCGACTGAGAGGTCTTATAACTTCATCGGCGGCATCCCTCAAAGATCCAATAACGGCCGCCGATGATGCAGAAGCTAGGGTCTCTTGGATCTTTCTAATTGCCGGGCGTATCAAAGATTCAACTTTCGCGCTTAGCTCTTCTTGCTGCTGTTGCACCCTGGCCAGCACACCAGCCGATCTAACCTGCAGTCTCAAGCGCTCAGCGGCAAGCATCGAAAGAGCCTCTTTATGCCTTGCATAGTTTGAAACAACAATCGCGTTCAAGATCAGGGAGATGAGGGTAAACAGTGGTCCACCCACCAAGCGATATAGAATCTCCCCTTCTTGAAATTGCCCCGACAAAATTGAAAACTCGAGCAGAGTCAGTCCACGAATTAGTCCAGCCAGAGCAAAAACAACCATCAGTAACGCCGGCCGACTGGGCCTTGGCTTATTGGGAAGAAAAATCCGGGCTATCAATAGAGGAACAATTGTTGCGATGTACCCAATGATTGCGCTGATGAGTCGATACTCAAAAGTTGCGTCAGACCTTGTTTGATCAAAAATAATTCCAACACCGAAAGCGGGGATCAGGAAAAGTAAAAGTACCGGGTTGGAGAGTGCGTATCTAGATCCAACCTGTTGGAATAACCTCTTGGCCGTTGGGCGATGAGGTTTATACTCTTCGGTCACTGATCAGTCGCTACCGCACCAACAGCGCTTAGGTAAGCCTTAGAAGCGGCAATTCGAGCATTACCTGATCCGTTGGCATCAATATCAAGTGCTTGAAAAATTCTAGAAATCATTCCTTCAACAGCTCTAACCGTAGTGCCACGAGTTTCTGCAATCTGACTGTTAGACATTCCCTCGGACATCAGCTGCAGAACAGCTAATTGGCGTTTTGATAAATCGGCCAATGGTCTTCCTTCGGCTTGGTCATGACGAAACTTGGAAACGTCTTCTTCTTTCAAAACTGCGTTGACGGCATCCACTAGTTCTTTGGAATCAACCAGTTGTGACTTTCTCAGATATGCCTGCGATTGCTTGACCGCTTTGGAATCTTTTTTTGCAAATCTTGGATCAGGAAGATTAGTTAGGAAGACAACACCGATGTCCGGTGACTCTCTTGCTAGGTACTCAGCAAAATCAAAACCATCAGGTCCAGGGCCTAATTCGATGTCTACGATGCAGGCATCAGGATCAACTGCCTTACAAGCACGCTTGGCATCTGATGCGTTGGCGGCTGTTGTGACATGGAAGCCAACTGCTTCCAAAGATCTAGCAATTAGATCTCGAAGCAAAGACTCGTTTTCGACCACTACAAGGGTTCTTGATGTTGGCACTGGAACCTCTATTTCTTGATTTGTGGACTGAATCCCATTATGACCTCCCGAAGTTTTTCAAGCAAAAAAACATCGGGATAACCGAACATTAGCCTCCCAAGACAAGGTCTAGGCTTGTTCAATGACCAAATACACAGCTTTAGCCAATGAGGTCTCTTCCAGAATCCCAGCAGGGTTTCTGTTTGGAGCCGCCACTTCCTCTTGGCAAATTGAAGGCTCTAGCCACACCAGGGGTAGCTCAATCTGGGACGATTTCGTTAAGGTTCCAGGTGCAATCGTTGATAAAGCAACCGCGGACCCGGCTTGCGATCACGTCAATCGACTCGAAGAAGATCTTGATTTACTTGCCCGATTGGGTGTTGACACTTACCGTTTTTCTGTTTCTTGGCCAAGGGTTATTCCCGGTGGTAAATCTGCTGTTGATCAAAAAGGTATTGATTTCTACGACCGGCTAATCGATGGACTACTAAAGCGTGGGATTAAGCCTTCCTTGACTCTTTATCACTGGGACCTACCAAGTGAGCTGCAAGCTCAAGGTGGTTGGGCTTGGGAGGGAATCTACGAGCAATTCCAGCACTACGCCGATGTCGTGTCCTCTAAGTTTGCCGACCGCGTCTTTAGTTGGGCAACACTGAATGAACCTTGGGTTGTGGCTTACCTAGGTAACGCTGCTGGTATTCACGCACCAGGCATTAAGGATCCTGCGACCTCTCTTGAGGTCGCCTACAGACTTATGGTTGCAAGCGGTAAAGCCATCGAGGTTCTTAGATCAAACAAGGCAAACAATCCTGGCATTGTTCTAAACCTCACCACGATCATTGCTGACGACGAAGAGATTGCCGACGCCGCAAGACACATCGATAACCTACAAAACAGGTTCTGGTTAGATCTACTAGCCGGTCGAGGAATCACTAGCGAGATCAAGGACTCAACAGCCAAATACACCGACTGGGACTTTGTCACTGACGATGGCCTCAAGGCTGCAGCTAACAAGATTGATTGGATGGGAGTGAACTACTACTCCCCGATGCGGGTGGCATCAAAGCCAGCAGCTGGGCCAGGTCACATTGTTGGTCAAGTTCCAGCTCTGTTCCCAGGATCTCCTCCGGTGCACTTTGTTCCACGAGAGCCACAAACAGATATGGGTTGGGAGATCCACGCACCATCGCTTACTTCCACCCTGAACCGAATTGCTAAGGACTTACCTGGTGTACCGCTATACATAACCGAAAATGGTGGGGCTTTCCCTGACAAGTTGGTTGACGGTGTTGTGGACGATCAGGACCGAATCGACTACTACGCCCAGCATCTAAACGCAGCCTTTGATGCAATCGAGCAAGGAGTGGACCTTCGCGGCTACTACGCCTGGTCGCTAATGGACAATCTGGAGTGGGCCGAAGGCTGGACCAAGAGATTTGGAATAGTTCGCGTTTCCGAAAATGACCTGACCAGGATTCCAAAGCAGAGCTTTGAATTTCTCAAAAAAGTGTTTGAGGAAAGAAACTAGCCCTTTACAGATCCTGCTAGCAATCCGCGTACGAAATATCGCTGGAGAGCAAAGAACACGATCAATGGGACAACCATCGAGACAAAGGCACCGGCGGTTAGTGTCTCCCAGCCAGATCCTCTAGTTCCAACCATCTCCGCCAAGCGCACGGTTAACGGGGCAATATCTTTCTTTCCTCCACCGAAGGTCAGACCAACAAGCAGGTCATTCCAAACCCACAAGAACTGGAAGATAGCGAAAGAAGCAATCGCGGGAATGCTAAGTGGCAAAACCACCTGTCTAAACAATGAGAACCAACCGGCGCCATCAACCCTGGCAGCTTCAATAAGCTCACGCGGAATCTGACGCAAGAAGTTGTGCATCAGGAAGATCGCAAGCGGCAAAGCGAAGATGGTGTGTGCGATCCAGATTGGAATGTAAGTTCCGGTGATTCCAAGCGGTGGAATTATCACGTCCTCGCCAATCATGAACCCCTTGGCAAACAACTGCAGAAGCGGGACTAGCGACATCTGAAGTGGAATCACCTGAAGAGCAAAAATGCTAAAGAAGATAAAGTCCTTGCCCTTGAAATCAAACCAAGCCAAAGCGTAGGCGGCAAACACTGCAATCGTTAGCGGAAAAATTGCTGCCGGTATGGTGATCGCAAAACTATTAAAGAAATACTGGCTAAGTGGTGGCGTGACAGAGGAGCCAAGAAACAGAACGTTCTGGTAATTCTCCAACGTTAAGTTTGGGTTCTCAAGAATTGTCCACCAACCGGTTGCGTTTATGTCTTTTTCTGGCCTGACGGAGCTAACTAACAAACCAAAGGTCGGAATGGTCCAGAAAATAGCAATAATGATTGCTGCAGCCGAAGCCCAAGGAGAACTGAAGGCGTCTTTCATCCGCTGGCTTCCCTTGGTCAGGTTCAAACCCTTGGTTGCTGATTTCTTACTCATCATCGCTCCGTTCTATCGAGCTTGAGCTGACGAATGTTGTACCAAATAATTGGCACTACACCCAAGAACAAGATGATGGCCAGGGCGCTACCGGTTCCATAGTTCAGAGCCCTAAAGGTCTGGGAATACATCTCATTGGCAATAACGTTGGTTTGAAAGTTACCACCGGTCATGGTCCGAACAATATCAAACACCTTCAAGGTTCCGATGGTGATCGTTGTCAAAACCACAACAATCGAGGACCTGATCATCGGGACAGTTATTTGAACAAAGCGCTTTAGCTGGCTAGCGCCATCAAGCATGGAAGCTTCTACAACCTCGTCTGGAATGTTCTTCATCGCAGCAGACAAGACCACCATGGCAAAACCGGTTTGAATCCAAATCATTACAGCGATCAGCAAGAAGGTGTTCAGAGGGTTCTCCAGCAACCAATTAGGTGGAGTGGTGAAGCCCAGGGCCTTAGCAAAGGCGCTCAGTAGGCCGATGTCAATCTTTTTTAGGTTTGGCTCAAAGTCGTATACGAACTTCCAAATAATGGAAGCGCCCACCATGGAAATAGCCATTGGCATAAATATCAGTGACTTGACCGCGGAAGCCGATTTCATCCGATCGGTTAGGTAGGCAATCACTAGACCAATGAAAGTAGAAGCCAACGGCGCAACAATTGTCCAAATAGCGGTGTTGCCTAAAACCTGGAGAATTTCTGGTCTAGTGAATGCCCAAACGTAGTTGTCCATACCGACAAACACTTCACTGTCGGCATCCATGAACGACAAGATCAAGGTTCTTAGTGCTGGATATATCAATCCAATAATTAGTAAAGCTAGAGCTGGTACCAAAAAGACCAGGTACTTAACCCACTCTTGAGCTTTTACCGAGGTGCGCTCAGCCAAGACGAACATCAAAAATATAATTGCGGCAAATGCCAAAAGGCCAGATACCAACATAATCAGATTGGGAGCGATAATCTCCCAGCCAGTTTTTCTGGCGACTATGTCAATAGCAAACATTTAGGTCTTTCCCAGTTGTAGTGAAAGTGTGGGCCCTGATTTGCATCAGGGCCCACACAATTCAATTACTTGTGTTTCTTGGAATTAGCTTAGCTGGCTGGCCAAGAAGCCTGAATGGCCTCTAGCACGTCAGCATCTGCCTTGTCCTCTGCAACCCAAGCGGTCATTTCCTTCCAGAAAGAACCTGCTCCAACAGCTGCTGGCATCAAGTCTGATGCGTCGAAGCGGAAGGTGGTTGCGTTCTGAAGGATCTCAACAGCTACAGCGTTTACTGGGTCAGCAACGTTTGCAGTGTCTAGACCTAGGTGAGCGGAGAACCAAGTACCCAAAGCGGCCTTCTTGTTGTTCCACTCAGCTGTGGTTAGGTATAGCTGAACAGCCTGTACTTCTGGACGGTCAGAGAAAGCTCCTACGAACTCTCCACCACCCAAAGCTGGCTTGTTGTCAGCAGATACACCAGGGAAGTAGAAAGTGGTAATTCCACCCTCAACGTCGGTGTCTTCTGGGGTAACGATTGTTGCTGCGTAGTCACCCTTTAGGATTCCACCGATGAATGATGCCTGACGGTGCATTGCGCAAGAACCGTCAACGATACCTGCTCCACCATCCTGGAAGGTTGTAGTTGCAATAGATGCAACGTCGCCTACGTAGTCAGGGTTCTTCAGGATCTTTCCAGCTTCAGCTAGAACTTCGGCAACCTTAGGGTCGTCGAACTTCATCTCGTTGGAAACCCACTTGTCGTAGGTCTCTGCGTCCTGGAAGCGAAGCATTAGGTCTTCCATCCAGTCAGTTCCAACCCAACCGGTAGCGTCACCGGAACCGAAACCAACACACCAAGGCTGAACATCAGTCTCAGCGATTGTGTCAGAAAGGGTTAGTAGCTCTGCCCAAGTGGTTGGGATTTCCCAGCCATTGTCAGCAAAAGTCTTTGGTGAGTACCATACGAAGGACT
The DNA here is from genome assembly GCA_044338605.1 of Rhodoluna sp. Classification (GTDB taxonomy): domain Bacteria; phylum Actinomycetota; class Actinomycetes; order Actinomycetales; family Microbacteriaceae; genus Rhodoluna. The sequence continues at coordinate 136,287 of JBIIXB010000001.1, read as the reverse complement.
TTACGTTTGCACCTAGTGGAGCAGCGTAGAAGGTTCCGTCAACGGTTCCGTAGTTCTTCCAGTCTGGAGTGTAGTTAGCGTCTACTGATGCAGCTAGTGCGTCAGAAGCGGCAACCATCTTGCCAGTCTCAACCATCTTCTTTAGAAGACCTGGCTGTGGGAAAATAGCTAGGTCAGGTGCAGTTCCACCCTCAACGCGAACAGGTAGCTGAGCTTCGAACTCCTGGCTTCCGTTCCAGTTGATGGTGATGCCGGTGCACTCTTCAAATTCCGCGAATGACTCTTGGAATAGGTCGGCCTCTGGGCTAACGATGGTTGTGTACATCTCAACCTCGGTACCCTCGTTGCCTAGGTAATCTGCATAGGCTGCGCAGTCTCCAGTAGCGGCTGTATCTTCCGCTGCTGGTGCACAACCCGATAGAGCTAGCGCTGCAACTGCAAGAGTTGCAACACCAATTGTTGAACGACGGCGAATAGTTGCCCTCATTAGTTCTCCTTATTTATCGGTTTGATTGATCAATCAATTTGATTGTTTACGGCCCAAGGGTTGGCCCCCAGGCCCAATCACATCCCTTAGGCTAGCCCACCATTACAAAGCCCCCTCGTTGTCACAGTAACGGGTTGATAACAATCCCCCTGTCCCCCAAAATCCCCGTCAAACCAAAGGTTTAAGCCCACGCTGGCAGCAGTGGCCTTTTGTGGGCCCCCATAATTGGAGGATGACAACAGACGTCGTAATAGTAGGTGGGGGACATAACGGCCTAACCGCAGCCTGCTATTTAGCCAAAGCCGGACTAAAAGTCACCGTGCTGGAAAGGCTCTCCACCTTCGGTGGAGCTGCGGTGTCTGAGCAAACCTTTGCTGGAGTAGAGGCCAAGCTTTCGAGATACTCCTATCTAGTTTCACTTCTTCCAAAAAAGATCATTGAAGAGCTGCAACTAGATATCCAACTAGCCCCCAGGCGTTACTCCTCTTATACACCGCAGCCTGGAACCAATAAGGGTCTGCTGGTAGATAACCAAGACAAGGTAGCTACTGCTTCCTCATTTGAATCAATCGGGACAACCAAAGACGCAGAAGCCTGGCATGAGTTCTATAGAAAGACCACATTGCTAGCTAAAGCACTGTTTCCAACAGTGCTTGATCCACTTCCAACCAGATCTGAAGCCAAGGCAAAGCTGAGGGAGCTTTCAGGTAGCGACCAGATCTGGGAAGAGTTCATAGAACAACCAGTAGGCAAAGTTATTGAAGAAAGCTTTGAATCGGATCTAGTTAGAGGGGTAGTTCTAACAGATGGTTTGATTGGAACCTTTGGTTCCAATCTTGATCCAAACCTGGATGTCAACAAGTGCTTTTTGTATCACGTGATTGGTAATGAAACCGGAGACTGGAACATCCCCATCGGTGGTATGGGTCAAGTCACAGACTCGCTATACAAAGTAGCCAAGCAGCTTGGAGTTACCTTGCTGGCCGATTGTGATGTGAGCTCCATAGGTCAAGACAACACAGTTGTCTACAGCCAGCAAGGAAACCAGCAATCGATTCAAGGCAAGTTCGTCTTGGCCAATGTTTCCCCAACAGAATTAGAGAAACTAACCAGGATAGAAAACATAGTTCCAGCGGCCACCAAGATGGATGGCGCTCAGGTGAAAGTAAACCTGTTGTTGAAGCGCTTACCAAAACTCAAGGACCAGTCCTTGGATCCGGTAGCCGCCTTCGGCGGAACTTTTCACATCAATGAAAACTACAGCCAGCTACAAAATGCCTTTGAGCAAGCTTCTAATGGTGAGATACCTAATCCGCTGCCCTGCGAGATCTATTGCCACTCACTGACTGACCCAAGCATTCTTTCCAAGGCATTACAGGAGCAAGGCGTTCAAACGCTAACGGTCTTTGCACTTCACACCCCACACGCTCTGCTTGATGGCAAAGACCAAGACCAAATGCGAGAAAAACTCAAGGAGGCAGTGATCGCCTCTTTGAATTCGGTTCTTGCAGAAAACATCGAAGATCTACTGATGACTGACGCGAATGGTGAGCTTTGTATAGAGGTAAAGACCACTCAAGATCTTGAAGATGTTCTAAGACTCCCGGGAGGAAACATCTTCCACGGAGCGCTTGCCTGGCCGTTTCTTGAAGACCACGAATCAAAAGCTACCGCTGCTCAAAAATGGGGAGTGGAAACCAAAAGAGAGAATTTGTTGGTTTGTGGGGCAGGGGCAAGACGAGGCGGCGCCGTTAGCGGCATTGCAGGTCACAACGCAGCGATGGCAGTTTTAGAAACTTTTAGCTAATTAGCTCTTTTGATTTGCTTTGTACCACTGATAGGTCGAAGCGATGCCGTCTTCCAAAGAGATCTTTGCCTTCCAGCCCAAAGCGGTAAGCCTCGAAACATCTAGAAGCTTTCTTGGAGTTCCATCTGGCTTTGATGAGTCCCATTCGATGGATCCTTCGAAGCCGATGATTCGTTTAATGGTTTCTGCTAGTTCCTTGATTGAGACATCTTCCCCAACCCCAACGTTTATGGCAATATCGTCGTTATAGTTTTCCAATAGGAAAATACAAGCGCTGCCTAGATCATCAGCGTGCAAGAACTCTCTTCTAGGGGAACCTGAGCCCCAAAGAGTAACTGAACTGGCTCCACTGGTTTTTGCGTCATCAAACTTTCGAATTAGAGCTGGCAGAACGTGCGAGTTCTCAAGGTCAAAATTGTCACCGAGGCCATACATGTTGGTGGGCATCGCAGATATCCAACGGTGGCCGTATTGATTTCTATAGGCCTGAACAAGCTTTAGCCCAGAGATCTTGGCCAGCGCATAGGCCTCGTTGGTCTTCTCAAGCTCGCCAGTGAGTAGGTACTCTTCCCGAATCGGTTGCTGGGCAAACTTTGGATAAACACAGGAAGAGCCAAGGAAAAGTACTCTCTCTATTCCTGCAGCATGAGCCCCATCAAGGAGGTTGGTTTCGATCTGCAGGTTTTGAGACAAAAACTCCACAGGATAAGTGTTGTTGGCCTGAATGCCACCGACTTTGGCGGCAGCAATAATGACTGCATCTGGCTTTTCCTTAGCTAGGTAAGCAAATACTGCAGCTCTGTCCAACAAGTCGAGCTCAGCTCTGGTTTGCCCAATAAAGACATGCTTAGTGTCTTTTTCAATTTCCCGAACGGTTGCTGAGCCAACTAGGCCACGATGACCTGCCACATATATTTTCATGTTTTCTTCCGAGGCTTAGCTTTTTTAGCAACGAGTACCTTTTTAGGGGCACTGGTCTTTCTCTTCTTGGGTTCTGTTGCTGAAGAAGCAACAGATGCGGTTTCTTTAGTCCATTCGTTATATCCTGGAAGGCCAAGTTCTGCCCTGAGCTTCCAAAGGGAAACCAAAAACACTGCAAAAGCTACCGATCCAGTAATCCAAACCAAGTTCGGTGAGAACCAGAACAATTCACCGCTGGCTGGTCTACCAACCCACCACCACTCAAAGCCATAGTCGAGATTTTCTGCCACTTCACTCATTCCAGTTAGGTAGCGCCCCATGTTGGTTCTCAGGGCAACGATGTGAGCAAACACCAAAGCGAACCCGATGATCCAAACTTGAGCGCGAGACATAAGCGGTCCCGAGTTCATTGAGGTCCTGAACATGGCAGCAGCAATCAGCATTCCGAGCAACCCCGTCAAGTAACGAGGTTGGACGAACTGTCCAACAAGCAATCCACTCGCGCTAAGCGCTAGTAGGGGAACAAAGATCAGCGCAGCAAAAATCAACGAAACTGACAAACCTTGTTGCAGGTTGAAATACATAATCGCTGAGAAAAGCAAGCTGAGGAATACTCCCCAACCGACCACCCAAACAATTGGAGGCATCGCGGTATCGAGCCATCCAAGACCCCAAACACCAAAGCCACCAACCCAGAGGGTGGGCAGATTGATTATGTTTGCGTACAGCTGTCCACCCGTAAAAGTAGTTAGCCCACCGCCTGGCGCACCGGTGAGTGTTGCCGAAGTGTTGGCGGAGCCAAACAGGAATATAGCTCCCATCAACAACAGTGCAGCCGCTATTGAAAGGTTTACCGGGGTGATCATTTTGCGTGTGAAGGTAATGATTATTACCGCAGCAATGGCTACCAGGGTATACAGAGCCGAATCGGGTCGACTTCCGGCTGACATCAGAAGAGTAGCCAAAGCTATTGGCCCCAAAATCCAGCGGGATCTTCGATCCTTCGTAAGGACAAAACCTAGCAAAGCTGAGAAGAAAAGCACCACTGCATAAACACCCCAAGCAGAGGGGTTGGTACTTGGAAGAATAAACAAGCCAAGCGGAACCGCGATGGAAACTGCGCTTACCACTGGTACTCTCCGCAAATGTCTAGGCAGGGCAAAAGTTACAGCAGCGAAGCCGAGCACTATAAGTATTGAATTGAAAAAACGAATGGAAATTACAGAAGCCGTCAAGTCATCGCTGGCAAACCAACTCATAACCCAGTAGAAAATTCTGGGGTTCTCTCCCCCATTACTTCTTGTTGTTGGAGCAAACTCTTCTGTTTGCTTACACGTAGCAGTGTCGTCTGGGTTAAATGCATAACAAAATGGGTACTCCATCAATGTTTCACGCACTACTACTTCACGTGGTTCAGAACCTTCCTCGCAGATGCCGTCCCGGAAGCCCTGCCCACACCAAATGCTGACCAAGTGGTAATCATCATCTGGGGTGGAACCAATTGGAGATGCAAAAGCCCAAGCACCCAAAGTCATGATGGCTGAAACAATCGAGATGCTTGTCCAGCGGACAACTCTCTTTGACAATCCTTTTATGGAGTCTGCAGCTTTACGAGGGAAGATCTTTGGGCTTTCTGTCTTAGCCATTACTGATTCCCGCCCCTACTGAATGTCTCGACATAATTCTTCAAATATAGTCCGATTTGAAGGAAGCCTAGATTTTCCAGAATGTTGATTCAATCCTGTAGTCGTCGACCAAGCTATCGCTCAAAGTTGACGAGGAAATCACTAAAGCCTGAGAACCTGGTTCTAGCGAAAGAATTCCATTTGCGTAACCGCCGGGAACAAAGAAGGCGTCAAGTGAGTCAGCTTTTAGCTCTGCGAACTCAGGTACTTCCGATTTGTCAGGATTAGACCAATCCTTGACTCTTACAGCGCCGAATCTAATTCGGCCTGAAAGAGTAATGAATATCTTCGACTCAAGCTCATGGCCGTGCCAACCGCGAAAAGGCTGGCTATCTGAATTATTGATTATGTACATTCGCCTGAAGTTCGAAATATTCAAGTCATTGTTGTAAAGTAAGGATCCTCGTTCATCCACATGCCTCGCGCCAACAATTAGCTTGGGGACTTGATCCATGTTTTGTCCTTCTAGTTCTTCAAGCACTTGCAGTAAGACTCTGGTAGTACCCGGCTGCGATTAAAGATAGTTTGTCTGGGTTGTACCTTGAATCAATAACAGCATAGTTCTCAGCCCTTGCAGCTTCAGAATCAAACCTGCCTTCGATTATGTCTAGAACTGCAGAGCGAAGAGCGTCCAAGTCATTGGGGGTGAAGATAAAGCCTGTTTTCTTGTCAACTACCCACTCCTGGGCACAAGAGGTGTTTGTTTGAACCGGAATAGCCCCCATGGCCATGGCTTCAACCATTGATGTTGAAATCCCATCGGATAGCGAATGTCCAACGTAAACCAAGGAGGATTGGAACAGCTCCATTACTTGGTTGTGAGAAAGAGCGCCCTTTTTATAGGTAGTTATTTTCATACCAGTGGATTTCGAGAGTTTCTTGGCAGCTCGAAGCACAGGTGCGTTGCAACTGTATAAAACAATCTCAAGATTGCCGAGTCTCGCCCCCAAACCTGCAACGGTTTCTAGGGCAACGATGGCTTTACCCCAATGGTTTTCATATCCTTTGATAGTTATCTTGTTGCGAGTACCTTCTGGTCCCGTGAATTTGGCAAGCCCACCAGCAACCGGCATCAAGGGAAGAGTTTGGTAGCCAGAAGAAATCTGTGCTGCGAGGTTGTAATCTCTTGTACACTCCGCGCTGAAACCATCAGCTATGTCAAGTAAGGCCTTTATCTTTGCCTTGTGTTTAGGAAACTTTGAAAACCAGACAATTTCACTTCCGTAGTTGGTAACGATAAGTTTTGGTTTCTTCTTCAGAAGCTGAAACGCTCGTCGGGTTGCGTATCCCGCATTTTGCAGCTCATGGATATGCACGATCTCTGGATTGAACCTACGAATCCTCCAGGCGATGTAGGCACCCCGAACCCAGTCGGAGAGAAACCTATCCGCTATCCACATTGGTAATGAGAAAACTCTTGAAAACCAGGTGATTGATACTCGGTTTGTTTTCCGTGCGCGCTCAGAAATCCCCTTTTGGACTCTTCTGTGTGGAGAAGCAGAGACAACCTCAAATATCAAATCACTTGAATCAAATTGTGATATCCAGCGCGAAAGATGAATACTGTCTGCCATTCCGACAAGAAGTATTCTCATGATTTCTTTCTTTTTTCGGCCAATGCAATTGCGACTTTTACGTCTCATTGCTGAATGATTACGTTTATTCTATTTTGAAACTGAGTTTTAGAGTCGGGTGTATTGAGTTCTACGGCCTGATTTAGGTGCAATTCATCTAGCTTTGTCCCTTGTGTTGATTTCACAGCCCGGATTCGACCACAGTTCACAAAGTTAGGCGCCTAAATCTGCTAACTTTGTCCGCATGAAGAAAAAAGCGCTTATCACTGGTATCACGGGTCAAGATGGTTCTTACTTAGCTGAGTTTTTACTCTCCAAAGGCTATGAGGTCCACGGCTTAGTGCGAAGAGCATCCAACCTCAACACCCAAAGGATTGACCACCTGTTTGAGGATGTCCATGAAGAAAATCGCTCTCTATTTCTTCACTTCGCAGATCTCTCAGATGCCTCTAGACTCACAACTCTTCTTTTTTCGATTAGACCAGATGAGGTTTACCACCTAGCTGCTCAGTCACACGTTCGTGTTTCATTTGATCAACCAGAATATACTGGCGACGTCACTGGATTGGCCACCACTCGCCTTCTCGAGGGAATAAGGCTTGCTTGCCCAGAAACCAAGTTCTACCAGGCCTCGAGCTCAGAAATGTTTGGGGCGACTCCTCCACCACAGAGCGAAACTACAGAGTTCTATCCAAGAAGCCCATACGGTGCTGCGAAACTCTATGCGTATTGGATGACCCGAAACTACAGAGAAGCATATGGATTGTTTGCAGTAAACGGCATCCTTTTCAACCACGAGTCCCCTCGAAGAGGAGAAACCTTCGTAACAAGAAAAATCTCCCGTGCGGTTGCAAAAATCAAGCTCGGTCTCCAAAAGGATCTTTACCTGGGAAACCTAGACGCCGTCAGGGACTGGGGATACGCCCCCGAGTACGTAAGGGCGATGTGGCTCATGCTTCAAGCTGATACGCCTGAGGATTTTGTAATTGGCACAGGTGCTTCAGCAACAGTCAAGGATTTTCTGGACTACTCATTTCAAGAAGCAGGACTGGATTGGCAAAAGTACGTCAAATTCGATGACCGCTATGTTCGCCCGACCGAGGTTGACTCACTAATCGGTGACGCCTCTAAAGCTCAAAAGAAACTTGATTGGAAGCACACTCTAGACGTTGCCGGCTTAGCTAGCCTGATGGTAAAACATGACATCGAAAGTGTGACAAAGAACTCTCATGTTGTAGACGTGCCTAAGTTCTTGTAATTGGTTTCTAGTCTAGGTTGGGCTAATTGCCTTCATCTATTCTCATAAGATCTACTACCTTTTCAACAGAGGGATTACGTGCAATCAATTCCTTGAAGGTTCCCGAATCAGTGACTTTACCGTCCTCAAGCAAAATGACTTTGTCTGCGTGCTGTATGGTATTCAACCTGTGAGCGATTACCACAACGGTGACCCGTCCGCGCATCTCTTCAAGGGTTTTTTGAATTTCTGATTCTGATTCTGCGTCCAAGGCAGAGGTGGCTTCATCCATGACGAGCAGGTTTGGCTTCGAAAAGATAGCGCGAGCAAGTCCTAGTCGCTGCATTTGGCCACCTGACAAGCTATCTTTCAATTTGCCAAGTGAGGTATCAATTCCTTCAGGCAACTCCTTGATTAACGTTCCAAGATGAGCGGCTTGAAGTGCGGAAATTACCTCTTCACGGTCAACACTTTCTGGCTCAACTCCCAGGGCAACATTCTCCAAAATTGTTCCGGAGATCATTCCAGGTTTTTGAGGAACATAGCTCACGCGTCCGCTAATAGCACGTTCAAGTTTTGATGAATTGTTTATTTGGAAGACACGACCTGATGAAGGAGTTAATAGCAGGCACAACATATCTGCGATTGTGGATTTACCTGCACCAGAAGGACCCATAAGTGCAGTTTGCGATCCTGGTTCAATAGTGAAATTGAGATTAGCTAACGCAGGTGCTGGTGAATCAGGATATGAGAATGTCACATCTTCAAATACAGCACCGATGGGTTGTTCAATATGGGTGATTGGTCCACCGGTATTGAGATTCCTAGTTTCCCGGTCGACTAATTCTGGCAAACCCTGAAGAATGTCATGAGCGATTTTTGCAGATGGGAGAGCTGCCTTCATTGTAAGAAATGAAGCCTGCAGAGGAAGCAGAGCGGTCGTAAGCCTAAATGCACCTGCGAGAAATACGCCAATCGTGCCAGTCGAACTCGCCAGGTCCCCTGATGAGACTTGGGAAAGAAAAAACAAGGCTATACCGATGATTAGGGCGGCTTCAATAATGTGCCTAGGCAATGTGGCTATAAAAGCACTTTTTGCAGCAGTATTCGCTGTTTTCGTTTTTGCTGAATGAATTTCTCCTACGTACTTGCCCTTCTTGCCAGAAACAGTCAGTTCACGAAAAACCGCAATTAGGTTACTTATAGAAGTGGTCAGCTTTATTGAGTTTTCGTAATTTTCGACCTGAGCCCTAAGAGTTACTGGCCCTATAAAGAATTGAATACATATGGCAACTATTCCGAAGTATATAAGTCCCACGAGTGTTGCAATTGGGTCTACGAATAGGAATCCCATGACAATAAGCGAAACAAATAATACACCTTCGGAAAAAACAGAATTCACGCTATTCAGCAAGCCATTAAATGCGCTTGAAGTGCCTTGTGTAACCGCATACATCATCTCCTCTAAAGAGTATTTCCTGGCGTCTTCCAGGTTGCCGTTGAATCTAATCTCCGAAATGCGCTTCGCGGCTTTTGATTCTATTTTTGCAACGAAAAAAACTGACCAGCCTGTAAGAGCTATGTTCAGCAATGATTTAGAAACAAATAAGCCAATAATTAGCGCTGCTAAAATTGGGAGGGTTTGACTTGTAACTCCAGGTAGTGTTATGCCTGCAAATTCTATTCTTGGGCTTACTCCTCCTGATGCAATTGATCCTAGGGATGTTGCCAAGTAACCGAGGGCGGCAATTGCTGCAATGTCAAGAAACGCGAGCGTGGATCTTGCTACGACCAGTGCAAACCAAATTAGCTTCTCAATTCCAGACATAAAGGAGATACTGAGTTTTATTGATTTGAGCACAACTAAAGTCTAATTGTGATTAGTGAGTTTGGTTGCTGAGTGAGAGCGGAGACGAGAGGATTTGAACCTCCGAGGGGCTTTAACACCCCTACCTCATTAGCAGTGAGGCGCACTCGACCGGGCTATGCGACGTCTCCGAGAACGTTATGAGTTTAGTCCACTTAACATTGCAGCCAATGGGAAAGTAGTAAGGGCTATCCTTTTAGGGGCTTGGGGTTGGCTTGATCACAACAGGTATGTCATTCCGAATTTGATCAAAAAGCTCAGCTGCCTCATCAGGGAGTAAGCCGAGTCGGCCGTTATCAGAGCCGCCTAGTGCATAAGTTGGTACTGCAGTAAAAATCATTCTCGACGTGTCAACTTTCCTGAGCGCCCCGGCCAAGGTCACCATTGTGTCGAGATCGGTAACTGATTCGGATAGCTTCATGTTTCGTGCGGCGGAACTGGCAAGACTGTAAAGGGCAACCGGGTTGTTAAGAACTCCATCTTGCTTTATCTTGTCGAACAGAGACATGAGGAACATTTGTTGATTTGAAATTCGACCAAGGTCAGAACCGTCTCCAAAACCGTGTCTCGTTCTCAAGAAGCCAAGGGCGTCTTTGCCTTTCAGTGTGTGTGTGCCTGCTTCAATGTAAAACTTGGAGTAGTCATCAGAAATATCCTGATCAATGGTAACCTCTACACCACCGACAGCGTTTGACATTTCAATTACGCCGTTGAAATCAATCATGGCAAGAAACGGAATTTCTAGACCCGTAAGATTTTGAATCGTAAGGTGTGTGCAGGCTACCCCGCCTCGAGAGATAGTTGCGTTGATTTGCTGACGGTCAATAGCGGGGAAAACCCCTCCCTCTGGATTCGGACATTCAGGCACCGAAACCAACAGGTCTCTAGGGAAAGAAACAACCGTTGCGTCCTTTCTATCTTTTGTTATGTGTAGCAAAATGATGACGTCTGCTAGCTCGGACGATACTTGTCCCTCGCCATATTCTTCGCCTTGACCATCTCGGGTATCAGATCCGATAAGTAAGAAATTGATTGAGCCCTCGAGGTCGACTTCACCGCTTGTAGCCAAAACAATATTGTCTTGGTTTAGTTTGTTGTAAATATCAAAAGCCGAAATTCCCGCTGCTGCTACTGCAGCTCCTGCGACAACCGCCAAGCCTTTGAATGCCCAACGGACATACTTTCTGCCTGGAGCGGGTGGTTTCTGATCTCCGTGCCGCGGTGGGAATTTCTTGGGGTCGGCGGGAGGTCTGATTACTCTGCGGGAAGCGAAGTTTGGTAAATTGTCTGACAACAAACTTCCAATCCCTAGCTAAACCTAAGTTTCCAGTCTATTGAAAGGGGATAGTTTTTCGGTCAAGCTCTGGAAACTCTCAGCTTCTATGGCGGAGGCCGTGGGATTCGAACCCACGAAACATTGCTGTTCACTGGTTTTCAAGACCAGCTCCATCGGCCGCTCGGACAGACCTCCGTAAAGGAGTTTATAGCAATTGCCGACTACTAGCGGCGCCTGGAAAACAAAAAGCCCTCGAGGCCTGCGAGAACCTGTGCAACCCCGTCGTCAGTAACTGATGCTGTCACATCGGTTGCAGCTAATTGGACTTCTTTTGGGGCTTGGCCCATTGCAAATGCTAGCCCTCCAGAATTCTTGGCCCATTCGAACATCTCGATGTCATTTCTTCCATCTCCCATTACTAGAACCTGACTTTTTTCGATTCCCAATCGGGATCGCTGTACTTCTAAAGCACTCGCCTTCGTGACGCCTTGTGGGGAAATGTCTAACCAAGCGGTATAGCCAATTGCATAACTGACAGACGACAATCCAATCTTTGAAATCAAACCCAAGAATTCATCTACGTCGTGCTCCGGCGACAAAACAACAACTCTGCTAACTGGATGATGCATTAGTTCGTCAAGCGGGGTCTCATAGTTTTGATCACCAAGAGCGTAAGAAGGGAAAGGCCTATGGAAGCGATAACTTCCATCGACATCTTCGACAGCGAAGTGTGCCTGAGGTAAATGCTCAATTAGCTGCGTCAGCACTTCGGCAGGTTCAAAAGTAATGACGTCTGCTATCTTGAATCCTCTTGGGTGCTGGTGATCTAGCTCAACTGTCACGGCTCCATTTGAACTTACGACGAAGCCTTGCTCAATCCCAAGGTCTCTAACTACGGGGACTGCGTTTGGGGCAGAACGGCCGGTTGCAACAATAACTTCATGGCCTAAGTCTTTAACCCGACTTACTTCTTTGGCGACCTCAGGGGAAAGATACCCATCGTCATGAACTAGGGTCCCGTCGATGTCCAGACCGATTAGCCATCGGTCACTTGGGGAAAGATTTGGCATGTTGGATTAGTTGTTGAGTTCTTTTATGCGTTCTTGGGAAGGATTAGTTCTTCTCCACCAAGGTATGGTCTCAAAGCAGCAGGGATCTTGACCGAACCATCAGTAAGCTGGTGGTTTTCTAGGATAGCGACGAGCCACCTGGTTGTGGCAAGGGTTCCATTTAATGTTGCAGCAATCGCTGTCTTGCCGTCTTCAGTTCTATAGCGAACGTTTAGACGTCTGGCTTGATAAGTGGTGCAGTTCGATGTTGAGGTCAACTCACGGAAATCTTTTTGCGTTGGAACCCAAGCTTCCGCATCGTATTTACTTGCGGCCGATGAGCCAAGGTCACCGGCTGCAGTGTTAATGACTCGGTAAGGCAGCTCACAAGCTTGAAGCATCTGCTCTTGAAAAGCTAAGAGTTTTTGATGCTCTTGCTCAGCGTTTTCTGGCTTGATGTAGCTAAACATTTCAAGTTTGTTGAATTGGTGAACCCTGAGAATTCCTCTGGTGTCTTTTCCGTGACTACCAGCTTCTCTTCTGTAGCAGGTTGACCAACCTGCATATCTAAGGGGTCCATTGTTGAGATCGATAATCTCATCTCGGTGATACCCCGCAAGGGCCACTTCACTTGTTCCGGTGAGGTAAAGATCATCTGCCGGAAGATAATAGATTTCGTCTGCGTGCTCTCCAAGAAAACCAGTTCCGGCCATGATCTCAGGTCTAACAAGAGTGGGGGTAATCAGAGCGGTAAAGCCAGCCTTGGTTGCAAGATCTAACGCCATGTTCATTAAAGCGAGCTCGAGCCTCGCACCCATGCCTTTTAGGAAATAGAACCTAGAGCCCGAGATCTTCGCTCCTCGTTCAATGTCGATGACGTCAAGCAATTCGCCGAGGGCAACATGGTCTCTAGGTTCAAAATTAAACGCGGGTTTCGTCCCTACTTCCTTGAGGACAACAAAGTCTTTCTCGCCCCCGGAAGGAACACCCTCATTCACTACGTTTTCGATTTTCCATAAAATCGCATCGAGTTCTTCAGAGGCAGTGTTTGCTAACTCATTAGCAGCCTTTACTTTGCTGGCTAGGTCTTGAGCTGCTGCTACTAGTTCAGCTTTTTGATCTTTAGAAGCGCTGGAAACTAGCTTGGAGTGAGCGTTTTGTTCAGCCCTTAGGGTTTCAAATTCTGCGAGCGCCTTCCGGCGCTTGGCGTCGGCATCGACCGCTTGGTCAACTAGTGATTCTTCTCTACCCCTAGCACGCTGAGATGCCTTGATGGCATCTGGGGATTCTCTAAGGAGATTTAGGTCGATCACCCTTCAAGAATACAAGGCAAGGGGCAAAGCGAGTTTAGGTTGAGTGACTAACGAGCTTTGCGAATGGCTTCCAGCCACTTCTTAGCTTCATCGTATTGTCCATTTGAGTTGTTGCCAGAAGGAGCGGTTTGCTGTTTATCAGCCCTGGGGTAAGAACCCAAGAAACTAACTTTGGGGCTGAATCTGTGAAGACCAGTCAGAGCTTCGCCAACTGAGTCATCCAACACGTGCCCTTCGGCATCGATGTTGAAGCGGTAACGACCTAACCTGTCCCCAATTGGGCGTGATTCAATTCGCGTTAGGTTTACACCCCTGGTGGCAAATTGCTCGAGCATCTCAAGCAGCGATCCTGGTCTATCACTAGGCAGTTCAACAATTACCGAAGTCTTGTCAGCTCCCGTTGGTTTAGATAAATCTCCCGCAAGGCCGATTTGAATGAATCTGGTCTGTGCCTGCTTATTCTCACCGATGTTCTTCGCAAGAGTAGTCAGCTTGAAGTGGTTCGTGATTGTTGGTGCGGCTATTGCAGCATCAGCATAGGAGCTCTCCAAAAGATCCTTAGCCGCAGAAGCAGTCGAGGTAGTTGGAAGGTGCACGTGACCTGGGAGTTTATCCAAGAGCCACTCTCTGCTTTGCGCATAAGCAACTGGGTGGGTTGCTACGGTTTTTACGCTCGAAAGTTTTGTTCCCGGCCTGGCTACCAAGTTGAAAGTAACTGGCACTAGGTATTCTCCATAGATTCGAATCAGTTCTGTTCCAGCTAGGGCATCAAGCGTTGCTGATACCCCACCCTCAATCGAGTTCTCAACTGGAACAACCGCTCTGGTTACTTTTCCAGACAAAACAAGTTCAATTGCGTCTGCGACATGGTTCACAGGAACCTGCTTTGCTCCCTTGGACTGCTTAATCTGAGAAAGTGCGATTTCAGTGAAGGTTCCCGCTGGCCCAAGGAAGGCGTAGGAAGCTTTAGCTGGTTGCTTATTGCGCTCAGGTGACATGTATAAAGGTTAATCCCCAAGAACCGCCTTTGGTAGGCCGATGGACAAAATTAGCTAACGCGAGCAAAAATGACTCTAGAATTAGAGACAACACGGGAGTTTGGTGAAACCAGACTGAGAGGGAGACTTTTTCTAGTCTCCGACCGTCGAACCTGATCTTGGGTAATGCCAGCGCAGGGAGGACACTCATGAATCCCGTGCCCAACTAGCTACAAGTACTTAAGGGGCACGAAATGAAAAGAATCGCACTACTGGCAATAACCGCAGCCTTGATCTTCACTGGCTGCGCACCAACCACGCAGGCTCAGGTTGTGACCCTGGTGGCTCACGACTCATTTGCCATCTCGGATCAGTCAATCGCAGAGTTTGAACAGCAGTCAGGCTTCAAGCTCGAGATCGTTAGAGCAGGGGATGCAGGAAGCGTCACTAACCGGCTTGTTTTGACCAAAGACTCTCCTATTGGAGATGTGGTGTTCGGAATTGACAACACCTTCCGGGGTGTAGCCGATGAAAACAACCTGATTGACGGGTTGCTTTCCGAAGTTACCTATTCCGATGTTTGCTTCAATTACGACAGGGTTTGGTTTGAAGAAAACAACTTAACTCCACCCAGTAGCTGGAGAGCTCTAGTCTTGCCTGAATATAAAGGCCTGACGGTAGTTAGTAACCCGCTTACTTCCTCCCCAGGTCTTGCTTTTCTGGCAACCACAGTTGCCGCTTTTGGAGAAGACGGCTTCGAGGCATTCTGGCAGCAGCTAAAAGATAACGGCGTCAAAGTTGCAACTGGTTGGGAAGAGGCTTACTTCACTGAGTTCTCTGGTTCCGCAGGAAAAGGAAACTATCCAGTTGTTCTTAGTTATAGCTCTTCTCCAGCAGCAGAGATTAGAGAAGATGGGATCTCTCAAACTGTGCCGCTTCTAGATGAGTGCTCCCGACAAATTGAGTATGTTGGCGTCTTGCAGGGTGCAAGTAATCCTGCTGGAGCAAAAGAACTAGTTGAGTATCTTCTGTCTGTTTCTTTTCAGTCAACTATGCCGGGGCTGATGTATGTGTATCCGGTGAATCCCGAAGCAGTTGTGCCTGCCGAATGGGCGCAGTTTGGTCCACCAGCTAAATCCACGATTGGTGAAAGTTTGGATCTTGCAAATAACAGAGTTAGCTGGCAGGACAAGTGGTCTGTAATTTTTGACTAGAAAAATACTGTGGTTAGTTCCCCTTTCATTTGTCGGGCTAGTTTTCTACTGGCCGGTCAGTCAAGTTTCCTTGTTTGGATTAACCGGTGACTGGTTATCAAGACTGGTTGAGCCAAAAACACTAGAAGCTGTTTGGTTCACAATCTGGCAGGGAGTATTGTCAACGGTCATTACCGTGATCATTGCTATTCCTGGGGCATACCTCTTATACAGAAGATCTTTTCCTGGCCAACAACTTGTTCGAGCCCTGATAACCGTTCCATTTGTTCTGCCAAGTGTTGTGGTGGCTGTTGGGTTCACAGTGTTTCGAAGTATTCATGAGTTCTATCAGGGGCTGGGTCTTACTTTCTTGGCAGATTCGGTCTATTGGATTATTGCGGCCCACGTGTTTGTGAACTACTCAATAGCCGTCAAGACCATAGGTGGGGTCTGGGCAACCATGGATGCTGACATCGAAGCAGCTGCTGAGCTAGATGGGGCCGGAAGACTCAGAACACTGGTGGCCATATCTCTACCTCAGCTCAAGCCAGCGATTTACTCAGCATCAGCTTTGATCTTTCTTTTTTCAGCAACAAGTTTTGGGATTGTTCTGGTTCTAGGCGGCGGGCGAATCCAGACGATTGAAACAGCAATTTTCTTTGCGGCAACACAAAGGCTAGATCTTGAGCTAGCTTCCGCGTTGGTCTTAGTTCAGACCCTGATAACCGCCCTGGCATTCTTCGTGGGTACCAAACTTGCCAAAGGCAGCTTTGGTCTCGAGCATGTATTTGAGGGATCGCGAAAGCCAAAGGTTGATCGCAGAGATTTGTTGGCTCTTGTTATAAGCGTTGCCATCTGGGTGGGCTTATTGGCAATGCCTTTGCTGCTTGTGTTAATTAGAGCCTTTGAGGTTAGTGGTAACTTTGGTTTTGAGCATTTTGTGAACCTCGGAACTCGAGGAGCAAGAGACCTTCTGAACATTACTTTTATTGATGCGGCGGCGAACTCACTACGAAATATGTTTGTCGCAGCCACAATCGCGTTTGTGTTGGGAACACTTGTCTCCTGGTTACTTACTCGAACTAGGTTTCGCTCTTTGGATTTAGTGTTTATACTCCCGCTTGGTGTTTCAAGTGTTGTGCTGGGCTTTGGGTTTCTGGTGTCTTTTGATGCCACCTGGTTTCCCCTACGTTCAAGCTGGCTAATTGTTCCCCTAGCTCAGGCGCTTATCGCTCTTCCTATGATCGTCCGGTTAGTTCACCCGGCGCTTGTTTCTCTCGGAAGAGAACCGATTGAGCAGGCGCAATTAGACGGAGCAACAAGCTGGCAGAGCTGGCGATTTATCGAATCCAGGATGATTCGAGGTGTTCTTGTAACGGCGCTTGGCTTTGCAGCAATAATTTCAATTGGGGAGTTTGGCGCAAGTAGTTTTCTTGCCAACGGTTCGCAAGCAACAATTCCCACCTTGCTTTTCAGGCTGATTTCGAGACCCGGGGACCAAAACTACGGAATGGCTATGGCAGTCTCCGCAATATTGATTTTGCTCAGTGCTGTTGTTGTGTTTTTAGTCTCTAGAGTTCCGAAAGAGAAGCTTTAGGCATAAGGAATCTGTGTATTGGCCCCAGCTGGTAGATTCTTTTAGTGCCGATAATCAAAGAACTTGCCGCCAAGGTCCTTCTGGCACTTGGTTATTCCATCAGCTCCAAGACAAAGAAGACTCTGATCCAAAGAATCTGGAAGTCAGGGCAAGAAATCTCGAGAGCTCAAGCAAACAAGCTTCTTAGACACTCAAAGAGTCAACTTGGACAGGACATTCTCGCTCTATCTACCACGGGCTTGACTAATCCTGGTTTCTTTGTTGAGTTTGGGGCAGCAGATGGAACGGCACTAAGTAATAGTCACATTCTGGAAAAACAGTTCGGGTGGTCGGGAATTCTTTGTGAACCGAGCAAAAGTTGGCATCCAGCCCTAAGGAAAAACAGAGTCTGCGCAATCGACACTCGTTGTGTTTACTCGGCATCCGGACAGAAGATTAGCTTTTCAGAAAACTACCTGGGCGAGTTATCGGCCATTACTGAATACGCTGAACCAAACAGTCACGGGCTACTGAAAAGAACTACTTCTTCTTACGAAGTAGAGACAATTTCACTGCAAGATCTTTTGGTGGCACACGGTGCCCCGAAGTACATCGACTTTCTTTCAATTGACACTGAAGGTAGCGAATTTGAGATCCTAAAGAACTTTGATTTCCAAAGTTATCGATTTGGTGCGATTTGCGTTGAGCACAATTTTGCAGACACCCGCGAGAAGATCAACGGTCTATTGTTGGCTAACGGATACCAGCAGGTCCATGCAGATTTGTCAGATTTTGACGATTGGTACATTCAGTCAACAAACTGAAAGCTGCCTTTAGGTAGGCGGTCTTTAATTACCTGAATTGATTCAGGGTTTTGATCTACCAGGACAAATCTTCTGCCAAGTTCATTAGCTACAAACCCTGTGGTTCCAGAACCTGCAAAGAAGTCCAAGACAACGTCCCCTGGTTTACTACTTGCTTGAATGATTCTTCTTAGAATTCCAACTGGCTTTTGGGTTGGATAGCCGGTCTTCTCTTTACCTGTGGGAGAAACAATGGTGTGCCACCAAACGTCCGTGGGTAGTTTCCCTCTTTCAATCTTTTCTGGCGTAACAAGGCCAGGCGCCATGTATGGCTCACGATCTACTTCTTCGGAGTTAAAGTAGTAGTTCTTTGGGTCTTTTACGTAAACCAAAATAGTGTCGTGCTTGGCGGGCCATCGACTCTTGGACTTTCCTCCGTAGTCGTAGGACCAGATGATTTCGTTCAAAAAGCACTCTGGGCCAAATCGGGCGTCCAGTAGAACTTTGGCGTAATGGGCTTCTCGATAATCCAGGTGCAGGTAGAGGGTTCCGGAATTGCTGAGGACCCGAAAGGCCTCTTCGATTCTTGGTTCTAGAAACTCCCAGTAGTTAGCGAACTGATCGTCGTAGGACAAGACAGTGGACTTGACCGTCTCGTAGCGCTCTCCCTTGAACCCAATGCGGTTACCTTCGTTGCTTCTCTTCGTGGTTACTTTGGATCGTTGCTGTTCTCGTCCGGTATTGAAAGGCGGGTCAATGTAAATAAGTTGAACTGAGGAGTCGGGAATTAGCTTTAAAACCGTTAGATTGTCACCAAAGTGAAGGGTGTTTTCCAAAGTCGCCATAGGAAGTAGATTAACAGCCATGGAACCAAAAGTTGTACACAACCAGCAGGCCAACCGCTATGAGCTTTGGCTAGGAGATGACAGGGTTGGGCTAGCTGATTACAGCCGCATGCCCGGTGAGAGACATTTTGTCCATACCGAAGTTAACCCCGAGCATCAAGGGAAAAACTACGCCGCTATCTTGATGCGTGAAGCATTTTTGGACATGCGTCAAAACTCGAAGGACAAGGTTGTCCCGGTTTGCTCGTATGTAGTCACCTACATGCAGCGTCATCCTGAAACTCATGACCTTCTCAAGGGTTCAATTGAGGAAGCTGTTGCCGCGTGCAAACTTCCAAGGGGTGAATAGCACTATCCAATTCGGATGTTTATCCACTTAATTAAGTCTTGGATAATATCTTCCTTGTTTAGCTCGTTGTAAATCTCGTGCCTGGCATCGTGATAAACAAATAGCTCAATATCTCGAATTCCGGACTTTTTACGATATCCCTCTACGAGCGCTTTATTGGAGTACTCGCCGCCGATTGGATCGGCTTCGCCCACCTGGACAAGAATTGGAAGATCACTTCGCACGTTTTTTGATGGGGTACCAAATAACTTCAACGAGTTGGTAACACCAAAAACCTTCATAGCCGCAGCCAGGAATGTTAGAGGGTCAGCAACAAATTTCTTCTGAACTTCAACGTCTCTTGATAGCCACTCGTATCCGGTTGATCCAGGAAGCTTTTTCCATACCTTATTGAAATCACCTGTTGCTAGATAACCAGGCATGGTTAGCGCACTACCTGAGAGCACAACCGCGTCATACAAATCTGACGATTTGTTTATGACTTTTTGTGCGATGAATGAACCCCAACTGTGTCCAATAAAAATGAGTGGTTTGCCTGGGTTTTCGGATTTGATTAGCTTGGAGAATTCTAGAACCTGATTAAATGTCGCATCCATCCCACCTTGTCCCAAATTTCCGAGTTTCTTGATTTGCTTGCGTTCTATTTGGCCAAGGCCGGTTTGGCCATGGCCTCTGTGATCGTCAGCGTAAACGCTAAAGCCTGCCCTGTTTAGAACCGCAGCCATGAGGTCGTAGCGTCTGGCATGCTCTCCTAACCCGTGAGCTATTTGAACAACGGCTCTCGGGTCAGCCACTGGCCATTCATAGAAGACTATTTCTACGCCTAAAGAATCTTTGAAGGCTCGTTGTAGAGGTAACTTTGTCATCCGGCAGATCCTGTCCTTGTTCGCAATCGAGTCTTCCCAACAGGGTCAACGAGACCAGATTGGATTCCCACAACTGTAGCCACTAATTTGAACTTGGGGTCACTCCCTTACTCCAATTTGTAGATTCAGAAATTATGTAATCTGGCCGAGCCTTGACTTCCTGATAAATCAGAGAAAGGTATTGAGCCATTATTCCAAGCGTGAGAAAAATGGACGCAAAAGCTACAAGGATTAACCCTACGATGGTGCCAAAGCCTGCAAAAGGCACTCCTAGAGTTATCCATAAAAACGCCAGAATTGCCGTCGTAAGGATTGAAAGTGCACTTAGGACAACTCCAAATAGTCCAATTAGATTCAAAAGCTTGGTTGAGTTGGCCACGATCCCACGAACACCGAGTCCGATTACGTGCGAAGTACCTGCCTTGGATTGGCCCGTTTTTCTAGGGGATCTTGGAAACATAATCCCTTTTGTCGAGAAGCCTACATACATTGCTAAGGCTCTTAGGAATCTTGCCTTCTCGGGCATGGACTTAATGGCATCCAGAACCGGTTGTGTGAAGGCTCGAAATGTGCTTGAGTTCTTGACAATTAATCCGTCTGATAGATTTTCGGCAAGAGAGTAAAAGACTTTTGCTTGAAGCTTTCGAATCCAGGACTCGTCAGGTCTTTCTTCAACAATCTGATATACGTGATCCACTCCACTCCTGAGCTCGCTGATTAGCTCAGGGATTCTTTCTGGATTGTCTTGAAGGTCTGAGGCCATCACAACAATTGCATCTGCTGTCGCCTGTGATAGTGCGGCCCGTATTGCTCCCTCAAAACCAAAATCCCTAGACATTCTCAAGCCCAGGACCTTATCTTTATGCTTTTCACAGAGCTGTTGTATCTCTAGCCAAGTTTTATCGAGGGACCGATTATCAGCAATAATTAGACGGTAAGTGAGACCCGAATTCTTGAGAGCATTTTCAATTCCTTGGAATAATTCAAGGATATTTCCTTGTTCGTTTCTCGCGCTCGTGACAATATCGACTGACGTTATCTCATTTGTCATATTTCGCCCCAAGTACTAGTGGCCTATTCATCAGTTAAATTGGCGAGGCCAAGAAGTTTGCTCTGTGGATACTTGAATTTCATACATCCCTAAAATGCTACAGTACTCTTGCATCCTCACTCCATCGACTGGTTGCGGTGTGTGCTAATTTGCTTTGAGTTCTAAAAGGGGTTACTCGTGATTGTCAGCACCTCCGATGCGTTGGGCTTGGCTGAAAGAGTCGACTTCGGCTCTTTTTCGGGTAAAGAGATCTTGATTACTGGTGCAAGTGGGATGCTGGGCTCATACTTGACCCACTCATTGATTACAGGCGCTAGGTTACAGGGATACAAGTCACCAAACTTAACCCTTCTGATCAGGCAAAAGTCGTCGCCAAATCTTCGAGGTCTAGATTTTGGGTCTTCAGTAAAGGTATTTGAGACTGAGCTTTTGAACTGGAGACCCAAACAGGTATATGACTGCCTTGTCCACGCTGCCAGCCCAGCGAGTCCAACAAAGTATGCGGATTCTTCTGCAGTTTTCGATTCCAATGTCACTTTCTTGAAAAGTTTTGATGAAGGCAAAATACCGAACCAAGTTTTGTACATTTCTTCGGGTGAAGTTTACGGTCCGGACGCTCCAGATTTGATTGATGAATCCTTTGTTGGAAACCCAATTCCTGATAGCCCAAGGGCCGTCTACCCTAGATCGAAGATAGAAGGTGAAGCAGTACTGTCAAGTTTGTTCGAGCGGCGTCAAACTGACGCTTACATTGCTAGGTTGTTTCATTCATTCGGTCCTGGGCTTAGAGAGGATGATGGTAGATCCTTTAGTGATTTCCTTTGGGCGGCAGCAAAAGGTAATCCTGTTGAGCTTCGATCAGCTGGAGAAGATATTCGCACATTCTTGTATTTACAGGATGCTGTTGCGGCCTTGCTTCAGATTCTTACCTTAGGCACTCCTGGAGAAATTTATAACGTGGGGAGCGAAACCGCCCTGAGCGTAAGGGGATTTGCCGAGAAAGTAGCCCTTATTGCTGGTGTCCAGGTTAGAGTGCCTGTCAAGTATGGCTCTGATCAAATTGAATACACACATTCGCCAAACAAATCCATTGTTCCTTCGAATAAGAAACTCAGAGACTTGGGCTGGCGCGAGATTGTCCCGTTGGAAGTTGGGATACGCAATACATTGGATTGGATGACGGGAGTTTTGACGCTTGATTAAGAAGGTCGCACTGTTGTAGCGCAAAACTTGGCTCAGCCTCGCCAGTTGGCTGTTGAAACGGATCACTATTTCCGCAGATAGTTACTGATGAGATATCTGTTGAAAGTGTAAAACTGTAAATCCTTGAATCAGATTGGATCAATAAACATGTTGGAGAGAAATTCTTTCCGTTCTAGGAAAGGGAACATATCCTCGAGCGGTCTAGATTTCATGACTCCTTGATTATCTAAGGTGGACGAAACAGTTGGAATAATTGGTTGCTGAGGGGGTGTTACTACATCCAGGATATAAGGTCCGTCCCATTGAAGAGCGCGTGAGATTGCATCGTCCAGATCAGCTAACTGGCTGACTCTTTCAAATGCAATTCCATAAGCCTCTGCAACCTTTTTTGAATCAGGGAATGTAAGACCAGAATTTGGGCCGGCACCAATTTCCCTCGCTTCGAAATAATTTAGTTGAGAAGCTTTTATAGAAAGATAGCCGTCGTTGTTTAGGATAAACATTTTGATGTTTAGGTTGTGCTGAGCTATAACCTGGAGCTCTTGAATGTTTTGCTGAAAAGAACCGTCTCCGGTAACACCAAGAACAACTGTCCCTGGCTTCGCAGAAAAACTCGCGCCTATCGCAGCGGGGACCGTGAATCCCATTGTTGCCATCGCCCCAGATGTAACGTACCGTTGATTCTCACTCGTTATTTGGACCCCCTGCGATACCGCATAATATGCTGATCCTGCATCAGAAACAAAAATTGCATCTCTAGGTGCCAAAGCTGAAAGTCTGCTAACAAACTTGTAGATGTTGATTTCTGAGGTTTCGGAGTACTCAGGTAGGTCAACTGGGTAGCGACTTCTCCAAGACTTACAAGATTTAAGCCAAGAACCCCAATCAGGAAAGGACATCTCTTCGCTAGTCTCAGTCAAATAGTCCAAGAACGAAGCAGCGTCGCGGCTAATCAACGAATGAATTCCTACAGTTTTCTTTTCATGGCCTCTAGGTTCAATGTCTACCACTACTAGTTTTGCTTCTCTTGCGAAGTCCTTGTATTCATAACCCGTCACAGAAACATGAAGGCTTGTGCCTACAGCAAGAATTAAATCAGAGTTCTGGAGCGCTAGATTTCCCGCTCGATCACCCTTAACCCCAACCTTCCCAATGTATTGACCTTGATCCATCAGCATTCCATCTATGCCCAAATAAGTGGAAACGATAGGGATACCGCGGTGAGATGCAAATTCTTGAAGTTTTTGGCTTGCACCAGACAAGAACGCGCCTCTTCCAGTCAGTATTACTGGTCGTTGGCTCGTTTTTAGTTGCTCGATCAAATCATCTACGGATTTCTCAAATTGCGTGTTGTCTGATGTTTGCTCAGGAGGCAGAAATCTGGTTAGAGAAGATTTATCAATTTGTGCCCCTTGCACGTTCATTGGAATCTCGACCCAAACTGGACCTGGTCGACCTGACTTCGCTAAATAAACGGCTTTTTCAAGCTCGTATCTGATCATGTTTGGATCTTGAACTTGTACAAAGTACTTTGTGATACTTGCCACGATTGGAGCGATGTTCAACTCCTGTACTCCAAACTGACGCACTTCTTTGGGTGACTCTTGGGCCAGAGTTGATTCGCTCATCTTGACTTGGCCAGAAATATAGAGGCTGGGGACCGAGTCTTGCCAGGCACCAGCTAACCCAGTAACCGCGTTAGTAGCCGCGGGACCTGTTGAGTACATTGAAACAGAAAACTTGTTGTTGACTTTGGAATATGCATCACTAGCCATTGAGCAAGATTGTTCGTGATGAAGGGGAATAGGGACTATTCGCTCGTTCTTTGCCAGCCCATCTGTGAGATGCATTATTCCGGCACCTGTTACAAAAAAAATATGCGCCATTTCGAGTTCGTCAGAGATGAAATCAGCGACAAAATCGGCGACGCGATACCCATCATTCATCTTTTACGCCCCCAATTCTCTGCAGAATGTTTCAAGCCTCGAAATTGCCTCGATTAGACGATCTTCGGAACTCGCGAATGATAAGCGGACGAAGCCCTCTCCATTAGGGCCGAAGTCTGTCCCAGGCAATATTGCAACGCCACATTTATTCAGCGCCCGAGTAGAAAACTCCAAAGAGCTCAGTCCAAAGGAGGAAATGTCAGCAAATACGTAAAATGCGCCCTTTGGAATATCACATTTGACTCCGTGAATATTGTTCAGTCCCTCCACAAGAAGGTCGCGCCTTCTCCTGTAGCTAGCCATCATTTCACGAACTATCGACTGCTCCCCGTTAATGGCTTCCAGTCCTGCTTTTTGTATGAACGGTGAAACGCAAGAAGAAGTTGTCTGAAGTAGCAACATCATTTTCTCCGCCAGTACCTCTGGGGCCACAAGAACCCCCAATCTCCAGCCTGTCATCGCAAAAGCCTTGCTGAATCCATTTGCTAGTATGACCCGTGTTTTGCATTGATCTAATTCAGAAACCGAAGAGAAATCCTCTTGCTCGTAAACCATTCGTGAATAAATCTCGTCAGAATAAACGTATATATCGTGTTTTTCAGCGAGCTGAAAAACTTCTCTGAGGTCTTGTTTGGTCAAAGTACTCCCAGTTGGGTTGTTTGGGCTGGTGAGAATTATCATGCGTGTTTTCGCAGTGATTTGAGATTCTATTGTGTGTAAATCCAATCGGAAAGACTCCTGTGAATTAAGCTGATAAGGAACTGGCTTAACTCCGCACATTGCCAGAGCTGAAAGATACGTTGGAAATCCGGGGTCGGGCACCAGAATTTCATCTCCAGCTTCTGCAACACAGAAAATTGCGTAGAAAATTCCTATGTTTGCACCAGGCGTGATTAGTATCTGGTCTTTTTTAGGAGAGAATCCCCTTGACTTTTTTGTGGCAACCTGAACGGCTTCCACAAGTTCTGGTATACCCCAGCTACTTACGTAGTGAGTTTCGCCTGACAAAATTGCGTCAATTGCAGCTTGCTTTATGTTGCCTGGGGTGTCGAAGTTTGGATCTCCTATTTCAAGATGAATAACATCCACTCCAGCCAGTTCAAGTTCTTTAGCTTTATCAATCAACTTAAACATGGGTTGCCCTTGAAGAGCTCTAGCGCCAGAAGAAATTTTCATGGTTGCATCCCTTTCAATTCAAGTTGCTGCGAGATTTTGATTTTAAATGATCTTGACTCTGGCTTCCGAGAGTATGGCAAAGACATTCTCCTCAACTTGAGTTATCTCTTCATAAATTCTGAAATGGAATGAGCAACATAGTCGAGCATTTCACTAGTGAGGCCTGGGTAAACTCCCACCCAGAAAGTCCTAAGCATCACGATATCCGTGTTGTCTAGATTGCCAACAACCCTAAAATCAACATTTTTATAGGCAGGCTGCTTCATTAGATTTCCCGCAAACATCAGCCTGGTTCCAATTTTTAGGGCTTCTAGATGACGCAAGAGGTCTTCTCTGTTCGCTGGGTGGGAGGGGTCAAGCGTGATTGGAAAACCAAACCAAGACGGCTCCGAGTGTTCTGTCGCCCTAGGTAAAATCAACCCTTCAACGTTTTTGAGTTTTTCATACAAATAGTCAAAGTTTCTTCTTCGGGACTCAATAAACGATTCCAACTTCGCGAGTTGGGTGACACCTAGAGCCGCTTGCATGTCTGTTGCCTTTAGGTTGTACCCGATGTGTGAGTACGTGTACTTGTGGTCGTAGCCGATTGGTAAATCTCCAAGCTGCCAGCCAAATCTTTTCTGACATGTGTTGTCATGTCCGGTCTCGCAGTAGCAGTCTCTTCCCCAGTCCCTAAATGATTCAACTTGCTTGGCTACAAGAGGAGACTTGCTAAAAACAGCACCGCCTTCACCAGTGGTGATGTGGTGGGCTGGGTAAAAGCTAACTGTTGCAGTATCTCCGAAGCTACCTGTGCGCTTACCTTTATATGTAGAGCCCAGTGCGTCACAAGAGTCTTCGATCAACCAGAGGCCATGCTTTTCACAAAGTTCTTGAACCGTATCAAGGTCAAATGGATTTCCGAGAGTGTGAGCCATCATGATTGCTTTGGTTTTGGAGGAAATGGCTTCCCTAAGCATGTCAGGAAAAGCATCATAGGTTCCCAGCTGAACATCAACAACAACTGGTCGAAGTCCATTCTGAATAATGGGATTCACTGTCGTTGGAAAACCCATAGCTACGGTCAGGACTTCATCGCCTGGCTTTAGTGCACGTTTGCCTAGTTTTGGGCTTGTTAGAGCGCTTAGTGCAACGAGGTTTGCGCTTGATCCGCTATTCACAAAAAGAGTTTTTCTAGCTCCAACAAACTTTCCTAGTTTCCGTTGAAAATCTTCAGTAAACCTTCCAGCTGTTAGCCAGCCGTCAAGGCTTGAATCAACTAGGGATACGAAATCTGATGAGTCGAGAACTTTTCCGGAAACTGGGACTGGGGTTTCTCCAGCCTTGAATTCTGTTCGCGTTAGGTACGAGTCTGCATATGCCTTAGTTGCTTGAAGGGCTGCTTGCCTTAATGACTCTAAGTCACTCATTAATGAACCCCGTGTTTCAATTAGTGGACCTTAATACTACAGATTCAGTATTGTGATTGAACTAGATATAGGGTGGCTACAGCTTCAGAGTGGTGCTAATTTTGAGGAAAGTCTTTCTATTTACTGAAGTTTGGGGTTATTTTGGCAAAAAGATTTGAAACCGAACTCGCTGGCAAAAGAATCTTCTTGACCGGTCACACAGGGTTCACGGGCTCTTGGGCAAGCATCTGGCTAAACGCCATTGGCGCGCATGTCTTTGGGTACTCACTATCTCCTGAGACTTCCCCAAATTTGTATGAAGAAGCAGGCGTAGCCGAACTTGTGGATGGAAAAATCGCTGACATCCGAGACTTTGATGATCTAAGAGATCAAATTGAAAAGTTTCAGCCTGATCTTGTTCTCCACCTGGCGGCGCAACCCTTGGTTCGAAGGAGTTACCGAGTTCCGAGGGAGACTTTTGAAATAAACGCTCAAGGGACAGCAAACGTGTTGCAGGCAGCCCGGCTTGTTTCATCAATCAAGGGTGTTCTCTGTATAACCACTGACAAGGTTTATAAAAATCTTGAAACCGACTACCGGTATGTGGAGGGTGACGAGTTGGGAGGTAAAGATCCATACTCAGCGTCGAAGGCGGCTGCGGAGCTCATAATCTCAAGCTACCGAGATTCATTTAGAGTTGATGGTCCCACTAACCAGATAATTGCAGTGGCTAGAGGAGGAAATATTGTTGGTGGTGGGGATTGGTCTGAGGATAGATTGATTCCCGACTACATTCGTGCATTTGTTTCCGGTCAAGAAATGGAAGTAAGATTCCCAGAGTCAACCCGACCTTGGCAGCATGTGCTTTCTCTGATTGACGGTTACCTGTCGATTTTAGCTGGCATGCTGGGGCCAGAGCCCACAAGGTTTGATCGTGCATTTAACTTGGGCCCCATCGAAGACGAGTCTTTCTCGGTATCTTCCGTGCTTTCCTCGCTCGCTAAAGAGTTGCCTGGCGTCAAGATAAAGGAGCACGAGTCAAATCTGCATGAGGCTGGAAAACTTGGGCTCAACAGCGAACTGGCTACTCAAACATTTGGGTGGCAGCCGAGTTGGGATACCGATCAGGTCATAGAGAAAACAGCCTCTTGGTACAAAGAGTTCCTAGCCAACACCAAGCCAGCTCGGCAGCTTTGTCTTGACCAAATAGACTCATGGGAGCAATCGGAAATTGAGGGTTAAAGGGGTTCAATGAAAGCTGTAATCTTTGCGGGTGGTTTAGGTACCCGAATTTCTGAGGAATCTGATCTAAGACCCAAGCCAATGGTAGAAATTGCCGATAGGCCGGTCCTGTGGCACATCATGAAAATGTACTCAAACCACGGGATAAATGAATTCGTCATTTGCCTTGGTTACAAGGGATACATGATCAAAGAGTACTTTTACAACTATTACAGACACACTTCAGATTTTCATATTGACTTAGCAACTGGTGAGTACAAGATTCTTGACACGCAAACAGAGAGTTGGAAGATAACTTTTGTAGACACTGGGTTAGATACTCAGACTGGTGGCAGATTGAAGCGTGTTCAGAAATACATCGGTGATGAGACTTTTTGCCTTACCTACGGTGACGGTGTCTCAGATATAGACATCTCAAAAGAGGTTGAGTTTCACAAAGCCCATGGAAAGCTAGCTACGGTTGCCGCCGTTCAACCACCTGGCAGGTTTGGAATGTTAACTATGGATGAAGCAGGGTCGGTAACTGACTTTCGGGAGAAACGTGCGGAAGAAGTTGGATGGATTAACGGAGGGTTTTTTGTTTTAGAAGCTGCAGTTATTAATCTTATTTCAGGTGATGAGACCATTTGGGAACGAGAGCCGTTAGAACAACTAGCTAAATCTGGTAATCTCGCGTCTTTCAGTCATTCAGGTTTTTGGCAGCCCATGGACACGCTGCGAGAAAAAAGAATTCTTGAGTCTCTCGCAGCCGATGGAAATGCTCCCTGGCTGAAAATATTGAAATAAGCAGAGTAATTATCCGTAAACAGGTGCTTTGCACACCACCAAACTCATTTCTTGGAGCATCGGCATTAATGTTGTGAGAGCGATTAGGTTTGGAGAGTTTTATTCCAACTAAGGTATACGAGTCGGTGTCCAATTAGATTGAGATTGGTCTAGCTTGAATGGAGATGTTCCAATATTTCGGAAAAAAACTGACACGCTCTCTCTTTTTATCCAGTAGAATCTTTAGTGATGTATTAAGAGGTGCTTTGGGTCTTTAGTGATGTATTAAGAGGTGCTTTGGGGGAGTTCTACTTAGTTTGAACCCCAGTATTCAAAAAAATTGAGAGTGGTAAAGGAGTCAGCTTCTTGAAAAACTCTCGTGTTTTCCAGATTATGTCGATCCACTGGGGAAAAACGACCTCTAGCTTGTCGAACTCAGTTGGGCAGCTCAATAAATTCACAAAGCCGAGGCTTGCCTTAGTTCTGGGACTGGTTACGCTTGCTGCCGTTCTTCCAACTTTTAATCAGGGCGATCTGACCCACACGGTTCTGTCGTCTTATGGTTACTTGCAAGGTCACTTAATTGACTTTTACGACTACAACTTAACTTTTGTTGGAGGTAACGATTACCTTCCTATTTTATATGTAGTCTTTGCCGCCTGGATGGCACCCTTTTACTTTTTGGGCATTCCGATAGCATCTGAGTTTGGAGCGTTAACACTTTTTCCAGGAGAAATTTTATGGGCGAAAGGCCTCCTAGTTTTTTTCTTCGTTTTGAGTGTGCGAATTCTCTACAGAATCGCCAGGCTAATTCACCCTGACAACGGGCTAAGACAGGCCCTAGCCACTTGGGCTTTTGTTTTATCGCCATTTGCTCTTTTTGCATTTGGAATTTTTAGTCAATACGATATCATTGGTGTCTTCTTTACTCTTTGGGCTTTTCAAAAACTGCTACAAAAGCAATTGAGCCGGTTCGCAGTACTAATTGGTGTTGCGGTGACATTCAAGTTCTTTGCTGGATTATTGGTATTGCCTTTTTTACTTCTCTCCTCAAAGAAAATACTCGAGATAGCACGTCTCGGTTTGCTTGTGTGTATTCCCTTAGCACTACAGCTTGCCGCCTACTGGTCCAATGAAGCTTTTAGGAATCAGATCTTTGGTCTTGCTTTCAGCAGAGCTGCCGGGGCAGCCGCGACTGGGGAAATATACGTCGTGACAGCTGTCTATGTTTTTATGTGCTTCGCCGCCGTTCTCTCGAATAAGTGGAAGGGCACTTTTGAGCAAAAAGCGGTTTTGTTTGCAGTCACAACTTATGGCCTGATGTTTAGCGTCGTCGTATGGCACCCACAATGGCTGATTATTCTTACTCCATTTTTGGCCTTGATGGTGAGCATGATTCCTAACCCTAGGACATGGCTTTTATGGGAGTCTGTAGCCTTTGTAGCATTTATCGGTATTTCAGTAACTCAATGGAAATACAACGTAGATGGTTTCATGATTGAAAAAGGGGCATTGGCTTCGGCATTCCCTGACCCTAAGGTTCTTGTATCAGACTTTTACCCTCTAGAGTTAATGTCGACTTTTAGAACCGTGCTTAGTGCGTTTTTCTTGGCTCCAGCTTTTCTCATGTTGTTTCAAATTTTTCGTGAATCCAAGCTTCAAGAAACGGTCGGTGGCGCAACCTGGGTTACTAGAGTTTCGGTGTTATGGCTTGCATTCATTGGGCCAGCATTATGGGCCGTTTTTATACCCATATAGTGATAGCTATTAGCATTTACAGCTCTCTCGCGGCCGAAGCGACTCCTCCTTAAGCTCAAGCGCTAAAGATCTAAAAAATTTTCTTCCTAGGTACTCTGATTTTCCGAAGCGCACTTCTGCAAAAGATTTCGTGGGTCTCTGAGTAATGCTGACAGCCTTGCCTCTGCCGCCGATGATTCAGTGTTTCCCTTGGCGTCAGTTAGCCAAGTCTCTACTAGTTCAACTGCTTGTTTCGAAAGAGCCTAACGATTCATAGCTGCTGCTTAGTCCCATTCGCTAGGCGCTGGGTCTCTACCCTTAGGTAAAGAAGAGGCTGCTGACCAGTTGGCAACCCATTGCGGGAGAATCGGCAGCGGTCCATTCCAAGGTGTGTATTCCAAGATTTCCTTAGGGGTAACGATGCCTCGGGATCTTTTCAGGAACCTGATTCGAACTACTGCTCTGGCGTAGATTTCTTTGCCAACCACAAATCTTTGTTCAAAATAGAACGCCTCGTCGGTCCAACCAATAACTTTTGATTCCAGATCAAAAGTTTGCCAAAGCTGGAGCGACTTTCTGAAAGTGATGTTCTCTGCCACCACCACTGGATACCAACCAATTTTGTTCCACTTGTTCCAAATACCGGTTCTCTTGCCGTGGTCGTAACGACCCAAATCCATAATGGTCAGAAAAACACCGTTGTTCATGTGAGCGTAGATGTCTAGATCGGTTGGCCAAACTCTGAAGCGGCGTTTAGCAACGTCATTGATCTTTATGTTTGATCTAAATCTCCAGCTCAATAGCTGATAGATAACTCTGAGCCAAAGTTTCATTTACCAAATACTCACTCGCTTGGACTCTTCCAGCCAAAGTTTGTCAGAAGGGCTCAGCTCAAATGCTTCATAGAAGGCGTCAATGTTTCGAACAATCTGGTTACACCGAAACTCAGGTGGTGAGTGTGGGTCGGTTGCTAGTCGTTGCAGAACCATCTCGTCTCTTCCCTTGGTTCTCCAGGCTTGCGCCCAAGACAA
Organism: Rhodoluna sp.; assembly: GCA_044338605.1. Lineage (GTDB taxonomy): Bacteria > Actinomycetota > Actinomycetes > Actinomycetales > Microbacteriaceae > Rhodoluna. The sequence continues at coordinate 104,923 of JBIIXB010000001.1, read as the reverse complement.
AAATAGTCTTTGCTTGCCCGTCAGACCGTCAATTAGCTCAGGCTCTTTATCTCTCAGTGACATCAGATAAGCCTTATAAGCAATTCCAAGTCCACCAAGATCTCCGATGTTTTCTCCGATAGTTAGCTCGCCGTTGACTTTGTTGTCATCAGATAGCTGTTCAGGAGATAGTTCATTGAACTGGGAAATCAAACTAGAAGTTAGCTTCTCAAAAGCTGATCTGTCTTCATCGCTCCACCAGCTAATGAGTGCGCCATCGCCGTCATACTTTGATCCTTGGTCATCAAAGCCGTGTCCGATTTCGTGACCGATTACCGCTCCGATTGCACCGAAGTTAACAGCGTCATCTGAATCCAAAGAGAAAAACGGTGGCTGCAAAATAGCGGCCGGGAAAACAATCTCGTTGAAGCCAGGGTTGTAATAGGCGTTTACGGTTTGTGGGGTCATAAACCACTCGTCACGATCTAGCGGTGAACCGATTTTCTTCATCTCACGGTCAAGATTCCAAGAGGTAACGTTTTTGACGTTTGAGATCAAATCATTGCGATCGATTTTGATGCTCGAGTAGTCCCTCCATTTCACTGGGTAACCAATCTTTGGAGTGAACTTTGTTAGCTTTACCAGCGCCTTCTCTTTGGTCTCATCGCTCATCCAAGAAAGATTCTCGATGCTGTCTTTATAAGCATCGATTAGATACTGAACTAACTCGTCCATGCGCTTTTTGGCCTCAACTGGAAAATACTTCTCGACATAGATCTTTCCAACAGCCTCACCAAGCGAGCCTTCGACCAAGCTCACGGCTCGCTTCCAGCGAGCGCGGTTTACCGGCGCTCCTGTCAATGTTGTTCCGTAGAAACTAAATCTTTCTTCCACAAAATCTTGAGACAAATAGGCTGCTGCCTGGCTGATCAGTTTCCAGCTCATCCAAAGCTTGATGGCCTCTAGGTTTGATTCCGAGAAAGTGTCTTTCAGGGATTCAAAAAAGGACGGCATCATCACAATCGACTCGTTTAGAACTTTCGGGCTGATTTTTCCACCTTCAAACCACAGGTTCCAGTCAAAGGTAGTAGTTAGCTTTTTTAGCGAATCAAAATTTGTGAGGTTGTTCGTTTTCTCGGCATCTCTGGTTTCAACATTGTTCCAGTGATTTGAAGCCAACTTAGTTTCGAACTCAAAGATGTCGGCTGCTGCATCCTTAGCTGAATCTTCTCCCCATCCAGCTAGCTTCAACATTTTTTGAATGTGAACCACATATGCTGCGCGAATACTCTCGTGCTTTTCTTCGCGGTAATAGGCCTCATCAGGAAGACCAAGGCCGCCTTGGTATAGATTCACTAGGTACCTGGTTGGGTCATTTGGATCGTTGTCGACATACATTCCAAATAGCCCGCTGACTCCAGTCCTTTCAAACTCACCAAGCATGGTGGTGACCTCTGAGAGATTGGCGAGCGCGTTGATGCGGGCAAGATCAGCTTCAATAGGTTTGGCGCCAAGGGCATTGGCTTTTTCTTCGTCCAAGAAAGATGCGTAGAGGTCCCCGATTTGCTGGCTCACTCCCGGTGTTGGGTTTGCAGAAGCCTCCTCCAAAATCAACCTGACGGCTTCCTCGGATGCGTCGGCAAGCATGTGAAAAGAGCCGTAGATGGCTTTGTCTTCTGGGATCTCGGTGGTGTCTAGCCATTTGCCATTGACATGCCTGAACAGGTCATCTTGGGCTCTGGTTGCTGGGCTCAGTGCTGTGGCGTCAATGCCTGGAGACAAATTCATTACTTCATCCTAGAAGGTTCTAGAGGCTAGGCTTTTTCATGTGGAACTCCAGAAAATTATCCTTTACTACGGCTTTGCTCCGGTGCCCGACCCAGAGGCTATGAAGCTTTGGCAGCGCACCCTGTGTGAATCTTTGGGCCTCAAAGGTCGAATTCTTATCTCCAAGCACGGCATCAACGGAACCTTGGGTGGCGACATGGCTGCACTAAAGAAGTACGCCAGAGCCACCAAGGAGTATCCAGGATTTAACCGCATCGATTTCAAGTGGTCAGATGGCACCGGTAATGACTTCCCAAGACTTCGGGTTCGCTCTAGAAAAGAGCTGGTTGCCTTCGGAGCCCCCGAGGAACTTCAGGTTGGACCCCGTGGAGTTATAGGTGGCGGTAAACACCTAAAGCCAGAAGAGGTAAATCAGCTAGTTGCTGAACGAGGCGATGAAGTCGTCTTCTTTGATGGCCGGAATGCATTTGAATCAAAGATTGGAAAGTTCAAGAATGCCGTGGTTCCCGATGTTGAAACTACCCACGACTTTGTTAAGGAGATCGAATCAGGAAAGTTTGATCACCTAAAGGACAAGCCTGTTGTCACATACTGCACCGGCGGTATCCGCTGCGAGATTCTGTCGGTTGCTATGAAAAACCGTGGCTTTCAAGAGGTATATCAAATCAAGGGTGGAATCGTTCGTTACGGAGAAGCTTTTGGGGACAAAGGACTTTGGGAAGGTTCACTCTATGTTTTTGATGACCGCATGGACATCGACTTCTCACCAGATGCCAAGGTAATAGGTAAGTGTGAAGCGTGTGATGGTCCAACCAAGAAATTCCGTGACTGTTCTTCTCTGGCCTGTAGAGATTTGATTTTGCTTTGCGACGAATGCGCTCAGGTTCCAGAGAATATTGCCTGCAGCCCCTCACACACCAGGGGTAAGCGCATCGGCGCAACAGTCGGATAGTAGAGCTTCCGTAAACAGAGTTGTTCGCTCTTAAAGCTCATGGGTCCTAACCTGCTTTAGATCTTCGGTACTTCCCCTAAATAGCACTTCCCAAAGTGCGCCGTTTCCGGTGTGAGTTACGACCTTTTTGCATTTAGAAACTAACGACAAGATAGCTAGAAAAATCTGGCCCTGAACTTCGGGCTCTTTTGAATCAAGTATGTGTGCTCCAATTGAGCCACCGGGCGCTGCAAGTTCACTAATAGTAATTACAGCATTCCGAAAAGCGGCTTCGAAGCCCACAATGACATCAGGCTCATCGGTTAGGAGCAAAATCTTCGGGTTAGCCATTTCCTGCATGAACTGCCTGGTTTGCGATATGAATTCTGTGAGGCTTGGGGTTTCTATCTCGGTCTGCTTGTCCGTACCGCGGTAGTGCACACCGATTGTTTCATCCAAATTGATTCCGTATTTTTCAACAAAGCCATCTGAGAGCTTCACAACCTTTGGTGAAAGGCGAAAATACAAGCCAACAGTTTCTTGAACAGCCTTGAAAGGAATAGCATCGTAGTCCCTACCCCACCAGTCATGAATTTCGTTGGGATAGCTCCCGCTCTCAGTGGAAGCTAACTGAGATGAGTTCGTCAGTACCGGGGTTTGAAAATAGCTTTTCCAATTATTTCTGAGGAGCCATTTCTTATAAAGACTCATGCCAAAGTTTGATTTGATTTTTCTTACTGTGCGGCCCGATGCTGTGATGTCAGACAAAGTGACTGAGCTGCAAGAGAGTAGTCCTGCGTTGTAGGTGAGGAAGTAAGTGTCTCTGACAAAAAAACCAAACTTTCCCTGCTGGAATCTAAGGAGTCCGGAAATCCCAGGTAACTTAGAAATCAAGGAAAGTATGTTTACTGTAAGTTTTGCGATTCTGGGAAGAAAATAAGTCTTCATGTTCTGACGGTACGTTCCCTCACGAATCGCAGATCGCACTTCATCCAGAAAAATCAGTATTTTCTTCATGTAGAGAATCCTAAATCAATCAAGTAAGCGCGTTTGGGGCAGTAATTAGGTGTTGTACCTTTTTTATTCAGTTGATTACTGGTGATTTTGGTAAACTGGTAACTTACCGCCGAACAAGGGAATGTCTTGGGATTCTTAGATAAGTTCGAGAAAGGTCTTGAAAAGAAAGTTACTGGACTGTTTTCCAAAACTTTCAAATCAAGCCTAGAGCCAGTAGAGATAGCTTCGGCCATCAAGCAAGAAATGGATGCCAAGGCATCCATTCTTAGCCGCGATCGCATCCTGGTACCCAATAGCTACTTGGTTGAGCTAAGCCCCCAAGACCATGACCGGCTAAATGACCTAGGTGAGCCTCTTATAGAAGAGCTCACCAAGCTTTGTTCGGAGCACGCTAAGAACCAAAGATTCCAGTTCGGTGAAGTGCTGGAGATTTCCCTTGCCCAAAAAGCTTCCTTGGCCTTGGGTCAGCTATCTGTAGTTGCCAGCAGCAAGAAGTTAGACATAGCCTGGGTGCCGGTTCTTGAGGTGGCTGGAGTACTTCATTCCTTGGTTTCTTCAAAAACCACGGTTGGCCGAGATTCCACGGCAGACATCCAAATCGGGGACAATGGTCTAAGTAGAAAGCACTTTGAGATCCTTTGGGATGGCTCCAGCGCGGTTTTGCGCGATTTAGGGTCCACCAACGGAGTCAAGGTGAACGGTAGAAAGATTGACCAAGTGGTGCTCCAAAATGGAACCGCTTTTTCAGCAGGAAGAACCAATTTTCTGTTCAACGTGATAGCGAGGGCCAAGTGAGTGAATTAGCTTTGTTTCTGGTTCGCACGGGTTTTCTGGTTTTGCTATGGATCTTCATTTTCAGCATCATCTCAGTGATTAGAGCAGACCTCTTCGGCCAAAAAGTCGTTTCTAAGGTTGCTTCCGCAAATCTACCCAACGCATTTGTTCCCGCCTCTGGTGCAAATTTGGCTAGCGCCAAGCCTTCCGAGCAAAAAGCCACCAAGATTGTGGTTACTGCCGGGGAAAAGATTGGCACTGAGATAGCGCTTTCTGGAAGACAACTTACTATTGGCCGTGCTGGTGACAGCGATTTGATTGTGGACGATGAATACACTTCCACCCATCACGCCAAGTTGGTATTCATAAATGGCGAATGGTTAGTTCAAGATCTTGATTCAACAAACGGGACTTTGCTGGATGGGAAGAAGGTTGCCACAACTACCGTCGTTCCCTTGAACACTCAGGTCCGAGTGGGCCAGACATCCTTCGAGCTAAGGGCCTAACTCTTGGCGATAAAAACAGTTTCATTTGCGGCCAGCGATATTGGTCGAGTTAGGTCCTCGAATCAAGACTCTGGATATGCCGGAGTAAATCTATTTTTTGTTGCCGACGGTATGGGTGGTCACGCCGGGGGAGATATCGCGTCCGCAATCGCATCGCAACACATTTCACTTGCCGACGAGCCTCTAGCAACCAGCGCTGAAGCTGAGCAGAAACTAATTGACTTCATTTACCAAGCCAAGCAAAAAATTGATGCCAGTGTGAAACAGCATCCAGCAATCACCGGAATGGGCACAACTCTTTCGGCGATGATGGTAACCGGTACCAAAGTCACAATCGCTCACATCGGTGACTCTCGAATCTACCTTGCCCGCGATGGTGTTGTGAAGCAGATCACCACCGACCACACCTTCGTCCAAAGGCTGGTTGACACCGGTCGAATCAGCGAGGAAGAAGCGTTGGTGCATCCGCGCCGAAGTGTATTGATGCGAGTACTGGGAGATATTGAACAATTCCCAGAAGTTGACATTGACACCTACGAAACCAAACCTGGTGATCGCTGGATGGCCTGCAGTGATGGACTCTCGGGCGTGGTTCCAGATCAGCTGATGAAAAACATCCTTCTAAGCAATGTCGACATCCAAGAAGCCTGTGAATTGCTTGTCGGCGAAGCTCTTGAGTTCGGTGCTCCAGACAACGTCACCGTCGTACTAGTAGACGTTGTTGACGCCCAAGATGAAATCGAATTTTCACCCGGCAGGATTTTGGTTGGCTCTGCAGCCAACGAAGTAGTGATCGAACAACGCAAGGGGCTGCAGGTACTGCGACTACTAAACCCACTAACGCTTCTTGAGCTCCTTCAAAAACCAGAAGACCCAGTTAGCTTTGCGCCAGAGTCTGAGGAGTTGTTAGAAAAGATCTTGAAAGACACCAAGGGGCGCGTTCGAGCACGAAGGTTTAGGCAGATTGCTACCTACTTGCTTCTGATTGCAGTAGCTAGCTACGGATTGTTCTTGGCCATTGAATACACACAAACCCGTTACTTCGTTGCAATCAATGATGGCTACGTGGTTATTTTCAAGGGCATCAAAGAGGAACTCGGTCCCTTTAAGTTCTCAAGTGTCTATGAAGTAACTGATGTTTCAGTTGATTCACTTACCGACTTCCAGCGCGAAGCCCTTGAGCGCTCCATAACTGCGGAGTCTCCGGAAGAGGCCCAAAGAATCGTTTCTCAGCTGGGAGGTGAGTAGTTGAGCACTTTTACTGGCGCACTGCAAATTTCAAAGTTAGTCAAGATTGTTCCAAGAAGCAGAAACCTCGAAGCGCTGCTGTTGTTTTTTGCAGCCGGTCTAAATGCTTTTGAACTAGCCCAAGTGCAGCTGTCAATTCTTGAGAAAATGACAGTTGACTTATTCACCTATTGGCTACCGCCTGTGATTTTTGTGTTGGTAGTGCACTTTATCTTGCGCAAAAAAGCCTCTGAGGCAGATCCGCTTATTCTGCCTATTGCTTTTGTTCTAAACGGATTAGGTATTTCAATGATCTACCGGCTAGATCTTGCAACCATCGCCTCTGGGGGAACCGAGCTGTTTGCTTTTAGGCAAGTGCTCTGGACTGCGCTTGCTATGGGTGTAGCGGCAGCGGTTATCTACTTGATTCCATCGCAGCTTTTCTTGAGACGCTACGTATACACAGCTATGTTTGCTGGAATCTTGCTGTTGTTGCTTCCCATGCTTCCGGTGATTGGAACCACAATCAACGGTGCGACGCTATGGATCTCACTTTTTGGCATTACCTTCCAACCAGGTGAACTTGCAAAGGTTGCACTAATTGTTTTCTTTGCTGGTTACCTCGTGAACCACAAGGATTCGCTAGCGGTGGTAGGTAGAAAGATTGCTGGAATTAGAATCCCTCGCGGTCGTGACCTTGGCCCAATTCTTTTGATTTGGCTCGCCAGTATTTTGGTTCTTGTTTTGCAGCGCGACCTTGGAACTAGCATTTTGTACTTTGGCTTATTTCTGGTGATGATCTATGTCGCTACTGGAAGAGCCTTCTATGCCGGTATTGGCGTGGCTATGTTGGTCACCGGTGGCTTGGTTGCTTCCAGGGTTTTGGACTATGTCTCCAGACGATTCGACACTTGGTTGAACCCGTTTGCGGCAGAAAACTATGACGCCGCGGGCGGTAGTTACCAAATCGTTCAGGGAATTTTTGGAATGTCTAATGGAAGCGTTTTCGGCTCAGGATTAGGTGGTGGGGTCCCGCAACTTGTTCCACTAGCCGAAAGCGATTTCATTATTGCCAGCCTCGCGGAGGAGTTGGGGCTAATTGGATTCTTTGCAATTCTCGCGCTGTACTTTTTGTTGGTTGCCAGGGGCCTAAAGATTGGCTTCAGCCACAGCGATGAATTTGCCAAGCTTTTGGCTGTTGGGTTTGCCTTTGTTATTGCCCTCCAGGTATTTGTGGTGATTGGAGGGGTAACAAGACTCTTGCCTCTAACCGGACTAACAACCCCTTTGCTTGCCGCTGGTGGTTCGTCCCTGTTTGCCAACTGGGTGATTATTGCGATGTTACTTAGGCTCTCAGACTCGACAACCGATCACGCTTCTAAGTTGGTGATCCGATGATTAGAGAACTCAAACGAGTTTCGCTAGTTGTGGCGACCATGTTTATAGCGCTTTTTATCTCGGCTTCTTTGGTTCAAGCGGTGGACAGTGAAGCTTTGGCTGAGGACCCGAGAAACGTAAGAAGTTTGTATGAGGGCTACAAAACCCTTCGTGGGCCAATCTTGGTTGATGGCAAGCCAATAGCAAGCTCGATTGAATCAGACGATGCCTACAAGTATCTGCGGGTTTATGAAGATCAGATGTATTCCTCGGTTACTGGCTATTTCTCTGTGTTTAGAGGAGCAACAGGTGTTGAGGCAGCACTTAATTCTTATCTTTCCGGACAAAGCTCCTCGCAGTTTTTTGAGAAGTTCAACGCCGTGCTTTCGGGTAACCCAGTTTCGGGTGCAGCAGTTGAGTTAACTATTGATCCTGTCATGCAGCAAGCCGCCTGGGATGCTCTTGGGGATCTGCAGGGTTCGGTAGTGGTTCTTGACCCAGCGACCGGAAACATCCTTGCGATGGTTTCTAAATCCGGTTTTGACGCCAACGAGCTAGCTGGCCACGACAACCAAGTCGTTGCTGATAACTACGCAAGGTTAGAAGCTGACCCAACTAATCCACTAATCAATAAAGCAATTAGCGGAGACTTGTATCACCCAGGATCGGTTTTCAAGCTAGTGGTGGCTGCTGCAGCACTGGAATCTGGTTTGTATACCAATGAGTCGACTTTGGAGAACCCGGTTTCGATTCAGCTTCCTGGGTCAACTTCTGAAGTGTTTAACTCAACCCAACGAGCTTGCGGCAGTGGTGGCGCGACAGTTACCTTGCTTCAAGCATTGTCTCTAAGTTGCAACATCCCCTTTGTTGAGATTGGGTTGGATCTGGGTCAAGATCGATTGCGCGCTCAGGCAGAACTTTTTGGCTTTGGCAAGGAACTTAGAATTCCGATGATGGTGACCCCAAGTTACTTTCCTCCAGAACTAGACGATGCACAGCTCGCTTTGAGTTCTTTTGGTCAGTATGACGTGCGAGTAACACCGCTTCAAATGGCCATGATCTCATCAGCAATTGCTAATGGTGGAGTTCTAATGAAGCCAAACCTCATCGAAAGCGTCATTAGCCCAAACCTCTCTGTTATCGATGCGCCTCAACCCCAGGTGTTCTCACAACCAATCACTGCTGCAAATGCAGAGAGTATCAAGTTGATGATGATCGATTCCGTAGCAAACGGTGTTGCTTCTAACGCGGAGATAGCCGACATAGAAGTTGCGGGTAAGACAGGAACTGCCGAAAACGGCGAGGGTGTTCGGCCAACTCTTTGGTTCACCGGTTTTGCTCCAGCAACTAACCCAAGATTTGTAATTGCCGTGGTGATTGAAGACGGTGGCGGAAGAGACAGCGGCTACGGCGGGAATGCAACCGCTGCACCAGTTGCTAGAGAGTTTTTCCGGGTGGTGCTTGGTAAATGAAACCAGAAGCCGGGCAGATTTATGGAAATAGATACCGTCTAGTTGATCGCATAGCCATTGGAGGCATGGGTGAGGTTTGGCGAGCGCACGACGAAGTAATCCTGCGCGATGTCGCGATAAAGATTCTGAAGCCTGAGTTCATGGGTGATCCAGGCTTTTTAGAAAGATTCCGCGTTGAAGCTCGTCATGCCGCTCGAGTGGACCACGTTGGAATCGCCGATGTTTACGACTACGGAGAAGGCTCCGGTTCGGCTTATCTGGTTATGGAAATTGTTGCTGGGGACTCACTTGCGCGAATAATTGAAAAGCGCATTCGCCTTACTGAAATTGAAGTTCTAAGCATTGTTGAGCAAACCGCTAAGGCGCTGCACGCAGCCCATGAAGACGGACTTGTTCACCGAGACATCAAGCCAGGAAACTTACTTATTACCCCATCTGGAAAAGTAAAGATCACCGACTTTGGTATTGCCAGAGTTGCCGATCAAGTTGCTCTAACCGCAACTGGTCAAGTCATGGGCACAGTTCAATACCTATCCCCTGAGCAGGCCACGGGAAAGCCTGCCACGCCATCCACTGACATTTACTCACTTGGAATTGTTGCCTATGAAGCGCTAACTGGAAGAAGACCTTTCACTGGGGAATCTCAGATGGTTATTGCGATGGCCCAGATCAATGACAAGCCACCGGCTATAGGTGACGACATAGACAAAAGGGTGCAAGAGCTGATTTTGTCTTGTCTAGCCAAAAAACCAAATCAACGCCCTGGTAGTGCTCTTGATTTATCAAATAGAGCAAGAGCACTGAGGTTGCAGCTTGAAGGCGTCTCGGCCACCGAAGTCTTTGATCCGCAAAGTGCTCCAGTGACAAGAGTGAATGACACTGCTACCGCACCAGACACCGAGCCAGTAGCAAAGTTGCCAGTTGTTTGGCCTTGGCTGGCGCTCATTGGAGTTTTGGTGGTAGCCGCTGGTGGTGTGATGATTGCAATTATTGTGAGCTTGGTTTCAGAGCAGAACCCTTCGCCAAGCCCTTCTTCTATTTCGGTTTCCAAGCGACCCACCGCGCCTGATCCCGACAGGCCGATTTCCACCGTGAGTGTTTTTCTGGCTGATGTTGTTGGGAAGAAAGTCATAGATGCAACGACCTTTTTGACCCAACAGGGTCTTTTGGTAGAGGCTGTGGCAGGTGAGGCATTGGATCCAAGTGATCCAAGAATATTGGATGTTTACCAAGCCGAGGGGCTTGGTCAGGTAGCAGTTGGTTCGACCGTGAGAATTTTCTACTACATTCAAGGAGAAGCTGCACCTAGTCCTAGCCCGTCACCGACAGTATCTCCAAGTCCTAGCCCCACAGGTACGCAGAGCCCAAGTCCCGATTCCAGTGGAGGCGGCTAGTGAGATTGCGCTTGGTATTATTGAAGAAGAAGAGTCGGGGAGAAACAATTGTCTGAGCAAGAACGCGTCTTAGCTGGCCGCTATAGAGTTGGCGAGCTAATTGGGCGCGGAGGTATGGCTGATGTTTTTGAAGGTGTCGACCTTCGCCTCGGACGCAAGGTGGCTATCAAGCTCCTAAAGTCTGATCTAGCTAATGACGAATCTTTCGAGTCTCGCTTTGCTAAAGAGGCCCAGGCTTCGGCAAAGATGGCACACCCAACTATCGTTCGCATTTACGATGCCGGCGAGGAGACTTCAACCGATTCAAACGGAAGCCAAATAAAAACCCCGTTCATAATCATGGAGTACGTAAACGGTCGCTTACTTCGCGACATCATGCACGACAAGAAGTTAAGCCTCAAAGAAGCTGTTGACTTCGCCAAGGGAGTTCTTAGCGCTCTCGAGGTTTCTCACAAGGCCGGAATCATCCACAGAGACATTAAAGCTTCAAACATCATGATCACCAACGATGGCCAGGTAAAAGTAATGGACTTTGGCATAGCCAGGGCAATCGCCGATTCCTCAGAAACTCAGGCACACACCGCCGGAATTGTTGGAACAGCCCAGTACTTCTCTCCCGAGCAAGCTCGTGGAGAAGTTGTAGACTCTCGAACCGACCTTTATTCAATGGGTGTTTTGCTATACGAGATGTTGGCGGGAAGACCTCCATTCAAAGGCGACACTGCAGTATCGGTTGCTTACCAACACGTGAGTGAAAAAGTTCCGACTCCTTCTGAGCACAATCCAGAAATCACGCCTGAACTAGACCGGGTTGTTCTAAACGCCTTGGCTAAAGACCGTGAGGAGCGTTTTCAAACTGCCGAAGAATTCCGTGAGCACCTGTTAGCAGCCGTTCGTGGGGAATCTCTTCCCAAAACAGGATTCACTCCAAAGACAACCGTTGTTTCAGAGCAGCAGGCGATGCCAACAGAGGTTATTGACTCTGTAAGCGCTGACGATTTCTTCAAAGAAGTAGGAATCGAATACGCCGCTGGTGAGCCGACCACGACAATAACTGTTCGTGAACGAGTTGCCAAAGAGCTACCCTCCCCTAAATTGCTGTGGGGTGTTGGATCTGGTGTTGCCGTAACGCTTGTTGGTTTGATTATTTGGTTGGTTGCCCTAGGTGGAGCTTTTTCTCCAATCGATTCAAACAGTGCAACCGGTGTTGAAGTATCTGATGTAACTGGTGAGCTTTTTGCTGATGGAAGTCAGACTTTGAAAGACCAGGGTCTTTTGGTTCAAAGAGTGGCTGAAGTAAACGAGTCTGTAAAAGAAGGCCTAATCATTAGAACTGATCCACCCAGCGGTAGAAAAGTTCCAGCCGGAACCACCATCGATGTCTTCGTATCTTCTGGCAAATCCGAGTCGGCAGTTCCGCTTTTGTCTGGGCTAACGGAAGCAGAAGCCAAGCAAGCATTAGAAAAAGCTGGTCTGACTCTGGGCGGAATCACATCAGTAAACTCCGCAACTATAGCCAAGGGTGAAGTCATTGAATCTGTCCCGGCCGCAAATGAGCAAGTTGCTGATGGGTCCGCTGTAAAGCTTCTTGTCTCCGACGGTCAAGTACTGGTTCCATCCGTGGTTGGAATGGGGGCAACCGATGCAAGGCGCGCGATGGAGGGAACTGACGTTGGATTCACTGCGATAGTTCAGCCGTTAGCAACATGTACTTCTGGAGGTGGCACAGCAGGAACTGTCATTGCTTCTCAATCAATTCCAGCTGGCCTTGCTGCGCAGAAGCAAACCGTTACCCTGACTTTGAACTGTATTGCGGGCGCAGCGAGTTACACAATATCTTTTGATGCAAATGGTGCAGATAGCGGATCGGCTCCCAGTAGCATAACCGGAACCGGCGCGAAGACTCTTCCGAATGCAGGCACTCTCGCAAAGACTGGGTTTACTTTTGGTGGTTGGACAATTGGTAGCACTGTCTATACAGCTGGTTCCAGCTACACGCTTTCATCGAACGTTACGGCTACTGCAGTCTGGGATGCCGAAACTCCTTAGGTAACACCCAAGGGTTCCACACAAGGCTAGAGTGAGCGGCCAGTTGCCTCCAAGCTAGATCAACAACAAAGTCCCTAGAACTTAATCATCGGCGATAGATGTTTGGCTTTGGCCGCGGCACCTTTGAGTCCAATTGATTCAAGCCAATTTCCGAGCATTTGGTAACCACCTTCAGTGAGCACGCTCTCTGGGTGGAACTGAACTCCGTAAATGGGTTTTGATACATGCTGCAGACCCATGATTACGCCACCTTTGGTGCGGCTAGTTACAACTAGATCTTTAGGCACCGTGTTATCGACAACGGCTAAGGAGTGATATCTAGTTGCCCTAAAGGATTTTGGGACGTCTTTGAATACCAGGCTGTTATCGTGTTCAACTTCGCTTGTCTTACCGTGCATCAGTTCTTCAGCGCTGGTAACGGTTGCTCCCATGGCCTCTGCGATGGCTTGGTGACCGAGGCAAACTCCAAAGACCGACTGGTTCGTTTCCAAGGCAATTTGTACAACATCGATGCTGAGGCCAGCATCTTTAGGGGTCCCAGGTCCTGGGCTAATTAGCACTCCGTCGTACTTTTTCATTAGCTCTGGAAGCTCTTTTGCGCTAACGGCATCGTTTCTCACAACGTCGGTTGTGGCGCCAAGCTGCTGTAAATAGCCACTGAGCGTGTATACGAAGCTGTCATAGTTATCCAGCACGAGAATCTTGGTCATCTTAATCAAAGCCTACTTGTAGAATTATGACCATGCCTAAATTGACAGCGACCCCTGAAGACGACTCGTCGTTACCAAAAAAACGTTCCTTAAAGCTTCCTAAACGCAAGCCAAAGATCGAAAAGGTAGCCAAGTCAAGAAACTCTGAGGATGCTCTAAACCCGGTTTGGTTCAAGCCTGTGATGTTTGGCTTCATGATTGTTGGTTTGTTCTGGATCATCACTTACTACGTGACCAGCGCACAGTTCCCACTAGGAGCTGCAACACCGCTGAATCTTTCCAACTGGAACATCTTGATTGGTTTTGGAATTGCCATGGTCGGCTTCATGATGTCGACTCGCTGGAAATAATTCTCTAAGAAAACATCGGTCCTAACCGAAAAATCACTCCCACAACAATCAGAGCAATAATCACAAGTAGAACACCCAAGACTTGAATCTTTTGAGTTATTGCTGACTTGTATCTGGTTCTGGCGTAAACGGCAGTAACTGCCATTCCGGCAAGTAAGCCACCTAAGTGACCTTGCCAAGAAATGCTCGGGAAGAAAAATCCAAACGCTAAGTTCACGGCAATCAGCGCAAGCAGCTGCCCGCTGTTATCACCGATGGTTCTAAGCATGATGAAGTAAGCCCCCATCAAACCAAAGAATGCTCCTGATGCTCCAACAACTGGGGTAACAGGGCTTCCAAGCCACAACACCATCGCTGATCCGCCAATTATGGAAATCAGATAAAGCGCCAGGAATCTAGCTGGGCCAAGCATTGGTTCAATAACTCGCCCGAAGATGTAAATCGAATAGATGTTTATCAAAATGTGCCACGGACTATCTGGCGAGTGGACAAATCCTGCCGTGAGCATTCGCCAAGGCTCGATGGTTGTTAGTAGTGGTGCATACAGCAGTGTGTTCGTCACGCCGGAGCCAGGAATGACTTGAGCTAACCAAATCAGCAGATTGATCGAGATCAGCCAAACGGTAACTTTTGGCTGACTCGATTTTAATCTTGCCAAGGGAAAGCTCTAGAGAGTTTCGATTGAGATTGACTCAATCACGACATCATCGAGAGGCTTGTCAGACGCGTTGGTGTCAACAGCTTGAATCTTGTCCACAACCTTGCGGCTAGCTTCGTCAACAACATCTCCGAAGATGGTGTGCTTTCCGTATAGCCAAGTGGTTGGTGCTGTGGTGATGAAAAACTGTGAGCCGTTGGTGCCAGGTCCCGCGTTCGCCATAGCAAGCTTGTATGGCTCGTTGAAAGTTAGTTCTGGGTGAATCTCGTCACCGAACTGGTAGCCAGGGCCACCCATTCCGGTTCCAGTTGGGGCTCCACCTTGAATCATGAAATCAGGAATGATGCGGTGAAAGATTACGCCGTTGTATAGCGGGGTACCTTTTGCCTGTGGGCCACGACTTGGGTGAACCCATTCGATGGTTCCAGTTGCGAGACCTACGAAGTTCGCAACTGTCTTTGGCGCGTGAAGGGCGAAAAGGTTTACCTTGATTTCGCCGTGGTTGGTTTTAATTGAAGCAACATGTGTATGTGTAGTCATCCCTCTATTCTGGCATGAGACGAGTTAACTTTTGAGCGAAAACTAAGAGCGCAGCAGGCTTTCAGCGGCTTCCAGCTCAGGAGCCAAGAACCTGTCCGGTCCAACACCTGGAACTACTTTTCTGAGCCTGGATAACATCTCTCCAGTTACCTTGGCGGGCTTTAAGGGTGCACGCATTTCTAATGCTCTAGCTGCGGTTACAAGCTCAATAGCTAAAACCCGACGAAGATTGTCTGCGACTTTTCTAAGCTTTCTTCCCGCATGCCAACCCATTGATACGTGATCTTCCTGCATAGCGGAAGAAGGAATCGAATCAACGCTTGCTGGAACTGAGAGCCTCTTGTTTTCAGATACAAGGGCTGCTTGGGTGTACTGAGCAATCATCAAACCTGAATCAACTCCAGCATCCCCTGCTAAGAAGGGGCTTAGGCCACTAGAGCGATACCTATCGAGCATGCGATCGGTTCTTCGCTCAGAAATAGATGACAAATCCGTTGCTGCAATAGCGAGGAAATCGAGCACGTACCCAACCGGTGCCCCGTGGAAATTTCCGTTGGATGTAACTTCACCAGATTCCAAAACCACTGGGTTGTCAATTGTTGCTGCAAGCTCACGGGTTGCAACAAGACTTGCGTGAGTGATGGTGTCTCTTACCGCTCCTGCGACTTGCGGGGCACAGCGCAGCGAATAAGCATCTTGAACTTTGTCATCGCCCTCTTTATGGGATGCAACAACTTCAGAACCGGCAAGGGCAGCAAACATGTTTGCAGCACTCTTAGCTTGTCCTGGATGAGGCCTCAGTGCTTCGTGCAGTTCTGGTCTAAACACCTGATCTGTCCCCATTTGAGCTTCTACACTCATTGCAGCAATTACATCTGCTTGATCGCAAAGTTTCTCTAAATCTGCAAGAGCAAGAATTAGCATGCCGAGCATGCCGTCTGTTCCATTGATAAGTGCGAGGCCTTCTTTTTCCTGTAATTGGATTGGCTTGATGCCAGCTTCTTTCAAAAGAGTTGGAACATCTCGTTTAACTCCGTCACTACCGGTTGCTCTTCCCTCGCCCATCAAAACCATTGCACAGTGAGCTAGTGGGGCAAGATCTCCGCTGCAACCAAGCGAGCCATACTCATGAACGATAGGTGTGATTCCGGAGTTCAGTAGGTCAACGTAAGTTTGTGCAACAACAGGTCTTACTCCAGTTCTGCCACTAGCTAGAGTCTTGGTTCGAAGCAGCATAAGTGCGCGAACAACTTCTTTTTCAACCGGGTCTCCCATGCCTGCCGCATGAGAGCGAATCAAAGACTTTTGTAGCTGGACTCTGTCTTCTGGAGCGATGTGCTTGTTAGCAAGGGCACCAAAGCCGGTAGAGACTCCATAAACCGGAGTTTCGGCTGCAGCTAAAGATTCGATGTGTGCACGAGTTGCGGCCATCTTCTCCAGGGCTTCCTGAGATATTTTTAGCTTCTCACCGTGTCTTGCAACCCGGACTACCTCGTCCATTGAAAGACCACTTGAATTTAGCGTTACGCTCACTTTTTCTCCTGATAGATAGATTTACCTGATTTGAAGACTTCACTTACTAGATCAACACCCGGTCTGTAGCCAAGGTGCAGGTAACTTGGTGCATTCAGAATCACTAGGTCTGCACTTTGGCCAACAGCAAGAGATCCTAGGTCTGTTCTGCGCAGCGCTTTAGCCCCACCCATAGTTGCCGACCATAAGGCCTGCTCTGGGCTAAAGCCCATTTCTCTAATTGCTAACGCAATACAAAAAGGCATGGAGGTTGTGTAACTAGAGCCAGGATTGCAATCGGTAGCTATAGCAACATTCACGCCGGCGTCAAACAATCTTGCTGCGTTTGGGTAAGTCGCTCTAGTTGAAAACTCTGCTCCTGGAACCAAGGTGGCAACAGTATTTGATCCTGCAAGGCACTCAATGTCTTTATCTGACAAATGTGTGCAGTGATCAGCCGATGCACAATCTAGCTCGACAGCCAGGCGAACTCCTCCGCCTTGGGTTAGTTGATTGGCGTGGATGCGAGGCAAAAGGCCTTTATCAATGCCTGCCTGCAAAATCTGCCTGGCTTGATAAACATCAAATGCTCCCTGATCACAAAACACGTCAATCCACTTGGCATACGGCAAAACTGAATCAAGCATCTCCCCAGTTACAAGCTCGACATACTTGTCTTCCTTGCCGGCATACTCGCTTGGGACTACGTGTGCTCCAAGGAAAGTAGTTTCACTGGTGTGCTTGGAAGCAATTTCAAGTTCTCTTGTTTCATCTTCAGTAGTGAGCCCGTAACCAGATTTGGTTTCGAAGGTTGTAATTCCAGAGCGCTGCATTTCACGAACCAGTCGGATCATGTTTTGCTCTAGGTCAACATCAGTGGCTGCACGGGTAGCGACAACGGTGGATTTGATTCCGCCAGCGGAATACTTCTCGCCTTTCATGCGAGCTTGGAATTCTGCAGAGCGCTCACCCGCGAACAAAAGGTGCGCATGAGAATCAACAAAACCTGGAATCACAGCTTTGCCTTCTGCGTCAATTTGCTGGTCGGTATCAGGAGCTTGATTGGCATTTCCCACCCAAGCAATTTTGCCATTTTCAATAACCAACGAAGCATTCGAGATTTCTCCGAGGATGCCTGACCCGAGACTTTGATCGTTAGTGACCAAAGAGCCAATGTTTGTTATTGCAATCGACATTTAGCTATTCGGTATCAAGCATTGGCACGTGTACGTGCTTTGCCCTTGCCACGCCTTGTGCTTCTGGGTAACCGGCATCGGCATGTCTAATGACACCCATGCCTGGGTCGTTAGTCAAAACACGATTTAGTTTTTCAGCGGCAAGATCTGTACCGTCGGCAACAGAAACTTGTCCGGCATGAATTGATCTTCCAATTCCAACGCCACCACCATGGTGAATTGAAACCCATGAGGCACCGGAAGCAATGTTGATCATTGCATTTAGTAATGGCCAGTCAGCAATTGCGTCAGAGCCATCTAGCATCGCTTCTGACTCACGGTATGGGCTTGCAACCGACCCACAGTCCAAATGATCGCGACCGATAACAATCGGAGCAGAAACTTCACCCTTTTTGACTAGGTCATTGAAAACAGCTCCAGCTTTATCTCTTTCGCCGTAGCCGAGCCAGCAAATTCTTGCAGGGAGACCTTGGAACTGAACGCGATCTTGAGCCATCTTGATCCAGCGGTGTAAGTGGTCGTTTTCTGGGAACAGCTCCAAGATGGCCTGGTCGGTTCGGTAGATGTCTTTCTTGTCTCCAGAAAGCGCCACCCATCTAAACGGTCCCTTGCCTTCGCAGAACAGTGGGCGGATGTATGCGGGGATGAAACCAGGGAACTTGAAGGCGCTTGAGTAACCACCTTTTCTAGCTTCGTCTCTAATGGAGTTTCCGTAGTCAAACACTTCGGCTCCCTTGGTCATAAAGCCAACCATGGCTTCTACGTGCTTAGCCATAGACGCCTCAGCACGCTGAGTAAATTCCTCAGGGCTACGTTCCGCATAGGCACGGGATTCTTCAACGCTGATTCCCTCAGGAATGTAATAAAGAGGATCGTGAGCGGAAGTTTGATCTGTCACTATATCGATTGGAACATCGCGCTTTAGAAGCTCAGCAAAGATAGTTGCTGCGTTGCCTGCTAGTCCAACCGAAATAGCTTTCTTTTCAGATTTGTATCGAACTACTCGTTCGATGGCATCGTCCAAGTTATCTGCAAGCTCATCTAGGTAGCGATCTTGAATTCTTCTGCGAAGACGTGATTCGTCAACGTCAACAATTAGGCAAGTTCCTTCGTTCATAGTCACAGCAAGTGGCTGTGCTCCACCCATACCGCCACAACCACCAGTCAAAGTAAGTGTTCCGGCAAGAGTTCCACTAAATCTTTTTGCAGCAACCGCTGCAAAGGTCTCATAGGTTCCCTGCAATATTCCCTGGGTTCCGATATAAATCCAAGAACCCGCGGTCATCTGTCCATACATTGTTAGACCTAGATGCTCAAGACGTCTGAACTCTGGCCAGTTAGCCCAGTCACCAACCAAGTTGGAGTTTGCAAGCAATACTCTTGGTGCCCACTCGTGAGTTCTGAAAACACCAACTGGTTTTCCGGACTGGACCAGCATGGTCTCGTCGTTTTCTAAGTTGGTGAGAGTCTTAACAATCGAATCAAAGCTGGCCCAGTTCCGAGCAGCTTTACCGCTACCGCCATAAACAATTAGTTCTTCAGGATACTCAGCAACAGCTGGATCTAAGTTGTTGTGAAGCATGCGAATAGCTGCTTCTTGACCCCAGCCTTTGGCGGTCATGGTTGAGCCGGTGGCTGCGTGAAGTGCGCCTCGGGTGCTCTGGGTCATTTATTTCCTCCATCAACTTTGATGTTTTCTTGTGCCTGATAACAGGGTAATCTCAAATCAATTCGAGAATTACCCAGTCTGGATTGGAGCGGAAATGGCCGAAGATCCGCTCTGGCCAAGAGCCTCTAGCTGGCTACAGCCAGCTGGCTCTGAGAAGGCTGAGATTGGACTATTTGGGGTTCTAGCATCCGAGACATCCATTTCTGCTACCGGAGCCAATGCCACCCCAGCGGAAATTCGAGTCGCGCTAGCTAGGTACTCAACTTTTAGCCACAGTCAAAACCAAGATCTAAGACAGCTTGGTTTTATAGATTTTGGCGACTCAGAAACTCCAGATTCAAAAGACGGCGAAGAAAGAACCAAAGCTCTCGCAAACAAGGTTTCCAATCAAACAGATTTATCAATTGCACTCGGTGGCGATAACTCAATTACCTATGCCGTGATGAGTGGAGTTTTTGGTGAAGATCTTTCTTCTGCGGGACTGATTACTCTCGATGCCCATCACGATTTACGAGACGGTGTATCAAACGGTTCACCGGTTAGAAGATTGATTGAAGCAGGTTTGCCGGGATCAAGTGTTGTTCAAATTGGGATAAATGATTTTTCTAATTCTGCGGATTATGCCAAACGGGCGAAAGATTTTGGAATTCATGTAATTCCAAGATCTGCTCTAAGAAACAGATCCGTTGAAAGCGTCTTTAGCGAAGCGCTTGATTTTCTTGGAGACAAGAAATTGCATGTGGATATAGACATGGATGTTTGTGATCGGTCTTTTGTTCCTGCTTGCCCAGCTGCAGCCCCAGGTGGAATTTCAGCAGATGAGCTAAGGCAGTTCGCTTTTCAAATTGGAAAAGCAAAGCAAGTGAAATCTGTCGACATCACTGAGATCGACGCAATGGCAGATAGTGCTGATGGTAGAACTGTTCGCCTAGGTGCGCTAACTGTTTTGGAGCTAGCGAGCGGATTCCTCAGTCGCTAGTTATCTTGATTGAAGAAAACAACCTTTTCTTCAGTGAAGTGAAGCGGGGCATCTGGGCCTAGCTCGCGTCCCATGCCTGACTGCTTCATTCCCCCGAATGGGGTGTGGTACCTAAGAGATGAATGAGAGTTCACTGAAAGGTTGCCGCTTTGAACTTCCCTCGAAACCCGAATTCCCCGACCTAAATCGCGAGTCCAAATCGATCCAGAAAGACCGTACTCTGTTCCATTTGCCAGCTCAATAGCTTCCTGTTCTGTTTCGAAAGGGTAAACAGTAACCACCGGCCCAAAAATCTCTTCCGCCATGCATTTATCCGTTGGGCTCTTAGCGAGCACGACTGTTGGAGCAAACCAAAAACCTTTGCCAGTGGGGGCACTTCCTCGAAACGCAACATCAGCACCTTCTAGAAAACTGCTCACATTTTCGCGGTGTTGTTTACTCACCAAAGGACCAACCTCAGTCCCGCTTAGGGAAGGGTCACCGACCTTGACCGCCTTTACTACTGGTTCTAAGGCTTCCATAAATTTTTCGAATACAGATTTTTGCACCAAAATTCTTGAACGTGCGCAGCAGTCCTGACCGGCATTTTCAAAGACCGCGTAGGGGGCACTTCTTGCGGCCTTCTCGATATCGGCATCTTCAAAGATAATGTTGGCGCTTTTGCCACCGAGTTCTAGAGTTACGCGTTTGATTTGATCGGCGGCACCGCGCATGATGTGTTTTCCAACTGCCGTGGAACCAGTGAAAACAATTTTCCCTACTTTTTCGTTGGTGACTAGGCGATCTCCAACAACAGTTCCTTTTCCGTTAAGCACCTGAAATAAGTTCTCTGGTAATCCTGCTTCTAGTGCTAGCTCGGCTAAGCGGATTGAAGTAAGTGGTGTCCACTCAGCAGGTTTTAGAACAACAGCATTTCCAGCAGCCAAAGCAGGTGCCATCCCCCAGCCTGCAATGGGCATTGGATAGTTCCAAGGGGTAATCATTCCCACAACGCCTATTGGCTCATGGAATGTAACTGCAATCCCCCCTGCGACCGGGATTTGTTTACCAATGAGCCTCTCAGGGGCTCCGGCGTAATAATGCAAAACGTCTCGAACGTTATTGGCCTCGTACCGTGCTTGGTCGATTGGGTGCCCAGAATTTCTAACCTCTAGCTGGGCTAGGTTTTCGTTGTCGGCATCAACTGCCAGAGCAAATCTCCTGAGCAACGTTGCACGATCGCTTGGCGCAAGAGCCGCCCACTTCTCCTGAGCTTTTACCGCTTTATTTATCGCTTCGTCCGTTTGGCCAACATCGAGGTGCTCAATGGTTTCCATTGACTCTTCGGTTGATGGGTTTATTAGCGTGTAACTCAAGCTCTATTTATCTCCAGAAATGATCAACTTGGCACGATGTATGGCGCGCACCAGTTCTGGCTGGCGAATTCCTAGCGCTTGTGAGACATCTGAATAAGTTCTCTTATCCACCAAAATTGCCGTTGCCGCTTCAACCAATTCATGCGGTAAGGAGTCACATTTTTTCTTTAGGTCCGCTTTACTGAGACTGCCAATGAGGCTTTCATTAGCGCTCTCTTCGAAGGTCACATCGACATCGAAGTCTTGATCCATGATCATCGCCTTATTCCCAGGGGGAGGTGGCCAAGGATATTCCTTGGCCACCTAACCCAATGAGTGCTTTTCTAAGAAGCGAAGTCCCGAACTAGGGCATCGTTCTTGTTTTTTCTTGTTCCTGCAACAACATACCCAACGATCATCGCTAGGAATGGAAGCAGTACAAAGAACCAACCAAGGCCAGAGAGAGCCCAGGCTGATTCAGGTAGCGATGGGTCTACCCCATCAGCAGATGTTCCGGCTAGCAAGTTGAACCTAGACATTAGTAGGTACAAACCAGCAAGCATCAAAACAACTGATGCGGCAGGAGCAATCTTTGAATTCCAAAGAGTTCCTCCGCCTGCTTTATTGAAGTAAGCAATTACAGCAATCGAGACCAATACCTCAACCGCAACAACTGCAATAACGGCGATACCGCTCATCCAGCTGAACAAGTTAAGGAATGGGTCTAGTCCTGCAGCTGCAAAGAGCACAATTACCGCACCCGCAATTATGGAGGTTAGAAGTGCACCGTTTTGTGGAGCACCAACCTTGTTTGTCTCGCCCAGCATAGAAGGCATAACGCCACCTCTACCCATGGCAAAGAAGTAACGAGCTGCCGCGTTCTGGAATGCAAGCAATCCAGCAAACAGGCTCGTCACAACCAACAGGGCCATGATTGTCACGATCTCTGGCGAGACATATTCTGCCGCGAGGCTGAATAGGACTGCGGCTGGATCCGCTAGGACAGATGAGCGCTCAACAACCTGATCTATCAACTGGCTGCTTCCCATACCAACCACCATTGCAAATGAAACTACTGCGAATAGTGCTGCAATGATTCCAATAGCCCAATAGGTTGCTCTTGGAACGTCACGCTTTGGATCTTTAGATTCCTCACCGTAAATTGCTGTTGCTTCGAAACCGATAAAGGATGCAAAAGCGAACGCTAGTGCGATTCCCGCGGTTCCTGCAAAACCACCAGCAAACACCAGCGCTGGGTTAAACGAAGCGTTGATATCCATTGGTTCTGGTCCACCGTTTACCAAAATTGCAACCGCAGTGATGATTAGTGCAAGTAGCTCGACGCTCAGAAGAACACCTAGGACTTTTGCTCCAATATCAACACTTAGTAGCGAAAGTAGCGTTACGACAACCCAAGCGATAAGTGCCCATGCCCACCAGGGGAGGCTGAGGCCAAATCCGGCTGCAGTGAGTGAAATCACCAAACCAAAGAAGCCATAAATAGCTAATTGAATTGTGACGTACCCAATAATCGATGCATAGGCAGATGCAACTCCGGCTTTAGGCCCGAGTCCTTTTCCAACAAAAGCAAAAAATGCTCCAGCATTAGTTACCTTGCTGCTCATAGCTGCATAACCGACTGAGAAGACTAAAAGTGTTAGTCCTACTGCTAGATAGGCACCCGGTGTTGCAGCGCCGTTTCCTAGAAGCATCGCTACTGGCACAGCCCCGGTCATACCGACCAGTGGAGCGCTAGCTGCGACTACAAAAAACACGATGCCAACGACACCGAGTCGCCCCTTGCTGAGGGACTTGTTTGATCCTTTGGCCATTTGTTATGGCCCCCTTCCTCATTGAATGGTGAATCGTTCGTATCAAAACGATATGACTAATCTTGCCCTAATCGGGACTTTGGTCAAGTTCTTAGTCCTACAAATTTTGTCGAAAAATTGTAAAAATGGCTCGTTTGTGCCCGAATGACTCTGTACCCTAGTGTCCATGAGTGAACTAAAAGGTTTTCTAGCACCCAAAACCCCAAGTGGAAAAAGTGCCATTATTCCCGAGATGCCTTGGCTGTACTCGGGCACCCTACTTACCGTCGAGTACCTAACCGACCCGAAAAATGTTGCCGCTCTTCTTCCAGAAGGTGTCGAGATAGCAGACGAGCAACCCGGTGCAGTTGCAATCATTTGGGCTGATTGGCAGTCCTGTTCAACTTCCAAGGCTGAACTGTTAGATCCAGTTCGATCACAGTATCTAGAAACATTTGTTGTAATTCGTTGTAAGTACCAGGACGTTACCTATTCTCGTTGTGTTGCAATCTGGGTAACTAAAGACTTTGCAATTGCCAGAGGTTGGTTCCAGGGTTACCCTAAAAAACTTGGAAACATCGCTGTCACGAGAGTTTTCAATAACGGCAAGGCAACACCGAAACTTGAGCCTGGCGCAAAACTTGGAGCTAGCGTTGCCGCTTACGATCACAGACTTGCAAGCGCGATTGTTACTTTGCGACAGGAGTCTGACAGTAATGGCTTCGTAAACGGTCACAAGATGCTTCACAGCCGCTGGATGCCGTCAATTACTCCTGGAAAAGGAAACTCTTTGGATCAACTAGTTTCTCTTGGCTCCACAGATGCCGAGATTGGTGCCACTTGGAGTGGCGATGCTGAACTTATCCTCGGAGATTCACAATGGGATGAACTAGGTTCAATTCTTCCAGTTCAGAAAATCCTTGGTGGTTACTACCGCGAACTTGGAGTTACGTTCGCAGGTGGAAACCTTGTAGCGGACTTTTCTGATCCAACCGTCTAAAGTTTTTTTACTTTATAAATCAGACATGTACTCTTTGACTTCCCAATCGGTAGTCTCTCGGGTGTTTGGATCCGAAACGGCTTCCTTGTAGCGACGGACTTCGTCTCGCTTTAGAACATCAAACACTTCGACAATTGGTCCTTGAAGTATGTCTCTTAGGACAGTGTCTTCCTGCAAAGCATCAAGAGCTTCTTCCAGGCTCATCGGAAGAACTGGTGCTGACTCGTTATCGTAAGACATACCGACAACTGGCTCAGGTGCTTCTAGCTTGTTTAGGATTCCATCAAGACCAGCAGCCAGAATTGCAGCTGTCATCAAATAGGGATTTGCGGCACCATCGGCAACTCTTACTTCAAGCCTGGTTCCAGATCCTCGCTCAGGCGGGATTCGAATCATGGCTGAACGGTTGTCGAGGCCCCAATTGGCCCGGTAGGGAGCCAATGTGTCGGGACCCAGGCGCTTGAACGCATTGATTGTTGGGTTGCAAATTGCAGTCAGGGCGTGAGCGTGTTTTAGGATTCCGGCAATCATGCTCTTGCCAACAGCGCTCAACTGCTCACCGCCATCGTGCATGACGTTCTTGCCCTTTAGGTCTTCGACTGAGAAGTGAAGGTGGAAACCACTTCCTCCCTCATCGCTCCAAGGCTTACCGCAGAAAGTTGCGTGCTGACCTGCGCGAGCAACAACTTCCTTGATTGCGGTTTTCATTAGCAGTGTTCTATCAGCAGCATCAAGAGCAGGTCCGTGCCAGAAGTTAATTTCATATTGGCTTGGACTGAATTCGTGATTACCAGCAAAGATTCCGATGTTCATCTGATCAAGCATTCTCAAGAGGTGCAGAAAGGTTCCCTTCGGGTCTGTAACAGAACCCGTGGTGTAAGCCTGACCTGTTCGCTCAATAGCTCTTTTGTATTTGCCGTTTTCATCCTTCTCAGCGATGTAGAACTCCAGTTCCGGACCGACTATGGGGTTGAGCCCGAGATCTTGATATTTCTGGACCATGAGTTCGAGGATGTTTCTCGGTGACAAAAGGTTCTTTGATCCGTCTGGATTGTTTGCTCCCGCGACCACATAAGCCACGCCTGGTTCCCAAGGAAGCTCTCGCCAAGATTCTGGAACGATCTGAGAAATGAAGTCTTGCAGTCCGTCAGTAATTATGTTTTGCGCATCTAAAACATCACCACCTGTTGTGGTAACCCAGATACCCTGACAGAAAGCTGGGCCACCGTGGGAAATCTGGTCCAGTTGGGAAACCAATATGTCCTTGGCTCGGACTAATCCGATGATGTCCAGGTATACAACCCTCAGCACATCGATCTTGGCGACTCTGAGTTCTTTCTGCAGTTGCTCCAGTGACTTACTCATTTGCTACTCCTTTGTGGCAAAGATAGGTTTATAGAATCGTTTGGTATCTAATGAGATACTAGAGCCATCCAGCATAAAGTCGGAAGTGTTTAATTCAACGTTGTTTTTGGGAGTCTGATTTTGAAGGCGCTATTCATTCAGCACGATCACGTCAGCCCTATTGGACCTGTTGGTGAGAGACTGGCCCAACATGGGTTTGAGATAGAGACTCGGCTTGTAGTGCCTGAGGACAGCTTTGAAAACCCCAACGTTGCCTTCGAGTTTCCAGACATAGATGATTACGACCTGATAATTCCCCTTGGGGCGCCCTGGGGCGCTTGGGATGACGCCTGTATTGGTAACTGGCTGCAACCAGAGTTGGCGTGGATCAAAAATGCCGTTGAGTCGAACAAGCCTGTTCTAGGGATTTGCTTTGGTGGACAGCTGGTTGCAAGAGCACTTGGCGGCTCCGTTACTAGGGCACCTAAGCCAGAAATCGGCTGGACCTACATTTGGTCTGAAGAACCCGGGCTTGTTTCAAACGGTCCATGGTTCCAATTTCACTACGACCAATGGTTGCTGCCAGCCGGCGTCAAAGAAATTGCACGCAACCCTGTTTCCTCACAAGCTTTTGTTGTGAATAAAACTTTAGGCGTCCAATTTCACCCGGAACTCGATTCCGCTGGCCTAAAAGGTTGGCTTGACTGGGGTGGAGCAAAAAAAGTCGAAGAGGATGGCCAAGACCCAAGTGTCATGATGAGGCAGACAATCGCCGAAAACGAGGCTGCTAAACAAAGGACATTTGAATTAGTTGATAACTTTCTTTCGAAAGTTGCCAAGCTTATCTGAGATGTACCTTGACCGGCATTCTCTTTATGCCGTGCACAAAGTTTGATCTCAGGTAGTCAATTTGTCCAGTTAACTCCACGCGGTCAATTCTGGAAATTAAGTCTTCAAACATAATCCGCATTTCGATTCGTGCCAGAGCATTGCCAAGGCACATGTGAGGTCCGCCGCGACCAAAGGTCATGTGCTCATTTGGGTTTCTGGTGACATCCATTTTGTTTGGGTCAGAGAATATTTCTGAGTCTCTGTTTCCCGATGCAAACCAAGGCAGTACCTTCTGGCCCTCCTTGATTTTCACACCGTTGATCTCAACATCCTTGGTGGTTGTCCTGCGGAAGTGATAAACCGGTGACGCAAACCTGAGGAATTCTTCGACTGCCCAAGGAATCAATTCTGGTTTCTCCTGAAGTAATGCAAGCTGATCTGGATTCTTTATCAGATTGTTCATTGTGTGAGAAATCGTGTGGCGAGTGGTTTCGTTTCCAGCAACAACCAAGAGTAAGAAGTTTGTGTTGAAGTCTCGTTCAGACATTGGAATGCCATCTGATGGAACTCCATCTGCCAAAACTGAAACCAGATCTTTTCGACCCTTGCCTCTACGCTCAGCGGCTAGCGCCTGGCCGTATGCGAAAACCTCTAGTGCGGCAGGTGACCTAAATGGAACGAGTCGATACTTTTCCGACTCTGGATCCTCCATTAATACGTCTGCGTGCTCAGGGTCGGTGTTACCAATCATTCGGTTTCCCCAGTCAATTAGTTGACCAGTGTCTTCATCCGGAACGTCTAGTATTCGAGCCAGGACTCGGATTGGGAAGTCTGCGCTGACATCTTCCACGAAATCAAATTCGCCTTTGGCAAATGCATTATCGAGTGTTGTTGCAGTTAGTCCCCTTAGAAATGACTCGTACTTACTCACCGCTTGTGGAGTGAATTCACCTTGGAGCATTCTTCTTAGAGCACGGTGGCGAAGTCCATCGGTTTCAAGAAGTGATCGTCGAGCTTGTTCTTGTTCAGCGTCAACTTCTTCAAGGTTTGTGAATCGCTCTGAAGTAAAAGTTTCGGAGTCACGCAAAACTTTGACAATGTCGTTGTATCGCATGATTGACCAAAACCCATGGTTGGGAGCAGCCTCTTCAGAAAAGTGTGGCTTTCCGGTAGCCCTCACATCAGCAAACGCATCCCACGGGGCACCTTTGGAGAAAAGATCAAGGTCGGCAAAGTTATAACTCATCGTTGAGCTCACTCTCAGTAGAGATTGTTTGGACGCTAATAATCTACACATTGCGCTGAGCTTTTGAAACAAATTACCCAAAAGTAACGAGCAAAACTTTCTCTTGCTCGGCTATTGTCGTAGCTAGATAGCTAATAACGATGCGGAGAATTTGATGTCTGGAGCTCACACCCTCAATGAGACGGAGCGGCAGGTCGAAAACAAGCTCTCGGGCATGACCTTGGACTTTGACTCCATGGCTGCAGTAAGTAACATCTTCCGCGCTGCCAATGCCACTAGGAACTACTTGGAGAGGACTGTACTTGCTCCTCATGGGCTTTCCTGGACTGGTTTTGTTGTGCTTTGGGTGTCATGGATTTGGGAGCCCATAGAAACAAGGGTTATCGCTCAAGAAGGTGGCTTTTCGAAGGCTACCCTTACGGGTGTATTGCAAACCCTTGAAGGCAAGGGTTACCTCAAGAGAGACCCTGGTTCTGGGGATAAACGATTGGTGATTGTTACCTTGACCCCAAAGGGTAGAAATCTCATGAAGAAGCTTTTTCCCGATTTCAACGCCCACGAGCAGAAGGTTCTGAGTGGGTTTAACAAGGCTGAAAAAAGGGAATTGACAATAGCGCTCAGGAAAATAACTTCCTTTACCGAGTCCCAGGACTAGAGTCACCGGATCGTTACAAATTGCTGTTGGCCTAAGGGCTGCGGGTAGTTTATTGTATTGTTAGTATCCGAACGAATTGCAAAGGGGCAATTGTGACTGAAACTGTTCAGCTGGCGGGCCTTACGGTAGACACCCGTCACTTCATCGGTGGCAAGCGAATAGCTTCTTCCGATACGCTGGACGATTTTTCTCCAATCGATGGCACTTTGCTTGCGAAGATTTCTAGAGGTGGGCAGCACGAGGCTGACTTAGCGGTAGCGGCAG
The DNA here is from genome assembly GCA_044338605.1 of Rhodoluna sp. Lineage (GTDB taxonomy): Bacteria > Actinomycetota > Actinomycetes > Actinomycetales > Microbacteriaceae > Rhodoluna. Next base: position 76,310 of record JBIIXB010000001.1, on the reverse strand, counting down.
CTCGCGGTGCTTTCCCCGAGTGGTCAAAAATGGGACCTAAAAAGCGCGGTGAACTACTTCACCGATTAGCTGATTTGGTGGAAGAAAATCTTGAGCCACTAGCCAATCTTGAAACTCTAGACAACGGATCATTGCTTAGATCTCACATTCGTGGAGTTATGCCGAGAGTTGCTCTAAACCTTCGATTCTTTGCCGAATGGGCAATCAATGATCTGCATCATGACAGTTGGGAAACACGGGGACATACCAACAATATTTCCTGGGACCCTTCAGGTGTTGCGGTGTTGATCACACCCTGGAATGCACCGCTTATGCTTGCAACCTGGAAAATTGGTCCTGCATTAGCTGCTGGAGACACAGTTGTTCTGAAGCCTGCGGAGTGGACACCACTGTCTGCTTCATTCTTCGCAGACCTAACAGTAAAAGCTGGTTTTCCAGCTGGGGTGTTTAATGTAGTGCAAGGTCTTGGAGCTGAGGTAGGTAACGCACTGGTTTCCCACCCAGGTATCTCAAGAATCTCATTTACTGGCTCTGTTCCCACTGCCAAAAAGATTGCACACGCAGCCGCGGATAACCTAACACCTGTTTCTTTCGAGCTTGGGGGTAAGTCACCAACAATTGTGATGCATGATGCAGATCTTGATCTCGCCGCGACGCTAGCGATTGAGCAGTACGATAACGCAGGCCAGGTTTGTCTGTCTGGAACCAGATTGCTGGTGCATGAATCGGTTGCCGAGGAGTTCTCTAAGAAATTTCAGGAAAAAGCCTCAGCTCTCAAACAAGGTGACCCCAGAGACCCTGCTACCGACATCGGACCCCAGATCCACCCTGTTCATTTTGAAAGAATCAAGGGGTTCGTAGACCGCGCCAAGAAGGAAGGGCTCAAGGTCGTTATGGGTGGGGAGCCAAACAGTGAATTAGGTGGGTTGTTTTTCCGACCAACACTGATTGCTAACCCTCCACTAGGCTCTGAAATCGTGACCTCCGAAATATTTGGACCAGTCCTCACGATGCAGACTTTCACAACAGACGAGCAGTTGATTGAGATGGCAAACAACACCGAGTTTGGCTTGGCCGCTGTTATTGTTTCCGGTAATCGTGAGCACGCAAAACGAATTGCTGATGAGGTTGTTGCTGGGACCATTTGGGTGAACTGCTTCTTTGTTCGAGACCTAAAGGCTCCTTTCGGTGGCTCCAAGAAATCCGGAATCGGCCGCGAGGGTGGCAATTGGTCCTTTGATTTTTATGCAGATGTAAAGAACACAGTAATTTCACCTAATGGATGGAAGGAATAAGAAATGGGAAAAGTAGTTGGGGCTGCAATTTTGGCTCACGTACCAACAATCATGCTGCCCGAGAAAGTTCGCTATGACCTAAATGATGGCAAAGAGATTAGCTTGGTACCAGGCCTAAAGAAATTTCGCAAAGAAGTAATGGAGACCTTGGATTACGACACAGTGGTTGTGTTAGACAGTCACTGGGCCACCACTGTTGAATTTGTTATAACAGCTCAAGCGGAACGCTCTGGTTTGTTCACTTCCGAAGAGCTACCTAGAGGTATGTCTCAGGTTCCCTATGCGTTCAAAGGTGATCCGGAGCTTGCCATGGCCGCTGCGAAATACGATGAAAAGAACGGAACCTGGATTACACCAATTAGTGATCCGCATCTTCCAATTTTTTACGCAACCGTAAACCTGTGGCACTACCTGGGTCGTGGTCTCGACAAGAAGTGGGTGTCTATTTCTGTCTGCCAGACCGCAACAGCTGAGGATTTCCTGCGTGCCGGTCGGGCACTTGGGGAAGCAATTCGCTACACCGATCGCAAGGTTCTGCTTCTAGCTTCCGGTGCGCTTTCCCACACTTTCTACAAACTTCGCGAGCTTCGTAAGCACGAGTCATCCGACCCTAGCCACATCTATTCGGAAGGTGCGCGTCTTGCCGATCTTGAGCGTATTGAATGGATGAAGCAGGGTGACCATGCTCGAATCTTGGATACCATGGATGATTTCAAGAAGTTCAAGCCTGAGGCAAACTTCAGCCATTGGTTGACTATGGCTGGCGCAACCGGTGAGGGCGATAACACCGCTAAGGGCGTTATGTACTCCGAATACGAAAACTCCATTGGCACAGGACAGGTTCACGTATATTTCCCTGAGCCTGAAGGCGGCTTCCCAAGACCTAAGGACCTGGTTCTATCCCGTGACTGAATTTAGAAGAATTCTGCTCGAGGGTGCAGCCGTTCAAGTAATTCGCGAAGGCGAGGAGCTTGTGGCTGCCGATGGCCGCCGAATAAAGATCGCTGAAGCGATTCACTTAGCGCCTTCTGAGCCAACCAAAATTCTTGCGGTGCACCTAAATTACCGGTCTCGAAGTGACGAGTTTATGACCAAGCTGCCGGATGCTCCGACTTACTTCCATAAGCCAATCACCGCCTTGAATTCCCATAACGGACACGTCGTAAGACCTGAGCGCTGTAACTGGCTGAACTATGAAGGCGAGATAGTTATCATTATTGGAAAGACTTGCAAGAACATTTCTCCCGACGAGGCATCCGAGTACATAGCTGGTTACTCTGTTGGCAATGATTACGGCCTTCATGACTTTAGAGACACTGATGCCGGCTCAATGCTCCGAGTCAAGGGAGCAGACACTCTTGCGCCAGTTGGCCCTGGTATGGTCACCGACTGGGATTTCCGTAACAAATACATTCGAACCTATGTAAATGGTGAACTAAAGCAAGAAGACAACACCAAGAACATGGAATGGGATATGAACTATCTCGTTGCCGATCTTGCCAGAACAATTACTTTGGTGCCGGGGGACATGATCTTCACAGGGACACCAGCAAACTCTCGCCCAGTAAAGCCAGGCGATGTCGTTGACGTCGAAGTCGAAGGACTTGGTCGACTCAGCAACCTAATTGTTCATGGCCCTGCACCGATTCGATCAGATGTTGGCGCTCAGCCAACGGAAAGCGAAGAAGTGGTCTCCACGGCTCTAGGCGGGGACTGGGAGTTCAGAGGGATACGCACACCATCAAAAGACCTTTACCCTTCAAGAATCGAGGAGAAAAAATGATCAAGGTTGAAGTTGACATGACTAAGTGCCAGCACTATGGACAGTGCGTTTTTGAGGCTCCTAAGGTTTTCAAGCTCAACGAAGAAGACAAACTGGAGTATGTCGGCGAGGTAGAAGATTCCGAGCTTGACAACGTGGAAGCGGCTGTAGACATTTGCCCTATGCAGGCTATTCGCATAGTTTCGTAAATTGGGCGAGCCTGTAGTTATTGTCGGTGCATCTTTAGCTGGTCTGAGATGCGCTGAGGCTCTAAGGCGAAATAAATATCTAGGGCCAATAAAGATTATTGGTGACGAGCCTCATCTTCCCTATAACCGCCCGCCACTTTCTAAAGATTTGCTATCTACTGATTCGGGCATTGATGAGGTTTTGTTCCCCCTTAAAGATTCGATTTCGGATGTTGAATGGGTGCTAAATACTGCCGCTTCAAGTGTGGATACTAAGGCCCAAGTTGTAACCGATCTTTCTGGCACAAAACATCCCTACTCCTATTTGGTAATTGCTACAGGCCTTAGACCGAAACCGTTGCCGGTTGACTCAAATGGTATTTCGGGAATTCACGTTCTAAGAACAATTGATGATGCAATAAGCCTTCGAGGAGTTCTAACCGAAGGTGCGAGAGTTCTAATTCTGGGTGCGGGATTCATCGGATGTGAGGTTGCTGCCACGGCAATAAAGAAGGGGTGCGAGGTAAGAGTAGTTTCGCGCCACCGCGAACCAATTGAGCACGCTCTCGGAAAAACACTTTCAGCTGAGATAAAAAAGCGACACATCGAAAAAGGCGTGGAGTTCGTCAGCGGAGCGTCCGTGTTTGGGCTTATAGGTGATGGGGTCTTGGAGAGAGTAATTCTAGATTCCGGTGTAATTTATGACACTGATGTATTGGTTGTGGCTATTGGATCAATTGCCAATACTGAATGGCTTATCGATTCAGGGATCGATATAGATGATGGTGTTTTGGTGGACTCTGCAATGCGAGCTATCGAAGAATCAGGGAACGCTTTACAAAATGTTTTTGCTATTGGCGACGTTGCAAGATACCCGAATTCACTATTTGATGAGATCCCTAGGCGTGTCGAACACTGGAACCTACCAAGCGAAACCGCAAAGCGCGCAGCCGAGGTGATTGTGGCATCTCAAGAAGGTGACAACGCCAAAGAAGTTATTGCCAAACCCTTTGGGCCGCTCCCGTCATTTTGGTCGGATCAGTATGAGATGAACATCTTGTCTTTTGGCATGACGTATCTTGCCGATGAGAGCAAGCTTGTATCGGGAGAGATTTCCGGTGAATGTGTATTTGAGTACTATCGCGAAGGCGAGTTGGTTGGGGTTTGTGGAATAGGTATGAGGCCTTTAATCCAAAGCTATAGAACTAAATTTGAAATCTAGCTACGAACTCCCCTAATTGGTGGGTTGTGAAAAGTAGCTCCAAAGACTTTCTGAGAAGCACCAATTCGATCTAGGTAAGGTGTGATTCCACCAAGGTGGAATGGCCAGGCGGCACCCATGATCATGCACAAATCAATATCCTCAGCACTGGAAACTACCTTCTCATCAAGCATGAGCTTGATTTCTTTAGTGAGTCCAACAATTAGGTCATCAAAGATTTGGTCTTTAGTTCTAGTTCTTGTTCCGCCAGAAACAATTTTGATGGCCTCTGGGTCATAGCCAGTCTTGTTGCCCTTCGCGTCCTTGGTTCTAATGCGGCCTAGCTTGGCTAGCTGATGCAGCGAGTTGGTTTTGTAAAAACGCTCTGGTGCGAAGCCATACATCGAATCCAGAACGTGCGCTCCAACCTGAAGGCCAACAAGCTCGAGAAGATCGAATGGGTTCATCGGCAATCCAAGAGGTGCAATTGCGTCGGCTACCTCTTCGAACGGAATTCCTTCGTCAACAGCCTTCATGGCTTCGCCAAGAAGATATCCAAGTAATCTGTTCACCACGAAACCGGTGCTGTCGGAAGTAATGACCGCGGTCTTCTTTAGATCCTTGGCAACCCGCATCGCGGTTGCAACCGAGACATCGTTGCTCTTTGCTGCCTTCACAACCTCAAGTAGTGGCATGACCGCTACTGGGTTGAAGAAGTGGAAACCAACTAGACGCTCAGGGTGTTTGAGGACCTTCCCGATTTCATCGACCGACAAAGAAGAGGTGTTGGTAGCCAAAATGGCATCTGGGCGAACCACAGCTTCCACTCGTGTAAATACATCGTGTTTAACCTTGAGCTCTTCAAAGACTGCTTCAATAACCCAGTCGCAGTTCGCAAAGTCATTCAGATCTAGCGTTCCACTTAGATTTGCGCTGTATCGATTGCGGTCGTCAACAGACAGCCGGCCCTTTTCAACTAGCTTGTCTAGTTCTGCACGGCAGTAAGCAAGGCCTTTGTCAACACGATCTTGAGAAACATCGGTGATTACTACCGGCACCTGAAGTCTTCTCAGGAATAGAAGTGCGAACTGGCTAGCCATCAGACCGGCCCCAACAACACCGACTTTTTGCACCTTGATTGCAAGCTTTGGATCTGGTGCACCCTGAGGGTTCTTCGCGTGCTTTTGAACCAGGTTAAAGGCATAGATACTCGCACGGAACTGATCCGAAGCAATCAGTTTTTCTAGTTCTTCATCCTCGCGTGCAAAGCCCTGCTCTTTGGAGCTGAACTTTGCCTTATCCAAAAGATCCAGGGCAGCGTAGGGAGCAAGTGGAACGGAGCCGATGTTTTGCCTTACCATTTTTCTGGCGATTGAAACAGCCGGTCCCCAGATAACTAAGCGTTCGAAAAGACCTGGCTTGTTTGGGCGAGAGACTTTCTTTCCAGAAAGAACCTTGTCCGCCCAAACCACTGAGTCTTCAATAAACCTCTGAGGGTCAAACATGACATCTGCAATTCCAAGCTTTAGAGCATCTTTCGGACTCAGCATGCGGTTTTGCTTCAAGGGATTTTCAATAACAACTTTGAGCGCATTTCTGATTCCAATCAGATTTGGAAGCAAGTACGCCCCTCCCCAACCAGGAAGCAGCCCAAGAAAAACTTCAGGCAGGGCAATTGCAGGAGCTGCGGAGTTAACAGTTCGGTAGTTAGCGTTTAGAGCAATCTCTAACCCACCACCAAGAGCCAGACCGTTTATAAACACAAATGTGGGAACAGGGAAGCTTCCAAGTTTGCCGAGTGCAAAGTGGCCAAGTTCAACTACGAGTCTTCCGGCGCGCGTTGATGGGATTGAACCTACTTTGGATAAGTCTGCTCCAGCAGCTAAGAAATATGGCTTGCCGGTTACAGCCAAACCATGTATCTCGCCTTTTTTCGCACGCTGCTCTTGAACCTCGAGAGTCTCGGAAAATTCTTTTAGGGTCAGTGGGCCAAGAGTGGAAGGTCTGGTGTGATCCTTGTTGTTATCGAGAGTGATAAGGGCAAGGACTTTTCCGGAGGGAAGCTTTACATCCTGAACATACGAATGAGTGATTACCTCATCGGTATTTGACCACAGCTCAGAGAAGTGATCAAGTTTCATTAGTTTTTCTTTCCGTCGTAATTCTCGTTTTCCCAGATAACGGTTCCACCCATGCCTAGACCAATGCACATTGTTGTGATTCCGTAACGAACATCTGGTCGCATCTCAAACTGGCGAGAAAGTTGGTTCATTAATCGAACTCCGCTTGATGCCAATGGGTGACCAAAAGCAATTGCACCACCCCAGGCGTTTACTCTTGCGTCGTCATCTGCAATCTTAAAGTGCTCCAAAAAGGAAAGGACCTGAACAGCGAATGCTTCGTTGATTTCAAATAATCCGATGTCGGAGATAGACAGTCCAGCTTTTTTCAAAGCCTTCTCGGTTGCAGGGATTGGTCCAATACCCATGATCTCTGGCTCAACACCTGCAAAAGCAAATGTCACCATCTTCATACGTGGTTTCAGTCCATACTGCTTGACTGCTTGGTCTCCAGCCAAAAGCGAAATGGTGGCGCCGTCAGTCAAAGGAGAGGCGTTGCCAGCCGTTACATTTCCGCTAGCTCGGAAAGGTGTCTTTAGATCCTTCATGCCCTCAACTGTTGAGTCTGGGCGAAGAAGTTCGTCCCTGTCTACAACCCGCAGACCTTCTGGAGTTGTTGCAGATACGGAAACAAGGTCTTGCTGGATGTAATTCTTTTCGTAGGCTGCAGCAGCGCGCTTTTGGCTCTGAACCGCAAAGGCATCCGCGCGCTCCTTGGTTAGAACTGGAAAACGGTCGTGGATCTTCTCTGCAGTGTTACCCATGTTTAAGGCATCCGGATTTACAAGTTTTTCGGCAATGAACCTTGGGTTCGGGTCGGCATCAAAGCCCATGGGGTGTCTACCCATGTGCTCAACGCCTCCAGCAAGAACTAGGTCGTAGGCGCCAATGCCAATAGCGGAACCTGTCATTGTGACAGCAGTCATTGCCCCGGCACACATCCGGTCAACTGCAAAGCCAGGAACTGTGTTTGGTAATCCTGCCAAGATTGCGGCGGTGCGTCCAATGTTAAGTCCCTGGTCGCCGACCTGTGTGGTGGCTGCAATGGCAACATCGTCGATTGCCTCTTTAGGAACAGACGGGTTTCTATCTAGCAAACCAATCATGGCTTTTACTACTAAGTCATCTGCACGAGTGTTCCAATAAACACCTTTTTCTCCTGCTCTACCGAATGGTGTTCGGACTCCATCAACAAAGTAGGTGTTCTGCATTATTTGGTCGCTTCTTTCTTTAGTGATTCGCGTCTTCTAGTTTCTGCTCCAAAGGCCAAGTCACTTCTTATTAGACCCTCAGTCAAACCAAAGCAGTCAACTAAGTCTAGGGAGTGAGGCTTTAGCCTTCCAAGTAATCTGCCATCGATGTAGTCAGTGATTGCCTCAGCGCGGTGAGAGCTCAATCTTCCGTTGATCATGTACCAAGAGAGGTTCTCTTCCAGAAGGGTGAAGCCAAATAGGTCTCTCAGCCAAGTCAAAACCTTCTTGGTTTGAGGGTCCTGAATCTTGTTTAGAGCAGAAGTGAAAGCTTCCCACTGAATTAGTTCACCATGAGCCTTAGCGGCCATAATCAAATCATTTTGGTGACGGTTAAACAACCGCTCTGATTCAACAGGATCCCTTTTCCCAGAGTGACGTAGTTCATTGGCAAGCTTTGCGATCATGGTGTGGACTCGATCAGTTAGCAGCTGGTGCTGGTGTTCTTCCTCGCGAACAAAACCGATTGATCTAGCGGTCGAACCAAAGTCGGTGAACTTCTGAGCAATTCCGCGAAGACCTCCTCGGTTGATTGCAACCTCACCCACCTGCTCAACAACATACTGAGCCAGTGTTCCAAAATCTGGTGACGCGAATGCTTTGGAGTAGTCACTCAGTAACCTCTTGGCAACAAGCTGCAGCAGCACGTTGTTGTCACCTTCAAATGTTGCATAGACATCTAGGTCTGCTCGCAACCCGACCATCCGATGTTCGGCCATGAAACCCTGACCTCCGGTTGCCTCACGGCAGACCTGGATGATGTCCAGTGCGTTCCAAGTTGAAAGAGCCTTAGAGGCTGCCGCAACAGTTTCTAGATCCTGTCTAGTTGAATCAGTGTCGTTACGACCGCTGAAGACCTCATCGAACTGTTCGAGAAGTTCTAGATGCGCAAATGCTTGCGCGTAGGTTCTTGCAAGAGCTGGAAGCAGCCTTCTTTGGTGGCGACCGTAGTCCATTAGAACGTGTTCTGTTCCGTCGTGAGTTGGGAACTGAGTTCTTTCGTGGGCATAACGAATAGCAATTGTTAACGCAACCTTCTGAGCGTTGGTAACACCACCAGTGATTGAAACTCTGCCCTGAACCAGGGTTCCAAGCATTGTGAAGAATCTTCTTCCCTTGGATTCAATTGGAGAGCTGTATGTTCCATCCTCTGCAACATTGCCGTAGCGGTTTAGTAACCACCTTCTTGGGATACGGACATTGGTGAAGTGAAGTCTTCCGTTATCAACACCATTTAGACCGCCCTTGACTCCATCGTCGTCTCCACCAACACCTGGCAAGAAGTTTCCACTGTTGTCTCGAAGAGGAACATAGAAAGCGTGTACGCCATGGTTTTCGCCTTTGGAAATCAGCTGCGCAAAAACTACAGCTGCCTTAGCGTGAATTGCAGCGTTACCGATGTAATCCTTCCAAGCGTGACGAGAAGGTGTGTGAATTACAAACTCTTGTGTTGCCTCGTCATAGATAGCGGTTGTTCCGATGTTTGCAACATCGGAACCGTGACCGGTTTCAGTCATTGCAAAGGAACCAGGGGTTTCTAAAGTGACCACAGAAGGAAGTAGCTCTGCGTGGTGAGAATCTGTGCCGAGATATAGAATCGCTGCGCCAAATAGTCCCCACTGAACTCCGTATTTAATCTGTAGTGAAGGATCAGCAAGAATCAGTTCTTCGAAAACTGTTAGTGATCCACCGGGATCAGCACTTCCACCTGCGATGGCAGGGAAGCCATATTTGGTGGAACCGTTTTCCACCAAGATCTTTAGTTGACCAAAGACGCGTTCACGATGCTGGTGATGAGTAAGTCCTGGGATTTGCCACATTTCGGGCTGCTCGCAAATTCGGCGGGTGTGGAGACGAATGTCTTTCCACTTCCCCAGCAGCATGTCGCCAACAAGGGCGGTGTCTACCTTTGGCAATATCTCGCTTTGCATTGCACACTCCTTCGTGTTGCTTTGATTGTAAGCACCGAGGAAATCATTGAATCTGCGGGTCAGATAAGTCTGTAACTAGCTACAACCTAAGTAAATCCAAGGATTGCTTCTTTGTGTGAAGCATACAAAAAACTAGGTGTTTTTTTGGAAGGTCAATTTCCTTCGAAAGTGACTGGTGACTTAGAAAGATAGGCCTCCATCGCCCGCCTGGCGTCCTTAGATGCGGCCAACCTGGCAAGGCGTTTACCAATAAAGGCATCTTCAGCGCTTTCATCTAACAGAGCAGCCCTAGCGGAAGCCAAAGTTGCCTGCACCGCAAGCGGCGCTTGGGCAGCAATCTTTTCTGCGATCTCGAATGCACGATCTTTTTCGGTTCCAACCGGAACAACTTCATTCACAATTCCAAGACGAAGCGCAGTTGCTGCATCAAATGAATCTCCTGTCAGTAGGAATCTCATCGCATTCGACCAGCCAGCTGATCTTGGCATTCTCTTGGTGGCCCCGCCAAATGGCAAAAGCCCACGTGAGACTTCTAGTTGGGCAAACTTTGCGTTCTCAGCAGCAATTACAACTTCGCTGTTCAATGCAAGTTCAACACCGAGTGTGAAGCAAGTTCCTTGAATCGCAATAACTACAGGTTTTGATACCGGTTTGGATTGAATTCCCCAAGGATCTAGTCCGCCTTCAGGAACCATGGCCAAACCATCTGCGCTTAGCCTTGGTGCAACATCTGCAAGATCCAGCCCGGCAGTGAAGTGATCACCGTGAGCAAAAACAAGTCCAACTCGAAGTTCTGGATCAGAATCTAATTTGCCGTAGGCCAGAGCAAGCTCTTGGAGCATTTCCATGTCCGCGGCGTTTAGTTTTTCAGGGCGATTTAGACCAATTAAAAGGACATGACCTTTTTTTTCAACAGTTACTTTAGAAGTTGCGTTCATTTTTGCCTAAGTAAATTAGTTAGGTAAGTTGGCTTCGATCAGCGAAATGATGTCAGGAGCATCTGGTTTAACTGTTGGTCTAAAGCGATGAACGTGGCCGTTTGGAAGAATTAGAAACTTTTCAAAGTTCCAGGCAACCGGTCCCGCCTTACCCGACTGGTCTTCGGTCTTGACCAGCTCTTTGTATAGCGGGTGCCTGCCTTTTCCGTTGACCTTTACCTTCTCGGTCATTGGAAAGCTCACACCCCAAGTAGTTGAGCAGTACTCTGCTATGTCTTCTGACTTCTTTAGTTCCTGCAAAAACTGATTGGAAGGCATGCCAAGAACCGTGAAGCCTCGGCTGCCATATTTTTTCTGAAGCGCTTCCAGAGCCTCGTATTGTGGAGCCAGGCCACACCTGGAAGCCACGTTGACAACCAGAACTACCTTTCCGGCGAATTGGGAAAAGCTAGCGACAGTGCCATCTAGCATGGTGAGTTCGGTTTCTTGAATGCTCATGTCTAAATTCTACGTCCGAAGCGGGTAGATTTATCTAGCCCAATAAAGCTCACTAGAAAAGGTCCTCTTGCACGTCGCATTGTTCATGGATCAGCATCCACACTCTCTAGGCGGGGTCCAAACCTCAGTGATGCTGCAGGCCAAATACCTAAACCGCTCTGGCGTTCAGGTAACCATTTTTGCTCCCAAGTCAAAAAAAGCCCGTGTAGACGAAAACATAAAAGTTCTTCCTTCTAACTACTCGCCTCTTGGCAGAGAGTACGCCATCGTCTGGTCACTTAGAAAAGCAGCTAGATTCTGCGAAGAGGTTTACAAAGAACGAAGTTTTGACATCGTCCACGTTCAGGGCGACTTCGCAGCAGCCAGCCTAGGAGCTGCCTTAGCCAAAAGATTCAATCTGCCTCTTGTCCATACCGAACACACCAACCTTGATGTGATGGCCAACAAGCTCATTGGAAAACCCATGAAGATCATGTTTTTGAAGTTCTTCACTTGGCAATACGGTCATTTTCTCAAAATCAACAAGCGGCCAAGGGTTATTAACGCCTTTGACTACGTGAGCTTTATCCTGCCTCAGGCAGATCTAGTTATGGCTCCTTCGAAGCACTACGCGGCGCTGCTCGAAGCAAAAGGAGTTACAACCAACGTTGAGGCTAGCTTCACAGGTGTTGATGACGATGAGATACAACAAATCAAAAGAACAGCCTCTGTTCCAAACAAACCCATTAGCTTCGTATGGGCTGCAAGGATGCAGCCTGAAAAAAGACTTATCCAAACCATCGAAGCTTTTGCTAGATCCAAGGTCAAGGCCCACCTAACCATTTATGGTTTTGGTCCACTGGAAAAAGTAGCTAAGAACTTAGTTCGGGCAAGGCTTATTTCTAAGAGGGTCACATTTAGAGGACGCGTCCCACACAACGAACTGTTACAAATCTTTGCCAACGCTGATGTCGTTATGCAAACCAGTATTGGTTTTGAAACCCAAGGTTTGACCGTTTACGAATCATTAGCTGTTGGAACGCCCGTTTTGCTGTGTGACTCAAAGATTGCAGGAGAGCTTCCAAAGAAGACTTACTGGCTTGATAAGTCGGGAACCATCAAGAGCTTGTCAAAGACAATCAAAAAGGCCGCTGAAGATGTCTCCGAGGGAAGCAACAAGAGGGAGCTATTGGAGGACCCAACCTGGTTACTGCAGGGCGCTCTTACTAACAAAATGATTGAGACATACAAGCAACTTATTGCGCAAAAGCAGGACAAATAGTTTCCTATTTGTTGCAAAGCCACCAATGGGGGTCTGGTTCGCAGGGCCGCTAAGTAAACTAATTCAAATAGCAATACTGGGTTGTTGAGGGTAAAAAACTATGTTTCTAGAAGCAGCTCTAACTAACGCAACTTCTGCGCCCGTTTTGGCTTTCGTTCTAGGGCTTCTGGCAGTAGCAATTAAATCTGATCTTCGACTTCCGGAAGCGGTCTATCAAGGGCTATCTATATACCTATTACTAGGCATCGGTATCAAAGGTGGTGTTGCCTTATCTGAGGCAAACCTGGCTGAGGTTTGGTTGCCAATCCTGGGAACGTTAGCTCTGGGTATAGTAATTCCACTTCTTGCATTTATTGTTTTAGGAACACTTACCAAGCTAGACACCATCAATAAGGGTGCTCTTGCCGCGCACTATGGATCCACATCGTTGGTTACCTTTTCAGCGGCTCTAATTTTTGTCGAATCACAGAACATTTCTTACGAAGGCTACGTAACAACGCTGCTCGCAATCCTTGAGGTCCCAGGAATAGTTGTTGGTTTACTTTTGGCATCCAAAGGTCTAAACAGAGGTTTGAACTGGGGCGAGTCTCTTAGAGAAATAGTTACCTCTAAATCAATTGTTTTACTAGCGGGTGGATTGGTTTTAGGTTATGCAACCGGTGCCAGTGGGTATGAAAGAATCGAGCCACTCTTCGGTGGCCTGTTCACCGGCGTTCTTGCTTTGTTCTTACTCGAGATGGGTATAGTCGCGGGACGAAGACTTCCTGATGTCAAAAAGGCAGGTTTAGGACTAGTTCTCTTCAGCATCGGGTTCCCGATTCTTTCTGGCTCTCTGGGAGTTCTGGTTGGTGAACTAACCGGGTTGAGTCTTGGTGGAAGTGTGATCTTGGGAGTTCTTGCAGCCTCAGCTTCGTATATTGCAGCTCCAGCTGCCGTGAGGCTTGCTTTGCCAGAGGCTAGTCCTGGTATTTACCTGACCGCATCACTGGCAATTACATTCCCGTTCAATTTGATTTTTGGAATTCCAATCATGTTTGCAATTGGTCAATTTATGGAAGGTTTAGGTATTTGATGTTTTCCAAGAGAAAGTTGCTAACGGTTGTTTGCGAGGGAGCGCTTGAGTCGAGGTTGATCAAGGATCTCATGGCTCTTGGGGCTAAGGGTTACACAGTGACCGACGCCCATGGCACAGGACCAAGAAACCAAAGAAATGGTGATCTAGAGGGTGGGAACATTCGCATAGAGGTTGTGACCGATCAGGTCACACTAGAAAAAATCATTGAAAGATTACAATCCGACTACTTCCCAAACTACGCAGTCAGCGTGTGGGTAGCGGATGTAGAAGTGTTGCGCCAGGAGCGCTACTAGTACTTAGTTAGTCGTTTTTCTTGCACTGGCAGCCATCGCCGCAGTTGCATCCATCTAGATTCATTTGCTTTCTCCTTCCCACAGCTCTGACGATACACCTATTGAGCTCTGTTGAAGTTAATTCTTATCTTTGCCTGTCTGGGCTGACCACAGCCAGGCAGCTTGATTATCTCCGTATTTGACGAAATTGGATTTATCGCGAACGAGAACGATTCCCTAGATTTTTTGCGATAACAGAAAGGTAGGGCAAGGCCATAGCAATTAAACTAAAAGACGATTTTCCTGCTTCTCTTCCTCGCCAGAGTGTGGGTATGGTGATGACCCTAATCCCTTCGCAAATAGCTCCAAGTGAGAGTTCCAACGTGATGCTGAAATCATCCGATTTAGGATCTATCCTCGCAATAACGTCTCTGGGATAAAGCTTGAAACCATTAGTGAGGTCTGGGCTGTCGGTTCTAAAAACTAATCCCAATCCCGCATTGACTAGTCGATTCAAAAATCTCTTAAAAGGCGGATACCCGGAGATTAGGCCAGGCGATGCGAACCTGTTTCCAAAAACACAAGCATCTGGGTTTCTCTTTGATGCCACTATGAACTTCGCGACATCATCAGGGTGCTCACTTCCGTCTGCCATGACAAAAACTATGTGAGTGCCAGTTGAAGAAGCCACACCAGACCTAATCGCGACACCGAAGCCCGCTCGGGGCTCTGATTTATGGATGGAGACATTATTGAACTCGAGCTCCAGTGACTGAAGCCGTTCCCAGGTTGCATCAGAACTTAAGTTATCAACCAGAACAAAATTGATGTTTGGTATTGAAGAGACTGCTTCAAGCAACTTAGTAACTGTATTTCTAATTGTGTCTTGCTCATTATGGCAAGGGATAACTATTGAATATTCTGATTCACTCATATACCTAAAACACCACGCGCATATGCTAGGGAGCTAGAGACGCTCAAGAGATTAGAAGATTCGGTACTACCCAGTTGCTCGATAGTCAGAAACTCAAATTGATTTATTAGATCTGAATCTGAGACAAGATTAAGGAAGAGTGAGTTACCAGATAATGGACTCAAATCTCGCTCACTTAGGTGCAAATGGCCAAAAGTCGCCCGTTCTTCCGGGGAGAATTTGAGATCACTGTTAGCATCCAATTCTGCTCCCAAGTCCAAATTAACACCAAGACCCTTTGAGGAGATCCTGGAAACAAAATTAGCAGCTTCTTTTGCGCTATTAAGGAAATTGCAATTAAAGCGCACGGAGTTTGGTTCCAGCAGAAGCAAAACATTGTGCCTCTCGGCGATAGTCCCCAATTGTTTGAAAAAATCCTCAGCTACACCAAGTTCTGAATCGTCTAGTGAGATGCGTGATCTATGAACCGGTGACCCGAGAACAAGTCTTTTTACACCGATAGCCTCTGCTCTAAGAAAAACTTCCTCTAGCGCCCGAGTGAGTAATTTTCTGTCTTCTCCCGTTCCAAAGAGGCTGACTGGGGGAACCCCAAAGAGCAGAGACTGCATCCCAACAATTTGAATACCTTTCGAATTCCAAAACTTTTTGACTCCAAGCCAGTCATCCAAACTCGTCTCCAGAGGCTTGTTGAAGTAGCGGCCCATCACGAGGTCGATGTGTTGAACACCAAAGTCTTCCAGAATTGACACGACCTCCTCGTCCTCTTGCTTTGTCCAGGCTAGGTTCGAGATTGAGAGGCTTGGTCTGGTCACGATTTAGAGTAGTCCTTTATCGCAGCGAGGCACTGGTCCGCAGTGTATTGAAATCGCGACTGTTTACCCCATAGGGTCGCATACTTCGTTTGAAAGTTGTAAATCGCGGGATCTGGAAGATTTCTAAGGTGAATTCCAAAAATTGACCTTGCGATGTATCCAAGAGAAATGGGCTCGCTCGTAAGATGCAGCAGCTCTAATTTGTTTTCTATAGCTAGCGTCAAATCCTCCCAGAGTTTTTCCATTGGATAAAACTGAAAAACTGACGCGCCGTTCAAGCTAGAAATTTGATTGTCATTCTTTAGGTCAAACAGGGCATTTTTCTTTAGTCCAGGACCAACTAGCCCGGGCAATCGAACCACAAGAGCTTCTTTGAAGATTCTTGTGAACTCATCCTCCAGAAATCTTCGATTTTCTCCATACGCATTTTGAACGGATGTTACCTGGGTCGAATCTTCATCAATTTCTAAAGGGTTGTCAAATACATCGACAGTACTGATGAGCACAGCTTTCTCCGCCTGCATAGATTCAAGAGTTGAAACTAACTTCTGAATATTTTCTAAATCCTCAGCAGCATTTGCGTTTGCCCACCATTTTTGTGCTGGAGCCGCTGAGCAAATTAAGAGCTCGCTATGTGTACCTTTGCTCTCAGCAATATTGCCTCGAGAAAATTGACCATCAAAGCTAGCTTGCTCCTTAAGTGTTCCTCCAACAAACCCAGTATGTCCAAGAAGTGTCCTTTCGAAATTCACGATAAAACCTTCCCTAGTTCAGTGGTGCTTAAGATTGAATCAACGGCATCGTAAACTGTGTCAATTTTGGACCCCAGTATTGAAAGATACCTGCCTTTCTTCCCAGCTTCATGAATCAATACTGGTCGAGCGTCATCTAATTCACTAGATGTAAGTATTGCTTTATCGACGAAAATTGAGTCTTGATATTCAATCTCTCTTATAGCTGGAACATACCTAAGTGCATCTAGTTTCATTCTCAAAAATGCAGAGTTGTCTTCCGTTTCTGGCTCCCGCAACTCTGATGTTCGCGTTTTCCGTGGTGTGTAACTGACGTGAGTGAGTGAGTGTGAACCTCTTGTTGGAAATGGCATGTAGGAGAAAAAAGGGCCGTCCATAACTGTGATTCCTAGCGACTCTAGACTCTTTGGGGTTGAGACTAGGCATATTTCTGCCCTTTCGATCTTCAGTGTGTCTGCGAGTAGTCTTGCTGGTTCAAATAGGGTTCCAAGGTTTGAGTATGTGCAATCGAGCACATAATTGAAAATCTCAATCTCTCCAGATTGCAAGCAAACCGTAAAGTTCTCGTCTCTCTCGATTACCTTTTCGACAGGCTCCGAGAGAAACAGAAGAGCGCCAGAGTCCAACAATCGTTGGCGCGCTTCCAAAAGTAGAACGTCCGAATTGAATGCAGGCTCCTCGACTTGATAGACGCCAGAGATTAATTCATCGTTGAAGATGTTTGACAGCTCGGTTGTCGGGGGTGAAAATGGGGCTTCTATTCGATTGCAGAACGCTTCAAACTGTGAGGTGTTCACCTTCGAGTTGTGGCGAGCAATCCCATACAACATTGTGAAGTCGCGAAATATGGACGATCCAAAATCATTTATGAACCTTTTCAAGCCGCGGCGACTTCGAGCACCAGTTCGCACATCCCGTGGATAGTGATAACCCCCATGGACCCTAGCCTGATTAGCCCAAGAAGCACCGTGACCTAGGTCAGACGCCGCCTCATACACAACTACAGTGGCACCAGCTTGAGCTAATTTGTATCCGATGACTAAACCATAGAAACCAGCACCAATTACAGCGACCCTTGTTGAATTACTCATGTTTGGTTTGCTAGTTAGTCACATTAGGATTCTTGCCAACACCCAGGCTATCTCCCGCAAAAGAAGTTGAATAAACTGTGGAAGAGTGCTCCCGGTCGGGTAGCAATTGAAGTAGGTACTCACTAATTAGGAATAACACAAGGCAGACTAAGAAAAACATGGCCGATAGTTGGAGTGATGTGCTAGCCCAGCCACTCTGAATATTCTCGCCGAGGAACGCTGTAATCACAACATAGATTGCATAGACAACGTTAAGCACTGCCCCGACAATGGATAACAACGATGCGAACCTCATAGGTATCTTGGAGCCACCAAGAAGCATCTGCATCGCAGAGCCATAGGATTGCCAGAATGGGGCTTGCTTTAATATCTCTTTAGATTCATAAGATACGGTTCTTGAACTGAAAGCACCGGTGGTGATAAATGCCCTGAACTCCACTTCCGGTCTTCTGGCGGCTAGGACTCCATTAACAGCCGATCTGGACATGACACGAAATACTGGCGCTTCTGAAGAGATGTTTGTTCCGTGAACCGCTAAGAATGCAATTCCAAAAATACTTTGACCGAGTCTATAGATCCAGCTTTGATTTCTTATGGAAGACTTTGATGTGGTGCCAAAAATCACCTCGATGCCATCTGACATTTTTAGGAGAAGCTCCCTTGCCGATTGAATTTGGCCAGCAGTATTCTCTAAAATAAGAACCTTGTCTCCTATAGCCTGCTGAAGAGCTATAACCGCTGCTGAGCTTCTTGAAACACTTGAAGGTAATTCGATAAAAATGGAATTATTCAACAAATCCTTTAGGTTTGTTGTCGCTTCGCCAGTTGAATTCTTCAGAGGTGAGCGGACAACCAACAACTCAAAGTGTTCAGAAAACTCCTTGGCTAGGGTTGAGAGCTTGGAATGCGCCTCTACAAGCTCAGAATTTGAGGAATCTCCTGCCAACAAGGCGATGCTCAGAAAACGAACCACGTGAGTCTTTTCAAGTTTTGGCATGTTTTCCTCTCCATTCTGAAGATACACCTATTGAGCTCTTTTGCAGTTAATTCTTATCTTTGCCTGTCTGGACTGACCATAGCCAAGCTGCTAAGCCTGCGAAGGTTAGAATTACGGCGACAAGAGCAACAAGATAAACATTGCCTTTGTATAAGTCATAGACAGAAACTAAGGCGAAGAACAGGGCTAGGTAGCCAAGAAGTATCAACCTGTTACGCATTTTCAAATCATAGTCATTTCTTGCAAGCAAGCCTCCCAAGGGTGGCAATTTATCGCCGGTGCTATCATGGTGAAATGCCTGCTGTGGGAGTTGTTGTTCCAACTATTGGTGAGCGCCCCCAGTACTTAGACATCACCCTAAAATCCATCCGTGAAGCTGGTGACAGCTTCATCGTCCTTGTGGGTAGAAAGGGTTTTGATGCATCCTTATACCAAAATTCTGTTTTGGTAGATCTTTACATTGACGAGCTTGAGACGTCGGTACCCAAAAAAATCAACCAAGGATTTAGGGCGCTTCCAGAAAACATCGAATACATCACCTGGTTAGGTGACGACGATCTTCTTGCGCCCGGGTCGCTGAGTCTTGCAGTGAGTGCTCTCAGTCAACCCGCGAAACCCGTTTTGGTTTATGGACACTGCCAGTACATCGATTCTGAAGGAAATGATGTTCTGGTAAAACGAAGCGGTGGCTGGGCAGTTCCACTTCTAAGATTTGGTCCACAACTTATTCCCCAGCCAGGTGCTGTATTTAGGCGAGATGCCTTCGAGAGAGTAGGTGGGCTGTCAGATAAGTTCGAGTTCGCATTTGATTTTGACTTATTTCTAAAGCTCACCATAGTTGGTAGGGCCGTCTTTGTTGACAAGATCCTCTCCAGCCACAGGTGGCACGCGACTTCCCTTACGTATTCCCGGAGGTGGGACTCTGTGAGGGAAGCTAGCCTGGTTAGGGTTTTAAACTTGCCCTCAGTTGCTAAATTCTTCTCTCCTCTCTGGGAGTTGCCAATTGTCATGTTGACTTTTTTAGTGGGTCATTTTCTTAGCAGGGGTTCTTTGAAGTCAACTTCTAAACCTATTGCCCACAAATGATGTGACTATCGGGTTATTCAGTAGGTGATACATAACATCTACCGAAGCTTGTCTGGCTATAGGCCAAGGAGTAATTTTCTGATTAATTGGTATCCTTAAACTATGAAGTTTGTAAAGAAAGTTATCTATTTTGTATTAGGTAAGTTAGGTTACGTAGTTATAAAGACTCCTGAATTTGAACGACTTGGAGAAGATTCTTCCCCCAAGGCGTACTTAGATTTATTGGCTAAATCACCAACCACCAGCGGAATTAAGGTTAGTGAAGCTCAAGAAATAATCTCAAGCGCTAAGAGTCAAATTGGTCAAGACATTCTGGCTCTATGCGTCAATGGGCTTAAGCGAGATGGTTTTTTTGTTGAATTCGGGGCTACCGATGGTGTTGAACTGAGTAACACTTTTTTGTTGGAAAAGGAATTTGGGTGGAAGGGTATTCTTTGTGAGCCAGGGAATATTTGGCATAAGGATTTAGCGACAAACAGAAAATGTTTTATTGACACTCGATGCGTGTGGAGCCAATCCGACGAGTTGATTGATTTTGCGCAAGCTTCAACTGCCTGGCTTTCAACGGTTGTTGATTTTCAAGATTCGGATCTTCATGCGGATGCAAGAACCAATTCCTTGGTCTACCAGGTAAAGACTGTTTCTCTTCGGGACCTTTTGCAAACCTACAATGCCCCATTGGAAATTGATTTCCTCTCAATAGACACTGAAGGTAGCGAATATTCAATCCTCCGAGATTTTGACTTTGGAGAATACAGATTCAACTTAATTTGTGTTGAGCACAACTACACAAGTTCCAGAGATAAGTTGTTCGATTTATTAGTGAGAAATGGCTATAAGCGGGTTCACACGGAACTTTCAAAATTTGATGACTGGTATGTAAGGTCTGACAACCCCCTGTACTCCTCTGTCAGGTGATTTAGACTTCACCGCGGGACAAGAGCGGATCAGAGTTCCGTAATCTAGGTTGTAGTCCGCGTAACTAGAAAAGAACGTGATTAGCAGATATGAAAATTAGGCGAGAAGCGCAAGAACTCTTGCTTAGGAATCTGCGTTCGGATGATCGAGTCCTCGTGACGGGAGCCGGCGGCTGGTTTGGTAGGACTGCGATTGCAATGACCAGGGGAGCGGGTCTGGAGCTGCTAGCTACTGGTTCCAAAGATCAACAGATTGAAATTGACGGCCAAACGCAAAGGGTGTACGGCCAAAATCTAGAAATTATTTCCGCGTTTAAGCCAACTGTTGTAATCGACACAGCATTTGCAACGCGAGAGATGCTTTTAGTTCTTGGGCAAAAGGCCTACGTTGAGACAAACCAAAAACTTATAGACCAGTCTCTGGCCATAGCTAGCATGCCTTTGGTCAGAAAATACGTTGGGTTTTCAAGCGGAGTGACAAGACACCTCGCCGGCCAGACATCGTTTTCCATTGATGAAAACCCATATGCCGCGCAAAAGCGTATTTACGAACAGAGGATGGTAGGACTTGCAAGCGATCTCGAAGCAGATGTTTCGATTGCACGAGTCTGGAGTGTCACTGGTTGTTATGTCACAAAGGGTGCAGCTACATTTGCATTTACTGATTTGAT
This sequence comes from Rhodoluna sp., assembly GCA_044338605.1. Lineage (GTDB taxonomy): Bacteria > Actinomycetota > Actinomycetes > Actinomycetales > Microbacteriaceae > Rhodoluna. The sequence continues at coordinate 55,259 of JBIIXB010000001.1, read as the reverse complement.
TACGCAGGCAAAGCTTGGTCTTATAGAAATAAAGGCCAGGCATCGAGTTTTTAGAAGATATTGTGCTGTCGAGGATGTCCTAGCGTTAGCCCTAATGCCCCTTGCACCTGGGGGCAACATTATTTTTGACACTGGGGGAGATCTAGTTGAGCTCGGAGCTCTCGCCCAAATGATAGTTGAGGTTCTCAACCCCACGGCAAAAATACTTCTGAAAGTTGATTCGGACCTTCCTTCAGACGACTACCATTCGGACAATAAAGACTGGGAGCGCCTACTTGTCTTGGGATTTCAAAGGGAAGATTCCATTAGAGACCAAATTGCTAGGGTTGCTGGGATAGAGATTTAAGAGTTTAGCAAATTCCATCTGGCTTCAAGCATTTCAATTCTCTTTGCATCTTCAGCCGTGATTCGTGCATAGTAATCTCGTTTGTTCAAAAGCCAAAGCATCTCAAAGTGAACAGCGTTCACAAGTCCTTGCTCGATATTGGCAATAGTTGTTGCATCCCCGCCGAAGACTACTTTTCTTGTTTCAAACCTCGTCAAATGGACTTCTGCTACCTGACGAATGACATCCAGGGAATCGCTAGAAATTGCTCCACCCATCACGAAATCAAGCTTGGCATCCTTAGTAGCCTTAGCTGCCTTTAAGACGTAGTTCGTCACCTCATCGCTGTGAATTGATTCCCGAGTTAGACCGAGGGATCCAGCAAAATCTACCCGCCCAAAAACCATTCCGTTTACGGATTTAGGTTTGGAGGCTTCCGCTAGCATGCCGTCCAAGTTCTCAAAACCGGTTATTGTCTCCAAGTTAAAAAGAAAATCTGTGTCCTCCCGCTCTTCTTCTGTGTAGATGAGGTTCGTGGCAGCCGCGTATTTACTTAGCGCATATGGTGTTTCAACCATGGGTGCGACGATGTACCTAACTCCAATTTGTTTAGACTCCAGAAGGTCTCGAATGGCTTCGCATCCGCCGATTTTTACCGTAAGGGGCAGACCAGCAGATCTTGAGATGTCAACAAGCCTAAGAAGTTCATCAATACGTGTTCCTTCAGCTTCAAACTCTGCTTTGACGCTTACAACCCCGAACTCTTCTCTTCCGCGGGTCAAAATGTCCCGCATTTTCTTCTCGGTTTTGTTCACTCATGCCCCCTGAAGGATTAGAAATTTACTTTAGAAATGAGAATTACTTATCTCCTTATCCTACTTGAATAGATTTCGATGTTGCTTCCTGGATTTGAAGTAGTTGGCTTGAGATCCACTTTGTCTGAAGCTTGTGAGCTAGCCTCTAATAAACCACTTGCTGCTGAGAAATTGGGCTGGAATACAAAATGGCGCCCCTAGATGCGCTTGTTTTTCGAAGTGCCGATTTTGGTTCAGCAGTACATTAGAAACTAGAAATACCACTTAGAGAATACGTTCTACCCAGATGCAAATTTGCTATTTGGATTTGTTAGATGTATCTAAATACCCTATTGCTCATCTCGGCAGATAGCTCTGGCGTCATTAAGTGAATTGGGTTAGAGATTAGATTGCCTTGTTCATTTATTTGACTTGTTATCTTTGGATAATATGTTTGGTCAGGGTTGACCGGTACCAAGATTACCTGGGGGCCTTCTAGGGCTACTGATTTTTCGATTTCCGATTTCAGGTCAGCTTCTGGGTTTAATTCCGTGGATGAAATTCCAAAGGATTTAGCCAGCAGGTGCCAATCGGGTAATCCTAATCCGGTGCTGGCGTCGCATCCCAAGTAGTGGCCATCAAAGTAACTTTTCTGAGTCATTCGAATCGACGCGTAGCCGTCATTACACAATATAAATGTTTTTATATTTAGCTTGTTAGCAGATACAGTCCCAAGTTCTTGAATGTTTTGAGCAAAACCGCCATCACCCTCGATGTGAAAAACTCTAGGAGCTCCAGCAAATGCAGTACCTATGGCGCCTGCTAAGCCGTAGCCCATGCTTGCAAGTCCTTTGGTGGTTATCACGACATTGTTTCGACCTTGGTTTAAAGATTGCATGGCAACAGTCTCCGAAGCACCGCTGCTTGATGGAACAACAGCATCACCATCAATCAAAACTTCTGAAAGGGCAATATAGAAATCATATGGATTTATGAAGGGGCCATTGATTTTGTTAACATCTTCAGAAGTGGGGAGAGACGCTTTGACAGATCTCGAGAACTCAACCCATGACTTCCATTCATCATTGGATCTTTCGGAATCCAGAAGATCAAGAACAAGAGGCAAAACCTCGTCCGCGTTAGCCTCGACTGGAAAGTCAATACCCGGATTCTTCTTACCGAGTTCTGCTGGATCTATGTCAACCTGGATTATTCTGCCAACAGGCATGAACTGCTCCCAATTGAATCCACTTTGTTGGAGCCCTAACCTCGTACCCAGAGCAATTAGTAGATCGGACTGCTGAAGAATTACGTTTGCCGATCTTTGGCCCCAAGTGTTCGGACGACCGAAGTATGATTTGGCGTCACTACTGATTCGATCTGTGCCGTTCCAAGTTGTCATCACAGGAATGGGTGAGTTTTCTAGTGATTTTTGAATTTTCTTCGCGGTTTCTCGGCTTACCCCACCGCCAACTAGCAAGACAGGTCTTTGGGAGTTTTTAATCTCAGCTCTTAATTGCTCTGATAGTAAAAATGGGTTCTTAGACGGGACACTTTCTCCCCCAGGTATATCTTCTGTTTCCAGGAATTCAGCTCCTTGGGCGTCAAGGCAAAACTCGATAAAGACCGGTCCTTTCCTTGGACTCAAGCCAGAAAACACAACTTTCTCTATTTCGGTTCGCGGTAGCGGCTTTTGAATTTGTAGGCTCGCGACAGTGAGCGAACTGACTAAACTCATGCCGTCTATCTCTTGGATACCTAGTTGCCTTACTTTTCCGTGTGCCAAGTCAGTGCTTTTGACTTGACCCCCAATAACCAATAAGTCGCGACTCTCTAAGAACGCTCCCGCCATTGCTGTAACAATGTTTGTTAGACCTGGACCAGCAGTAACTAATGCGAAGGCCTTCTTGCCGTTGTGTCCTTGGCTCTCATTGAAGTACTCTGCAGCTATACCTGCCGAAACTTCATGTACTACTGGAACGCACTCGAAAACATGGCTAGCAGATTCCAAAAGATGCATTATGTTTCCACCACCGACATAGAAACAGTGGGTGTACCCCAAATCTTCAAGCCAGCGAACAAACACGTCTGAATACTTCAAGGGTTACCTTCCATCGAAAACGAGATTCTCAAGATCAAGTGCTAGCTCGTTCAGTGAATTATAAACGTAATCTGCCCCTGCAATCAGTAGTTCGCCTTTGGTGAATACAGTTTGAGATATGCCGATTGTCTTAACTCCAGCGGCCATGCCCGCCGCTATGTCTTCTACCCTGTCTCCAATCATGAATGCCTCAGAAACACCTAGGGACCTAACACAGTTCAAAACAACATCAGGTTCTGGCTTGGGGCGTGCCGGACCCGTTCCGTGAATTTGTAGTACGTATCCTCTTAGAGGTGAATTAGCGATGACAGCCTCCGCTAGATACTGGGGCTTGGAGGTTGCAACGCCCGCCACGTGACCAGCCTCTTGAATAGTTTTTAACAAATGCGTCGCTTTTGGATACATGGTGTTTCCCGAGAGAACTTCCTTAAGTAAAGCATCACGAAACTCATTGACGATTTCGGAAACCTCAGCAGGGTTTAGGGGTAGATCCGAGAATAGCTCAGAAGCCTCAAGACCTATCACAAGGTCAGCCCTGTCTTTGGATAGCTTTGGCTGGTTGTAAATGTCCCTAGCTAAATTTGCTGCCCGAAGAATTTGTTCAGAGGAATCAAAGAGTGTTCCATCCAAATCAAAGATGAATCCTTTTGCATTTCTGGTCTTCATTTTCCCGCTTGACGCTCATCCCAGTTAATTGTTGTAACCCACAATTTCTTCAAACGGTGTTTCTCTCTTCTCTATTTTGGCATAAACAATAAACGTCGTATATTCGAAAATCCTCTGGTGAAGATTTTCGCGATTTCGTAACCTAGCTTGAATAATGCGTAGGGAAGCTTAGCTAAAGATTCGGGGAACAAATTGGTTACCTTGCGGACAAACACAAGTGTCCTAATGGTGGTTGAGTTTTTGGAACTTTGGGTAACGCCATCTGGTTTATTCAATCCCTGGACAGTGCTGTCCCATGACATAAGTCTGTTTCTCTCAATCTTGACTGAGGTTAGACTGGTAGGGGTTTTATGCCCTTCAGAATATTCGGTCACTGGAAACCTCCTCATACATGTTTTTTAGGTTTCCCAAGTAATCCTCTAAAGAAAACTTGACTTCTGCACGAGCCCTTGCCCGAACACCAAGTTCTCTAAATTTTGCTTTATTGTCTATGGCCCATGTGATTCGGTTTGCGATTTGGCCGACTAAATCATCACGATGTACTTCCAACTCAGGGCATTCGGTTACTTCACTGGCAGCAGTATTCCCAACAGTAATTACCGGGACTCCTGATGACATGGCTTCGAGTGCCATCATGCCAAAAGACTCTACTAAGGATGGCATTGCAAACAGGTCTGCTGCCTCGTAGAAAGTTCCTAGATTATTTATATCGTTAGTCCAGGGCAGCTCAATAGACTCAACTTCCTTAGAGTATTTTGCAACAAGTCCTTGTTTCTGAATACAAAGGAGTAGAACCTTTCTCCCAGTTTTTCTTACTTGCTCTATAGCCTGGACTAATTCCTTGAATCCTTTTCTCTCATCATCAGTTGAGCGAGCCGCAATAACAAAAGTATCTTTGTCGATTCCGAGAATAGCTCGGGCATCAATTTCTGGCTTTGGTTTAAAGACTTCAGTGTCTATTCCAAAGGGAAACTGAAACACCCTTGCGTTCCAGTTTGAGACCTTTTTCTCAATCTGACCCCTCATCCAATCTGTGGTGATGTGAATGTTCATGGGGGTTTTCGAGAACAGCAGCTCCTTCCTTGATCGCTCTTTGTCGGTTCGATCCCAATAGACAGGAAGTGAAGAATCAAGGGATGGGCAGCTTCCACAACCTAAATCCCACCTTGCGCAATTGAGGGGAAGTGTGCAGTGGCCGGTAAGTGGCCAAAGGTCATGCCAGGTCCAAACAGCAGGCTTGACTTGGAAAACTTTCGCCATGTTTTCAACGGTCATCATATGATCGTGAATGACTTGAAGGTGGACTACATCTGCTTCTTGAAATTCAGGTACGTCAAAAAGTTTGCTTGACCAAGACTGGTAGGTGGACTGTCTACCAGTCAGGCTTTCTACAGCCATACTTACTTCCGCTAGGAGCCTGGTTTTGCGCCCAGGAAACAGCTCAATTGAATTTTCAGACTTTGAAGTCTTGCTCCAGAAAGAGCCAATCTTGGCATCTATTCCCAAGCCCTTTAGCGGTTCAATGATGTCGTGGCCATTCCATCGGCCCCCAACCTCATCGCTACTGCTTACGTTGAATACCTTCAAGCCATTCCTCGCCAATAGAAGATGTGATCGCGTTGACCATCAAGTTCATCACCATCAGACAACAGCCACAATGGATAATTGCACTAAATATACAGTAGCTGGGCCATTTCGCTCCGTGAAGTTCACTTCAAATAATTGGCGGAACTGCTCAAATTGTTAGTCTTTGCTCGCCTAATCAATGCTTGTAATTGGTGTTGCTAGTAGATTTGGTACTTGCCGGCCAAATAGGAGCAGTTTCCGTGAAAATCCTCGTGCTTCATGAAATTGATTACTTGAAAAAAGTTATCTATGAAATCCATGAGTTTCCTGAATTACTTGCCAAGGCCGGCCATGATGTTACATTTTTTCACTTTCAAGAAGGCGCCAGCAGGGCAAAGAAGAATCTTTTTCGCAAGAAAGAAATTGTTGGCCGAGTAGTTACTGAAGCGAAGTTAACCCTTGTCGGTCCTCATCAGTTTGGTTTTTTTGGGTTCGACAGGTTGTGGGCAACGGTTAGTAGCTGGCCGGCACTTCTTAGGTTATTTCGAGAAAACAAGTTTGATGTGGTGCTCAATTACGCAGTTCCTACATTTGGCCTTCAGGCCCTGATTATTTCAGCTATTCACAAAACCCCTTTTATCCACCGAGCCTTAGATTCCTCCCATGAGATTCGAGAGTCTATTTTTAGACTCCCAATACTTTTGGTAGAAAAACTCATGTATAGATTCTCCCCTTTGCTTTCTGCAAATAACTCCGCTATGCAGCGATATTGTGAAAACCTAGCCGGCCGAAAGAAACCCTCGGTTGTGAACTATCCACCGCTTGACATTGCTCACTTTTCTAATCGAGTTCCAGATTCTGAACTTCGGAAGCGCCTTGGAATTGCACCAACAGACACCGTGATTACTTACATGGGGTCTTTCTTCTATTTCTCAGGTTTACCAGAGGTAATAAAGAGGTTTGCGGAATTGGTTCCTCAAGGTTCATCAACGAAACTACTTCTAATCGGCGGTGGCGAGCAGGAGAGTGAACTCAGGAATATTGTTACTGATCTTGGTATTTCTGATCGGGTCATCTTCACCGGCTTTGTGAGCTATGACGATTTGCCAAATTACTTGGCTCTGTCAACCGTGGCCATTAATCCATTAGAAATAAGTCAAGTAGCTTCTATCGCCTTCCCGAATAAGGTTCTTCAGTATTTGGCTTCTGGGATTCCAGTTGTCTCTACGCGTCTCGAGGGTTTGTTCTCCGCTATCGACGGAATAGAGGGTTTGACCTGGGCAGAGACCCCAACAAAAGTGTTGGAAATTGCCTTAGAGGTTTCTCAAGCCGGTGGTGCTCAATCAAACAAGTCAGAATCCCTCAAGGCGCTAGCTGCACTTTTCTCGCCGGAGGCAGCTTTGGCTTCCATGGAGCAAACTTTGAATACCGCAATCGAGATCAACAAGCGGAACTAGAGTTAACTGCAATGAGTACGGTTTTGATATTAGGTGCCGGCGGTATGCTTGGCTCGGCTGCTTTGAAAGAGTTTTCAGGCTTTCAGGGTGAATTAATAGCCACTACTAGGGTAGGCAAGAGTTTAGTCGACGAGTCAAATGTTAAGTTCTTGAAATTTGACGCTGCTATAGACAACCTAGAAAACACGTTCTCCATGCCAATTGATTATGTAATTAACTGCATTGGAATCATAAAGCCATACATCAATGATTCAGATACTAAACAGACCGAAACGGCATTCGATATTAATGGTGCTTTTCCTAATCGCTTACAGGCTTGGGCAACCGAGCGTGGAGCGAAGGTTATTCAAATTGCCACCGATTGCGTCTTTTCTGGATCAAAGGGCAATTACTTGGAAACTGACGAGCACGACGCCTTGGATGTGTACGGCAAATCAAAGAGTATGGGAGAAGCAAAAGGTGACTCCATGATGCACCTAAGGGTTTCCATAATTGGACCAGAGGTGGATAGAAACTCATCACTTTTGGAGTGGGTAAGAAATCAATCCAAAAATGCCGGGGTTTCGGGCTACACCGATCATTTTTGGAATGGCATTACCTCGATGCACTTTGCAAGAATTGCTCGAGGAATTATTGAGAATGACTTGTTTGAGGCTGGGGTCTTTCATATACTTCCACAAGACAGTACTACTAAGTGCGAACTAGTTACCTTGATTGCAAAGTATCTAGGTCGGTCAGATATCAAAGTCAACCCAACAGCGACTGGGGCAAACATAAACCGCACTCTAGGCACTAACTTTCCAGCGAAAAACAAGGGTTTTTGGCAGGCTGCTGGGTATGACGCACCGCCAACGATTGAAGAGATGGTTTCAGAAGTTATCGCTTCAGAATCTAAAGGCTAGAGGGCCCGGCGTTGCCCAGAGGGCTTTAGCCTAACTTTCGGATTCCAGCCCATTCATGGTGTCTAGAAATAGTGGAAAGCATAAATCTGACCACTCGAGTGGAACAATCGGTCACTTCATAGCCAGCGGGTAGAGACTGCAACGGTGTTCCTTTTGCAGGGCTTCTATCTTCTGTAACGGAGCGAATGCCCGCGATCACGTTGGCGGCTTTTAGCCCGGTCATAACAATCCCACCAAACTCAAGTGCCTCTGGTCTTTCCATAGAGTCTCTTATGGTGACGGCAGGGAAGCCAAGAATGATTGACTCCTCGCTAATTGTCCCGCTATCTGAGAGAACACACTTAGCGTTTAGCTGCAGCTTGTTGTAATCAACAAAACCAAACGGCTCGTGGAAAACCACACCTTTTGTTTCCTTGTAGCCAGGTATCGACTCAAGTTGTTTTCGGGTTCTTGGGTGAGTGGAAACCATTATTGGTAAACCCCAGGTTTCGTGGACCTTCTTTAGTGTTTCCAATAAGTCCTTAAGTCTCTCCGGTGAGTCAACGTTTTCTTGTCTGTGAGCGCTGACCAAGAAATACTTTTGTGGCTCAAGATCCAAAGTTGCCAGAATCTTACTCGCCTGAATCTTTTGCATGTATGAATCAAGGACCTCACGCATTGGGGAACCAGAAACCATGATTCTTCTTGGTGGGAGCCCTTCTGCGAGCAAGTTTCTTCGTGCGTGCTCGGTATATGGAAGATTGAAGTCCGAAACGTGGTCTACCAATCGTCTGTTGGTTTCTTCTGGCACATTTTCGTCAAAAGACCGGTTGCCTGCCTCCATGTGATACACGGGTATGTGCATTCTCTTGGCCAGTACTGCTGAAATAGCACTGTTTGTGTCTCCGAGAACCAACACGGCATCGGGCTTGTGCTGCAAAAAGACTTTTTCGATTTTTGCAAGAGTGTCACCAAGCACTGCTCCGAGTGTTGAGGTGTCAACGTCAAGGTATAGATCAGGTGTCCTGATTTCTAGCTCATCAAAGAAAACCTTGCTTAGCATCGGGTCTTTGTTCTGCCCGGTATTTACAAAGATGTGCTTGAAGTGTTTATCTAGAAGAGGAATAACCCTGGAAAGCCTGATGATTTCTGGCCTGGTGCCAACTACTGTGACAACAGTTAGCTTTTCTGGACCACTCATAACCCAAGTTCCTGACGTATTTCAGGAAGAGTAAGAAGAAGATTCTTTACACCTTCCTTGTCTAGCCTTGTGGTGTTGTGTGAGGTGTAGGACTCGTTCGAAGCAGGCTTGTTTTCCCCGTGTTCGAAGAACGCCTCATAATCAAGAGTTCTGGTATCGAGTGGGACTCTGAAGTAATCTCCCCTATCCTCTGCTTTAGCCATCTCCTCGGCACCAAGTAAAGACTCAAAAAGTTTCTCTCCGTGTCGAACACCAATGGTCTTTATCTCTGGGCGGTCCACTCCAACTAACTCAAGAAGTGCCTCGAGAAGGACAGAGATGGTGGCAGCTGGCGCTTTGCGAACGAATAGATCACCAGTTTCAGCGTTCTCAAAGGCGTGCTGAACCAAGTCAACGGACTCACTAAGGGACATTAGGAATCTTGTCATTTCGGGGTCTGTGATTGTTAGGGGTTTTCCGCTTTTTATTTGACTAATAAAAAGCGGGATAACCGATCCCCTGGAATACATAACGTTTCCGTACCTGGTGACAGATATAACGGTCTTGGAATCTAGATTGTCTCTAGCAGAAGCCATTGCGGTTTTTTCCATTAAAGCCTTGCTCATACCCATGGCATTGATTGGATAAACGGCCTTGTCGGTACTTAGGCAAACAACGGAGGATACTTCTGCTTCAATTGCGGCCCTGAGAACATTGGCACTACCTTGAATGTTTGTTGCCACCGCCTCCAATGGGAAAAACTCTGCTGATGGAACTTGCTTCAATGCAGCAGCATGAAAAACCAAATCTGTGCCTTTTAGAACGTTCTTAACGCTCAGCAGGTCTCTGGTGTCCCCAATATAAAAACGCACCCGGTTATCAGCGATTTTATGTCTTAGTTGATCTTGCTTAGCTTCATCACGACTAAATACTCGAACCTCAGCCGCGCCCTCGGAAAGTAGGTGGCTCAGCATGGTAGATCCAAAAGAGCCAGTTCCGCCTGTGATTGTTACAACTGAGCCCGAAATCTTATTTTTTGACAAGAAGTACCTCTGCCTTTGCTCTTTTCAAGAATAATGCTACTGCTTTTTGAGGCGCTAATCACTCCTTGCAAAAAATGAATCAAGTATTCTACTTCTCCTTGTCGTGGGAAAGATACTAGGAGTACTCAATGGGGCCGATTCGAAGAATTTCGAACGCCTAGCTGATAGCGTATGTCCATGTTTGTAGGGAAAACCAAGTCTCCTTGGATGCTAGGTGTGACATTTGTCGCAATTTACTTAGTCAACTTCTTTCTAGCTTGGCCGACTACTCGCTGGGGTGACATCTCGACTGGATACTTGTTTGGTGATTTTGAGGCGTTGTTCATTTGGTCAAATGAGTGCAGAATCGACGCAGGCCTGCCCCACATCTTTTCTATTTACTCGCAAATCGAGGCTAGTGATACGTGCGCTGGATTTAACTATGGAACGATTCTCTTAATTCTGTTATCAATTTTTCCTATTGACGGGGAGTTTTACGTAGCTGTTGCTATCACTGTGGGTGTGTTGGCTGTTTTTGTCTTGGGCTATTTTCTAGCAAATACATACAAAATGAGTTTTTGGCAGAAATTGCTTGTGTCTTTCGCGTTTTTCTCACCAGGCACCTACTTGCTATTTGAACGTGGGAATTTGGATCTTGTGATATTTCTCCTTATCGTGGCGGCGGCTGTACTTTTGGGTAGGGGGGGCTTCTTTCCAACCTACTTTGTTGTAGTTTTTGCTACTCTTCTGAAGTTTTATACCCTGCCATTAGTTCTTCTTGTTTTGCTGCTTTCTAAAACTCTGAGGCAGCGAATATTGACCATTGTTCTATCGCTATTGACTCTTGCTTGGGTGTATGTTGACTATAGCCGGGGGCAAATTCTTCCTGTTTATGGACCAGTTCAGTTCGGATACCCAGTTCTAGATCATTACTTCGTTTGGTTTGGCCTATCTTTAGAGCCACTTCCTAGCTTGATCGGCTTCTTGGCGCCATTGATGGTCTGGACTCTACTTGTCCTGATTGTGCGAAAATCGGGGAAAGTCTTTCAAGCTGAGTTGACGAAGAGCATAGATAACCTCCAGGGTGATTACGCCTTTGTGTTCACAGCAATCACCTTCTGTGCGATGTTTTTCGTAGGCCTTAGTTTTGACTACAGACTTATTTTCCTTGCACTAGCAGGGGTTGGCTTGACGCTAAAAAGTGCTTTCGGCCGGAATACGAATGTGGCTCTCTGGGTATCACTACTTATCGCACTTTGGGGAAGTGGTGCGATAGGTGGTAATTTCATGTTTATTCCTGATGCTGTAAAGCCATTCTTAGTGGGCGGATTCCAGCTGGCTGGAGACCTAGCTGTTTTCTTGTGGGTTGGAATCCTGTTGTACGTTGGCGCCCTAGTGTTGGCGAGAAAGATTGGATGGATTGATAGGTTTTTAAACTTCGTTACTCGATATAAGGTGGCCGGTTAGCCAAGATAAACCAAAGGGCTAACTACAAAGTTCTGAACTCGCGCTTCGCAACGAAAAATTTAGGATTCCTTTAATTCTTCTTGGGGTAAATATCTGAATCCGACTTCAAGCCCTTCACAATGTACGAGTCCTGAGTGGCGACCGATTTTACTAACCTAGCTATTTTGATGTCTCTAAACATTTGATTTTTTGCGAGAAGCCCTAAGTAATCATCCCAAGGAATAAGCGGAGGCCCAGGAGGAATCTCTGAGATAGCTTCAGCCAAACGGGCATTGACAATATAGGCGTGTGCACTGTCCCTGAACTCACCTGGAACAAATCGAAAACCAGAACGATCTCTCACCCCACGTCTTTTCAAAAGATCAATCAAAAACTCCAATAATCCTGGGCGGAGAGAATCCCAGGATAGTGAGTACAGCCAATCAATAAAACCAATTTGAAGAATGTCAATTTGATTCCTGTTCATGAGGTCAGTCATTTCGGACAGGAATTTGTCGTTAACAACAGGACTAAAGACTGCATCGTCTTCAAGAACGAGTCCAAAAGGGGCTTTTGCTTCAACAATCCTTCGCATTGCATTAACTTGTGATTTCCAGCAGCCGACTGCCCCCTTAGATAGAAACTTGGGTTCATGAGTTTCTAGTTGTCCATCAACGGCGACTTGGACTTCGAAATTTAATCCTGCTTTTTGTAGCTCGGCGGTCATCCGAGCCAGTCGGTCGGGACGTCTTTCGAGATTGATTACCTGTACGAGTACTCCCGAAGCATTTGAATTCGTCATGTCTTCTTTCTTCAACTCTCAGACTGAGAATGGTTGTTGTAGATTACTCCGCTTACAAAACTTGAAGCAAATTTACCACTGGTGATTGTTCACTTTTGAGAAAGTCATTCCTCGGTTAATAGCGAATTACCTAGCCCCATGGTCCCAGATGTCTGAGTCTTTCTCTAGTCCCTCGACTTGGTATGACTCTTGCGAAGCCACGCTTTCTAACAACCTGGCGATTCGTATTCCACGTTGCATCTGCCCCTTAGCAAGAATCCCAAGATAGTCGTCCCAAGCTATTAAGGGTGGGCCTGGAAAAGTCTCAGAAATTGCCTCGGCCAAGCGAGTATTGACTATGTAAGAATGGGTTGTCTTAAGGAATTCTCCAAGTATATATCGAACACCGGATGCGTCTCTAGTGCCCCTGGATTTTAGTAGAGCAATCAAAAACTCTAATACCCCGGATTTTATAGAGATTGAATTTCGCCAATCTACGAATCCAATTTGAAGAATGTCAATTTGATTCCTGTTCATAAGGTCAGTCATTTCGGACAGGAATTTGTCGTTAACAACAGGACTAAAGACTGCATCGTCTTCAAGAACGAGTCCAAAAGGGGCTTTTGCTTCAACAATCCTTCGCATTGCATTAACTTGTGATTTCCAGCAGCCGACTGCCCCCTTAGATAGAAACTTGGGTTCATGAGTTTCTAGTTGTCCATCAACGGCGACTTGGACTTCGAAATTTAATCCTGCTTTTTGTAGCTCGGCGGTCATCCGAGCCAGTCGGTCGGGACGTCTTTCGAGATTGATTACCTGTACGAGTACTCCCGAAGCATTTGAATTCGTCATGTCCACTTTCTTCGTAATCAATGTCGAAACGCAACTGCCACTCTCTGATTTCGAACAAGATCTGTCAATAGGATAGCATTTGGGCTATGACTTTGAGAAAAGTGGGTAAGTCACCTGTTGTGGTAAAGCTTATGGGGGGTCTCGGCAATCAAGTATTTATCTACGCTGCCGGATTAGAGCAGGCTCGTCGGCTTGATGTTGATATTGAAGTAGACACTTCTTGGTATAAGGACAAAACAAATCGGTTCTACAGCCTTGATCAATTGTTCGGACCTACATTACACGTAGCTAAGCCAAGACAATTAAGAAAGAACTTAGCGTTTGCCGGTCCACTGCTCAAGAAATTCAATCTTTGGATGGAGTTCAAAGAGAGGTCAAACCGTTTCCAGCCTGAAATCTTCATGATTCGTCCCGGGACAACAATAGACGGATATTTTCAGTCAGCAAAATACTTCCCATCCGTTGGAGCCGAGATTGCGCAATCCATAAGAAATGTCGTCGTCTCGAAGAGCGAACAGGCAATTATTGACGATGTGTCCTCCAAGCCCTTTATTGCAGTCCACGTGAGAAGGGGAGACTATTTATCGGAATCCCACATTCGCGAAACTCATGGTCTAACGACCAGGAGCTACTTTGAGGCGAGTTTAGAAATTCTTGGTGGAAAAGGGGCTCCTTGCATTGTATTTACAGACTCTCCCCCAGAGGTGGAAAAGGAGCTCGGGGGGATGAGGGAATTAGTGTTCGATTCACGAATATCGCCCCTCGGCGAGCTAGCCACACTTAAACTCATGTCACTAGCTTCTGGGATTGTGATGAGTAACTCTTCATTTAGTTGGTGGGCGGCCTACACTATGAGTCACTTTGATCCAGCCTCAACTGTAATCAGTCCACGCCCATGGTCAAAAGATATTTTCTTTAATGAAGAGCTCGTTCATCGTCGTTGGTGGAATATCGGACTATAGCGCGAGACTAATTGCGGTGCACAACAATCCCGTCAGCGAATGTCTTTTGGGTCTTGCCTTGTTTTCTCATTATCAATTCGTTCAGGTACTTGGCCACGGCATAAATTACCAATGAGTAAACGAGCACGGTTATGGGCAGAATCGCAACCTCCTCTTTGTGTCGCATCCCGACTAGTAGCCAAGAAGCTCCCATAAATGCAGTCTGGCTAACTACTGCAGAAACTAAGAGAAGCGACAATCCAAATCTTCTCAGCACAAACCAAGCGGGGATAACCAAGAGTATAAGTACGTACTCAATCCAAACTGGAACACGTACTTTTTCGAGAGTCGACGCTGCATCAAAAGCAAACTTATCTATAGCCATGGACGGGTTCCAGTAAGGCTGAAATTGTGGTGGTCCGGAAGCCTCGGCGAAACTGTAACTTAGGTCGTTGCTGGCATTTGGGACCTCACTGTCCAAAATGAGTGTTTTTGGGTCTTGCTCAGCCGGCAAAAAGCTTTCCTGGTAGACCCCCCAATCACTCCGTAGTCCAAAATATACTTTGTTGAAAACGTGAACAGGATTATCAAGGAGATATTCAAAAAACACAGCTCGACCAAGCTTCTCAGCTTCGGCAAGTCCAACGTTCCAATATATTGGGGCTGGCTGGCTGAAGTGGCTGTACTCCTGTCTAAACTGCCCAGCGTTTGTGATTTCAATCAGTTGATCGCGATTCATGGACATGACGTCGTCCCAAAACGAAAGGCTCTGCTCTTTCACATCAGGATAGGCGCCAGTGTCAATCGTTGGGTATGCAAACGCAGAACCGGTAGGCAACCACTGTATGAGTGCTTTCCAGCGAAGCGCTTCTATACCAAGGTCTTCGTTATTTCCTGCCAAGTATTGAGCGTCCATTGAAGACGTGAGATTCCAAGAAGTGGCGTAATTCAGGGTTGTGGTTCCTGTTCTTGGCTCGTGATAAGACACGCTAAAAAAAGAAACGAAAGTAAGGGCACTAATTGTTGCCGAAGCCACGCCCAAAGCAACTTTTTTGAAATTTAGCCCGCTTAACACAAATATAGCAATCAGGCCAAAAATCAGAACCAACGAATTAAACTTGACCAAAAATGCCAGTGAAAACACTAGTCCTGTGAGGGTTCCAAATACCAAGATCCTTGGAAAAGATTTTTGTTTGGCTGCGGTGGCTGCCAGTAGAAACGAGAGGATTAGAAGATCACCCTGGAGCCACTCGGGCGAAGCAGAATTTAGGCCACCCCAGAAACCTATGTAAAGGGAATTGCCAAGGACAAAAATGGATGCCACGGCTGCGTTTGTGAGTCGCCACAACAAAAAGACAGCCAAAAGAAAAAGGCTCAAATGAATCAAGTTCTGGGCCAATTGGACGCTTTGTAGGAATTGAATGTCACTGAATGCCTCGGGTATTGGAACTCCTGCTATTCGCATAACAATTCTGTTCAAAACAAAGCCGTAACCTGGGGCCAAAATTAGATTTGATGAGCCACTTAAAATCATTTGTAAATAGGGAGTGTTATCAGATCGGCCGGCATTTAGGGGGTAGCCAGTTGCAAAAATGACCTGGAGCAAAACAGAGATTGCCAGCGAAGGGAGAAGAAGCGAGATTTCTGGTGGAACTTTACGGAGCCACCTAATCATGTTTTTCACTCCGAAATGCCTCTCTCTATACCTGTGTAATCGGAGCCCTGAGGTTTAGCAATCTGAGTAGCCTCCTCTTGGATCAGGAACAAAATTGCAGTCATTCGGAAGTTCTGAGCCCCTATTGGAAGTTAGTAGGAAAAGAACGACGAAGATTCCAATGATCCAAAACCAGATCTTACTCTCCTGTTTTGCCTGCTCATTTGCCTTATCCTCTCTCTTTCTCTCTTTCTCTTCTCTGGTGCTAACTATATATGGGTTCTGGAGAGCTGCTTTCATCGCTGGCTTGTAGTGGTTTTGGAATAGGGGATCTGCCATCAGACCTCCAGCGGAATCAGATTGACTTTCAAGGCTTAGGACCGTGCGCATAAACTCCCTCAAAACAAAGCTATCGTCAGTAAAAGATTCTCTAGGTACAGCTAGTTGAACAAATTTCTCTGGGAACCTTTTGGAAACGCTTCCATCTTTATTTGCCTTGAAAATCCACAGGATCCATTCTTTGTCTTTGAGATATAGCCTTGCCATGAGACCCAAGCCTGTTAGACACATATGAATTTCTGTAGTTTCATCTGGGTCATCCTCAAAATCCACACTCACTGGCTGATATTCTTGTCGAACATTCAGTCCTTTGAGAGAAGGAATTAGAACATCGTTTATGCGACGGGCGATTCTTTGATGGATTGATGCCACTACACGCTCCTAAATCCTGAAATAGGAATTTTGTTTTTTGTCGGTTTGAAACTTAGTCACCGTTCTCCCCAACAACAAACATAATTGTTGCACTTATGTCTGAGGATGCTGGGGCAATGAATCTGACAGGCTCAATCTTGTTCGTTATCTGCATGGAGTCTGATATCTCAACTACCGTATAGCCCCATCCGCCTTCTTCAATAAAGGCCAAAACCCAAGTCCGCACTCCAGCATCTATGGCGAAAACTTCGCCTGGGATTCCCAAATTAAATTTGGCTAGATCCATGATTCTTGGGTCCAGCCTGCTAAAACCCTGATCGTAGATTGTGTTTGCTAACTTTTTGTATCTACCTGTCGTTAGAAATGACATTTCTACCCCCTTGTTTCTCAAGAACTCTGTAGATTGTTGGCCTTGACACCCCAAGTACATCTGTAATGTCTTGAATGTACTTGCTTTCAGAATACATCTCCCTTGCCGTTTCAGAAGTTTCAGACTCTAAATCAGACTATGAAGCCTTGGATTCAGGGTGCAATAGGCTTTGAATGTAGCTTTTTGAGTTGGGGATGATGTTAGAAAAATACACTAGTTGGTTTCAGGCCTCTCCAATAAAGGGAGCTATTTACACGATTTTTAGTGTGATTCTTGCCGTTTTTGTGTTCACCACTATTTTGGTTGCCCCAAAGTACCAAACGGAAACTACAAACGATTCTTATTCTCCTGATCCTCAGCCCTCAGAGATGGCATCTCCCTCCCCCTCACCGCTAGGACCCAATACTTGTATGGATTATGACGGGGACGTAGGAGCGAAGTTTGACATACAAAAAGCACAGCTAAAAAAGAATGACAACGGAAGCGTTTTACTCAGTTTAGAAGCAACTTGGGTTGACAGAATTAGATTGGACTCTGCACATTTCTTTCCCGTTCCATTGGCTGAAGCAAACGGAGCTAGGTTGGGGCTCAGGTTGTCTAGCGACTTTGAGCAACAAGATTTTGTCTTTGTGATCAATAGGGGGAGAACATATATCCCAGAATGGACTTCGCAAGAATTCGACGTTAAAGTCACGGCAACAGATTTTGGTATAGATGTGACGTACTGGGGCTCAGGTATAGAGAAAAAAACTTCTAGCTCTTTTGAATGGGCAGTGACTGCTCAGGATACAAGTAATGCTTGGGATATATGTCCTGATCAAGATTATTCATACACTCTCGAGCGCCTAATCCCCTACCGCCCTTAGTTATGCAAGGGATGCTCCTTTTGTCCTGTTGCAAGAGGCACAGAGAATCTGGAGGTTTTCCTTACTGGTTGCCCCTGTGAATTGTTTTCCTAACTAAAGATACCAAGGACCACTGATTCACTATCAGTTGGTTTACCCGTTGATTGAAGTTTCTACACCCCGAAAATTCAAGGCTATTGATCTAAATGTGCGCTTGGAGGGACTCGAACCCCCAACCTTCTGATCCGTAGTCAGATGCTCTATCCGTTGAGCTACAAACGCCTGTACTTCAAAAAAGAGACGATTTGGTTGTGAACAAAACAATTGTAGCGATTAGCCATCAGGATCTCCAAGGTCGCCAGGATCCCTGAAACACCATGGATTTAATTGGTCCGCTGCGACTGGCTTAGTTAGCCAATAAATTACACTCTACTGTCACTATTGAAGGCTTGGGATAATCATAGGATAAGAGGGACAGGTGATCAAGTTACCAAAATTAACCTTGGCGCCTTCAACCTGTGAGACTTAAGGCAGCTGCGGTTGATAGCAATTGTTATGGCTTGAATTAGGGTTTTTCAACTTATAGGAGCTAGGGTATCTGCTCATGGGTGAAATAGTGAGGGAAAATTTGACAACACTTAGTGATGCTAAGGCTTCAGTGCGTAACGGGACCTTAACCAGAGAGGATTATTGGCGTTTGGTTCAGGGATCGATTTCCAGCGCATCCGGACTTTCTGCAATTTTGGCTGAGTCTGGATCTTCGATTACAGTATCGGAGCTTGGGATAATTCTAAAGTATCCAATTACACCAACCCAGAGCGTCAAGTTTTTTCTGGACGCTGAGGACACTAGGTCAATCGGGGCGTCAATTGTTGCGGGTGGTCGCTACGAGCCAGTTCTACAAGAGGCTCTCTTGAAAGTTTCGACACAGAGCAAGACGTTTATAGACGTTGGGGCTAACGTAGGATTCTATTCTATATCTGTCAGGGCCACGAATCCAACTTGCAACGTTATTGCTTTTGAATGTAACCCGAAAGTCGCCAACCTTTTCATTGAAAACATTGAAGTTAATGAGATTGATAACATCACGATTTACCCGTTGGCACTTTCAGACAAATCCGAGAAAGCTGAGTTTTATGTTCCTGCATTCACGGGATCGGGTGGGGGTTCATTGCGGGATCTCCACCCAGAGGAAGGAGAGTCATATAAATTCACTGTCGACGTTATGCCTCTCGACTCCCTTAGCTTGGAGGGTATTGACCTGATGAAGATTGACGTCGAGGGGGCAGAACTGGGTGTAATCTTGGGTGGGCTTGTCGCTATCAAATCCTTTCGTCCCACTATATTTATTGAACTCCTTAGAAAATGGATGAAGCCATTCGGCTCCTCTCCAGCGGACGTTTCTGATCTTCTTATAGGTCTTGGATATTTGGTTTTTGAAGTAACTGACGACGAAGTAATCGAAGTCGCGGAGATTACTCAGGTGACGCAAACTACAAATTACATATTTGTTCATCCTTCGAGACCGAGCCATCTATCAATCATCAGAGGCTTGACCAGTTAACTTCGTAATCGAAAGTTAGTGGATTTACAAATCCTTTATGGAATCTAACTGGTCGGGCTAGAAATTACCTAGATTCTTATCGTTACTCAGAGGGTCTCTCCGTTGATTCATAGACTCTAGCACCGGGAATAGGACGCGTTGTTGTGACGCTAATTCTAGTCAATAATCTTTTGTATCTCCAACGTCCCAAAGCGTATTACAAACCTAAGTAGATGTTGAGCCTTGCATCCTGAAGAGATATTCCAGAAAGAAACCAATTCTCAGCTAAGATATTGGAATTCGTTGATGTTTTGGGCTTCAAGTGAGGATCACATAGGGGTGACGTGGCGATGAAAGAAAATAATCCACTTGAAAACAATATCGTCCTGAGCGAATCCTTGGAGCGAGAGATTGAACTATACGCATTCGAAAACTTGATGGTTTCGGCCAAGATTTCCGCTGAAAAGAAACATGAAGAGGCGCAGCGGAAGTATGAGGAAGTCCAGGCAAAGTACGGCGACATTCTCCATTCCAGGACTTGGCGATACAGCTATCCGCTTCGAAGAATAAGCCACTGGGTCAAGTCTCAATTTAGAATTTCGGCTTTTGGCAGGTTTACACTAAAAATATTTAAGAAAATCTTCGGATAAACAGAAATACTTCAAAATGAGTCTTTCTGGAAAATTAAGTGTCTCTGTTGTCGTTGTTGGTACGAACGATTTCGATCTAACCTCCAAATCTGTTGAGTCGGTTCTGACGCACACTGATAAAGACGTGGAAGTTATCCTGGTCGACAATGGCAGCGAGTCGGGTGTTCTAGAAAACTTATTTGATAAGTACCGAAATACCCGCGTTTCTATTCTGTCCGTTGGTGCTAACAGGTCTTTTGGCGAGGGAAGCAACATCGGCGCAGAATCGGCGACTGGTGAGATTCTGGTCTTTCTCGACAACCACGTCATGGTTACAAAAAACTGGCTAGAGCCTCTGGTTCAAGAATTACAAGCAAACCCAAATGTGGGCGCCGTTGGTCCTAAGTTTCTTTATCCTGATGGATCGATTCGGGAGGCTGGGGCTTTCTTAGATAGAAATGGTCGATCTGTTCACAGGGGCAAGGGGCAAGACTCGCGTGCTGGTCGATTTAGTGATAAACGCGAGGTTCAATATCTGTCGAAAGACTGTTTCGCCATACGCAAGAAAGATTTCCTGAAGGTCGGTGGCTTTAGTTTCGTTTATGAGCCTGGCGGTTATGAGGATTCCGATTTGGGCTTTTCGCTCCGCGCGGCCGGACTAACGATCGTCTATCAACCAGAATCAACAGTTATAGACATAGGAACTCAAGCAACCTCTGCTACTGGGGACACCCCGCTCGCTTATGCGGTAGTTGAAATGAATCGAATCAAATTCCTGAATCGGTGGGGTAATGGAAAGACTCCCTCTCGATTAACACTCGACAGTCAAGCACCGCCTAAGGCGATTACCTCAGGCGGTCCAACAGTAGTGATTTACACACCTTATGATCTGGTTTTTGGGGGGGGGGAAAAATACATACTAAGTGTCGCTCACGCTTATTCAACCTCGAGCTTCCGAACAATCCTTGCTACAAGAGCTAGGTATTCTAGAGTTCGCCTTATGGCACTTGGGCTTGATTTCGGTCTAGACCTTGGCTTAGTCGAACTTGCCACCCTGGATGAAGTGCGCTATCCCGTTGACATATTTATAACGATGGGCAACGAGGTCTACCCTCCTGTTGATCCCATTGGAAAGATAAACATTCACCATTGTCAGTTCCCTTTTCCGCCGGAATCTCAGACAAACGAGCAGGTTTCACGGCTAAACAAAATTGATTATGTTGTGGTTAATTCTGAATACACCAAAGGTCACTACCTACAAGCGGCTCAATCCGCAGGTTTCAATAATCTGAAGGTTGTCGTCATTTCTCCCCCTATTTCGGATTTACCTGTAACCGAGAAAGAGAAAAATCAGAGCCAGATTCTTTCTGTTGGCCGGTTTTTCGTCCATGGTCATAGTAAAAATCAACACATGCTTATAACAGCATTCCGCGATTTATTGATCAAACACCCGGAAGCATCTTTGGTCTTAGCCGGTGGTCTAGCCCCTGGCGCTGTCCATCGTGAGTACTTGGATATGTGTCGCGACCGCGCTAAGGACCTTCCTGTTACATTCCAAATCGATGCGGAGCGTGAGGAGATTTCGGCACTAATGGAAAGTTCTTCGATTTACTGGCACGGGGCTGGTTTTGAGGTGGACCCAGAGCTATACCCTGAGCGTTGCGAGCATTTCGGAATTTCACTCGTCGAGGCAATGGGTTCTAGGGTAATCCCAGTTGTGGTTGGTAACGGCGGTCCTGACGAGATAGTTCAGTTTGGGATAAATGGGTTCAAGTATCAATCGATAGAAGGCTTGGTCCGTCGTACCGGTCTTATCTTTGATCTAGATGATCAAAGTCGAGAACTGATGCGTAAAGCTGCCCGGGCAAGATTTGAAGAGTACTTCCATTTCGATTTTGATGCGGCTTGGACAACCTTAGCTCTAAAAAAGTAACTGGTGCACTTCGGTTTTTTTGAGGCTAGTGACTCTCCAGTTATGCGACTAAAAGAGCGTCTCAGGAACAACGGTAACTGGGGCAATAAGTTCCGGGCCGTTGTTTCGAATTGAATTGACTAAATCAGCTACTGGCCAAAACTGCAGGTTGGCATCCGGCTGAAAGCCCTCAAATAGATTCCTAATTGTGTCAACATCTTGTAAATCAGGATCTATCCATTTGCCCCATCGATCTCGGGGTAAGAACATAGGCATGCGGCTATGAAATTTTGCTAGATCACCGACTGCCTCTCTCGTAATTATTGAAACGCTGTCCTTGGGTTCACCATCAGGGGATATCCAGCGATCATGAATTCCGGCAAACGCCATTATCTTTCCGTCATCACGACAGATGTATATCGGTTGCCTTGGTTTATAGTCACCCAGCTCAGTGGCCCATTCGTAGTAGCCGGTAGCTGGAACTAAGCACCTCGACCTTCGAAAAGCCTTCTTGAATGTTGGCTTTTCGTGCACGGTTTCTGATCTAGCGTTTATTGCTTTGGATTGGCTTTTTAGGGCTTCAGAGTTTGACCTGCTCCACGGTGCAATCATTCCCCATGAGGCGACGTTGATTTGGTCTTTTGTGATGACATAAAGGTCTTCAGTTGGCTTGATGTTGTAATTGGATTGGAGCTCTCGAGCTTGCTTAGAGTCAACGCCGAATTCTCTGACGATATCTTGAAGCATTGCTTCCATCGAGATGCGGCCACACATATAACTAATCTAGAGCCTGGTCAAAAAAGAAACTCCCCCTATTTCTAGGAGGAGTTTTCTTCTTTGTGGAGACTAGGGGTATTGACGTGCCTAGTAATGATGGGGGTTGTAGGGGTCCGATTTGGATTTTCAGACTATAAATCAGACTATTTTTTCTGCCAGTCTTGACCAGATTAGAGGGGGCTTGTTATCTCCTGACACTACTGCTCAGCGTCAGCAACCTTTTCCCACATTTTGGCCATTACCCACCATTGGCCATCTAGGAAGACAATGTTCAAGTAGTCCTGCATTACCCCACCAAACATCTCTAGCTGCATTTTTAGCAAGGCGAGAGTTGGTGAAATCTGGTCAAAACTCAGAACCAGATCTCTTCTGGCGTTCCCTAGGTCCGCTGGCGAGGTCCTCTCGAGCACGGCCTGGCGATAGATGGCACAAGGACGAATATTGAGTTTGTTATCAGATACCCCGTAAAGAACTGAATCTGGGTGAAAAACACGATCAAACGTTTCCATGTTTTGATGGTGCATAAGATCAAAGTAATCCCGACTAAGTTTTACAATCCCTGGGTCGGCGTTATTGAGTGCGTCAAAAGTCATATTGAAAATCTTAGCTTTGTATAGTTTGGTTGAGATGTTTGTGAAGAGAAAACTCCCCGTGATTTGAAAACACTTTATGAGTTGCTGGCTTTGACGTGCTAATTACTTCTGTGATGGAAATTAGGCACATACCTTGGGTGGTCATTTCTCAGACTATAAATCAGACTATTTCTCCACACAAATAAAAAACTCCCCTGCAATAACAAGGGAGTTTTCTAGTTCGTGGAGACTAGGGGGGTCGAACCCCTGACCCCCTGCTTGCAAAGCAGGTGCTCTACCAACTGAGCTAAGTCCCCGGATCGTTAGATCTGGTGTTTCTTGGTCGGAACCATCACCTCTGATGAAGAGATGCTCCCTGGTGGGCCTAGGAGGACTTGAACCTCCGACCTCTTCATTATCAGTGAAGCGCTCTAACCACCTGAGCTATAGGCCCGTAGAGCTTCATTGAGTCTAATACATTCAAAAACAATGCTCAAACCGCTTGAAGCCAAACCAGTTGTGAATCTAGTTGTTTGTGAAGCTAACCGCAATACCGCCAGTAATCTTGCCAATTACATTGAAGATCATGGCGTAAACAGCTGCCAAAGATGTTCCTACGAATACGTTGAAAATGGAGAAGCCAAAAGCAAAGGACATAACTCTGGGTAAAGAGAGTTCTTGTTGAATGTCAACGCCACCATCACCAAAAGCACTAGCTAGCAGTGTGTTAAACGACGCGAACAAGCCCAGCTGGCCAACTACAAGCCACATAGCAAAGAAACCAACAATTGTTGCAACTCCTGCAGCAACTGTTACAAAAAACCCTGCTTTTGCAGCTGACCAAACTTCAATGTTCACAAGCCTTAGTTGCACTCTTTTTTGGTCAGCGCTTGGAGTATGGCGCAGCTTCAATCTTGATAGAGATTTGAATCTAGATTTCTTTGATGGGGCTTCACTCATTCTCTATTGAACCTTCCAAGTTACGCTCTGAGTTCTTTGCTAGTCCTATTACTGAGTCCGCCTCGTCAAATCTGGCAAACACCACTCCCATGGTGTCCCGGCCCTTGGCTGGTACCTCGCTAACAGCGGACCTGACAACTTTACCGCTAGAGAGCACAACTAGCACCTCGTCGGCTTCCGAGCAGATGATGGCACCCACTAAATCTCCGCGTTTTTCCTCTAGTTTGGCGACCTTGATGCCCAAACCGCCGCGGTTTTGTGGGCGATATTGGTCCACAGCAGTGCGCTTGGCATAGCCGCCTTCGGTGGCAATAAATACGTACGAATCTGCGATGTCGTTGATAACTGTGGCGGAAAGTAATTCATCACCCTTACGGAAGTTCATACCGATGTTTCCTGATGTGTCACGGCCCATTGGGCGAAGTGATTCGTCAGATGCAGAAAATCTAATTGACATGCCTTTTCGAGAAACCAGCAGCAGGTCATCTGATTCTGAAACCAACATGGCCGAGATAACCTCGTCGTTTCCTTTTAGCTTGATGGCGATGATTCCACCAGATCTTGGGGTGTCATAGGACTCAAGTTCCGTCTTCTTAACAAGCCCCGACTTTGTTGCCAGAACAAGGTAAGGCGCTTGGTTGTAATCTCTGATATCTAGGATTGAAGCGATCTGCTCGTCTGGTTGCAAGGCGAGCAAATTAGCAACGTGTTGTCCCTTAGCGTCACGCCCTGCTTCCTGAACTTCATAAGCCTTGGCTCTGTAAACACGACCCTTGTTGGTAAAGAACAGTAGCCAATGGTGTGTGGTGGTAACAAAGAAGTGAAGCACCACATCGTCTGCTCTGAGTGATGCGCCCTTCACTCCCTTACCGCCACGGTGTTGGCTGCGGTAGTTCGCGCTATTGGTTCGTTTGATGTAACCACCTCGGGTAACGGTGATAACCATTTCCTCCACTGGAATTAGATCTTCGGTAGAGACATCGTCATCGCCACCAGATTGAATCTGGGTGCGACGCTCATCGCCGTGCTTTTCAACAACCTCGACCAGTTCGGTCTTGATGATCTCGCGCTGTCTCTTGGGGCTTGCGATGATGGCTTTGTAATCCTTGATTTCAAGTTCCAAGGCAGCTGCTTCGTCAATGATTCTTTGGCGCTCAAGGGCAGCAAGTTGACGTAGCTGCATGTTCAAGATTGCACGAGCTTGCAGCTCATCAATCTTGAGAAGCTTCATCAAGCCTTCTTTAGCAACATCTGCGTTTTCGCTCTTTCGAATAAGAGCAATTACAGCATCGAGTGCATCGAGGGCTTTTAGATAACCGCGAAGAATGTGGGCTCTTTCTTCAGCCTTTTTCAGTCTGAAGTTAGTTCTTCTAACTATTACGTCAACCTGGTGGTTTACCCAGTGCGAGATGAATCCATCTAGAGAAAGTGTCCTTGGAACCCCATCAACAAGTGCCAACATGTTGGCACTGAAGTTATCTCTTAGCTGGGTGTACTTATACAAGTTGTTTAGAACAACTCTGGCAACAGCATCTCGCTTCAAGACAATAATCAAACGCTGACCGGTGCGACCAGAAGTTTCGTCTCTGATGTCTGCGATTCCGCTTAGCTTGCCTTCCTTGACTAGCTCTGCAATTTTCTGAGCCAGGTTGTCAGGGTTTACTTGATATGGAAGCTCGGTAACAACAAGACAGGTTCTGCCTTGCAATTCTTCAACGTTTACGATTGCTCGCATGGTGATCGAACCCCGACCAGTTCGGTAAGCGTCCTCTATGCCGCGACGGCCAATAATTTCTGCACCGGTTGGGAAATCTGGGCCCTTGATGCGCTGCATAAGTGCTGACAGTAATTCTTCATCGGTGGCATCTGGGTTCTCCAAATACCAGATAGCGCCCTCGGCGACCTCGCGCAGATTATGAGGAGGAATGTTTGTGGCCATACCAACAGCGATGCCGATAGAACCATTTATGAGAAGGTTTGGAATCCTGCTTGGAAGAATGGTCGGCTCTTGAGTTCTGCCGTCGTAGTTATCTTGGAAATCAACTGTGTCTTCGTCGATATCCCGAACCATTTCCATAGCAAGTGGGGCCATCTTACATTCGGTATATCTTGGAGCAGCGGCGGGATCGTTTCCAGGAGAACCAAAGTTACCTTGACCTAGAACAAGTGGGTAGCGAAGGTTCCAAGATTGAACAAGTCTTACCAAAGTGTCATAAATTGCAGTGTCACCGTGCGGGTGGTACTGACCCATAACGTCACCGACAACACGCGAGCACTTTGAGAACTGCTTGTCTGGTCGGTATCCCCCGTCATACATCGCATACAAAACACGACGGTGAACTGGCTTTAGTCCATCTCTAACATCCGGTAACGCGCGACCGACGATAACGCTCATTGCGTAGTCGAGGTAGCTTCGCTGCATCTCGACTTGCAGGTCTACCTGCTCAACGTGGTCCATACGAGGCTCTGGTGCGTCTGTCTTATCTGCCATGGTTTTCTCTCTTTCCTAGATATCTAGGAAACGAACATCTTTCGCGTTTTTCTGGATAAATGATCTTCTAGCCTCAACGTCTTCACCCATCAGGGTTGAGAAAACTTCGTCTGCCAGGGCTGCGTCATCGAGGGTTACTTGGAGCAGGGTTCTTCTGGCTGGGTCCATGGTGGTTGCCCAAAGCTCGTCGTAGTCCATCTCTCCAAGGCCTTTATAGCGCTGGATTGAGTTCTCTTTAGGAATTCTTCTGCCTGCTTTTTCGCCTTCTTTGAGCCTTAGGTCGCGCTCTTGATCCGTGTAAACATACTCGTGCTCTGCGTTGGTCCACTTGATTCGGTATAGCGGTGGCTGAGCGAGATACACGTAGCCGTGTTCAATAAGTGGTCTCATGTATCTAAATAACAAGGTGAGTAGCAGGGTTCTGATGTGCTGGCCGTCGACATCAGCATCGGCCATCAGGATGCACTTGTGGTATCTAATCTTCGAAACATCAAACTCTTCGCCGATACCAGTACCAAAGGCAGCAATAAGTGCTTGCACTTCGGTGTTCGCGAGCGCCCTGTCCAGTCTCGCCTTCTCAACGTTCAGAATCTTTCCGCGAAGCGGCAAGATCGCTTGGTGCTCTGGGTCTCTTCCGCTAACTGCAGAACCGCCCGCAGAGTCACCCTCTACAATGTAGATTTCTGAAAGCGCTGGGTCTCTTGAAGAACAGTCCCGAAGTTTTCCTGGCATACCGCCAGATTCCAAAAGGCCTTTTCTTCTGGTTGCTTCGCGAGCTTTTCTTGCCGCCATTCGAGCAGCTGCGGCTTGGATTGCTTTGCGAACGATTTCTTTTGCGGATTGAGGATTACGCTCTAGCCAGTCACCTAATTGATCGTTGACGATTTTTTGGGTAAAAGTCTTAGCTTCTGTGTTTCCAAGTTTGGTCTTGGTTTGCCCCTCAAACTGAGGCTCGGAAAGCTTGATTGAAATAACGGCAGTTAGACCCTCGCGAACATCGTCTCCGGAGAGGTTTTCATCCTTGTCCTTTAGAAGGTTGTTGGACCTGGCGTACTTATTCAGCAGCGAGGTAATAGCTGTTCTGAAGCCCTCTTCGTGGGTACCGCCCTCGTGGGTGTTAATCGTGTTCGCGTAGGTGTGAACAGACTCGGTATAGGCATTAGTCCACTGCATGGCCACTTCAATAGACATGTCTTTTTTGGAGGTCTCGGCCTCCAAAGAAATGATCTCGTCGTGAACGATTTCAATCTTCTTTGATGCGTTTAGAAACTCCACATAGTCAACAAGACCGCGAGTGTATTTGTAACTGTCGGTTTTGTCGTTTCGCTCGTCGGTAAGAGTTATCCCAAGACCTTTATTCAGAAAAGCCATCTGCTGGAACCTTGCTCTTAGTGTTTCGTATTCGAACTCGACTGTTTCAAATATTGATCCGTCTGGTTTGAATTCGATTGTGGTTCCGGTGTAGTCGGCTTTCTTGCCCTTAACAAGTGATGCTTGTGGAACACCAATCTTGTATTCCTGGCTCCATAAGAATCCATCTCTTGCTACCTGAACTTTTAGATCGGTAGAGAGCGCATTTACTACCGATGCACCAACACCGTGTAGTCCTCCGGAAACTGCGTAACCGCCACCGCCAAATTTTCCACCAGCGTGCAAAACAGTTAGTACAACTTCAACGGCAGGTTTTTTCTCAACCGGATGCATATCAACCGGGATACCTCGACCGTTGTCGACTACTTTGATCCAACCTTTTTTGGTTATAAAGACATTGATTTCATCGCAGTGACCGGCGAGTGCTTCGTCAACAGAGTTATCAACAATTTCGTAAACAAGATGGTGAAGTCCGCGTGGACCAGTAGATCCGATATACATTCCTGGTCTCTTGCGAACAGCTTCTAATCCCTCGAGAACTTGAATGCTTCCGGCGTCATAGCCGGATTTTGAGGAAGATTTGGGTTTGGTTTCTTTTTCAGATTTTGGTTTTGTCGCTACTTTTTGTGTTGTTTTGGGAGCAGCTTTGGCTGGTGCTTTCACGGCCTTTGTTGCATTTTTTGCCGGTTCTTTCTTCACTGCCATTTACGAAATGCTCCTCTAGTAACGAGTTAGTTCCACATAACAGCGCAATGCGACTTAAATTCGGGTTTGCTAACGTTTCTATTTTACCTTGTCCGAAGAGCAAATATTCGAGGTTGGGGAAATCTATCCGTAGGTGTCTCTTGGTCCTCGACCAGGAACTGATCTTGAGCCTTTTTTCCAACTTGGTGCGTCTGGACCAATGAAGGAAATATTGGAGATTTTTAGCTCTGGAAATGCAGCTTCGATTTTCTCCAAAATCTGATTTTGCATCAATCGCAATTCTGTAGCCCAAGCGGTCGATTTACAGCGAATTGTTAACTTGCCATTATTCAAGGTTTCGGGTTGTGAATTCTTGGCATTAATTTCACCGACTATTTCGCTCCAGCGAACAAATAGCTCTGCTTCTTCTAGCTGCGATTGCCAGCGAAAATCGTGCATCAGGGTGTCGATGGTGTTTCCTGCCGGCACTGGATCACGGCCAGAATCAAAGGGTTTTGAGCGAATTTTCTTCTTTTCGATTATTCGCTTCTGGTCCTTGGATACCCGGCCGGTAACGGCCGCCTTCATGGCGAAATAGAAATCAACTGCAAAGTTGTTGTCTTCAGACATGTGTCACCTTCCCAGATTCAACTTCAAACTTGTTGGCCAGCAAATTGTTGGGGACATCCTCAATTACTGCAGCTGTGATTAGCACCTGTTCATTTTGCTGCACTAGGTCGGAAAGCTTCTCTCTTCGGTCTTTATCTAGCTCAGCAAATACGTCGTCAAGAATCAAAATTGGATCTCCTAGCTTGGATTCGCTTTTTAGAATCTCAAGCGATGCAAGCTTGAGAGAAAGCGCGTAGGACCAGCTCTCTCCGTGGCTTGCATATCCTTTTGCCGGAAGAGAGCCAAGGTTTAGCTGAAGATCATCGCGGTGTGGGCCGACAAGTGTGATGCCGCGCTCAAGTTCCTTTTGGCGTAGGAGAGAAAGTTTTTGTTGAAACAAGCTGGAGATTTCTTCTTTGTTGGGTGTATCTAGCGCATCCTGGGTCTCAAGATCATCTTGATCTAACTTGCTTGATTCCACTACTGATGAGCGGATGAACATCCTTGGTTCGTTATTGCTCTTGGCAATGTTTTGATAGTTGGTCACGAGCGGTGGCGAGAGTTTTTCGGCGATGGCAACCCGCGCAGCGATGATTTCGGTTCCGTTTTTTATAAGTGCTTGATCCCAGGCGTCCAGGGTGGACAAAGCATCTCCCTTGGTGCCGGTGGCTCTAGCGGATTTCAAGAGGGTGTTTCTTTGTTTTAGAACACGGTCATAATCGGCATAAACACCGTGCATCCGAGGGTTGAACTGGACAATCAGTTGGTCTAGAAAGGCCCTTCTGTTACTTGGGTCACGTTTTACTATGTCTAGGTCTTCCGGGGCAAAAATCACCGAGTTTAGGTAACCCAGTATGTCTTTAGGTTTAGCTACTACGGACTTATTCAGCCTCGCCCTGTTTAATGAGTCTGCGTTGATCTCATACTCGAGAAGTAAGTCCCTGCCTTCGTGAGATAACTCGAGGGAGATTATCGCAGTTGATTTACCCTGCTTTATTAGTGGGGTGTGTCCGGCTACTCGATGTGAATCTAGAGCCGCAAAGAAATTCAAGGCTTCAACCAGGTTGGTTTTTCCTTGGCCGTTAGGCCCGTAAATCAGATTGACTCCGGAAGTAAACTCAATGTCTGCGGACTCATAGTTTCTAAAGTTGGTGAGTTTAACTCGCTTTGCAAACATCTTCTCGAGAGAGCTTTATTTGTCTTTTTAGCGGCCAAGAAGATTTGGCTGCAAAAGATACATGTAGCTATCGCTAGCCGATTTTTCTTTTGCCTGGTGGTTAGTAATCAAAACTGGACTTGGCCTATTTGGGTTGTCACTGTTTGTAAAACCAATTTTCACAAATTCAGTTTTTACACCAGCCAAACCATCGATCAAAAATTGTGGCTTTAGGGAAACTGTTACATCAGGACCAGTTACTTGGACATCGATGCTTTCAGAAGCTTGGGCGGTCTCTCCCCCAGCGGCCTCTAGATTCAAGGAAGTTGAGCTGAATATATATTTGATTGGGCTTTCGCGTTCTAGAACCAAAGAGACTCTCTTAGTGGAATCTAGTAAGTCCTGAGTGTTGATGATTGCGAAGTTTTCAATCTTTTCTGGAAATAAAGTTTTAACCGCAGGAAAGTTTCCTTTGATTAGCCTTGAAGTAACGGAGCGATTGTTTGCTTTGAAAGCAATCAAATCTTTTTCATCAGATGGGTTAATTGAAATTGAAACTTCACCTTGGTTGGCAAATGTCTTGGCTACTTCTTGGAGAGTCTTTGCTGGAATTAGGGCTGTCTGATTAGCACCTGAAGTTTTTGACTTCCAGGGAATATCCTGAATCGCTACACGGTAGCGATCTGTTGCTACAAGAGAGATGTTTTCACTTGAGGTTTCAAGGAGCACTGTTGTGAGAACTGGTGTCACATCTTCCTTGGAAGCGGCAACAGAAATTTGAGAAATAGCGGAAGCAAAATCTTCACCAGAAACTTGACCTGATGTTTCCGGAATTTCTGGAAGTGTTGGGTACTCATCAATTGGCATTGTTAGAAGTGAGAATTTTACCGATCCACAATTGACTTGAACTTTTGACCCATCGGTTGCAAAATCAACAACCGAGTTTGGGAGTTTATTTACAATCTCGGCTAGAAGACGGCCAGATACAAGCACCCTTCCGGATTGTTCTACTTTGGCCATTATTTCTACCTGGGCTGAGGTGTCGTAATCAAAGACTGATAACCGTAGGTTATTGGCATCTGCCTCGATAAGGATTCCGCTAAGGATTGGGAGGGTGGTTCTTTGAGGGAGTAATCTCACCGCAAACGATACTGCCTCGTTTAGTACGTCTTTATTGACTTGAAACTTCAATTGGTTCCCCTCCTAGTAGGTCTTCAATCTTGGCACATTCATACAGTGGTTTTTGACCAGCAGTTTTATAAGGGTTATAGATCTACTTAGAAGCTATTTAAGTAATAATCACATTAACCCTTGTTGAAACTGTGGATAACTAGCTATATCCCTTTATTTCCCTAAAAACTACATCTTTGAAACTTGTTTACACAGTTGTGTATAAGCCTGTGTATAACTACCTATCCTGTTGACTTTAATTGTCCACAGGGTTGGTTTTTGGCCTTAAATCAGCCAATTACACACTTATCCACAGGTTATCCACGGGACTTTTGCTTAACTCTGTTGAGGATCTCGGTGACCTGGTTATAAAGCGCCCTACGCTCCTTCATTAAGTCTGTAACCTTCTTGTTTGCATACATGACCGTTGTGTGATCCCGGTTTCCAAAAAGTTGGCCAATCTTTGGAAGCGACAGGTTGGTCTGTTCCCTAATCAAGTACATAGCAATCTGCCTGGCTTGGGCCACAGCTTGCTGCCTCGAGGAGCCAAAAAGGTCACTTGGGGTAATTGAGTAATACTTTGACACCTCCGCGATGATGTCATTAGGGACGATAATGTTCTGCTCCCCCAGTGGAACAACATCTTTTAGGACTGTCTGAACGAGGTTCATATCCACCCTGGTTCTGTTTAGGGCAGCAAAAGCCGTTACTCGAATCAAAGTTCCTTCAAGTTCACGGATGTTGGAGGCAACGCGAGCAGCCATGTATTCAAGGATCTCGTCCGGGACCTTGATTTTCTCGTTTTCGGCCTTTTTCCTTAGGATCGCAATTCGGGT
This sequence comes from Rhodoluna sp., assembly GCA_044338605.1. Classification (GTDB taxonomy): domain Bacteria; phylum Actinomycetota; class Actinomycetes; order Actinomycetales; family Microbacteriaceae; genus Rhodoluna. The sequence goes on along the minus strand of JBIIXB010000001.1, from coordinate 22,957 downwards.
TTCTAGCTCAGGAGCCTGGATATCAGTTATTAGACCCCACTCAAACCTGGAAAGCATCCGCTCCTCAAAGCCGGTTAGCTCTTTTGGCTGCAAATCAGAGGTGATGACAACCTGCTTGTTGTGATCATGCAGGGTGTTGAAGGTGTGGAAAAAGGCTTCTTGGGTCTGGTCTTTTCCTTGAAGGAATTGGATGTCGTCAATCAGAAGAACATCAATATCCCGATATTCAGCCTGAAAGGCTGAGCTTCGGTTGTTCTGGATGGCATTAATGAAGTCATTTGTGAACTCTTCGGAGGAAACGTAGCGAACCTTTATTTTTGGATAAAGACTGAGGGCATAGTGGCCAATGGCGTGCAGAAGGTGGGTCTTGCCTAGACCCGATCCACCGTAAATAAATAGCGGGTTGTAGGCCTTGGCTGGTGTTTCCGAAACAGCGAAGGCTGCGGCGTGGGCAAAGCGGTTGGAACCTCCGGTTACGAAGTTATCGAAGTTGTATTTGGGGTTCAATCTTGTGTCGAAAACTACCCCAACGGACCCGGTTTTTCTGGGATATTCCTCAGATTGGAGGGACGGGGCAGAGCCAATCGGAAAGACGTTTTCTGGGGTTTCCGAAATAGTGGTTTTGCCTTCAATGTCTGGGTTTACCACCACGGCGAAGTTAGTTGGCCCTCCCATAAGAGCGTCCTCTTGCAAAACCTCAAGGATGTCGGTCCGGATTCGCTGCTCTAGCATTCCGCGGGTTAGGTCGTTTGGGACCTCAAGATACAAGGTGTCCGCCAGGACACCCTTTGGTTCCACGAGAGTCAAAAAACCCATAAGTTGGGGGCTGAGGGATCCTTTGGTTGTGAGTCTTGAAACTACCGATGACCATTGCTTTGTGACTTCGTCTAGCTCATTCACTAAGATCCCCCTTTCGTCAATTTGAATAGTTTTCCACATATCTACAAACATTTTCGGGGCTGTGGAAAACATCGAACACCAGACAAGTATTCAACTGAAAACTGGGATTAAAAGCAAATCGAAGATTAATGAATTCAATTTTTGTCCACAAAAAATTGGTCGGTTTTCGACTTGACCAAACACCCCTCTAGGCTCTAGATTTGAGAGGTTGCGCTGTAGCAAGGAACCAACAGCCCAATAAAATAAAGGCCACTAGCCGACTCACCTGGTTCCTAAATAAATTTTCGGAGTGTATTCACATGGGCAAGCGCACTTACCAGCCAAATAACCGTCGTCGCTCAAAAAAGCACGGCTTCAGACTTCGCATGGCAACCCGCGCCGGCAGAGCTATTTTGGCTGCACGTCGTCGTAAGGGTCGCAAAGAACTTTCGGCCTAAAAACCAAAATGCTGGATCGGGCCAACCGACTAGTTCGAGGCGATGACTTTCGCAAGATCATGCGAGCCGGCAAAAAACAATCCACTAGCCATCTGGTCGGGTATCGACTAATCGAAGCAGACCAACCCAAGAAATTTGGGTTCGTGGTTTCAAAGGCAAGTGGTGGAGCTGTCAAGAGGAATCTTTTGAAAAGAAGACTTAGGAGCCTAGTGAGGAAGCAACTGGAATCCTTTCCAACCGGCTCTCAGGTTGTGCTCAGGACCCTCCCAGGCAGTGCAGACCTTGATTTTCAGCAGCTTTCCGCCGATTTTGAGAAGGCTTGCGGGCTGAAATGAATGCCTTGTGGACAATTTGGCTGGCTCCTCGGAACCTGGTTGTTTTGTTCCTCAAGGGCTACAGGAAGTTCATATCTCCGCTTTATGGAGATGTTTGTAGGTACTACCCGACCTGTTCGGCTTATGGTTTAGGCCAAATCCAACAGCGGGGAGTGATTGTTGGTAGCGTGTTGACAACGGCAAGGATTGTCAGATGCAACCCTTGGTCCCAAGGGGGAGTTGACCAGGTCAAACCCTCAAACCAGAGGTTTATTGTGCTAGAAAACGGCTTTGTTTCGCCAAAGCCCCAAGGAAGGTAATTAGATGGATCTGCTGTTTCCAATCAAGTGGGTAATTGAGCTTATTTTGGTCAGTTTTCACACCTTTTTCACATTTTTTGGCCTAGCCGCCGAGTCCGGTTTGAGCTGGGTTTTGGCCATTGTTGGCCTAGTTCTGGTCGTTCGATCAGCCCTAATTCCCCTATTTGTTAAGCAGATTAAATCTCAGCGGAACATGATGCTGGTCCAGCCGGAGCTTCAGAAGCTTCAAAAGAAATACAAGGGCAAAAACGACCGTGAATCCAGAGAGAAGTTTGCCAAAGAGCAGATGGATCTATACAAGAGGACCGGATCTAACCCCCTCAGCTCCTGCCTGCCAATTTTGGTCCAAATCCCTATCTTTACAGGCCTTTTCTTTGTTTTGAATGACGCCCAGGCCCAAAAAACAGGTGTTGGCCTGATGAATGCCACCTTGGCAACCCAGTTCTCAGACGCCACCTTCTTTGGAGCCAAGCTTTCCGAGACCTTCCTGACCGCTACCGGTATCGAGGTCCAGATTTTGGCTGGAATCATGGTGGTTTTGATGTCTGCCTCCCAGTTCATCACCCAGAAGCAGATCATCGCAAAGAACCAGAACCCTGATGTTCAAAACAGCCAATACATGCAGACCCAGAAGATTCTCCTTTATGTCTTCCCTCTAATCTTTGTGATTTCGGGAGTTTCTTTCCCAATCGCCGTTATTTTCTACTGGCTAACCTCTAACTTCTGGACCATGGGTCAGCAGTTCATCGTTATCCGTAACATGCCAACCGAAGGATCCCCTGCCTACAAAGCCAGGATCGAGCGCTTGGCCAAGAGAGGCAAGCTGCCAAAGGAACTTCAGGCCAAAAAAGACGCCGAAGACGCCGCCCAAGCGGCAGCCGAAGCCGCCGAGAAGGCCCAAAGAGAACAGCCAGTTTCAAAGAAACGGGCCAAAAAAGACCAGAAAAAGAAGAAGTAGGAAACCAAGATGGCAGATTTAGAAGAAAGCAAAGAAAGAACCGTCAAGCAGCTAGAGGAAGAAGGCGATATCGCCGCTGACTACCTAGAAGAGCTACTTGACATAACAGATTTGGATGGCGATATTGACATCGACGTTCGTGAAGGCAGAGCCTACCTAGCGGTCACCGCAAGCAAGGATTCCAACTTGGCCTTGATCTCCCACCCGGACACCGTCGAGGCCCTCCAGGAGCTCACCCGCCTGGCCGTCCAGGTCAAGACCTCTAGCTACTCCCGCCTTATCTTGGATGTTGGCGGCTCCAGACAGGCCAAAATCGACCAGCTAACCAAGGTCGTTGAGAAGTTCATCAGCCAGGTGAAAGAATCCGGCGAGCCAAAGCACCTAAAGCCAATGAGCTCTTATGAGAGAAAGCTTGCCCACGACCTGATTGGTGAGGCTGGATTGAGCTCAGAGTCCGAAGGCGAAGGACGCGACCGTCACATCGTAATCTCCAAGCCTGAATAGTTTCACGTGAAACAATTCGAGGCTGAGCCAGAATCAGCCAAGGCAATCTTTGGCCCCCAAATTGAGAAGGCCAGAGCCTTTGCCCAAAAGCTGGCCAACGACAGTGACGACCTAGGCCTTCTTGGGCCCCGGGAGCTAGACAAGCTCTGGTCCCGCCACATCCTGAATTCCGCTGTGGTGGCCGAAACCGTCAAAGCAAGGGACCTGGTGGCAGACGTTGGATCAGGTGCCGGACTCCCAGGCATCCCAATGGCAATTGCTTTGCCAGAGGCTCACTTTGTCCTAATTGAACCTATGGAACGCAGATCCAACTGGATGCTAGAGGTAATTGAGGAACTGGGCCTGACCAACGTTGAAGTCAGAAGGGCCAGGGCCGAAGAAGTCTTGGATCTAAAGTTTGAAATCGTCACCGCCAGGGCAGTGGCCGCTTTGGATAAACTCATTCGGTTGACAGTGCACCTTCTGAAACCAGGGGGTTCCCTAATTGCCCTAAAAGGATCGAAAGCGGCTGAAGAGATAGAGGTCGCGAGGAAGCTTCAAAAGAAGCTGGGGATTGCGTCCTTCGAGATCCAAATTTGTGGTGAAAAGTTTCTCGCTGAACCCACATCGGTAGTCAAAACTACGCTAGATTCTTCGAAGGAGAACTAAATGTCAGAACAGCCTTCAGAGAACACAGCGGTTACCAAACCCAGTGTTGTAAAGGGCTTGGGCTACCCTAACGGTCGACTTGAGAGTTCTCCACACCCCACAGGATGGCTTGTGGATAAGTCAGAGATTTCGGAGGTTTCACGTGAAACATCCCGATGATTTGGCATCAAATTTGACCGACTTAGCTGATACTCCGCTGGCTCGAGAGCTTGTGGAAAACTCTCAACGCTTAGAGCAAGCCGGGTCTAAGGTTGTGGATAAACCTTTAACTACTCGAATCATCACCATTTCTAATCAAAAGGGCGGTGTTGGTAAGACCACCACCACAGTGAACCTCGCTTCTGCCCTGGCCTCCAAAGGACTCAAGATCCTAGTAGTGGATTTGGACCCTCAAGGCAACGCTTCAACAGCCTTGGGTATTGACCACCATGCAGACATTAAGAGCATTTACGAAGTGCTGATCGACGACGTCCCCATCGCTCAGGTGGTTCAGCAAAGTACCGAAAGCCCAGGCGTGACATGTGTCCCAGCCACCATTCATCTCGCCGGCGCTGAGATCGAACTCGTTTCCTTGGTAGCCAGAGAACAGCGCCTCCGCACTGCTATCGAGACCTACATCGCCTCAACTCCGACTCCACCGGATTTTGTTTTGATTGACTGTCCACCAAGCTTGGGTTTGCTAACTGTCAATGCATTCGTTGCAGCCAGGGAAGTTTTGATCCCGATTCAGTGTGAGTACTACGCCCTTGAAGGATTAAGCCAGCTCATAAAGAGCATCGAGATGATCAAGAAGCACCTTAACCCTTCACTTGAACTTTCGACAATCTTGCTAACGATGTATGACTCGAGAACAAAACTTGCTTCGCAAGTTGCGGATGAAGTAAAACTACATTTCCCAAATCAAGTTCTTTCAACAATCATTCCAAGATCAGTTCGAGTTTCCGAAGCACCAAGTTATGGACGCACTGTAATTTCTTACGATCGAACATCACCAGGTGCAATTGCATATCTGGAAGCAGCAATAGAGATGGCAAACAGAGGAGCAGCCCGTGGCTGAGAAAAAAGGCGGTCTCGGTAGAGGCATCGGTTCATTAATTCCAACTTCAGAAAAAACTACTGAACGTCCAGTGGACATATTTTTTCCAGCCGGTGGAACAAAAGAATCCAACCTCGTTGCAGTTCCTGGTGCACGCTTTGGTCACCTCGACGTTCAAGCAATTGTTCCTAACCCAAAACAACCAAGATCCGTTTTTGAACCAGAAGCTTTTTCAGAACTCGTTCATTCCATTCGCGAGCTAGGTGTTTTACAGCCGATTGTCGTTAGAGAAAAATCTGAAGGCAAGTACGAATTGATCATGGGGGAGCGAAGACTCCGCGCATCCAAAGAAGCAGGGCTCACAAAGATCCCTGCAGTTATTCGTGAAACAGCAGACGAAAATATGTTGCGCGATGCACTTTTAGAAAACCTTCACCGCAGTGATCTAAACCCACTCGAAGAAGCAAGTGCTTACTCTCAGCTGTTGGAAGATTTTGGAATTACCCAAGAACAGCTTGCTGAGCGCATTGGTAGATCGCGTCCACAAATCACCAACACCCTTCGTTTGTTGAAGTTACCGGCGAGCGTGCAAAGACAAGTTGCATCGGGGGTTTTATCTGCCGGTCACGCTAGAGCAATTCTTGGTGCAGCTGATCCTTCGCGTATGGAATACTTTGCAACCAAAACAATCAACGAAGGTCTATCAGTTAGATCTTTGGAAGAAATTGTTGGCATTGATAAGCCAGAAAGTAAAAAGCCAAAAATCATTCAGGGTACCCGCCAGGATCTTTTGAAGGAAATTGCCGAGGGACTTGGCGACCAGCTAAACACGACTGTGAAGATCGCCCTTGGTCGCAAGAAGGGTCAGCTAATTATTGACTTCGCAACGGTCGCGGATTTGAACCGAATCTTGGATGAGATTGGTTACAAGAAAAAAGGAAGCTAACTAAAAAACCGAACGGTTTTTAGGCTAGGAATTCAGCAAGGTCAGCAACAATTGCCTGCTTAGGCTTTGCTCCAACCATTTGCTTGACTAGCTGGCCACCCTGAAAGATACCCATGAGAGGGATTCCGGTAACGCCATACTGCATGGCTAGCTGTGGCTCTTCGTCGACGTTTACCTTTACGATTTCGATCTTGTCTGAGTACTCAGCTGCAATCTCGTCAAGGATTGGGGAAACCATGCGACATGGTCCACACCACTCGGCCCAGAAGTCCACCATTACCGGCTTCGGGTTTGACAGCACATCCGCCTGGAAAGAAGCGGTGGTTACATTCTTGGGTGCCATGATTTCTCCTAAATAATCGATCTGTTCTAAATCTACTGCGCGGTAAGGAAATGCTCAGCGTCTAACGCCGCGACACAACCAGATCCAGCGGCTGTGATTGCCTGACGGTAAGTCGGGTCAATCACATCGCCACATGCAAAAACCCCAGGTATAGAAGTCTTGGAGCTTCGACCATCAACCTTGATGAATTTGTCCTCAGTTAGCTCCAGCTGGTTCTCAACCAGCCAGACCCTCGGGTCGTTTCCGATGGCAATAAATAGGCCATCAAGATCTAACTGGGACTCAGCTCCTGTGACGGTGTCCTTGAGTTTCACTCCGGTTAGTTTGCCTTCGCCAAGAAGCTCTTCAACGCCTGCGTTCCAGATGAACTCAATCTTGGGATTAGCCTTCGCTCTATCCTGCATAATCTTTGAAGCCTTGAGTTCATTTCTGCGGTGGATGACATAAACCTTGGAAGCAAAGCGGGTTAGGAAGTTAGCTTCCTCCATGGCGGAGTCGCCACCACCAACAACAGCAATGGTTTTTTCTCTAAAGAAGAAACCATCACAGGTCGCGCACCAGCTCACACCATGACCAGAGAGTTCCTTTTCCTTAGGCAAACCAAGCTCACGGTAAGCAGCACCGGTAGCCAAAATCACGGTCTTGGCTTCAAAGGTTTCTCCGGTGCCAATCTTGACGATCTTTGGGTTCGCCTTGAGGTCAACCTCAACAACGTCTTGCAACAAGATTTCTGTTCCGAAGCGCTCTGCCTGAGCTTGGAACTTCATCATTAGATCTGGTCCCATGAGTCCATCGGGGAAACCAGGGAAGTTCTCAACATCGGTGGTCTTCATTAGCTCGCCACCAGCTTCAACACTGGAAGCAATAAGGAGAGGCTTCAGGCCTGCTCTTGCGGCATAGATACCCGCGGTGTATCCGGCGGGGCCTGAACCGATGATGATTACTTCGCGCATCTTCTTCTTTCTTGGTGTGGCGGCAATAACGGCCACTCAACAAGAACCAAGTTTAGCGACGCAGTATTCCGCGAATTCCCTTAAGGGCGCTATCTATCTCTGGAACACCTAAAAGCTTCAAAACCAATACGTAAGCCAAGAGCATCGCTGAGCCTGTGGCAAAGATAACCACCAGAGCCCCGGCAATCGAACCGAGGCCCAAACTGCCTTCAGCGGTTCCACCCATGACCACAATCATCCCGTAGCCAACCAGGGCTGCAGCTACAGCCGCAACCAGCACTCTTAGTGTCAAGCCCTCACCCTTTGGTGCAGTTCCAATGAGACCGATCCGTGCCCTTAGGAATAAGTAAGCAACCAGCGCCTGGATCAAAATGGTTGCGCTGGTGAGACCGGCAAGTGACATGACTAGAAATTCAGATGTCATCGTGAAAAATAAGGTGATTGAACCGGCGATGTGAATAGCTATCTGGATGGTTGTGAAAACAAAAGGTGTTCTGGTGTCTTCCAGTGCAAAAAATGCTTTTTGAAACATGAACACTAAACCAAAAGGAACCAAACCAAACATTGTTGTGAACAACACGTTGCCTAGAGCAACGGTTGATGGATACTCTCCAACAAACACCCTGGCAACTGGATAGCTAAGAAGAATAAGCGCTATTGATGAAAAGACATTCACCAAAACAACCACCCGAAGAGCGGCACGGAGATCAATCTTCATAAGATCTATTCTTTTATCGTGAACATGCTCGCTCATCTTGGTGAAGTAAGCCGTGGCTATCGAGACTGTTACGACGGAGTGAGGAAGCATGAAAAGCAACCAAGCAATCAACATGGCTGCAACTGATGCAATCGCTAAATCCTCTGATCTATCCGCTACTGCACGAGAAGCAACAAAGGTTTGAACCAAACCACCAATCTGCGAAACCAAAACCATTCCAATTGTCCAAGTGGCCGCCTTCATCGCGGGACGAAGTCCGACCCCTCGCCAAGAGAAGTTCAGCGAGAAATTGATTCCGATTTTCTTCCAAGACAAAAACAATATGAGGGCTTGGGATGCAACACCTAGGGTTGCGGAGCCAGCCAAAATAGCAATTTGATCTGGCCCCCAACTCTCGACTGTTCTCGCTCCAACTGGGTCCGCTCCAAAAACCACCAGGAAAGAAATCAGACCAATAATCCCAACAACGTTGTTTAGAACCGGAGCCCACATGTAAGGACCAAATGCGCTTCTAGCATTTAAGACTTCTCCGAGCATTGCGTAAAGGCCGTAGAAGAAAAGTTGCGGAATACACCAGTAGGCAAACGCGGTAGCAAGTGCAAGCTGAGCAGGAGACCACCCGGTTGTGTAAATCGAAATCAAGAAAGGTGCCGCGATGGTGGCGACCACAGTCACCGCAGCAAAAACGACAATTGCCAAAGTCAGCAGCCGGTCGATATAACCAAGCCCACCGTCCTTGTGAGATCTAGCCTTTACAATCTGAGGCACCAGCACGGCTGATAGGACACCACCGGCGATAATCGCGTAGACGTTATTGGGAAGTTGGTTTGCAACACCGAAGGCATCTGCGGCATCGGTAGTAACACCGATTGTTAGCGCCAAAACCACAGTGCGAACAAATCCAAGAATTCTGGAGGCTATTGTTCCAACGGCCATCAATAGTGATGATTTGGCGATACTCATAAGTTATCCCTAGCTAGATCTAGATTTACGCGATGTTCGAATAAAACCAACAACTGTGAGCACGGCGACAAGTCCAAAAAATAACCCTATTGCCCAGATCTCAACATCGGGATTAACTGTGAGTTTGATTGGCACCTTTGGGCCGATTTCAACACCGCTAATCGAAGTCAACCAAGCCACCATTACAACATCGCCGCTACCGATTGCAGAAACTGGAAACTGGGCGTTGACAGTTGAGCCCGGTTCAATAATTAACCAATCGGTTGTCTCCTCAACGATAAGTTTCGGGCTGGTAGAAACTAGGTGCACAATCACTCGCACCGGACTCCCCTGGCTGTTATTCACAACCACTGGAAAACTTGATTCTCTGGCAACCAGGGTGATATCTGATCCACCCAGAATCGAAACACCATCAGGGAAAGTCACTGTTCTCTCAGCTGGGAACGCAGGCATCGCCGCCAATCCCATGGAGGCGGCGATAGCAACAATTAGGACAATTGTTATTTTCTTCAACTTCGAGCCTCGATAAGTTCTAGAGCCACCTTGGCAATTCTTTTCTCATTTACATGAGAGAGCCTATTGATAAGCTCGCTCAATTTTACCCAAGCTAGTTCACTTGCCTCATGATTTGGATCGTGCTCCATGGTTAACTCACCTGATAGCTGAGTCATTAAGTAGACGTGCACAGTTTTGGATACGTTCTTACCTTTTTGATTAAAGGTGTAACTCACCTCGCCCAGGTAATCTGTGATTTCTGCGCTCAGGCCGGTTTCTTCAAAAACCTCTCGGAGTGCTGCCTGCTCTTTAGTTTCGCTAGGCTCCAAATGCCCCTTTGGAATACACCATTCAAGTTTTCCACCTCGATTAAACCTCGCCATAAGCGCCACCAGAGTCGAATCAGTTTTAGAAACCACAAAACCACCAGCCGAGACTTCAACAACAGAAGCTGGCTTTTCACGGGTCATATTGTTAAGCCTAACCTCAAGAGCAAATGCGCCCATTTTGCCTGATAGAAACCACCTATTCGTTGTGGCAAGGTTGAACATATGCATTCATCCGACGCCATGAAAAACCTTGAGCGCGTTACAAAAACACCGCTACTTGATTCGCTTGGAGCGATGTTTGAAAGCGCGGGGTATGAGTTAGCCCTTGTCGGAGGACCGGTTAGAGACGCAATTCTTGGTCGAGTAGCACCTGATGTTGACCTAACCACGAACGCCACACCAGAACAAATTCTTGAAATCATCAAAGGCAATGTCGATACCCACTGGGAAATCGGAAAAGAATTTGGAACCATCGGTTGCCGAATCGGTGACAATCAGATTGAAATTACAACTTATCGAACCGATAAATACGACGCTGACTCAAGAAAACCAGAAGTAAAATTCGGAACCGATTTGAAGCATGATCTACAACGCCGTGACTTCACCGTAAACTCCATGGCTCTAACTCTTCCTGCACGGGAGTTTGTTGACCCATTTGGAGGGTTGCGCGATCTGGGCGACAAGGTCCTGAAAACCCCAGGTAAGCCAGAAGACTCCTTTGGTGATGATCCCTTACGCATGCTCCGCGGAGCCAGGTTCGCATCTCAGCTTGGGTTTGAAATTGAACCGGCAACATTTGAGGCAATGCATTCAATGCGCCAAAGACTCGAGATTGTTTCTGCAGAAAGAATTCAAGTTGAATTACAAAAACTTATGCTTGGAGCAAACCCGAGAATGGGTCTTGAGGCACTAGTTGATTCGGGACTTGCAGGAATAGTCTTGCCGGAGCTTCCTGCCCTAAAGCTAGAAACCGACGAACATCACCACCATAAAGATGTCTACGAACACACCCTTACTGTTGTCGAGCAAGCAATCGACTACGAAAAGGATTACAACCTAGAGCCAGATTTCGTTTTGCGATTTGCAGCCCTGCTACACGACATCGGAAAACCAGCAACCAGAAAGCTGGAACCAGGCGGAGCAGTTAGTTTCTACCACCACGATGTGGTGGGAGCCAAGCTTGCCTCCAAGAGAATGAAGGCGCTTCGATTCGATAACGACACTACAAAAGCCGTATCCAAGCTCGTAGAGCTTCACTTGCGGTTCTTTGGCTACAGTGATCAGTCCTGGACCGATGCCGCAATAAGAAGGTACGTGCGCGATGCCGGAGAGCAGCTTGTTCGGCTACATATACTTACTCGTTCCGATGTAACTACAAGAAATAAGCGCAAAGCTGACCAGCTTTCTCACGCCTACGACGATCTTGAGAAAAGAATTGCAATTGTCATGGAGCAAGAAGAGCTCAATGCCATGAGGCCTGATCTAACCGGCGAGGAAATAATGGAGATTTTGAATCTGAAGCCAGGTCCAAAGGTGGGCAAGGCCTATAAGTACCTTCTGGAGCTTCGGATTGAGAATGGCCCCCTAGGGGCAGAGGCTGCCAAGAAGGCCTTGCTGGAGTGGCACTCCAAGGGCTAGACTCTTGAAGTTGCCTAGATTTCGGCTCTGAAATAAAGAAAAGAAATCAAGAAAACAGATGCCACATACCCTCCTGTCATGGAACGTCCATGGCCGCTCTAGTCCAAAGGAGGTGGGTTAGCTATGCATCAGTATGAAGTAATGGTAATTCTCGACCCAACAGTTGAGGAAAAGACCGTTGAACCATCAATCCAGAAGTTCCTCAAGGTCATCACTGACGCCAAGGGAACAATCGACACTCTCTCCATTTGGGGAAGACGCCGCCTGGCTTACGAAATCAAGAAGCAGACCGAAGGTATCTACGCCGTCATCAACATGACCGCACCTTCTGAAGCCGTTATTGAGCTCGACCGTCAGCTAAACATTTCTGAAGCCGTAATGCGCACCAAGGTATTGCGCGCAGAAGACGTTCAGTTCACCATCACACCTATTGAGTACTCTCCAGAGCGTCCGGCTCGTAAGCCATACGCCAAGAAGGGTGACTCAGATTCAAGATCTGACTCTCGTTCAGAGGGCCGTTCAGATTCTCGTTCAGACAGCAAGCCTTCATACAAGAAGGAAGAGCCTGTCGCTGAAGTAGCAGCGGTGGTTGAGTAATCATGGCTGGAGAAGTAAACATCACAGTAGTTGGCAACTTAGCTGACGACCCAGAACTTCGTTACACCCAAGGCGGCATAGCAGTTTGCAGCGTGCGGGTTGGTTCAACTCCTAGAGTTATGAACCGCACTACCAACGCTTGGGAAGATGGCGAAACTGTTTGGGTTCGTTGCACCGCATGGCGTGAGCTTGCAGAAAACGTAGCGCAGAGCCTAACCAAAGGTTCTCGTGTAGTTGTTTCTGGACGCCTGAAGGCACCTTCTGCTTACCAGAGTGCTCAGGGAGAATCTCGCGCATCTCTAGAGATGGAAATCGAAGAAATCGGTCCATCACTTCGTTACGCAACAGCAGCTGTTACCCGTCGCGCCCGCGAGGGTGGACCAGCTGGTGGAGCCGCACAAGTTCAATCAGACCCATGGGCAAACACTCCAGCTGCTCCGGCAGCTGCCAAGGCCGATGATGGCTGGGCTAACCCAGGTGCACCTGCATCTGACGACACACCTTTTTAAAGATTAGAAACTAGGAGAAATAAATGGCTGGAAAAACCGACCCACGTCGTAAACCAACTAGAAACTCGAAGCTAGACAAACTAGCACCAGTTAAGTTCATGAAGGTTGGCATCATCGACTACAAAGATGTTGCAACCCTAAGAAAGTTCATCTCTGACCGCGGAAAGATCCGCGCTCGCAGAATCACTGGCGTCTCTGTTCAAGAGCAGCGCCTAATTGCAACCGCTATCAAGAACGCACGCGAGATGGCCTTGTTGCCATACGCTGGCGCTGGCCGCTAAGGAGAAACCCCATGTCAAAAATCATTCTTACCAATGAGGTTTCTGGCCTTGGCTCCGCTGGAGACGTAGTTGAAGTAAAAAACGGTTACGCACGCAATTACCTACTGCCTAGAGGCTTTGCCGTTACTTGGAGCAAGGGTGGAGAAAAGCAAGTTAGCTCTATCCGTGCAGCTCGTGACGCACGTCAACTAGCAACACTTGAAGAAGCACAAACTCTAAAGGCAAGACTTGAAGAGGGTTCCGTGAAGCTTGCAGTTAAAGCTGGCGTTGGCGGAAGACTGTTTGGTTCTGTGAAGACTGGCGACATTGCAGCAGCAGTTTCAGAAGCAGGCCTTGGTCAGATCGACAAGCGCAAGGTTGAAATTCCAAACCCGATTCGCTCTGTTGGTGAGTACCTAGCAACCGTTAGATTACACGGTGACCTGGTAGCAACCATCAAGCTAAAAGTTGTAGCCAAGAAGTAAACTGCTATTGCTTTAGGTCAATAAAGTTTCTGCACTCTAACTAAGAGGAGAGTCAAAACAGGTGAGAAAAACGCTTGGAATTGGCTTGATGCTTGGCTGGCAAGATATTAGACAGTCATACCGAAGAAGTGTTTTCGGTCAGCTTTGGATAACTATCGGTATGGCAGTAACCATTTCTGCTATTGGAATAGTCTTCGGAACGATATTCAACACCCCACTAGAAGTTTTTCTTCCTTACCTGGCTTCTGGACTAATTACTTGGGGTTTGATTGCCGGAATTCTTAATGAAGGCAACCAGGCATTTATCGTTGCAGAGGCGATGATCAAGCAGCTGCCGCTACCAAAGATTGTTTATGTAGTTCGCGTTGTCTGGCGGAACATTATTGTTTCTGCTCACAACATCGTGATTATGCCAGTTGTGATTCTTATCTTTGGCGGTGGAGTTACGTGGGCATTACTGTTATGGCCGCTTGGAGTTTTGCTGGCCGTGTTCGCATTGTCTGGAATGGCAATGATTTTTGGAATTGTGGCAACAAGGTTTAGAGACCTCCCTCAAATTATCAGCGCTGCTTTGACCGTTGCTTTCTACATAACACCAGTTATTTGGATCAAAGAAAGCCTTGGGGATAACGAACTAGTTGAGGCCATCGTGAGCTTAAATCCGCTGTATCACATTTTGCAGGTTATGAGATTGCCACTTATCAGTCAGTACCCATCTCTTGAAAACTGGATTTGGGTTGTGGCTCTAGGAATAGCCCTATGGACAATAGGACTTCTGTTATTCAAGAAGTACGAAAAAAGAATTGCGTATTGGGTATAGACATGGCACACATAAGACTAAAGAACGCATCCGTTGTACTTCCCATTTACAACTCTTCTGCCAGATCACTGACTAATACTCTTGTGAGTGCTGCTACCGGAGGAGCTCTAACTGCTCAACGAGGCGGCCACCTCAGTATCGAAGCCTTGAAAGAATTGAATCTTGAAATTAAATCTGGTGACAGGGTTGGAATAATCGGTCACAACGGTGCCGGAAAAAGCACTCTATTAAGACTTTTTACAGGAGTGTTCGAGCCAAGCTCTGGAACGGTTGAGAGATCAGGCAGCATTTCCTCCTTGGTGGATATCTCTCTGGGAATCAATCCAGAAAACACCGGAAGAGAAAACATCCTTCTTCGTGGAAAGCTCATGGGTCTTTCAAAGAAACAAATCAATCAAAAGATTGACGAAATCATTGAGTTCTCCGAACTTGGCGATTACGTGAATTTGCCAGTTCGCATTTATAGCTCTGGAATGCTTCTGAGGCTAGCTTTTTCTGTTTCCACCTCAATGTCTGCAGACATCCTGATTATGGACGAGTGGCTTTCTGTGGGAGATGGGGCTTTTGCCGATCGGGCAAGCAAGAGACTGCAAGATTTAGTGAATCAGTCAGAAATACTTGTTATTGCAAGCCACAACAAAGAATTGATAGAGCAAACCTGCAACAAGGTCGTGTGGATGGAACACGGAGTAATGAAAAAAATTGGTCCCACTAAGGAAATCGTTAAAGACTATTTCGGCTAGAAAATCTTCTAGTTAGGCGCCTCATTTAGGCGCGTAGAATCCCACCGTCTCAGCTAGCTTTTCCTCAAAGTTTCCATGTTTTGGTTTCCACCCAAGCTCAGCTTCTGTCGCTGCCGCATCAATCGCATATCTCAAATCGTGCCCTGGACGATCACCAATAAATTCGATCCAATCTTTTGGTTTGCCCATGATTTCAAGCAACGCTTGAACAACCTGCAGGTTCGAGCGTTGATTATCTGCACCAAGGAGGTAGGTCTCACCGATTACACCCTTATCAATAACAGCCCAAACACCATCGTTGTGATCATCGACGTGAATCCAGTCCCTAATGTTTGCTCCATTGCCATAAAGCTCAGGCTTGGCTCCGGAGTTGATTAGGCCAATCATTCGCGGAATCAACTTTTCTTCATGCTGGTATGGACCGAAGTTGTTGCTGCAGTTAGAAATGGTTGCCTTGAGCCCAAAGGAACGAACCCATGCCCTAACCAGGTGATCACTCGAAGCTTTGGAAGCTGAGTATGGAGAGGATGGGTTGTAAGGAGTGTCTCTAGTGAACTTGTCCGTTCCATCAAGTGCCAAGTCGCCAAAGACCTCATCGGTTGAAACGTGGTGCATTCGAACACTGTTTTTGACACACGCTTGAATGAGTTCGAAAGTTCCGAAAACGTTTGTCTCAATAAACGGCCGCGGGGATTTCAATGAATTATCGTTATGACTTTCGGCAGCGAAATGAACAACCACGTCTGCCTTTGACACCACAGATTCCACGATCTCCGAGTCGCAGATATCTCCTTTAACAAACTCGTATTTCCCTTCAAGGCCTTCTAGGTTTGAAAGACGTCCAGCATAGGTAAGAGAATCTAGAACAGTAATTTTTACATCGGGGCGAGTTGCGAGCGTCCTGCGGACGAAGTTTGAGCCGATAAATCCAGCTCCACCGGTGACAACAACCTTCAAAATGCCTCCCATGACTCTGTAATAGGCTATCAGCAGAGCGATTCATGTTTCAGGGCAAATGCTAAGCGCTGGAACCTTTAGCGCGGTGAAGGGAAAAATGAAGGGCATAATTCTTGCCGGCGGATCCGGAACCAGGCTCTACCCTCTCACTATCGCAACCTCTAAACAACTCATGCCGGTGTACGACAAGCCGATGATTTACTATCCGCTGAGCACACTTATGCTCGCGGGAATTGTTGAGATTCTGGTTATCACAACACCTCACGAAGCCGAGCAATTCAAGAGACTTCTAAAAGATGGTTCGCAGTGGGGTATAAAAATCAGCTATGCAGAACAACCCGAACCTAAAGGTCTTGCTGACGCATTTGTTATTGGTGAAAAGTTTATTGATGGTGACAACGTCGCACTGGTTCTTGGCGACAACATTTTCTACGGCAGTGGCTTAGGTTCAACACTTAGTCGAATGAAGAGCCGCCCAGGTGCCACAGTGTTTGCCCACCGAGTAAAAAACCCACAGGACTATGGAGTCATCGAGTTTGATGAATCGGGCAAAGTACTTTCTATTGAAGAAAAGCCAGCCAAACCAAAAAGTAAATATGTAATTCCAGGTCTCTATTTCTATGATCACAAAGTTTCTGAGATTGCAAAGAGTCTCAAGCCCTCAGCCCGCGGTGAGATTGAAATCTCAGACCTGAACAAGGCTTATCTGGACAAAGGCGAATTACAGGTTGAAAAACTTGATCGGGGTACCGCCTGGTTAGATACCGGCAGCATTGATTCACTCCATGAAGCCGCAGAATTCGTAAAGGTTATTGAACACAGGCAGGGAACAAAAATCTCTGTTCCAGAAGAAATTGCTTGGCGACTTGGATACATCGACGACGCTCAACTAAAAGCAGAGGCAAATCGTTTTCTCAAATCAGGCTATGGCAAGTACTTGATGGATCTACTTCAGTAGTCCCAAGACACCGCCTTTGGCTGCGAGCCAACGTTCTTTCCAATCACCAATCGGTGTGACTAAATTGCTTGAGTTGTCCAAGACACTATAAGTTGGTCGCTTTGCGGCCGTTACAAACTCGCGACTAGACACTGACTCTATTGGGTAATCACCAACTACCTCAGTTGCAAAATCAAACCAGCTTGCTTTACCCGAAGATACGGAGTGGACAATGGCGGGTGCGTTGTTTAGCTGGGCGTAACTAAGAACCTGTTCCGCAAGATCTCTGGTCCAGGTAGGTTGTCCAAACTGGTCGTTCACAACTCTTAGCAGCTCACCCTGCGAAGCTTTCTCATGCATAACTTTTGGAAAGCATCTTCCATGTGCTCCATAGAGCCAAGCAGTTCTGAAAATTGTGTAATTAGAACCTGATTCTTCAACTAGCTTTTCACCTAGTAACTTGGAGCGACCATAGGCGCCTTGTGGATTTGGAATCGCATCAGTTGCGTAGGGTATCTCAGAGTTACCGTCAAATACGTAATCGGTAGAAAGGTGAAGAAACTTAGCACCAACCATTTTTGATGCTCGGGCTAGCTTCCCCGCGTAATCGCCATTCACTAGATTAACTAGCTCAATTTCTGACTCGGCTTTGTCCACCGCTGTGTAAGCAACAGCGTTTACTACTGCATCAAAATTTTCCAGCTGACGAGCAATGCTTTCGATTGAATCATCTAGATTGAGCGTCTCGCGATTAAGCCCCAAAACCTCATAGCCTCTATCGGCCAGAACGAGCATCATCTCTGAACCGAACATTCCGCGATTTCCAATCACAGCAAATCGCATGGAAATCCCTTCGTTCGGTAGTCTTAGGATAATCAAACTATCAGAGGGACAAATGAGCTTCACACCGCTTAGCATCCAGGGTTCCTGGGTTTTCACTCCTCAAAAATTTGACGACGAACGCGGTTCGTTTCATGAGGTGTTCAAGCTGTCCACTATATCGGAAACTTTAGGATTCGATTTTCAGGTGAAGCAAGTCAACCAATCTGTTTCAAAAGCCGGAGTAATTCGAGGTATTCATTGGGCGGATGTTCCTCCAGGTCAGGCAAAGTACGTGTTCTGTCCGAGGGGTTCAATTTGGGACATTGTCGTTGACATTAGAGTCGGCTCCCCAACCTTTGGCAAATGGGATGCCGATGTGATCTCAGAACAAAACGGCAAAGCGGTCCTAATAAAAGAAGGCTTGGGGCACGTCTTTCTAACGCTCGAAGAAAACACGGTTGTGAACTACCTGTGCAGCGCACCGTACAACCCAAGTGCCGAACACGAGATAAATCCACTGGACGAAAAGATCGGAATCCCATTTGCTGACAAATGGAGCGCATCAGAGTTTTTGACCAGCCCAAAGGACACGAACGCATACTCTCTAGCAGAGGCAAGCGCAAAAGGACTTCTTCCAAAGTATTAAACCCAAGCCCGGTGTGAAAAAACTGGAATTTTAAGGTGACAGGGAGGTGTGACTTGATAGTTTCTTCAGTAGTTGGTTATTTGGCTCGCAAGTTAGACACCAGAAGCTGGCACCTTTCAAATCTGGTCAGTTTTGATAATGACCACGACGCGCACTCCACCACAAAAAATCTCGAACCTAAAGTTTCAATTATTATTCCAACTAGAGACAAGCCCAAACTGCTTCGTGCTTGCATTCAGTCGATTCGAACAAACACGAATTACTCGAACTATGAAATTCTGATTGTTGATAACTCATCAATCGAGTCTGAAACAAAAGATCTTCTAGCCCAATATGAATCCGAAGGGGTTTCAATCCTGAAAAATCCTGGAGTCTTCAACTACTCGGCAATCTGCAACTTTGCTGCCAACAAGGCCACGGGTGAGTACCTTTGCTTTCTCAATAACGACACTGAAGTGATTTCCACTAACTGGCTTCAGTCCATGGTCGAGCATGCATCCACAAGTAGTACTGGATTAGTAGGTGCCGTTCTTAGCTATCCAAACGGATCCATTCAACACACGGGGATAGCTCTGGGCTATACCGGAATTGCGGGTCACCCATATCGCGGAGAATCCAAAGATGAGTGTGTTCCCGAAAGTTGCTTCCAAGTCAGTGCAGTAACTTTTGCTTGTGCGATGATCGCGACAAAAAAGTTCTGGGAAATTGGGGCTCTGGATGAGAAATTCCCATCAGGATTTAACGACGTAGATATTTCTATTCGAAGCTCAAACCACAACTACAAAAACATCGTTTGTGTGAAGGCTGAGCTAATTCACCGCGAGGCTCAGACAAGACCTAAGTCGCTAAGCTTCTCAGGTTTTTCAAGAGCAGTAACGGACGTTATTGGGATTCTACGAAAGCACAGAACCAGACTTAGAGATCCTTTTTTCGCGGCAGGTACCTACCCACGAACTCACGAAGAGCCTTAGAGGGAAGCCGGGCCAGAACTGACAAAAGGCCAGACCGAAGAATGACCAAGAGGAATAATCTAAGAATTCTCCTGCTGAATCTAACTATCGGAAAAGTCATAAAAAGGTATTTTCTTTTGCCGCGGGCTGTGATTTCGTTACTAGATCGCACGATCGACCTGAACTCTTTAAGCCTGGACAATCGCTCTTCATAGTTTTCGCCGCCCTTGAAAGCGGACTCAATTACGTCTCCTGCAAATTGGTAGGCGAACCTCTTATACATCAGTTGCCCGAAAACATAAGTCCCTACAACCGAACCTTCTGGGAAGGTTTTCAGCAACTTCTTGAAGTAAATGAATCTGCTTCGAGCCATGGATTCTGTGAAAGAAGTACTTGAAGTGTTTATTGTCCAAACCGTTACCGCTTCGGGTGTAAACCTGTTTGAATAGCCAGCCAAGAAGAATCTCAGAAACAGATCATCGTCTTCGAAGCCGCGCAGTTCTGGATCGAAACCACCAACCGCTAAGAAAGCAGTTCTACTTATTAGGGTGGCCGAAGGAACAATGAACATGTTTTTGCCAACCAAAGTATTAAGGCTTGTGTGCGGATGCTTGATTTTCACGTTTATAGAGGAGTGCGAAAGAATTTGCCCGGCTTCATTCGATCGCCATAGGTCCCCATAAGAAAAGCCAAATGTCGGGTCTTCGAAATCGGCATTCTCCACAAGTATTTGATTGTGTTTAGGAAGATAGTAATCATCCTGATCCAGTAAGCAAATGTAATCCGAAGTTGCTTTGGAAACTCCCAAATTTCGAGCAGCAGACTGGCCAGAATTTTCTTGGTTCAGGATTTGGAATTTAAAGCGCTGTTGGAGACCGACTAGAAACCCTAATTCTTCTTCGCTTGAGCCATCGTTGACCACAATCACTTCGTTAGGCGGCATTGTTTGATTCTGAACACTTTCCAGTGCACGCTCTATCCAACGAGAGCCGTTGTAGAACGCGATGACTACCGAAACACTCGTGCTAGCCAAGAAATCTCCTAGGTTTAGTAGTCGTTTGCCTCACTAAATAATAGCTCATGCGTTACTGGGACTAGGTAGCTCACTTTCCACCACGTGCATAAGAAACTTGGAATTTGTGATTCTTGTAAGCTCGTAAGTGATCGGAGGCACGAATTAAGTGAACGACCAGACCGCTAATCTTGCGTGGCTCAGAGTTGGCAGGAAAACATTTGGAAGCCTGGATCTCGGGCTTGATTTGAATACAACTGTTTTTCTTGGACTTTACAAAGGTGAGCAGTACATAAGGGAGCGTATTCAAGACCTGGAAGCGCAAACCTCCCAGGATTTTTATCTTGTCATTGTTGACAATTGCTCTCCCAGTTTCGATTTGAGTACTTTAAGTAACCTTCTTGAATCATCCAAGAAATTTGCTAACCGATACAAACTTGTCCAAAACCCAATCAATTTGGGTGGCCTAGGTTCGTTTCAGTTAAATCTGGATTTGGTCCCCACAGCTTGGATCACATTTTTTCACCAAGATGACAAATACCTGCCTAACCACGTTGAAAGTCACCTACAAGCAATAAAAAGCGGAAATGAATCGCTTGGCTCAGTGTCTACAGACCTAGGTTCACTTAATTCAGAAGGTAAGAAAGTTCCAGTGCCACCAAGGGCAAACTGGTTTATCGACAACAGCAGTGAACAAGCCACTTTTCTTGCCAATGTAGCTGAACAAGTTGTTCCATTTGCTTCACTGTCAATGCGGAAAGCAATTTTTGAAGTAGACCAAGTCGCGATGCACACAGTTGCCTTCTCTGACTCAGAACAAACACTAAAGAGCCTTATGCGAGGCGAGCATGAGTTTATAAAGAAGCAGACTGTCCTATACAGAGAAAACCCAATTAGCGAGTCCCACACCCAGGGGGCAAAAGTGAGGACCTTCTCAGCTACCATCGGTCTACTCAAGGTCTTTGCGTCTGATATGTTCATTGATTACGCTTGCAAGATTTCACCTAATGATCGCGGCCCATTCGTAGCAAAACTAGAAGACGCCATTCGACGCCGAATTCAAGACTCAGCTTTTGCCGATTTGGTTTGGACCACGTCCCTAGAGCAACTAAATGTTGCCTGGCAGTATGCAGAACCAAACAGCACATCAGCTACACGTGATGTTTTCAATTTTTTGGGCGAGTCATACACGCCAGATATTCTCAACGCCATCCTCTCCCAATTAGACACCGCTAGTCACTATCAGAAGAAAAGCACCGATGCTAAATCGTCAAACTCAATGGAAACGGCCAACAACTTAAGTGAATCGACGCAAACTCTACAAAAAAGAAAGTTGACAATTTTGTCTTTGTTGTATCAGGTCGTTGGCCGGTTGCCCTACTTTATGAGACGAAGAATTTTCAAGCTTTACAACTCGCTAACCTCAAGGTCACAATCAAAACCAAAAGGGACTCTTTAGATAGTGGGAAACTCGTTCAAGACGATAATGCCCCTAGGCCCCAATAGCGGCACAACAACCAAGCCAGATGAAGAAACCTTTGCGGGATTTGTGCAGTCTCTTGGTCGACATGTACCAGAGGGCAGCGATCCAGGCGTCTATGTCTTTCTAGATTTTGACAACGACCCATCCGACAAATTACCGAAGAACGAAGTAAGAGCGCCTTCTGTATTAGTTCGGCAAGAACCAAGCGTTGTCAGGCCGCAAAACTACAGAACTGATTACCTCAAACAGATGAGTATTGTGATTGATGTTGGCCGCTCACCCTTTGCGTCAAAGTCCAGAGTTAACTGGCCGCAACGTTGGACCTTAGAACACCTAGTCTCACCCAAGATCGGCAGCAGTGAAAGAATTGATCGTTTTGCAATAATCAACGCCAACAAAATGAGCTTTGCTAAAGGAGAGCTTTACACCCTCCGTAGAATCGCCGCCCAGAAATCCTCAGACATAGATGTCTGGGGTTTTGATTGGGACATGCCTTGGTTTAGAAGAGCCACTAAGGCTTTCGAGGAATTATTGATTCCCCTAAAACATGGTTTTGGAATCAAACCATCTGCGATCAAGGGTTGGTTTAGATCCCCACTTTCTTTCAAGGGAACTAGCGAAGACAAACTTGCCACCCTGGCTTCCTATAAGTACGCGCTGGTGATTGAGAACAGCATCGAGTACATGTCAGAGAAACTCTTTGATTCTTTGTTTGCCGGCACTTTCCCCATATATGTGGGCCCAAACCCAGTTGATTTTGGAATACCTGAATATGTCGCCATTCACGCAAAGCCCGACATCAATTCGATAATGAAGGCCATTGAGCAAGCTAGGACAATTGACTTGGAATCTTGGAGATCTTCGGTACTTTCCTGGCTAAAGTCTGAAGGTGTTGAACAGGCATGGTCTGGGCCATTTGTGACTCAGCAAATTATTGACAGAATCGATGAGTCTCTGCGTCCCCTTTAAGTTAGGACCAAGGGGCGCTGTGCGATTTTTTGCATTCCTTTAGACCCTCAGGGGGGTCTTTAGACTTTCACCCATATTTGTTTTCCACATCCAGTGCCCAACAGATCACTGACTAGTGGCTCCTTTAGCCTTCATTTACCCACAGCTGTCTCCACAGGTAAAGGTCAGTTATTAGAGTGTTTCCCCAGGTTTATCCACAGCTTTATACACACCGTGGCTTTATCGATAGTTGTCAGTGGTGGATGCTAGACAGGTCAGTAAGCGC
>JBIIXB010000036.1:0-3729 GCA_044338605.1 Rhodoluna sp. | reverse complement strand
TTTCTTCGGGCCAGTCTTCCAACGGCAAATGCCACGGAAGATCCAGCAGAGCCGGATCGACCGTGGCAGCCGTTATATCAAGTGCTTGGGTCATGTTGCGCTAGTTAAGACGCTCTCCTGTTTCCACGTCAAAGATGTGCATGATGCCACCTTCTGGGTTGAGAAATACGGTCTCGCCCTTGTGAGGGTGGTCTCGTCCATCAACGCGAGCAACCAGTTCAATTTCTCCGCCATCAAGCTTGGCTCGACCGTAGAGGTAACCATCAGATCCAAGTTCTTCGACCACGTCAATCTCTACGGAGATTCCCTTGGAGGTCGAAACATTGATGTTTTCTGGTCTGATACCAAGAGTTACCTTCTTGGCCTTGGTCTTGGAAAGGATGTTGCTTGGAATCGAAACGACCGTGTTTCCAAACTTCACACCACCGTCCACAATCTCGGCATCAAGCAAGTTCATGGCTGGTGAGCCGATGAATCCGGCAACAAACACGTTCTTTGGAGCCTCGTACAGCTCACGTGGTGTCGCAACTTGCTGCAGAACTCCATCTTTCAAAACCGCTACGCGGTCTCCCATGGTCATGGCCTCAACCTGGTCGTGTGTTACGTAAACAGTTGTGACTCCCAAGCGGCGCTGAAGCGATGCAATCTGAGTTCTGGTTTGAACGCGAAGCTTCGCATCCAGGTTTGACAGTGGCTCATCCATGAGAAACACCTGAGGCTGACGAACAATTGCCCGTCCCATCGCTACACGCTGGCGCTGACCACCGGAGAGAGCTTTCGGCTTTCTGTTTAGGTATGGTTCAAGATCCAGTAACTTTGCTGCGTCAAGAACTCGCGCGGCTCTTTCTTCTTTCGCAACACCAGCAATCTTGAGCGCAAAGCCCATATTCTCTGCCACAGTCATGTGTGGGTATAGAGCATAGTTTTGGAAAACCATTGCTATGTCACGATCTTTTGGTGGGATGTTAGTTACATCTCGATCACCGATGTAAACCTTGCCGCCGTTTATCTCTTCCAGACCTGCAAGCATTCGCAGAGTCGTTGACTTTCCGCATCCAGAAGGTCCAACTAGAACTAAAAACTCGCCGTCGGCGATTTCTAGGTCTATGGAGTCAACTGCAGGGGTTGTTCCACCTGGATAGGTTCTGGTGGCCTTTTCGAATTTAACTGTTGCCATTGTGGTACTCCTTCACCGGCAGGTACGTGCCGGACGATCCTTTGTGAATTCACCATCGGAAGCCTCCGAAGGATAACTCAAGTATCCCACCCGAATCCAAGCTAGACATAACCGGCCGAGCCAAGAATCGTCCTGTAAACTACCAAAATGACCTCAAACACCCCGAGACCTACCAGATCAGAACAACGTGAAGCCGCTCGCGCCAAGGCTAAGGCCATGAGAGAGCAGCAGAAGAAGGGGGATAAGCGAAACCGCATCCTCATCCAGATCGGAATCGTTACCTCTGTTTTAGTGGCCTCCGGTGCCATTGCATTCACGGTGTTCTCAGCCAGCACCCAGTCACAGGCCGTTCCGGTCAACGCAACCTTTAATGACGGCGTAAAAGTTGGAAGTGACTTAAAGGTTTACACCCCAGAATTCACCCCACCAATGACCCAGACCAACCCAGTGGAGATTGTGATCTACATCGATTACCAGTGTCCAATTTGTGCAATCTTTGAGCTTCCTAACTCCGAACAGCTAGAAAACTGGGTTTCCACTGGTGCTGCGACCATGGAGATACACCCGCTATCTTTCCTAGATGGCCGTGGCTCACCAAACGCCTTTTCTTCTAGAGCAGCTAACGCTTCTTTGTGTGTGGCCGATTACTCACCGGATAATTTCTTTGCTTACAACACCAGGCTGTTCCAATCCCAACCGGCTGAGGGGGCAAGTGGGCCAGAAAATTCTGAATTGATTGCCTTTGCTCAAGAAGTCGGGGTTACAAACACTGAAGAAGTCAGTGACTGTATCAACTCCAAAATGTTTGGATCGTTCATAAAGGATGCAACCGAACGCGCCCTTTCTGAGCCAATTCCAGGAACGCAACAGAGCGTGACTGGCACACCAGCAATTTTTGTTAATGGTCAGCAATACACCTGGGCCACTGCTGATGAACTAGCAAGCCCCGCTCGCTTTGCACAGTTTGTGCAACTAGTTACGGCTGAAGCTACCGAGTAGTAAAAACTTGCTCAGAAGAGAATTCCTCGCGGCCAGTGCCGCGGGGTTTTTCTTTCCCGATGTTAATCAATCAGCCAAGCCGCCCATTTTGGTGCCCGAGAGGGCCGTTGATGGGGAAGTAGAGAATCAACTTGGAAGATTCGGATTTAGTCGCGAGCAGTTACCTGAGGGAAAAATCGCTACCCTACCTGCTTCAAATGTAAAGCGAATTGCGTGGACGGTGGATGATGGGGCCAGCACCGAGGGGATTAAGGACTATCTAGATTTTATGCAGGAGCATGATCTTCGCATGACTTTCTTTGTTACCTCGCAATATCCCGGATGGATTTCAAATAGAACTCAAGTCCAGGAGTTAGTTGATGCCGGTAATCTTCAGTTAGCCAATCACACGCACTCTCATCCAAGCCTTAGAGAATCATCAAATTCGCAAATTGTTGAACAGCTAACTCGTTGTGGAAAGTTCATCGAAGACACCTACAGTGTAAAAGCCCAGCCATATTTCCGACCACCCTACGGTCACATCGATTCCAGGGTTGCCTCAATTGCCAGCGAAATTGGATACACAAGCCCAATCATGTGGAGTGGAACTTTGGGGGACAGTGCAAGCCAAAGACGAAACTCAATAGTTCAACTGGGCAATAAATACCTACAAAACGGCAACATCTTGCTAGATCACTTCAACGCGAGGACCCCAAAGTCGGTCTTTGATGATTTATCGAAACTGCTAAAGCAGCGAAAGTTACAGACCGTGACACTCGATGACGTCTTCTTTTACTAGGAAATTCTGCTAGAACGGGTTTTTGGATAGGCTAGAGCGGTACTTAGCCAAGCTAGGTGCAGGCCGACCTGGCGCAATTGGTAGCGCACCGCACTTGTAATGCGGGGGTTAGGGGTTCAAGTCCCCTGGTCGGCCCCAATCAGACGGATAGAGTCACAAAAATCTCGTAAACGAGAAATGCAGGCCAAACAAGAGCCTTCAAGAAGCCAACAACCCCATCCCAAAAGTCAGCTGCCTGACTGATGAAGTAAACAGCGGCGCCTAAAAATGCTAGGAAATAAAAGCCCCCGGTACTGGCTGTAACATTCTTACTCATACTGGCTGTAACATTCTTACTCATTCCGACGCCTCACTCATTCTTGATTTACTGATCATCCTAGATCTCAGACTAGCTCGTAGTTCAGCTAGATAGACAGCAAAAAAAGGGTAATCATAGGGGCGACTATCAACGCCGGCAACATGTTACCCACTGCGACCTGCCGTATTTGCAGTAGTCGCAATCCAACACCAAGAAGTAAGACGCCACCAGTTGCGGTTAGCGCTGAAATCAGTGGTGCTGATACAACTGCTCCAACAGAGAACGCCAGCACCGTAATCAATCCCTGCCAGAGCCCAACCGGTATTGCCGATAAAGCAACACCCCAACCTAAGCTGGCGGCAAAAGCCAACGATGCAAAGGCGTCAAGGATTGATTTAGTGGCTAGCTGTTCAATTCCCTGACCCAGTCCATCACTCAAAGCCCCAAGGATTGCTAGTGGACCGATTGTAAAAACTA
>JBIIXB010000030.1:0-6099 GCA_044338605.1 Rhodoluna sp. | reverse complement strand
ATCTGCAAAGATGATCCGTTTTTCTCAACTAGTTCGATTGCTTCTAAGGTTCCAGCAATGGTTGGCGCAATTGGCTTTTCACAAAGAATTGCCAAAGACTTAGGGGCAACCATTTCCAAGACTTCTTGGTGGGCGTTGGTTCCAACGGCAACCACAACAGCATCAACTTCAGCGGTTTCGATTTCGGACCAGTCAAGGACACTTGCCCCGAAGCGATCGGCTAGTTCTTTACCCTTTTCCGCATTGCGGTTGGCAATAAGGACTTGGGTCACCCGCTTGTCGGCAACTAAGTCTTCGACCCGGATAGCGCCCATGCGCCCTGCACCAATAACTAGAACTTTCATCTCTGACCGCCTTCGAACTAGGACCTGAATTGCTAAACTGCCCCTAGTCTGCCATAATTTTTGGAACGCTCCAACGAAAGGAACCAAATTGTCCGACTTTCTTTCCCGGGTGGCTTCGGCCCCGATTTCTTGGGGTATCTGTGAGGTTCCAGGCTGGGGAGCGATGCTTCCTACCGATCGTGTTCTTGGCGAGATGAGAGGCCTAGGACTCACCGCAACCGAACTTGGAGCACCGGGTTTTTTGCCCGATGACCCACAGGGTGTTTACGACAAGTTAGATAGCTTTGGGCTAAAACTTCTTGGCGGCTTCACACCTGTTGTTCTTCACGACAAGTCAGCACGCCAAGAAACCATTGAAAGTGCAACCGCAACCGCAAAAGTTTTCCAACGTGCAGGAGCCACCAAGTTTGTTTCGGCTGTTGTTCAGGACTGGGGCTGGTCTAACCCAACAGAGCTTTCAGATTCTGAAAAAACTCACATGACCGAGATGTTCAAAGTCATCGATGACATTTGCGCTGAGCACGGACTAGATCAGGTTCTTCACCCTCACGTGCAGACTCTGGTTGAAACCAGAGACGATATGCACCGCGTTCTAGATTCTTGCGATGTTCGCTGGTGTCTTGACACCGGTCACATGGCAATCGGTGGCCAAGACCCAGTTGAATTTGCCAAAGACGCTTTCGATCGTGTTGGCCACGTTCACCTCAAAGATGTCAACCTATCGATGGTTCCAAAAGTTATGAGCCGTGAGATTTCTTTGATGAACGCAACTCAAGCAGGACTGTTCACTTCTCTAGGCCAAGGAGATGTTGACATCAAGGGTGTCATCCAAGCTCTTGAAGGCCAGGGTTACCAAGGTTGGTACGTCATCGAGCAGGACACCGCAATTACTGCCGGCATGCCAGCAGAAGGTGAAGGTCCGGTTGAAGATGTCAAGACTTCGCTCGACTACTTGACTGACGTTGTTGCTCCAACTTTGGCTAAGAACTAACAGCGAAGAACAAGAGATCAAAATGGATGTTCTGAGCGTAGGTCGAGTGAGTGTTGATCTCTACGCTCAGGAAGCAAACATCGGTTTCGATGGCCAGCAAAGCTTTCAAAAATCAATTGGTGGTTCCCCTACCAATGTCGCCGTCGCCGCAGCAAGGCTAGGGCTCAAAGCAGCCCTGGCCACCAAGGTCGGCGACGATGGTTTCGGAGAGTATGTCCGAAACAAATTGTCTGGCTTCGGGGTAGCTACCGATTACGTCTTCACCCAGCCTGCATCCCAGACCCCGCTTGCCTTTGCGGCCCTGACCCCACCGGAAACTCCAACCATCGCTTTCTACCGAAACCAGGCTCCAGACACCACATTGCTGGCAACAGATATTCCTGAAGTGGCAATCAAACAAGTCCAGATCCTGTGGATCAGCCAGAGCGCGTTGGCTGTTGGAACAACAGCCGAAGCAGCGCTTTCTTGGATGAAACTAAGAGACCCTTCCCAGCACACAATCGTGGATTTGGACTACCGAGCAACTCTTTGGGCCAGCAAAGAAGCTGCAAGAGCGAAAGCTCAAGAGAGCATCGCTCTTTCAACAATCGTGGTTGGCAACTTGCAGGAGTGCGAAGTTGCTCTAGGCAGCAAAGATGAAAACGAAGCGGCCGATGCCCTCTTGGCGTTAGGTGTAAAGCTTGCGGTAATCAAACTAGGTGCCGATGGCGTGCTGCTGGCTACTTCTTCAGAACGAGTTCGAATTGCACCAACACCTGTTGATGTCGTCTGCGGCCTTGGCGCAGGCGATGCTTTCGGGGGAGCTCTTTGCTACGGAATCCTGCAAGGTTGGGGCTTAGAACAAATGGGCCGCTTTGCTAACGCAGCGGGAGCCCTAGTTTCGACCAGACTTACCTGCGCAGACGCGATGCCATCTCTAAGCGAGCTAGATTTGATTTTGGAAGGTGCCTGATGAGTCTAGATAGAACCAAATACCAAGGGCTGCTTGATGCCCGTGTTTTCGAACCGGCATCATTACAGAAAGCCCTAGTTGGCCGTCGCCGCAGAAAACAAAAAACCAAGGACGGCAACTTGCTAATTCTTGCCGCCGACCACACCGCACGCGGAAAGATTTCCTTGGGTCTTGATCCAATTGCCATGTCTGATAGGTATACCCTGTTGGATCGGCTCACCCGCTGCCTAGCGTTGCCTGAAGTAGATGGCGTACTTGCCAGCGCGGATATCTTGGAGGAGCTTGCTTTTCTTGGCGCGCTAAATGACAAGCTAGCTATTGGCACCATGAACCGTGGTGGCATCATCGGAGCTAAGTGGGAACTAGATGACAGGCTCACTTCTTATGACGCCGACCACATCGAGTCCATGGGACTCGATGGCGGAAAGACCCTGATCAGGATCGATTACCACGACCCAGCGGTAGCCAGAACCATCGAAACCGTTGCCGCCCTAACTACCCAGCTAGCTGATAGAAAGCTCATGGCCATGATTGAGCCACTGCCATATAAGAAGTCCGCCGAAGGCATGGCCATCCTGGATGACTCCGATGAGGCTCTCATAAAGGTAGTAGCCATAGCTTCTGGCCTTGGATCTAGCTCTGCTTATTCTTGGCTAAAGGTTCCAGCTACCAACCGGATGTCTGAGGTTGCAGCTGCAACCACGCTTCCGGTTTTGATGCTTGGGGGAGAACCAGAAGGCAACCCAGACGAGCTTTTCAACCGCTGGATGGCAGGAATGAAAGAGCCAAACGTTCGAGGTTTGGTTGCAGGACGTAGCTTGCTTTACCCACTAAACGGAGATTCCGAGAGTGCAGTTAGACGTGCTGGCCAAGTGGTTAGACCAACATCAACCGGAGGAAACTAATGAGCTGGTACTACCCAAAGGGAACCCTGGTAACAGATACCGCGGAGCTTGTAATTTCCCCAGAGCAAGCTGGCTGGCAATACAGCGGCTTGCACGTAGCAAATCTTTCTGCCGGTAAGGACTTCAGTCTTGAGCTAACAGGCGAAGAGGCAGTTATCCTGTCTCTTTCAGCCAAGGATGTAACCGTAACCGTAAACGGCGAAGGGTTCACCTTGGCTGGACGCGAGGGAGTATTTGATCAAGTATCGGACTGGATCTACGCACCGGTTGGATCAACGATCACCCTTAGCGCAGCTAAGGGGGAAGTTGCCATTTGCACGGCAAGAGCAACTGAAGTTTTCCCAGTTGTTTACACCAAAGCAAGTGATGTCGTGGTGGAGGTAAGAGGTGCAGGATCTGCCTCTAGGCAGGTTACCAACTACGCAACACCAGATTCTTTTCAAGCAGCACACAAGATCAGCGTCTGTGAGGTAATTACCCCAGGCGGCAACGTTTCTTCTTGGCCACCGCACCGCCACGATGGTATCGATGGCTGCGTGGCCAACAACGAAGAGATTTATTATTTCCGCATCGGCAAAAATGACTTACCGCACGGAGACCCCGAGGGAGTGGGCTTGTTTCACATGTATACGGTTTCCGGTTCTGTTGACGAAACTCTAACTATCAAAGACGGAGACCTATACGTTGTTCCCGAGGGATACCACGGGCCAACTAGCGCCACCCCGGAATACCCCATGTACTTCTTGAATGTTCTTGCCGGCCCAGCAAAGGAACGCACCATGGCTTTTTGCGATGACCCAGATAAGCACTGGATTCGCGAGAACTGGAAAACCCAAACCCAAGATCCAAGACTTCCTTGGACCTCCGCCACCCCAAGAAAGAGATAAATCATGAACCAACGTATTGGTATTGCCGTCCTAGGCCTTGGCTGGATGGGCGAGGCACACTCCAGATCCATGCTTCGGATCCCTTCCCTTTTCCCAAAGCGATCATTCGATCCAAAGCTGGTGGTTTGTGCAGATACTGAGGCCTCAAGACGTGACCGAGCTGTCAACGACTTTGGCTTCGAACGCTCAGTGGAGAACTGGCAAGAAGCCATCAACTCCCCAGATGTTGACGCTGTTTGGGTAACAGCTCCAAACATGCTGCACGTACCAATGATTGAGGCAGCTACCGCTGCAGGCAAAGCAGTCTTTAGCGAAAAGCCAATCGGCGGCAAGCCAGAACAAACTGTAGCTGCCTTCCAGGCAGCTAAGAAAGCTGGGGTTGCTACCGGTGTTGGATACAACTACCTCTGGGCGCCACTGGTATTGCACGCGAAGAATCTAATTGCTTCGGGTGCGCTAGGTGAGATCACCCACTACCGCGGCCGTTTCTTCTCGATGTATGGAAGCGATGAGATGGGCCTTCTAACCTGGCGCTTTTTAATGGACCAGGCTGGCTACGGTGTCACCAGTGACATCCTTAGCCACTCGGTTTCGATGGCGCAGTTCCTAATCGGCGACATCGAAGAAGTTATCGGTATGGAAAACACCACAATTAAAAAACGCCCAATAGCAACCGGAGCCGCCGGTCACTACGGCCGAGGTAAGCCAGAAGATCCTAAGGGAGACGTCGAAAACGAAGACTTCGCTTCGATGCTTTGCAGATTTAAAAACGGAGCCACTGGAACCTTTGAGGTAAGCCGAACTGTTGTTGGTCCAGAAAGCCAGAACGCCTTTGAGGTTTATGGAACTAAGGGAGCGCTTAGCTGGAACCTAGAGAAGCTAAATGAGATGCAGTACTACAAGCTAACCGACGACCTAAGCTCTGGATACACCACCATATACGGAGGCGACAGGTTCCCATTCCACGCCAACTTCGTGCCAGGACAGGCCAATTCCATTGGCCTGGAGGACTTTGTTGCAATTGAGGACTACTCCTTCCTGGAGTCAATGGCAACAGGCAAGCCTTTTAGCCCAAGCTTCAAAGAAGCAGTTGATGTAGTTAGTGTTCAGCAGGCTCTTATTGATTCCTGGACCTCCAGAACCTGGGAGAGCGTCAAAGACCTAGGAAAGGCAAGCTAATTGGCAATCAAGACCGTAAGAATAACTACCGCTGAAGCAATTGTTAGATACCTAATTGCTCAGCGCATCATGGTTGATGGCAAGAATGTGCCACTGTTTCCAGCTGCCATGGGAATCTTCGGTCACGGTAACGTGACCAGCCTTGGCCACGCGCTTGAAATGCATCGCGATGAACTGCCAACCTACCGAGGCCAAAATGAGCAAGGCATGGGCCTTGCCGCCGCCGCCTTTGCAAAAGCCACCAGGCGTCAGCAGATTCTTGTTGCTACCTCTTCGGTTGGACCAGGAGCCACCAACATGGTGACAGCCGCAGGTGTTGCTATGGCCAACAGGCTTCCTGTTTTGTTTATCGCAGGAGATACCTTTACCTCACGCCTTCCAGATCCAGTGCTGCAGCAAGTTGAGCACTTCGGTATGCCTTCTGTTACCGTCAACGATTCATTCAAACCAGTAACTAGGTTCTGGGACAGAATCACTCACCCAGCTCAGGTTCTTTCTTCTCTGCCACAAGCCGTTTCCACGATGCTTGATCCAGCTGACTGTGGACCGGCATTTATTGGATTACCTCAGGATGTAACCGCAGAGGCATACGACTACCCGGTGGCGTTTTTTGAAACCAAGATTCATGAAATTGCAAGACCAAGACCAGACACCAACCAGCTGGCAGAAGCTGCCAAGCTGATTCGCTCTGCCAAGAAACCAGTAATCATCGCTGGTGGCGGTGTTCACTACTCCAGAGCAGAACAGGTTCTTGCTGACTTCGCTGAAAAGTTTGGTATCCCGGTTGTTGAAACCGTTGCCGGTAAGTCATCACTTGTTGCTAGCCACCCGCTTTACTCTG
>JBIIXB010000029.1:0-6173 GCA_044338605.1 Rhodoluna sp. | reverse complement strand
GGCTATGTTGAAGTACTCAGTTACCCGTTTGTTTCCGCAGAACACAATGGCTGGTTCCAAGATTCCAAGCAGGCGGTAACCCTTGCGAACCCAATTCAAGAAGAAGCAGGGCAGCTTAGATTGTCTTTGATTCCAGGTCTTATTGAAACAGCAAAGAGAAATCTCTCCCGCGGTTTTACTGATTTGGCTCTGGTTGAACAAGGATCGGTGTTTATTTCCGTAAGGCAAACAAAAGTTTCCTTCCCGGACACTTCTTCTCGCCCAAGTGACGCCGACATAAAGACTTTGAACGCGAGCATTCCATTGCAACCCAAACACCTAGCCGGAATCTTCCTTGGTAACAGAAGTGACGCTCAACCAGGCCAGAAGCCAGTTCGCTTTGGTGTCCAGGACGCTCTTTACGCGGCAAAACTTGTTGGCCAGGCCATTGGAGTCTCGTTTGATATCAAGCAGGCCGAGCCAACCGGATATCACCCCGGAAGATCTGCAGAACTAATAGTTGGGAACAAGGTTGTGGGATTTGTTGGGGAGATTGCGCCAGCTATCACCAAGCAAGCCGATTTACCAAGAACAGTTGGAGTTTTTGAAATTGATTTGGATGCGCTTATAAACGCAGCCCCTGAATCGGTTGTTGCTAAGCCAATTGGCACATTACCTGCCCTAACCCAGGATCTTTCTTTAGTCGTGAGCCTTGATGTTCCAGCTCTGGAACTTATGAACACAGTTCGAGAAGGTTGCGGCGAGTTACTAGAAGATATTTCACTGACCGATGACTACCGAGGTAGCAACATTTCCGAAAACTCTAAGTCGCTGACCTTTGCGCTTCGATTTAGAGCGATGGATAGAACTCTTACCCAGGTAGAAGCTTCTGAGGCCAGAGACAAAGCAGTTGCCCTTGCAAGCAAGAGATTCAAAGCTGAAATCAGGGCTTAGCTAGTTCCGTTAGGCGTACTTCGCAAAAGTAAAGGATTGAACACATGACCCGACACTTTCTGCGTGATGATGACCTAAGCCCTTCCGATCAGACGGAGATTCTAGATCTGGCAGCTTCACTCAAGTTGGATCGCTTCAGCTCAAAGGCTTTTGCGGGACCGCAAACTGTCGCGCTAATTTTCGACAAGCCATCAACTAGAACCAGAGTTTCTTTCTCGGTTGGCGTTACAGAGCTTGGGGGAGCAGCGCTTGTTATTGACTCGGCAACCAGTCAGTTAGCTTCTAAAGAATCGGTGGCAGATACCGCCAGGGTACTTGATCGCCAAGTGGCGATGATTGTTTGGCGAACTTTTGCACAAAGTGGACTTATTGACATGGCTCAGAATTCCAAGGTGCCGGTTATTAACAGCCTGAGTGACGAGTTTCACCCCTGCCAAGTACTTGCGGATTTAATGACCATTCGCGAAAAACTAGGAAGCTTGCAAGGCAAAGTTTTGAGTTACATCGGTGACGCATCTAACAACATGGCCCACTCATATTTGCTTGCTGGCGCAACCGCCGGAATGAAAGTTCGAATCGCTGGTCCAGCTCTGTATCAACCAAATGCCAAGGTTTTGGAAAAGGCAAAGCAGATTGCGGCAACTACTGGCGGTTCAGTAGATTGCTATACCGATCCGAAGCTCGCTTTGGTCGACAGTGATGTGGTGGCAACAGATTCTTGGGTATCGATGGGTCAGCAAGATCAAAAGGCCGAAAAGATTGAAGCTTTTGACGGTTTCCGATTAGACGCCGAATTGCTAGCAATAGCAAAACCTTCAGCCATCGTGCTTCACTGTCTACCTGCTTATCGAGGCCTAGAAATTACCGATGAGGTGCTTGAGGGCAGCCAGTCGGTTGTATGGGATCAAGCTGAAAACAGGTTGCACGCCCAAAAGGCGCTTATGGTTTGGCTCGCTCAACGAGCTAAAGCCTAAGATTGAACTAGATTTCCCCGCTTTGGGGAATCACTTGAGCTTGTAGGAGCGAAATGGCCCAACGTGTTGTTCTGGCGTATTCGGGCGGTCTAGATACCTCGGTTGGAATCGGTTGGCTCAAAGATGCCACAGGTAAAGAAGTAGTCGCCATGGCCGTTGATGTCGGCCAAGGCGGCGAAGACATGGAAGTTATTCGCCAGAGAGCTCTTGATTGTGGCGCTGTTGAAGCCGTTGTTATCGACGCTCAAGCAGAGTTTGCCAGCGACTACATAATGCCGTCATTGAAGGCAAACGCTTTATACCAAAAGCGCTACCCGCTGGTGTCGGCAATTTCAAGACCCTTGATTGCAAAGTATCTTGCCAAAACAGCTCACGAGCTTGGCGCTGACACCGTGGCTCACGGATGCACTGGTAAAGGTAACGACCAGGTTCGCTTTGAAGCATCCGTTGCAGCATTGGCTCCCGAGCTTGTCTCAATTGCCCCAAACCGTGACTTGGCGCTAACTAGGGACAAGGCCATTGAGTATGCAGCAAAACATAATTTGCCGATCGAACAATCTAAAAAGAGCCCGTATTCGGTTGATCAAAACGTTTGGGGGCGAGCTGTGGAGACTGGGTTACTAGAAGACCCTTGGAACGCACCGATTGCAGACATCTATACCTACACCCAAGACCCAGATGTTCTGAGGGACCCAACTGAGGTCATCATCAAATTTGATGAGGGAATCCCAGTTGAAATTGATGGCGTTCGATACAGCCCAATTGCCATGATCAAAAAGATGAATGAGCTTGCAGGCCACCACGGCATTGGAAGAATTGACATTGTGGAAGATCGCCTGGTGGGCATCAAATCCAGAGAAATCTATGAAGCACCGGCCGCGATTGCTTTGATTCAGGCCCACGAAGAGCTCGAGAACCTAACCCTGGAGCGTGATGTGAATCGCTTCAAAAAGGGCATTGAAGACAAGTGGGCCACGATGGTTTACGAAGGACTGTGGTTTTCGGACCTGAAGCGATCGCTAGATGTTTTCATTGACCACACTCAGCGCTACGTAACTGGTGAGGTTCGCCTCAAACTTGCTGGCGGTAGGGCAGTTGTTACCGGGCGTCGATCCGAGCAGAGCCTATATGATTTCAACCTGGCCACCTATGACACCGGAGACAGCTTCGATCAGTCACTAGCCAAGGGCTTTATTGAGCTTTGGTCACTTCCAAGCAAGATTTCGGCAAGGCGTGCCCATGGCAAATGAAAATAGTCCAGGTTCGCTTTGGGGTGGCAGATTCAATGGCAGTCAGGCAGAGTCTGCCGCAGCTCTTGGAAGATCTACTCACTTTGATTGGCGACTAGCCACTTTCGACATCGCTGGATCCAAGGCTCACGCCAAGGCACTATTTTCTGCAGGCTATCTAAACAACGATGAAGCAGAGCGCCTAACCAAGGTTCTAAACCAACTGCTTGAAAGAGTTCAGTCCGGCAGCTTCACCCCAAAGCCACAGGATGAAGATGTCCACTCGGCGCTCGAGCGTGGACTAATCGAAATCGCAGGTGCCGAGCTTGGCGGAAAGCTTCGTGCTGGAAGATCACGAAACGATCAGATTGCCACCTTGATTCGGATGTATTTGATCTCGGAATCGAACGTTATCGAGAAGCTAGTTCTTGAGTTGATTGCCGTTTTGACAGCACGTGCGGAAGAGCACCTTGGATCTTCGATTCCTGGTAGAACACACATGCAGCACGCACAACCGGTTCTACTTTCGCATCACCTGTTGGCTCACGTCTGGCCACTAACTAGAGATCTAGAGAGATTACGCCAGTGGCGCTCGCGAGCTAACCTATCGCCATATGGAGCAGGCGCTTTGGCTGGTTCTAGCCTTGGCCTTGACCCACAACTAGTTGCCAGCGAGCTTGGTTTTGCGGGAACCACTCAGAACTCAATTGATGGAACCGCTTCAAGAGATGTGGTTGCTGAATTTGCATTTATCTTGTCGTTGATTTCAATCAACTTGTCTCGTTTTGCCGAAGAAATAGTGATTTGGGCTACCGAAGAATTTGGTTACATCAAACTTGATGATGCCTACTCAACTGGCTCTTCGATCATGCCGCAGAAGAAAAACCCAGACGTTGCAGAACTTGCCCGCGGAAAATCCGGAAGGCTCATTGGAAATCTCACCGGCTTACTTGTAACCCTCAAGGCTTTGCCGTTGGCATACAACCGAGACTTGCAAGAAGATAAGGAGCCAGTGTTTGATTCGATTGATACTCTGGCTCTACTTCTTCCCGCATTCACTGGAATGGTAGCCACCATGAAATTTGATCTAGACCGCATGGAGCTTTTGTCCTCGTCTGGATTCTCTCTGGCAACCGATGTAGCCGAATGGCTCGTGAAGAAGCAAGTTCCATTCCGCGAGGCACACGAGATCACCGGCAAGCTAGTTGCTTACTGTGAAGCAAACAATCTTGAACTACACCAGGTGCCAGATGCAGATCTTGCAAAGATTTCTAGATCACTTACCGGTGAGCTAAGAGAAGTACTATCTGTTTCTGGGTCCATCAAGTCTCGCTCGGGCGTTGGTGGAACATCGCTTCCTCGCGTGCTTGAGCAGATAACCGAACTAAAAAGAAGTTGGGCCAAAAACTAATGACTCTTTCTAATCAAGCCAACGACAAGTCCTTCGCTGGGATTTGGGAAGAACTGAAGTGGCGCGGACTCATCTCGCAATCCACCGACGAGGCTGAACTATCCAAAAAACTCAACTCGACCTCGGTTACTTTTTACATTGGGTTTGACCCAACAGCTGCCAGCTTGCACCTTGGAAACTTAGTTCAGCTTCTGGTTATGCGAAGACTGCAGCTTGCAGGTCACAAGCCGATAGTTCTAATTGGTGGCTCGACAGGATTGGTGGGGGACCCTCGTCCAACCGCCGAGCGAGTGCTAAACGATAAAGAAACTGTCACTGCTTGGGTTGACAAACTTTCGAAGCAGGCTTCGAGGTTTGTGGACTTTGAAGGTTCTAGCGCTGCCAAGCTTGTCAACAACATGGACTGGACCCAGTCGCTTAGCGCGATTGATTTCCTTCGTGAAATTGGCAAGCACTTCCGGGTAGGAAAAATGCTAGCTAAGGATGCGGTTAGCGCCAGATTGAATTCCGAGCACGGCATTAGCTACACCGAGTTCAGCTACCAGATTCTGCAGGGCTATGACTTTTTGGAACTGTTCCAGCGTCACAACTGCACCATGCAAATCGGCGGCTCGGATCAGTGGGGAAACCTAACTTCTGGTTCTGATTTGATTCACAAAGTTACCGGTTCCAGCGCACAGCTTCTTGCAACGCCCCTGATCACAAACTCTGATGGCAAAAAATTTGGAAAGTCTGAAGGCAATGCCGTTTGGCTGGATGATTCGATGACTAGCCCATATGCTTTTTACCAGTTCTGGCTAAACGTGGAAGACGCCGACGTAGTTGACCGACTAAAGGTGTTCACGTTTTTGACCAAGCAAGAAATTGATGAGCTAGCCCAGAAGGTGGCGAGTGAGCCGCACCTTCGGGAGGCCCAACGGACCTTGGCCCTAGAGGTCACCTCTATTGTTCACTCCAAAGAAGCTGCCTTGGCAGCGATCGAGGCCTCTAAAGCCCTGTTTGGCCAGGCCGCTTTGACTGACCTTTCAGAGGCAGATCTTCGCTCAGCCCTGGCTGAGCTTCCCAGCGTGAGTGCTCCGATTGGTTCCTCAATAGCCCAGTTACTGGTGGATTGCGGGCTAGAGGCCAGTGTTTCAGCGGCCAGAAGGGCTATTCGGGAGGGTGGGGTTTACCTCAACAACGAAAAGGTGCTCGAAGAAACCCAAGGATTGGATCAAATGCTGCATGGGAATATCGCCGTTTTGAGACGCGGAAAAAAGACCCTCGCGGCAGTGTTTTTGGGTTAGGAAATCTTTCCAAAACCCTTATATTTTCAAGGGTTTGATTTGACTTAAAGCCTGCCAACAGCGTAATCTTGTGAGGTTGCCCAAAGCTTGGATTTCTGCATAGAAATCCGGCTCAAGTACAGCCAATCTAAGCCGAAACAAGGGTTTTTTGTCCCCTGTTTTCGTCTCTAAGATTGAAGGTCCGCCATCTAAAAAAGAAGTAAAAACTTTTTCAGTTTTTTCGACTCTGGAAGATTACGAATCTGGATATCGCCCTGGAGATTTCTTTAGTTAGAAATTCCCAAGCGCATCCGATCCTTGAGAACTCAACAGCGTGCACAATGTCGATGCCAAGAACCTC
>JBIIXB010000028.1:0-6261 GCA_044338605.1 Rhodoluna sp. | reverse complement strand
CCAAAAGAACCTAGTAACGAACCACAAAGAGTCAAGGGTTCAACCAGGCTCGAGGCCAAAAAGCAGCGCAGGCGTGATGGCAGAGACTCCGGTAGACGTCGTCAGACAATTACCGAAACCGAATTCTTAGCTCGTCGCGAGTCGGTAGATCGGATGATGCTGGTTCGATCCAAGGATGCCAAGATTCAACTCTGTGTTGTTGAAGACAAGGTTTTGGTTGAGCACTACGTTGCACAGAGCCAAGATGGTTCGCTTATTGGAAATGTGTACCTAGGTAAAGTCCAGAACGTCCTTCCTTCCATGGAGGCAGCTTTCGTTGACATCGGCAAGGGCAGAAATGCTGTGTTGTATTCCGGCGAAGTTAACTGGGACGCTGATGGATTAGAAGGTAGACCCAGAAAGATTGAGCTTGCTCTCAAATCAGGCGACACCATCTTGGTTCAAGTAACCAAGGACTCAGTTGGCCAAAAGGGTGCCCGCCTAACCTCCCAGGTTTCCTTGCCCGGTAGGTACGTGGTTTACGTGCCAAACGGCAATATGAACGGAATCTCCAAGAAGCTTCCAGATTCTGAGCGAGTAAGGCTCAAGAAGATTCTGAAGGACATTGTTCCAGAAGAAGCAAGTGTGATTGTTCGAACTGCTGCCGAGGGAGCTACCGAAGAGCAACTAACTCTTGATGTTCAGAGGCTCCAGGCACAGTGGACTGGGATTCAGAACAAGCTAAAGAAGGCTACCCCTCCAACACTTCTGCACTCCGAGCCAGACCTTCTGGTCAAGATTGTTCGAGACGTGTTCAACGAAGACTTCCAGAAGATGATCATCTCCGGCGAAGATGCTCAATCTGTAATCACCGAGTACTTGGAGTCTGTAGCTCCTGATTTGATGGATCGAGTCGAAAGCTACTCTGGCAAAGATGACCTATTTGATCACTACCGAGTGGGCGAGCAGATTGACAAAGCTTTGGAACGAAAGGTTTACCTTCCATCTGGTGGATCTCTGGTTATTGACCGCACTGAGGCAATGACCGTGGTCGATGTCAACACCGGTAAGTTCATCGGAAGTGGTGGAAACCTCGAAGAAACAGTAACCAAGAACAACTTGGAAGCTGCTGAGGAAATCGTCCGTCAGCTAAGACTGCGCGACATCGGTGGAATTATCGTTGTGGACTTTATCGATATGGTGCTTGAATCCAACAGAGATCTAGTTTCCAGACGACTTATTGAATGCCTAGGCCGTGACCGCACCAAGCATCAGGTTGCTGAAGTTACTTCTCTAGGGCTTGTTCAAATGACCAGAAAGAAGCTTGGAATCGGTCTTTTGGAATCTTTCAGCGAGCCATGTGCGGTTTGTGATTCTAGGGGAGTAATTGTTCACCACGAGCCAATTGTTCGCTCCCGTTCGAACAATGAAGGAAAGAGCGAGAAAAAGCGTAAGGGTCACATGGATGTTGCAAACGTCGTGACCCCTGAAAAGGCTGTTGAAATCAATAACGTAATGGCCAAGATTGCCGCTTCCACACTGGGCAAAACAGCCGAGGCAGAGCCTGTTACCGACCCTAAGGCCGCAGGCCTGGAATCCATTCTTGAGGCCCTTCCAGAGGCAAAGCAGGAAGTAAAGCGCAAGCCAAGGCGGGCAACCAGCGATGGACCGGTTGACCCCAACGCTTAGGCCCCATTAGACTAGGGATTTGTTGCCCAGGTGGTAACAATCCAAACTTAGAAAAAGGTAAAACAAGTGGTTTACGCAGTAGTTCGCGCAGGCGGTCGTCAAGAGAAGGTTTCGGTTGGAACCATCGTGACTCTAGACCGAGTAAAAGCTGACAAAAGTGGAAAAATTCAACTTCCAGCTTTGTTGTTGGTAGATGGCGACAAGGTTACAACCGATGCCACAACCCTTGCTTCCGTTAAGGTAACCGCAGAGGTCATGAACGACCTTCGTGGACCAAAGATCATTATTCAGAAGTACAAGAACAAGACTGGGTATAAAAGAAAGCAGGGTTTCCGCTCTGAACTTACCCGCGTCAAAGTACTAGAGATCAAGTAAAGGACTAGAACAAATGGCATCCAAAAAAGGCGTTAGCTCCACCAGAAACGGTAGAGACTCAAATGCTCAGCGTCTTGGCGTAAAGCGTTACGCAGGCCAGGAAGTCAATGCAGGAGAGATCCTTGTTCGTCAGCGCGGAACACACTTTCACCCGGGTAAGAACGTAGGCAAGGGCAAGGATGACACTTTGTTCGCTCTGGCCACAGGTGCCGTGCAATACGGAACCAAGGGTGGTCGCCGAGTAGTAAACATCGTTGAGGCTGCATAAGTCTAGAACGACAAAAAAGTTTCTACTAAAGGCGAGCCAAAGGCTCGCCTTTAGTTATTTACAGGAAGGGACGAAATTGATTTCATTTGTTGATCAAGTCACCCTTCATTTGCGCGCTGGAGATGGCGGAAAAGGTTGCGTCTCGGTAAAGCGCGAGAAGTTCAAACCACTTGGCGGTCCTGACGGAGCCAACGGTGGAGACGGTGGTTCTATCACGCTAGTAGCGGATGCCAACACCACCACTTTGCTTGACTACCATTTCCACCCACATCGCGCCGGAGGAGACGGTGCAGCCGGTGCGGGAGATTTCAGAAATGGTGCCCAGGGAGCAGATCTCAGGTTGCCTGTTCCAGTTGGCACGATTGTGAAAAAGCCAACCGGAGAATTCATCGCCGATCTAGACGAAGCCGGTATGGAACTTGTCGTTGCTGAAGGCGGAGTCGGTGGACTTGGAAACGCAGCACTTTCTTCAACCAAGCGCAAAGCTCCAGGTTTTGCCTTGCTTGGAGTTCCGGGTTGGGCAGGCGATGTAGTACTCGAACTGAAGACCGTTGCCGACATCGCACTAGTTGGTTACCCAAGCGCCGGAAAGTCTTCACTGATTGCTGCAGTTTCGGCTGCACGTCCAAAAATTGCCGACTATCCGTTCACTACCCTTCATCCAAATCTTGGTGTCGTGCAGGCTGGAGAAACCAGATTTACCATCGCCGATGTTCCGGGGCTTATTGAAGGAGCAAGCGAAGGAAAAGGTCTAGGCCTAGAGTTTTTGCGTCACGTCGAAAGATGTGCTGCACTGCTGCACGTAATTGACTGCGCAACTCTTGAACCAAACAGAGATCCGATTTCGGATCTCGACAAGGTTCTAAAAGAACTCGATGCCTACCAAGTTCCAGAAGGTCAAGTGCCGCTAACTGAGAGGCCTGCGCTAATTGCACTAAACAAGCTCGACATTCCTGACGCTCAGGAGTTGGCATCGTTTGTCCGGCCAGAACTTGAGGCCAGGGGTTTCGAAGTATTCGAAGTGTCCGCCGCTTCACATGCAGGGCTAAAAGAGCTTAAGTACGCGATGGCCAAACTTGTCGAATCGGAGCGCAAGTCAAAAGCTGATGTTCCAGCCAGAGCACGTATCACTTTGATGCAGGCCAGAAAAGAAGATAACAAGTTCACTATCGTTCGAGAAGAATCGGGCATGGAAGAGTTCTTTCGTATCCTTGGCGCAAAGCCAGAACGTTGGGTCGCCCAAACTGAGTTTGGAAATGAAGAAGCAGTTGGATACCTTGCTGACCGCTTAGCCAAAATTGGAATCGAAGACGCGCTATTCAAAGCCGGTGCTTCATCTGGTTCAACTGTGGTGATTGGCCCAGGAGATGGAATCATCTTTGATTGGGAGCCAACCATTGCCTCTACCGCCGAGCTTCTTGTAAGCCCTCGTGGAACCGATCCTAGGTTCGGGCCGCTAAACGATCGCCGCACCACTGCTGAGCGTCGAAAGCGCTACCAAGAGATGATGGACGCAAGATCCGCTTTCCGCGATCAGATGGAACAAGACCGCAAGTCTGGAGCTTGGAGCACACCTGGGTCAGAGGAGGAAAAGTAGATGTCGGGAAAATCTAACTGGCTTGAAGGTGCAAAAAGAGTTGTCGTAAAAATAGGATCAAACTCAGTTACTGGAGTGAACGAAGACAAGATAGATAACCTCGTTGATGCCCTTGCCAAGGCAATGGAGAGCGGTACTGAAATAGTCCTCGTGTCATCTGGAGCAATTGCTACTGGCATGCCACTTTTTGACTTTGAGAAAAAACCAACAGACCTAGAAACTTTTCAGGCTCTAGCCGCGGTAGGTCAGTTCCGATTGGTCTCTAAGTACCAAAAATCTCTTGAAAGATTCGGGATTATTGCTGGTCAAGTCCTGCTTACCGTTCCGGACATTGAGAATCACGAAAGCCGTGATAACGCAAGAAAGGCTCTAGAGAGGCTGTTTGAACTCAAGGCGCTACCTATTGTCAACGAGAACGACACTGTGGCTACTACTGAAATTCGATTTGGAGATAACGACCACCTGGCTGCAAGGGTTTCAACCCTTATTGGTGCAGACGCACTAGTTTTACTAAGTGATGTTGATGGAATTTACGATGTACCGCCTACTGACCCGGATGCCAAGCTGATTTCCCATGTTCCATTTGATATGGACATGAGCTCCCTAGAAATAGGTGGAACCAATACGGGTGTTGGAACCGGTGGCGCAATCACAAAAGTTGCGGCAGCCAGGGAGTGCACAGAAGCCGGAATTGCAGTTATTGTCACCAATGCCGACAATGTTGGTTTGGTTCTATCTGGAACTAACTCTGGA
Organism: Rhodoluna sp.; assembly: GCA_044338605.1. Taxonomy (GTDB): domain Bacteria; phylum Actinomycetota; class Actinomycetes; order Actinomycetales; family Microbacteriaceae; genus Rhodoluna. Next base: position 1,600 of record JBIIXB010000028.1, on the reverse strand, counting down.
ACGTTCTTTGAACCCAAACCACAAACCATTAGGGCTCAGGGCTAGGCTCGAATCATGACCGCGTTACAAAGAATTCAAGCAGCTAAAGACGCAAGCTACTCACTGGCTAGTGCCTCGACAGCGTCCAAAAACGAAGCATTGAAGTTAATTGCCGAGTTACTTGTTGCTCGCAGTGCTGAGATTCTCGCGGCAAACTCAATTGATCTAGAGCAGGCCGTGAAATCAAATCTTGCGACCGGATTGCAAGATCGCCTTCGGCTAAGCGATGCAAGAATCAAGTCTTTGGCTGATTCAATCAATGAGGTCATTGCGCTACCGGATCCAATAGGTGAGATCGTCCAGGCCAAGACTCTTGAGAATGGACTAGACCTAACTCAGATACGTGTTCCTTTTGGAGTAATCGGTGTTATCTACGAAGCTAGACCGAATGTGACTATCGATATCAGCGCTTTGGCAATAAAGTCTGGAAATGCCGTTGTCCTTCGTGGTGGAACCGCTGCCGAAAATACCAACATCGCCCTAGCGAAAATACTCAAGGAAGCACTGGCAAGCTCAAGTCTTAGCCCAGAGCTGGTTCAAACAGTTGACGACTTCGGCAGAGAAGGCGCGAACGAGATGATGGCAGCTCGGGGCCTAATAGACGTCCTGATTCCAAGGGGAAGCGCAAGTTTGATTAATGCCGTAGTCGAAGGATCAAAAGTTCCGGTGATTCAAACCGGAGACGGTGTGACCCACGTGTTTATCGACGAATCAGCTAACCCAGACTGGGCTGTTGAGATTGTGTTCAACTCAAAGGTGCAGCGCCCAGCTACTTGCAATGCGTTGGAAACTCTGCTGGTTCACGAAGCGGTCGCTTCTACTATTCTTCCCAAGGTCTTGGATCGTTTGGTGGCTGCTGGCGTAACACTTCACGCCGACCAAAAGGTAAACAGCATCTATCCAGATTCCGTTTTGGCTACCGAGGCAGACTGGCACGCCGAGTACTACACGCTGGATTTAGCAGTCAAAGTGGTTGCTTCTTTGGATGAGGCAATAGATCACATAAAGAAGTACTCGACCCACCACACTGAATCGATAATCACAGGAGATGAAGCTCACGCGGAGCGATTCCTTACTGAAATCGATTCAGCCGTAGTCATGGTCAATGCTTCAACTAGATTCACCGATGGCGGGCAGTTTGGCTTCGGAACTGAGGTTGGAATTTCAACTCAAAAGCTGCATGCCCGCGGTCCGATGGGGCTAAGAGAGTTAACAAGCACGAAATGGCTAGCTCGAGGTGCCGGCCAAACGCGCGCCTAGGTTATTCTAGGTATAACACTTCTAAGGAGATCAATTTGCTAGCTGTATTACTATCTGAAACCGATGGTGTGTTCATACAACACAGCGAACTACCAATTCCTGCTCTAGCTTTTGGAGCCATTGCGATGAGCGTGTTTATCCTCCTTGCTTTTGTTGTTTACTCGTATCGCGATGTAGCCAACCGCCACGATCACAAGAATTCGAGCTCGCAAGGTCACTAGGCCTCCAAATTCTCTATGGCTAAAATTCGACTGGGAGTTATGGGTGGAACCTTTGACCCAATTCACAACGGCCACTTAGT
>JBIIXB010000027.1:0-7529 GCA_044338605.1 Rhodoluna sp. | reverse complement strand
TGGGGACATAGCCCCGCTCGGTCTTGGATCTTTGGATGGCCTGCAGGATGCGTTCCTGCATGGCGCTAAGAGTGGTGGCGCGGCGGCTAGGCTTGCTGGCGTCCATAATGCCCCTTTCAGAGGTGCCTTATCAGGCTTTATCGAAACTGTATTCTAAAAATAGCCCAAAATCAAACATATTTTCGAATAATTGGCAATATTCTTGACAAAATGTCGGTGGTTCCTTGTAATCTTGTTCTAAGTAGAACACTTGTTCGAATACAAGAGGAAAGGGAACCAAATGAGTACAGTAACTGCCCAGATTCACCCAATGAGCCCAAAGCGCAGAGCCCGCCTAGCCCGGACCCTGTTCGTGCTCAGTGCCCTAGTCATCATGATCGCTGGCCTGATCTTCAACCAAAGTGCAGCTGCGATTGACCAAGGCACCAGCCAAGCTACCGCCTTCAACTACATCTCCGTAATGCCAGGGGACAGTCTTTGGCAGCTAGCTGAGACTCACGCCAAAGGTCAAAACCAGCAGGACTGGGTTACCGAGATTATCTTGCTAAATAACCTGCAAAGCGTTGACCTGGTTGCAGGAGACAGGCTCGCGCTTCCTTAGTAGGTTTTGCTGCGGGCCGCTGATAAACCAAGGCGCGACCGTAAAAGCCTGGCGCTACTGTTAAAAGGTGAGTAGCCAAGATAGCAATTCAAGCCGCCAGGATACTGGAGCAGCTGGAGCACCCGAACTTTCCTCATTCGAACTGCTACCTGCAATAGATATTTCCAACGGCCTGTCTGTGCGACCTGGCACTGAGAACTCAAATGAGTCATTTGGCTCACCAATGGACATTGCTTCTGAGTGGATTGCCTCAGGAGCAAAATGGATCCACCTAGTCGATTTAGACGCCGCATACGGCAAGGGTGAAAACAGAAAGCTCATTTCTGAAGTTGTTTCGCGTTGCACTGGAATCAATGTGCAAATCTCTGGTGGAATCCGTGACCAAGAATCCCTTACAGCAGCCTTGCAAACAAGAGCCAGCAGAATCAATCTTGCAACCTCTGCTCTGATGGATATGCCTTGGGTTGAATCTGTGATCTCAACCCATGGCAATCAGATTTCTGTTTCGTTAGATGCTTCAGGTTCAAGATTGGTTGCTCGCGGAAGTGGCGAGGATGTAGGTGAGCTAGAACAATTGCTCCAGCAGCTAGAAGAATTGGGTTGCTCGAGATACGTCGTGACTGATATCAAAAGAGACGGGTCTTTGAATGGACCCAATCTTGAGCTTCTTGAACAAGTTCTTTCTATAACCAGCAAGCCAGTTATCGCTAGCGGCGGCATTGCTGAGCTTTCAGACCTAGAAGCCCTTCTGGGCCTGAGATCCAAGGGTTTAGCTGGCGTGATTCTGGGCAAAGCTTTGTATGTTGGGCGCTTTAGCCTCGAGCAGGCACTCAAGGTTGTTAGCTCGTGAGCTACGAAATGAACCCAAATCGTTTATCGGATTCGGCTGGTGTTCCTTGGGAGGGTAGAGAGCTTGAAGAAAATCGTTTTGCTGGCGATGACGGTTCTACCCCGAAAGAGTTTGTAACTGCTATTTCAGGTTTTCGATCTGGTGATCTTGGTCAGGCAGATGTTGTTGATGCCCTTAGAGTTTCGAGGCTACTGGTTCCACTTCTTGCACAACTTGGTGAATCTGAAATTGGAGCCAACGGTCTCAAGGTGGACAAGAGCGCAGAGCTTTCTATCGTGACCGTAAAGGCACCAGATGATCAGGACGCGCTCGTTGTTTTCTCCTCAGTTGCTGCCATGCAGCGCTGGAACCCCAGTGCCAGACCAGTTCCAACCGATGCCATCAGAGTTTGCTTAGCTGCTGCCTCGCAGCTAAGCACCAGGGTGGTGATTGACCCGGGTAGTGAAACCGAATTTGTGATTCGTCGTCCCGCAATTGCTCGAATAGCACAGTCACTTGCTTGGCAACCAGCCGAGCTGACCCCTTCAGTTAGGGAAGTTATCGAGCGCTCAGTTGCAAGCGAGAGTCAGGTAGTTGATTTTGAGCTTAGGTCGGCAGATCCAGAAGCGAAGTTAGCTGGCGCAGAATTAGAAGTTGCTCTCAAGTTAGTAAATGGAGTAAGCCCTGCTGATGTCAGGCAGTTATTGGACCGAGTCAGTAAGTACTGGGCAGAAAGTGAAGAGTTTGCACTAGCCGTGGACTCGGTTTCAATAAAGCTGTTGGCTAGTTAACTGGTCCAGTGAATTTCTCGCCTGGGCCTTGGCCCGGAGCGTCCTTTATTACGGAGGCTTCTCGAAAGGCAAGTTGGACTTGGCGCAGGGCATCTCTTAGAGGCCTGGCGTGGTGATCACCTAGGTCAGGAGCGGCTGCGGTAATCAGGCCAGCCACCGCAGTTATTAGCTTTCTGGCCTCATCGAGGTCGCCTTTTCGGCCATCGGCAGCTAGCCCGCACTGGACCGCGGCCACGCTCAGAAGATCGACGGCGTAGCGGCCAATGACCTCAACTGCCGGCAGGTCAGAAATCTCAGTGATCTGCTGGTCGATTTCGTCGTAATCAGACAACTATTCTCCTTCAGGGCGTCTCATGCTAGGCTATCCCATGGCTCCGAGGTCTTGTATCTCGGTCAGAAGTGGATTAGTTTCCCACCCGCGTCTTCCGCTAAATAGGTTGCCGGGTAAAGCTTTTTTGTTTCTGCTCCTTTGGGCAAGATGCTCCTTAGTGTGGCCTAAGTCATATCTGTATAGGAGTAAATATCAGCGATCCCCGCATCAATGACCGCATCAGAGTTCCCGAGGTTCGCCTCGTAGGTGCTCTAGGAGAGCAGGTTGGCGTTGTAAAGATTGAGGATGCACTGCGCATGGCGCAGCAAGCAGACTTAGACCTCGTTGAGGTCTCACCGCAATCCAGCCCTCCAGTTGCGAAGCTCATGGATTTTGGCAAGTTCAAGTATGAAGCCGCACAGAAAATTCGTGAAGCCCGCAAGAACCAGGTCAACACTGTTCTAAAGACAGTTCGTTTTGGTTTGAAGATCGACGGTCATGATTACGGCACTAAGAAAGCTCAGATTGAGAAGTTTCTGAAAGCCGGCGACAAGGTGAAGGTGATGGTGGTCTTCCGAGGAAGAGAGCAATCTCGACCAGAGATGGGCATTAAATTGCTACAGAAGTTGGCTGAAGAAGTTACCGAGTTTGGCGCAGTTGAATCGACACCATCGATTGACGGCCGAAACATGGTGATGGTAATCGGTCCACTTAGAAACAAAGCGGAAGCTAAGGCAGACGCCAAGAAAGCTGCGGATAAGGCTGCAAAAGCTGAAGCCAAAGCGGTAACAACCGAGGAAGTAGTCCTAGAGGCTGCTAAAGAAACAGGAGAGAAGTAAATGCCAAAGCAGAAGACCCATTCGGGTGCCAAGAAGCGTTTTCGCTTTACCGGTAGTGGCAAGCTCATGAAGCAGCAGATCAACATGCGCCACAACCTTGAGCACATGTCATCTAGACGCAAGCGTCGCTTGAACGCTGACCAGGTAGTTTCGGCTGCCGACTTCAAGACCATCAAGAAGCAGCTCGGTAAGTAACCGGCCCGAATTTTTTAGGAGTTAGAAAATGGCAAGAGTAAAAGGCGCAGTCAACTCGCTGAAGAAGCGTCGCGTTGTATTAGAGCGCGCAAAGGGTTACCGCGGACAGCGTTCCAGGCTTTACCGTATGGCGAAGCAGCAGATGCTGCACTCGCTGGTCTATGCATTCAACGACCGCAGAGCACGCAAGGGTGATTTCCGCAGACTGTGGATCCAGCGCATCAACGCTGCATCTCGTGCAAACGGAATGACTTACAACCGCTTCATCCAGGGCTTAGGTCTTGCTGGTGTGCTAGTTGACCGGAGAATTCTGGCTGACCTTGCAGTTAACGAGCCAAAGACCTTCGCGTCTTTGGTTGCAACTGCAAAAGCAGCACTTCCAAAAGACACCTCAGCACCAAAGGCGAGCTAGCCCAAAGTGATTCAAGACCCTTCGGCAGCGGAAATAAAAGGGGTCGCAAAACTTACTAAGAAGGAGTCCCGGTTAGAAACCGGGCTCTTTCTTCTTGAGGGTCCACAGGGTCTAAAAGAAGCTCTTCAAAGACCCAAGTTGATTGAAAAAATCTTTGCGACTGAAACATTTCAAGAAAAATACCCTGACCTGATTTTGCGCGCCGAACAGGCCCGAGTAACTCTCACGATTGTTTCGGATGCTGCATTGAAAGCCCTAAGTGACACCACAACTCCGCAGGGTGTTGTTGCGATTTGTCAGCAGTTCCACGTATCCCTAGAGGATGTCTTGGCAGCTAAGCCAAAGCTAATTGCTTTTCTAGCCCAGATCCGCGATCCAGGAAACGCCGGAACTGTTTTGCGCGCAGCTGACGCTGCGGGCGCGGATGCAGTTGTGTTTAGCAAGGGAAGCGTAGACATCTATAACCCCAAAGTAGTTAGATCAACAACCGGTTCGATGTTTCATCTTCCGTTTGTTGTTGAAGCAGACATTGAGCACTCCATTGCCTCACTCAAGCAAGCAGGGCTTCAGGTATTGGCAGCCGATATCAATGGCTCATCTCTTGCGGGTGTTGATACAGCTTCCTTGGCTAGTCCAACAGTTTGGCTTTTTGGTAACGAGGCTTGGGGTCTAGAGCCAGAGGTAGCAGCTCTTGCTGACACTTTGGTTCAGGTACCTATTTATGGAGCCGCTGAGTCACTAAATCTTGCGACAGCTGCCAGCGTCTGCCTATACGCGTCAGCCTTTGCCCAGAATGGCTAATCGCTACACTTATTATTTATGGCAAGCTCAGAGGCAATTTCCGCGGCAGAGGTTCAATCTGCCACTAAAAACGCCCTCGATCAAATAGCTGGAGCCAGTTCCATGGCGGATCTGAAGAAGGTCCGAGCCGCAGTCTCTGGAGACTCTTCCGTCCTTGCAAGCCTTAGCGCCAAGCTAGGAAAACTGCCGGCTGATCAGAAGGCCGAAGCTGGAAAACTAGTTGGATCGGCCAGGGCTCAAATAGCCGAAGCTTTCGAAAAGCGCGAGAGCGCGCTTTCACTAGAAGAAGAAAAGCTCCAGTTAGCGGGGGAGTTCCTAGACGTAACCGCCCTAGCAAGCCCAGCTCGCCTTGGCGCCAGACACCCGCTTAGCTTGCTCCAAGAAAAGATATCATCCGTCTTTGTTGGCATGGGTTGGGAAATAGCCGAGGGCCCAGAGCTCGAGAGCGAATGGTTCAACTTCGATGCCTTGAACTTCGATGCCGACCACCCAGCCCGCGCGATGCAGGACACTTTCTTTGTTGAGCCGCTAGATCAAAAACTGGTTCTTCGCACCCACACCTCCCCGGTGCAAGTGCGATCGATGCTAGATCGCACGCCACCGATTTTCGTGCTGTGCCCTGGAAGAGTTTTTAGAACTGACGAGCTTGATGCCACTCACACACCGGTGTTTCACCAGGTCGAGGGTTTGGCGATCGATAAGGGTTTGAGCATGGCAGATCTTCGCGGAACACTCGAGCACTTCGCTCGCATCATGTTTGGTGAAGAAGCAAAAATTAGATTGCGTCCTTCATTTTTTCCATTCACCGAACCATCGGCCGAGCTAGACGTTTGGCACCCTGGTGCCAAAGGTGGCGCTCGCTGGGTGGAGTGGGGTGGTTGCGGAATGGTAAATCCAAATGTTTTGCGCGCTAGCGGAATTGATCCAGAGGTTTATTCAGGTTTCGCATTTGGAATGGGAATCGAACGCACCCTGATGTTTAGAAATGAAGTTACCGACATGCACGACATGGTTGAAGGCGACATTCGTTTCGCTAAGCAGTTTGGGATGGTGCTCTAATGAGAGCGCCACTTAGTTGGATTGCTGAATACGCTTCTTTACCAAAGGGCTCAACCGCAGAGTCAGTAATGGAAGCTTTGGTAAAAATTGGCCTAGAAGAAGAAGGCGTCCATAGCTTTGATCTTTCCGGACCAATCGTTGTTGGCGAAGTGCTTGAGTTTGCCGACGAGCCCCAAACCAATGGCAAAACAATTCGCTGGTGCCAGGTACGAGTTGCGCAGAAGGGCAAGAAGGCAGCTGATGGTGGCGCGGATGTTCGTGGAATTGTTTGCGGTGCTTCAAATTTTGAAGCCGGAGACAAGGTAGTTGTTAGCTTGCCAGGCGCGGTGCTGCCAAATAACTTTGCGATTTCAGCTCGCAGCACTTACGGTCACATAAGCGATGGAATGATCGCCTCTGGTCGAGAGCTAGGTCTTAGCGATGATCACGATGGCATCCTAAGGCTTGCCTCAATTGGCCTTGATCCTGAAGTTGGAACAGATGCTATCGAATTACTGGAGTTAGCTGATACCGCAGCCGAGGTAAATGTATTGCCAGATCGCGGTTATTGTCTTTCGATTCGTGGCATTGCCAGAGAGTATTCGCATGCCACAGGAAGTAGTTATAAGGACCCAATTACTCTTGCTCCACTAGTTGCTGGTGTCGGCTTCGGGTTGAAGATAACCGACACAGCTCCAATCAGGGGTAGGAAAACATCGCAAGGTTTTGTGCTTCGCACTGCAACAAACGTTGATGCCACAAAGTCAACTCCGACCTGGATGCGCTCAAGACTAAAGTTGTCTGGCGTTCGATCCATCTCACTCGCAGTTGACATCACAAACTACGTAATGCTCGAGCTTGGTCAACCGGTACACGCCTATGACCTGGACAAGATTAAGGGTGGCTTAGTTGTCCGCCGCGCAACCAAAGGTGAAACACTCAAAACTCTTGATGGACAGGTAAGAAAGCTACACGAAGAAGACTTGCTGATTACCGATGACTCCGGGCCAATTGGACTAGCTGGAGTAATGGGTGGATTTTCAACTGAGGTTTCTGAATCCACTAAGAACATTTTGATTGAAGCGGCACACTTTGATTCAGTTTCGGTGGCGCGCTCAGCCAGAAGGCACAAGCTGTTTTCGGAAGCATCCAAGCGCTATGAACGCGGCGTGGACCCGAAAGTTGGAGAGTATGCAGCCGCAAGAGTTGTTCAACTATTGGAGCAGCTAGCTGGAGCCAGTGCTGGAAAACTTGGAGCTACCTTTACCGACCTAACCAAGCAGCCAGAGATTTTGCTACCAAAGGGTTTTGCCGCTGCGTTGGTAGGCGTTGATTACAGCGATGATGAAATCACCAAGGTACTTTCAGAAATCGGTGCGGTAACGGCCAAAGACGCCTCGGGTCTGAAAGTCACACCTCCAAGCTGGCGACCAGACCTTGTCGACAAAACAGATCTAGTTGAAGAAATCGCCCGCATCTTGGGTTACGACAGAATTCCAAGCAGATTGCCAATCGCTCCTCCAGGAAAAGGTCTTTCTAGAGCCCAGCAGTTTAGATCTGGTGCTCTAGATGCCCTAGCAACCGCTGGCTATGTTGAAGTACTCAGTTACCCGTTTGTTTCCGCAGAACACAATGGCTGGTTCCAAGATTCCAAGCAGGCGGTAACCCTTGCGAACCCAATTCAAGAAGAAGCAGGGCAGCTTAGATTGTCTT
>JBIIXB010000026.1:0-7557 GCA_044338605.1 Rhodoluna sp. | reverse complement strand
CACCAAAGATAAATGTGGTCAAGAAGCCAAGGCTGTAAAGCATTGGGGTCTCAAAAGTAATTGAACCTCGCCACATCGTGCCAATCCAGTTAAAGATCTTCACACCCGTCGGAACGGCAATCAACATAGTTGTAAAAGCAAAGAATGGAAGCAGAACCGAACCGGTCACGTACATGTGGTGAGCCCACACTGTCATCGATAAAGCGGCAATGGCGATGGTTGCGAAAATCAGCGTCTTGTAACCAAAGACTGGTTTACGGCTAAAGACCGGGAATATCTCGGAAACGATTCCAAAAAATGGCAGCGCGATGATGTAAACCTCGGGGTGACCGAAGAACCAGAACAAGTGCTGCCAAAGCATCGGCCCACCGTTGACGGGGTCAAAGATGTGCGCACCAAATCGACGGTCAGCTCCTAGGGCAAACAAAGCCGCCGCTAATGGAGGGAAAGCCATGATTACCAAAATTGAGGTAACCAGGGTGTTCCAAGTGAAGATTGGCATGCGGAACATGGTCATACCCGGAGCGCGCATGGTCAAAATCGTTGTGATGAAGTTCACTCCACCCATGATTGTTCCGAAACCGCTGAGCGCCAAACCAAAGACCCAGAGATCTCCACCTATTCCCGGCGAGAACGTCGTATTGGAAAGCGGCGCATAGGCAAACCACCCAAAGGATGCAGCGCCCTGTGGAGTGAAGAAGCCAGAGACGGCTACCAGGCTTCCAAAGAAAAAGAACCAAAAAGCAATTGCGTTCAGTCTCGGGAAGGCTACGTCAGGTGCCCCAATTTGAACTGGCATTAGCACGTTTGCAAATCCAGCAAACAAAGGAGTTGCAAACATCAAGAGCATGATGGTTCCGTGCATTGTGAAAAGCTGGTTGTACTGCTCCTTGGTTTGAACGATGTCAAGACCTGGCAGAGTCAACTGAGCACGAATAAGAAGTGCCATAACTCCCGCGATTAGGAAGTAGATGAATGAGGTTATGAGGTACAGGTACCCGATTTTCTTGTGATCGGTTGTGGTTATCCAGTCGACGATGATTTCACCCTTGGACTTCTTACCTGGGAATTGGTATCCCCCGCTGGTGCGACTGTCGGTTAAAGTTGCCATTCGCCTTGTCCTCTAATCTCTAATCTCAGGGTCGTCACCTGGAAGGTTTTGGTTTCTATCAAGCGAAGTATCAAGCTGCCCGGTTTGGCCCTTGGCCGCCAAGCTTGCAAGGTGCGTGTCGTACTCAGCTTGGGAAACTACTTTTACCTGGAACAGCATCATCGAGTGGTATTCACCGCAGAGCTCTGCACACTTACCCATGTAGGTGCCTTCAACTTGAGGAGTGAAGTACATGTGGTTGGTTTTTCCAGGAAACATGTCTTTCTTGTATAAGAAATCAATAACCCAGAAGGAATGGATGACATCTCTTGAGGAAAGATCTATCTGGACAGTCTTTCCAACCGGAAGATACAGTGCTGGCAATGTCTCAGGCACGCCAGTCTGTCCATCAAACTGTGCCTGAATTCCTGAATCGTAAACATTGGCATCAACGTAGTTGAAATCCCAGCTCCATTGCTTTCCAATAACCTGAATCACAACGTCGGGGTTCTCTGTTGGCTGCTCAATGGCGGCAATGTCTCTGGCGGTGAAAGCGAAGAATCCAATAACCAGAATCAATGGAATTACTGTGAAAAGAACTTCGATCGGGTTGTTGTAGCGAAGTTGCGCTGGAATGCCAGTCTCACCCTTGCGACGGCGATAAACCAAGATGGCCCAGCCCATTAGAGCCCAAGCAATGATTCCAACTAACCAAAGAATGATCCAAGCCGTAGTCCACAGTCCAGTAATTCTGTCAGTGTGGTTAGTAACCCCGGAGACGCCAGGTAGGAAGCCTCTAGCTAGTTGATCCGTGCAGCCTGATAACAGAAGAACTAGCGCAGAGGCAGCTGGAACGGCTAACCATTTTGATCGATTCTTCAATGAAAACTAGTCCTTTGGGTTGCTAGAGCTTATTGCTTAATTCTAAGTCAGTGATTTGCGAAACCGTGCCAAAACACCAATAAACACTTGGGTTATTGGGGAATTAGGCAATCGTTAGTTAGTTAAACGAATCGCCGCAAGCGCATGAACCAGCTGCGTTTGGGTTATCAATTGTGAAGCCCTGCTTCTGGATGGTGTCTTCGAAATCAATAGAAGCACCTTCTAGGTAAGGAACACTCATCTTGTCAACGACAACCTCAACATCGTCAAACTTTGCAATCGCATCTGAGTCTTCAAGTACTTCATCAAAGAAAAGTTGGTAGATCAATCCAGAACAACCACCAGGCTGAACTGAAACTCTCAGTCGCAGGTCATCTCGTCCTTCTGCGCTAATTAGGCTTTTCACCTTGTTTTTAGCGGTATCGGTGAGCTTTACGCCGTGGGTAAGGGTTTGTTCCATTGAAATCTCCTTGGAGTATCTTCTCGATAATTACAGTCTATCCCAGCTCTTTGATTTAGAGCTGAAGTTGGTTTCCGCCCAACAGAATAAGGGTTTGGGCGATAATCGCTTTGCGAAGGGTTTCGATATCCAGACTCTCATTCGGAGAATGAGCTCTAGAATCTGGATCCTCAACCCCCGTCACTAGGACTTGGACTCCTGGAAAAACAGCCTCCAGATCGGCAATGAACGGAATTGAGCCACCGATACCGATGTCTACACTTTCGAACCCATAGGCAGATTTAAGGGCCCTGGAAGCTAGGTCCTTGGCCCAACCAGACTCCCCCAAGCTGAAGGGTTTTCCTAGCTCTACGGCCCCAAAATCGATTTCGGCGCCCATTGGGTTATTGGCCAATATGTGGGCTTTCAGGGCCTCCAGAGCGTCGCTGGGCACCTGTCCGGGGGCAATACGAAGGCTCAATTTGGCCTTAATGCTTGGAACCAAGGTGTTCGAGGACACCGCGACCGAGGGGTAGTCGAGGCCGATTAGGGTCAAGGCGGGCTTGGTCCAGATCCTTCCCAAGATGCCCCCTACTCCAAGGGGCTTAGTGGAGCCCAAAAGCCCTGAATCGGCCCTTAATTGGTCCTCTGAGTAGTCCAAAGCGACTAAATCGCTTGATTCTAGGCCTGAAATGGAGACTTCTCCATTTTCGTCCCACATTGACCCCAATATTTTGGTCAGTGCCAGCATGGCATCGGGAACTGCTCCCCCGTACATTCCGCTATGGACCGCATGGTCCAAGGTTCGAACCTCAAACTCCAGCGAAACCAGACCCCTAAGTGTTGTGGTGATTGCCGGAACTTCGGTGCTCCAGTTGCCCGAGTCAGCCACAATAATCACATCCGACTGCAACTTGGTTTTGTATTCAGCGAGAAAATTAGCAAAGGAGGGCGAGCCAGCCTCCTCTTCGCCTTCAATAAAGACCACAAGCCCTAGATCAAAATCATTCTGAGTCAGCTCACGAAGCGCCTTTATAGAGTAAACGTGAGCAATCACGCCAGCCTTATCATCCGCTGCTCCGCGCCCATACATCCGACCGTTTCGAACCTCAGTTTTGAATGGTTCAGATTCCCAAAGCTCGTCGGCCCCAGGCGGCTGAACGTCGTGATGCGCGTAAAGCAAAACAGTAGGCCTGGAGTTTTGAGCTCTTCTAGTTGCAACAACGGCTGGTGCACCCATCGGCCCCTGTGGTGTTGGAGATCGCAAAATCTCAACAGATTCAAAAACGTCCGTTTCGCGGAGCAATCCCGCTACTGCCTCGGCGCTTCGGTCAAGCTCACTTGAATCAAATGCCTCCCAGGCTATACCCGGGATACTTACCAAACCCGATAACTCTTCTAATGCTTTAGCAAAAACACCTTCAGTGTAATTCTGAACGGCTTTGATGTCAGTGTCGCTAATCGGCGGTGGGGTGATTGTCATAAGGGTAATCTTAAAGGCATAACCCGAAGAATTGAGATCTAATGTCGTCGACACCAGCAAAGCAACCCGAGAGTCCCAAAGCAGGAAAAGGTCGCCCTACTCCAGCCAGGAAGCAGCAAGAGTTGCTTCGCAAAAAGCCAGTAGTCGGTAACAAAAGCCCTGAGGCTAAGAGAGCCGCAAAAAAAGTTCTCAATGCCGAAAGAGCCAAAGCGCGCGAAGGCCTGGCCAACGGGGAAGATCGCTACCTAACCAGCAGGGACCGTGGACCTCAGCGAAGACTGGCTAGAGATGTCGTAGATTCACGCTTCACAGTTGGAGAACTAGTTCTACCGATGCTATTTCTAGTAATCATCGTCTCTTCAATTCGACCAGATGACCCACAGCTGGATTTAACAATTCAGCTGGGAACTCTTGTTGCGATGTGGGGGCTCTTTGTTCTAATTGGAATCGATGGTTACATCATCGGCAAGAAGGCGCTCAAAGTTGTTGAGTCAAAGTACCCTGGTAAGGGTGAAAAAGGCTTGCGCTGGTACGCAGCCATGCGTTCGATCCAAATGAGAGGTATGAGGCTTCCAAAACCTCAGGTCAAGCGCGGAACCAAGATTCTTTAACGACTTGGTTGGCTTTTTTGTTTCTGAACAAGCAGAAAGCAAGAATCCTGCGGCCTTGATTCATTAGGAAGGCAAGCTAGCGTTTATCTTTCTAGCCCACAAGGGGCCCTGATAGACAAACCCTGTATAGCCCTGGACTAAATCTGCACCGAGCTTTAGGCGCTCTAAAACATCATCGCCGTTAACTACTCCGCCGACAGAAATAACTGCGAACTGCTGGCCGAGCTCTTTCCGCAGAAGCATCAGAACTTCTTTAGCCCGAGTTGCCAAAACCGGCCCCGATAAACCACCCGCGCCATAAGACTCAACTTGCTCCACTGTTGCCATAAGACCCTCGCGGCTAACTGTCGTGTTGGCTGCAATAACTCCTGCCAGCCCAAGCTTTCGAACCAACCCTGCCACCTCTTTAACCGCACTGTCTTCCAAGTCAGGCGCAATCTTCACCAACACTGGTTTTCCAAGTGCCGAGCGGGAAACCGCAACCAAAATCGGTTCCAGCTGATCAACATCCTGCAGCGATCTGAGTCCCGGTGTGTTTGGCGAAGAAACATTTACAGCTATGTAGTCAGCAACTGGAGCTAAAGCCTTCGTGCTGTATTCGTAGTCAGAAACAGCGTCAACCAACTCAGTTATCTTGCTTTTTCCGATGTTGACGCCAATAACTGGAAGTGTCGCACCCGAAGCCCGGAGCTTGGCAAGGCGACTGGCAACTTGGTCCGCACCTTCGTTATTGAAGCCCATGCGGTTTATCAGGGCTTGATCTTTTACCAACCTAAACAATCTTGGCTTGGGGTTGCCAGGTTGCGGATGCCTTGTTACGGTTCCTATTTCAACATGGGAAAAGCCCAGTTCACCAAGCTCTTTGACGGCTACTGCGTTCTTATCAAATCCAGCTGCGATTCCAAACGGGCCAGCAAAATCGAGACCTAGAGCATGAACTGATTTGGTTTTGACTCGTTGTTGCGAAAACTTGCTCAGCCTCGTGAAACCAAGAAGTTTGATAACAAACATTCCGAGGTAATGCGCTTGTTCGGGATCTAGTTTCGAGAAAACCAGCTTGAACAGGGCTTTATATAGCACCTACTTAGATTACCTTCCCTTAGATAGACCAAAGGGTCAACGCAATTCGCGCTGACCCTTTGGTTATAACTTCTTTTCTAGCTGCAACCAGAAGTCGATCCACAACCTTCACAAACGTGGCATGAGCCAGAAGGTCTCATCTTGATTCCACAGTTGAAGCAAAGTGGTGCGTCTGACTCTTTACCCTGAAGTAGCTCGAACAACTCAGCAGAAGAGTGAACTTCCTTCTTGGTCGTGATCTCTACCGACTGAGTGATAGAAACTACTGGCTCAGATTGGGCCTCAACCGCAGGTGTTGCGCTTTCAACAGCCGCTGGAGCTCCGTAGCTGGAGTTTGCATCCAGTTCTGCGGTGCGCTCGTCAGTTGAGTGGATTCCAATTGCTGCTCTGGTTTCGTATGGAAGGTAATCTAGCGCCAGGCGACGGAAGATGTAGTCCATCAGAGACTTAGCCATTCTGATGTCCTTGTCGTCGGTTAGACCAGCTGGCTCGAAGCTCACGTTGGTGAACTTCTTGACATAGCTTTCAAGTGGCACGCCATACTGCAAACCAATCGAAACAGCGATTGAGAATGCATCCATTACGCCAGCAAGGGTTGAGCCCTGCTTGCCTAGCTTTAGGAATACCTCTCCCAAACCACCGTCTGGGTAAGATCCTGCAGTTAGGTAACCCTCAGCGCCGCCAACGGTGAAGCTGGTGGTTGAAGATGGGCGTGACTTTGGTAGGCGCTTACGAACCGGGTGAGACATACCGGAAGCGACAGTTGCTGTTTCGGTCTTGGTCTCGGTCTTTGCCTTACCGTCAGAAAGTGGCTGACCTACCTTGCAGTTGTCGCGGTAGATAGCAAGAGCCTTTAGTCCAAACTTCCAACCCTGGAAGTAGACCTCAGCAATTTCCTCAACGGTTGCTGTCTCTGGCATGTTTACTGTCTTTGAGATAGCTCCGGAAAGGAATGGCTGAACGGCGGCCATCATTCGAACGTGACCCATTGGCTCAATCGCACGAACACCGATAGCGGTATCGAAGATTGGGTAATGCTCAACCTTGAGTCCTGGTGCGTCTACGACGTGGCCGTTCTGAGCGATGTGGTCGACAATTGCCTCGATAGTCTCCTGAGAGTAGCCAAGGCGGTGAAGAGCAAACGGAATTGTCTGGTTCACGATCTGCATCGATCCACCAGTTGATAGCTTCTTGTACTTCACCAATGAGAAGTCAGGCTCGATACCTGTGGTGTCGCAGTCCATCATGAAACCAATGGTTCCAGTTGGTGCCAATAGTGATGCCTGAGCGTTTCTCCAACCGTTTTGTGAACCGATCTTGGTGTTCAGTGCCCACTGCTCGGTAGCTGCGGCGTGAACTGAGCGGTCGATTTCGCTAACCGATGTAACTAGTGAGTTAGCAGCCTCGTGCTTTGCCATGATGCGGTCGTGGCCAGCCTTGTTCTTGGCGTAGCCATCGTATGGACCAACTACTCCTGCGAGCTCAGCTGAGCGACGGTATGCGGCAGCTGTCATCAAAGAGGTGATTGCTCCAGCAAGAGCGAATCCTTCCTTGCTGTCGTAAGGAACACCGATTGCCATCAATAGTGCACCTAAGTTGGCGTAACCGATACCTAGCTGACGGTAAGCACGGGTGGTTTCACCAATTGCCTCGGTTGGGAAATCAGCAAAGCTAATGGAGATATCCATTGCGGTGATGATTAGCTCGGAAGCCTTGGTGAAGGTAGCGGAGTCGAATGAACCGTCTGGGTTTAGGAACTTCAGTAGGTTCAAGCTCGCTAGGTTACAGCTTGAGTTATCAAGATGCATGTACTCAGAGCAAGGGTTGGACGCAGTGATGCGTCCTGACTCTGGAGTGGTGTGCCAGTCGTTGATGATGTCGTCGTACTGGATACCAGGGTCCGCACATGCCCAAGCTGCCTTCGAGATCTTGTTGAAAAGCTCTCTTGCGTCAACTTCTTCGATAACTTCTC
>JBIIXB010000013.1:0-25357 GCA_044338605.1 Rhodoluna sp. | reverse complement strand
CGCAGAACTGCAGAAAATGATTGCAACTTTGGAGCAGGGTTACCAAAACGAAGTGACTGGTCCGTCAAGAGCTCCCATTAGAAAACCTGCAGTGAAGTTACCAAATGCGGAAGAAATCGCCGCCGAGCTAGAGGGCTACCTTGCCTCGAGGCAAAGAAACAAGCCCGACGAATCAGACGATTAGTTTTTTGCCGGAGAGATTCTCTAGAATTTTCCAATTCTGACCGAGCTCGTGAGTAGTTAGCCTCGCAGGAATTTTTGCAGCAGCAGAATCTCCCCAAAGCTCCAAATATTTTGGACCGAGGTATGACCCACCCGGGATTTTCTTGTTAGTGGCAGCCTCAACAATCGGTCTCGCACCTGCTTTTGCCGATTGGGCAAGAAATGACTCAAAGAATCTAGTTGCCTTTGGCCCGTAGGGTTCTGCTCTTGCAAAACCTGGGTGCGCAGCTAACGATGAAAAACTCTCTGAACCAAGAAGGTTCTCGAGCTCTAGTGCGAAGGCAAGGTTTGCAAGTTTACTTGCGCTGTAGCTCATCCCAGCTTGGTAGTTCTGCTTGGAACCCGCGGGTCCAAGTTTGCTAGGTGCGAATCGAGCGATAATCGAAGCAACGGACACCACTCGCGAATTACCTGCACGATGTTTTAGTAGATCCATCGTGAGAGCAAAGTGACCTACCGCGTTTACTCCGTAGTGGTACTCGACTCCGAAATCTGTTCCTGCGTAGTTAGAAAGTATCTTGGCGCCGGCGTTATTTACCAGCACATCCCAGGAGCCATAGTTGGCGCGATAGGCAGAAACAAACTTGTTGATTGATTCCATCGATGCCAGATCAAGCTCCATCATTGAAACCTTGGCAATTGGGTTGGCATCAGTGATTCTTGAAACCGCCGCATTACCTTTGAGAGTGCTTCGACTCGTGATTACTACCTCGAAACCCTTGGAGGCTAGGGCAACTGCGGTTTCGAATCCAAGCCCAGTATTGGCCCCTGTGACTATCGCTAATGGCATGTATCCAAGGCTAGATCAGGAATAGTTCCAGCTAAACCAGGGTTATAGATACTCCAAGGTGCCGTGTACAAGAACTGCTGTAAATAGGTGCCATAATTGGATAAGACCCAGTCGTCGAAGCAACTTTTCGACTTGACATGGGTCTTAGTAATTCCCGAAATCAAGCATTAGCGAGAGGTTAGATTGGCAAAGGCGACAGTAGCTACAAAGAAGGCTTCCCCCAAAGCCTCCTTGAAGGCCGACCCGAAGACCAAGAAAGCTGCCGGCGCAACCAAGGCAGCCCCCAAGACTCCGAAGCCTAAGGCTTCTGTAAAGACGGCTTCGGCAAAGAATGCCAAGCCTGCTAAACCTGCCTCCAAGAAAGTAGCTAAGCCTGCTGCCTTAAAACCAGCGGCAAAGTCTAAAGCGGGTTCTACCGGACCGGCAGCGAAGGCTAAAAAGTCTGATTTAAAAACCAAGCCAGCAAAGGCCAAAATATCCGACCTTCCCGAAGATGAGTTAGACGATGTTGATGTCGACGTCCTGGAGTCTGTGGAGGACATAGTCGCCGATGTAGCAGAAGCGGTTGACATTACTGCGGTCGAAATTGACCTTGCGGTTGAAGAAGTCGAAGAAGTAGTTGTTCCAGGTGGCGGATTTGTTTTAAAGAACAACGAAGACGATGACATTCCGGCTCAGACAACCACCATTACAGGTGCAACAGCCGACCCGGTGAAGGACTACCTAAAGCAAATCGGTAAAGTTGCGCTTCTAAATGCTGAACTTGAGGTTGAGCTCGCAAAGAGAATTGAAGCTGGATTGTTTGCCGAAGAGAAGCTAGCTGGGAAACGTCAGCTTTCTAAAGATCTAGAGCGCGATCTGCGTTGGGTAGTAAAAGACGGACAGAAAGCAAAGAGCCATCTTTTGGAAGCCAACCTCAGACTCGTTGTTTCGCTGGCTAAGCGTTACACCGGTCGCGGAATGCAATTTTTGGATTTGATTCAAGAAGGAAACCTCGGACTTATCCGTGCGGTCGAGAAGTTTGACTACACCAAGGGTTACAAATTCTCTACCTATGCAACTTGGTGGATTCGCCAGGCAATTACTAGGGCCATGGCGGACCAGGCAAGAACGATTCGTATCCCGGTTCACATGGTTGAAGTTATTAACAAGTTAGCCAGAGTGCAAAGGCAGCTGCTTCAAGATCTTGGCCGCGAACCAACCCCAGAAGAGCTAGCTAGAGAGCTAGACATGACACCTGAAAAGGTTGTCGAGGTTCAAAAGTATGGGCGCGAACCAATTTCCCTTTCCACACCACTTGGAGAAGACGGTGACAGCGAATTTGGTGACCTAATTGAAGACACCGAAGCCGTGGTTCCAGCCGATGCGGTTGGCTTCACGATGCTGCAGCGAGAGCTGGAACGAATTCTTGGTTCATTGCACCCGCGCGAGGCTGGGGTTATAAAGAGCAGGTTTGGTTTGGGCGACGGAGTTCAAAAGACTCTAGATCAAATAGGTGAAGAGTTTGGCGTAACTCGTGAGCGCATTAGGCAAATTGAGTCGAAAACAATGTCCAAGCTGAGGCATCCTTCTAGATCGCAGATGCTTCGAGACTATTTGGAGCAGTAGCTCAAGTCTTTAGAGATTACTTGCTAAGCAGTCTGGCGGTTTCGTCTAGCCAGCCTTTTGCAATTGGCTCTAGCTTCGCCTTGTTGGCGTTTCCGTGATGGGCACAAAATAGCAGCTCACCAGTAGCCAGTGACGCACGAATGTAAGCCTGAGCTCCGCAGACGTCGCAGCGGTCAGCTGCACTGAGCACTTCACTTGGGTTCTGGTCCTGTGTTTCTAATGGCTGCATATGTTTTGTTTCCCTTCTGGCTCCTATTTGAGCACACCAATCACTCGGTTTCGTTCAAATTGACCCATATTTCGCTAACTGCGAAGTTATTTCCCGACTTCGGGTGTTTGGATGCGCTCAAGGGCTTGGCCGAGATTAGCATTTCAGAGTGGCAACCGAAGACTATTCAGCTAGACACCTCTCCGTCCTAGAAGGACTAGAGGCTGTTCGGAAGCGCCCTGGAATGTACATCGGTTCAACCGATGGCCGCGGATTGATGCACTGCCTTTGGGAGATCATCGATAACAGCGTGGATGAGGCGCTTGCTGGTCACGGCAAGCACGTCACTATAGAACTCAATAAAGACGGCAGCGTGACCGTAGAAGATGACGGCCGCGGAGTGCCTGTTGATATTGAGCCAAAAACTGGCCTATCTGGTGTCGAGGTAGTTTTCACCAAACTGCACGCTGGTGGAAAATTTGGCAGCGGATCCTATGCAGCCTCCGGTGGTTTGCACGGTGTTGGTGCCTCTGTTGTCAACGCTTTGTCCGAGCGATTAGATGTTGAAGTTGATCGAAACGGTCAAACCTACGCCATGTCTTTCCATCGTGGAGAACCAGGGGTTTTCGACGACAAGAAATCCATTTCGCCGCAAAGCCCTTTCAAGGCATTCGCTAAGAAAAGCGAACTTAAGATTCTTGGCAAAGTTGCCAAGAACAAAACCGGCACCAGGGTCAGGTACTGGCCAGACCCGCAGATTTTCGTAAAAGAGACTGCATTCGATTTAAAAGACCTTGAAGACAGAGCAAGGCAGACCGCCTTTTTAGTTCCAGGATTAGTTCTATCTGTGGTGGACAAGAGAAGCGGCAAACCTACCAAGCAGCAATTCAAATTTGATGGCGGTATATCCGAGTTCGTTGACTTTCTTGCACCAGATGCTGCCCTTACGGCTATTTGGAGGCTCAGGGGAGAAACCGAGTTCACCGAGACCGTTCCCGTCCTAGACAAAAAAGGCAACATGGTTTCCACTGAAGTCACTAGAAAGTGCGAGGTGGATATTGCTCTTCGCTGGGGAACAGGCTATGAAACCAGCTTCCGGTCCTTTGTGAACGTAATTGCAACACCTAAGGGCGGAACCCACGTAACTGGCTTCGAGCAGGGAGCTGTAAAAGCTATTCGCGCTGAAATCGAAGCAAATTCCAGAAAGCTAAAGCTTGGAAACGACAAAGTCGAAAAAGAGGACATTCTGGCAGGGCTCACAGCTGTTGTTGCCGTCCGCCTTGCAGAGCCACAGTTCGAAGGACAAACCAAGGAGATTCTTGGAACGCCAGCAGTAAAAAACATTGTTGCTGCAATTGTTGCCAAGAGGCTAAACGAGCGATTCTCTTCCGGCAAACGTGATGATAAGACCCAGTCTGCTTTGGTTTTAGAAAAGATTGTTGCTGAAACAAAATCGAGGGTATCGGCACGAACCCATAAGGAAACTCAGCGCCGGAAGAATGCTCTCGAGAGCTCATCATTGCCAAGCAAGCTAGTCGATTGCAGAACTTCGGAAACTGAAGTTTCAGAACTGTTCATTGTCGAGGGAGATTCAGCTCTTGGAACTGCAAAGCTTGCTCGCAACAGCGAATACCAAGCTCTTTTGCCTATTCGTGGAAAGATCCTCAATGTCCAAAAGGCTTCGGTCGCGGACATGCTTTCAAACACAGAGTGCGCCTCGATCATTCAGGTACTAGGCGCAGGTTCTGGACGAAGCTTTGAGCTGCCTTCCGCACGATATGGCAAAGTGATTTTGATGAGCGATGCTGATGTCGATGGTGCACACATTAGAACTTTGTTACTAACTCTCTTCTTTAGATATATGAGACCCCTGGTGGAAGCTGGGCGAGTTTATGCAGCAGTCCCACCTCTTCATCGAGTGACTGTTATTAATGCTGGCTCCAAATCCAACGAACACATCTACACCTATTCGCAAGCCGAGCTTGAGAAGTTGCTTGCGAAGCTAAAGACCGCAAAGAAAAGTTACCAAGAGCCAATTCAGCGCTATAAGGGATTGGGAGAGATGGACGCGGAGCAATTAGCCGAGACAACCATGGACCGATCTAAGCGCGCGCTTAGAAGAGTCACCGTCAAAGACGCTGCGGCGGCGGAAAAGATGTTCGAGCTATTGATGGGCAACGAGGTTGGACCAAGAAGAGACTTCATTATCGACTCGGCGGATACGCTTGAGCGCGAACGAATCGACGCTTAGGCTAAGCCGACAAAACTAATCGCAGGCGCTGCATCTCCTGATGTGTCGCGCTTCTGGATCTCGTACTCAATACCGATTGCCTTACCTTTGGCGTCAAGTAACTGGAAACTTTCAGGGCCCGCATAAGCCAAAGCGATCTGGTCTCTAGCCTTGGTGAACTTGTGAGCCCTCATACCTCCGGTGGCGCGGCCTTTCTTCGGGAATTCTTCAATCTTGCTCACTTTTAGCGCTCCGGGGTCAGTACCAGGAAGTGATTTCGAGCTGTTTGCAATCGTGAGCACGATGTTCTTGGTCTTTGCTTTCAAGACCCCAAAGAAGACAACTTCGGATTCCGTTTTAATCCCAGCCATTCCGGCACCGTTCCTACCCTGAGGGCGAACGGTCTTGGCATCAAATCGAAGCAGTTGCGCGTCTTGGGTTATGAAAACTAGCTCGTCATTCTCTTCCGAAAGCGCTGCACCCACAACTTTGTCTCCAGCTTTGAGGTTTATGCACTCAAAGTCAGATTTTTGTGGGAAGTCTGGAAGCACTCGTTTAACTGTCCCGTTTTTGGTTCCAAGAGCGACGATGCTCTTTTCGTCAACCGGAATAACGGCAACAACTTTCTCCTTTTTACCCAGACCAAGAAACTCTGCGGCAAGTGGACCGGGGTTTTGAGCACCGTATTCACCGACCGGGATGTCCCCGATGTGAGTTCTGAGCATTCGACCTAAATCTGTTATGAATACAACATCTGATCTCGTAGTCGATGAGAACCAGTTCCGATAGCCAACTTTTCTTGAAGCTGGGGGTTCGGCTGACTCAGAGCGGAACACGCGCCCATTTGAAGTAAGGGTGATGGCTGTGGGGGAGTCGGTTAATTGTGCTGAGACTTGCTCTTTGCCACTTGAGACCGGTGCAGTTGTTTCTTCGGCTTGGATTGATGTCCTGCGGTCATCACCGTAGTTGTCGGCCACTTCTTGCAACTCTGTGGCAACTAGTTCTTTCAAGATCTTGTCGGAAGAAAGAATCTTCTCAAGTTCTTCGATTTCCTTCTTGAGCTGCTTCTTCTCGTTGTCTAGTTCTAGCTTCGAGAACTTAGTGAGCCTTCTTAGTCGAAGCTCCAGAATGTATTCAGCTTGAATGTCAGAGAGCTTGAATTTCTTCATGAGCTTTGTTTTAGCTTCTTGAACCTCTTCGGAGGCCCTGATGATCTTGATGACCTCGTCGATTGCGACGATTGCAAGAAGCATTCCCTCGACGAGGTGCAGTCTGGCCTGTCGCTTACCCAAGCGGTTTTGACTGCGACGTTTGGTGACAACTACTCGGTGGGCTAGATACACACCCAACAGGTCTCGAAGCCCTAGGGTTTGCGGTTGGCCATCAACCAGAGCAACGTTGTTGATACCGAAGCTGTCTTCCATTGGGGTGTAGCGGAAGAGAAGATCTAGAACAACTTGTGGGTCGAAGCCAGTCTTGAGCTCGATGATCAGCTTGAGTCCGTTGCTTCGATCGGTCAGGTCGATAACGTCTGAAATGCCCTGCAATTTCTTGCTGTTGACACCTTCTTTGATCTTCTCAATGACTTTTTCTGGGCCAATCAGGTATGGAAGCTCGGTTACAACCAACCCCATCCTTCTAGGAGCAACGCTCTCGACTGCAACTCGCGCCCGCGTCTTGAAGGAGCCGCGACCGGTTTCGTAAGCTTCGGCGATTCCCTCCCCAGCGATGATGATTCCACCGTTTGGAAAATCTGGCGCAGGAACGATCTTCATTAGATCCTGGAGCGTGCTCTTTGGATTCTTCAGAAGGTGAATTGCCGCTTTTATTACTTCACGCATGTTGTGAGGGGGCATGTTTGTTGCCATACCTACTGCAATTCCAGATGCACCGTTCACCAATAGGTTTGGAAAAGCAGCGGGTAAGACCTCGGGCTCTGAAAGCTGAGCGTCATAGTTGGGCTTGAAGTCAACGACATCCTCGTTTAACCCCTCGTTCATCATTAGTGCGGCAGCTGAAAGCCTTACCTCGGTGTATCTGGCAGCTGCCGGCCCATCGTCCAAACTTCCGAAGTTTCCGTGGCCGTCAATTAACGGTGCGCGCAGAGAGAACGGCTGTGCCATTCGTACTAGTGCATCGTAAATAGCACTGTCTCCGTGGGGGTGGAGCTTACCCATTACCTCGCCGGTAACTCGAGCAGATTTGACGTGCCCCTTGTCTGGGCGAAGACCCATCTCACCCATTTGGTAAACGATCCGGCGGTGGACCGGTTTTAGCCCATCCCTGGCGTCGGGCAGCGCTCTTGAGTAAATAACGGAATACGAATACTCAAGAAAAGAATCCTGCATCTCCTTAGATAGGTCGATGTCGAAGATACGCTCTGGAACTACTTCAATAGGATCTTTGGCCATGGTCTTCCTGTTGCTGTGGCAAACTTAGCTTCGATGCTACCTTCTGTTCCCAAATCACTCGGGAGGCTTTCCGACGCCTACCTAAGCGCCTATCTCGCGCTTAGCTCATCCGATAATCCCCTAAAGCTCGCTCAGAAGAAGAGTTACCTGGTGATTCTGGTAGATGGTCTTGGCACCGCAAACATTAAAAGCGCTGCCGGCCACGCAGGATTTCTCAATCGAAAGCTCGTGTCAGCTAAGTCTTTGTTCTCCGGGTTTCCTGCAACAACTAGTTCCAGCCTTACATCACTAGCAACAGGTGCAGCTAATGGCAGCCACGCGGTGCTGGGACACCGAGTTTATGATCGCGGAATAGGGCAGAACATCAACTTTCTAAACGATCTTGGTTTGGAACTTGATCCACGCGAGTACCAGGACCTCGAGACAATCTCTGAGCAAGCTGCAAAAAATGGGGTGGTGGTTTCAACCATTGGTCCATCCGAGTATGACAAGTCTGGGTTCACTATGGCCACCATGCCAAAGGCCAACTACATTCCAGCCCTAAGTTTTCAAGACCGTTTCACGGCTGCCAAAAAGGCTCTTAGTGTTCCCAACAGCTTGACGTATTTATACTTTCCCGAACTCGATCAGTTCGCCCACCGCTATGGTTCTAACTCCAAGCAGTGGCTAAACGCTATTGAAGAGTTGGATTCCGAACTGAATAAGTTTTCTCGATCAATACCGTCAACTGTCGGAGTTATTCTCACCGCAGATCATGGGGTAATTGATGTTGAACCAGAAAGGCATTTTTACCTCGATGAGTATGAATGTTTTAGTGATCTTGAGCAAATAGGGGGAGACCCAAGAGTTAGCTTTCTCTATTTTCAAGAAAACACTGACTTAGCTACCAAACTCGTTGAAATTGCCCAAGCAATCGGAAACATTTGCGACGTTGTCACGATTGCTGACTTGATAGCTGCCGGTTGGCTTTCAAGCTTGTCTGAGCAAGCCAAACGCGTGGCTCCGGATCTGGTGCTACTTCCTAAGGCCGATAGGGTGGCCTACCACCGAGGATTTGCAAAAGCTAGATCGTTGTTGATGGTCGGACAGCACGGAGGTATGACTCAGGCCGAGTGGGAAGTTCCGCTTATCGTTTTTTAGTCTTCGGTTTTAGTTCCAAAGACGATTTCGTCCCAGCTAGGAATAGACGCTCTGCCTTTTTTGGGTGCAGGAGGATTATCCGCAACAACAATTTCTGGTTCCTGACTTACATCTTCATCAGCGAACCCCGGCTGCTCATCGAGGTCAGGCACAACTGACAAAAATTCGGTGTGCGGAGTTTCTTCCTCCACCTCTAGCAGCTCTCGCTCGTTGCGTTTTTTCCGGAGTGCCTCCAATAGATCTGCGGTATCGGAAATTGGAGCCGCGGTTGGAGCTGGTGATGTGAACTGGCTCGCTGGCGAAGGAGGGTCTCGGACAATTTCTACGGTGTCAGCAAGATTTGATGTGAAATCGGATATCGGAGTGCTCACAGGACGCAACCTTGGAGCGGGTGCGGCAATTTTGTCACCAGAGGATAAAGATATGGCGGATGCGTTTTCGGGAATTAACGCCAGGCGCTTCGGGTCATAGAGCCATGTCGCTTTGTTTTGCTTTCCCTCAAGCTCAAACTCGCAATAGATGAAGAAGCCATGCTCGGGGGCTTTCATGGCTGACCATTTTTCGATTCCCGCGCCACTGGCAGCAAGTCGTGCCTTGATGATTTCGCCAAACTCTCTAGTGGCGGGGTTATTGAAGCGGTCCCCAGGAACCTCAAGCCGAACGGTTAATGCGTTCAAAACTGCGTGATTTAGCTCATCTAGAACCGGTTGAGCGAATTTCATTACATAGTCAACTGGAGCGCCGCTGGCTTGGACTATTTCCTCAATGCTTCGGCCAACCCTTATTTCTTCTTGGATTTCCCTTGGGCTCAAACGAGGCTCATCTAGCATTCGCGGGGCTTCGTTTCTAATCGCACTTCTTACAGACTGATCCAGCAGTAAGCGAAACCTTTGGCCCTCGGAGTCTTCCAGCAATAGAAAGTCACCATCTGAACCTAAAAACTTGATGTCTTTCATGTCGGGTTATCTCCTGCCTATGAGTTTGCCAGCAAGCTTCATGACTGAGCGCAAAAACACGGCATTTTCTAAGGAAATTCACGCTGTGTCAGTTTGCTATTGGGGGGTATTTGTTAGACACTACTAGCGCCTAAAAAACAAAAGAAAGGGCCACCCATGGCTACCGACTACGACGCTCCTAGAAAAGCTGACGACGACACCGAGTCTCTCGAAGCTATCAAAGAGCGCGGCCCCGCCAAGACAGCCTCGGACACCGAGGATATTGACGCTGGTGACTCTTTCTCAATCCCGGACGTAGTTTCCGAGGACCTAGACGTGGTCGTTTTGCCGCCGCAGGATGACGAGTTCACCTGCTCTAACTGCTTTATTGTCAAGCACCGCTCGCTAGTTGCCCGCAAGACCAAGAATGGTCCAATCTGCTCTGAGTGCGACTCCTAGCTCTTTTTTAGAAGTTCGGCCAGCTTGTCGGGTCTTCTTGTGGAGATGAGCCAATAGGGTGTTGGATCTTCTGGGTCCGTAATTGAAATCTTAATTGCTGTTTTCACCGACCCTTGAAATACCTTGTAAGCTCCCGGATCCAGCTTTGGCCCCCGCTCCAAGAATATCCCTTCCTTGGAAATCACTTCGACTTCGCCAATCAAGTTCCTCAAGATGGCTACTCTGCCTACCTTTAGCTCCAGTTGTGAAAGTGCAATTATCGGGGCGCGCAAGATGAGAAGTGTCCAGATAGCTATAACCGCAACTACTCCAAGAGCCAACCCAATTCTTATATCGAAAGGCTCGGAAATTATTGCTATCGATGGCAGTAAGGCAAAAATGGCGGCAAAGGTCCCGAAATTTGGCAGGACCCGTTCCTTATATAGAGGGGATTCGGGCTTCTCTGGTTCACTCACACTCAATAGATTACGCTGGGAATCTATGACTCACGTACCCGTATTAGTAATGGCATCGCCTGGATTCGAGCCTCGCTACGCTAAAGCCGGTGACGCTGGAGCCGATCTCCGTTCTACCAAGAAGATCGCGATTGGCCCGGGAGCTCGCGAACTAGTTCCAACCGGAGTTTCGATTGCCTTACCCGCTGGCTTTGTTGGTTTGGTACACCCTCGCTCGGGCCTGGCGCTAAAGCACGGAATAACTGTTTTGAATTCCCCTGGCACCATTGATGCCGGCTATCGTGGCGAAATTATGGTCACTCTCTTTAACTCATCGACAGAGAATTTCGAGATTGAAGTTGGCGACCGAATTGCGCAGCTTCTAATCCAAAGCGTTGAGCAAGCAAATTTCATCGCTGTTGACCAACTTCCTGATTCTGACCGGGGTCAAGCTGGCTTTGGATCGACGGGAAGTAAGTAGATGGACAACTACGGCAAAGCAAAATCCCAACCGATTGATCGGCTAAGTGGTGGCCCGTTCGACGTTACCGAGCTGGTCCAAGTTCGGCCCACCATAGATTTTGGTGCCATTCAACTGCCTATGCGTGACGACGTCACTTACAAGCTCGAGGTGGAATCATCAACCAACAAAATCGTTGCTTTGACCGTTGAACACAAAGGCTCCACCTTGCAACTGCAAGCATTTAGTGCCCCCGGAGCTGAAGGAGTTTGGCACGAGATTCGTGCGTCGTTAGAGCAATCAATTTTGGCGCAGGGGGGCAAAACTGAAAGCGTGGTTGGGCCGTTAGGGCCAGAACTAAACGCACAGATCCCAACCAGTGATGGTGGCACCAGGCTGGCAAAATTCATCGGCGTCGATGGACCCAAATGGTTCTTGCGCGGTGTGATAACAGGCCTTGCTCTGGGCGACACTCTCTCGATGTCGCACGTTATTGAAATCTTTAGGTCAGCAGTTGTTATTCGAGGTAGCTCGCCAATGCCGCCAAAGGAGCTTTTGGAACTAGTTGCACCTTCAGGTGCTCAAAAGAGCGTTAGCAAATGACCGACGATAAGTTTAGAGATTCGGCGGCCAAAAAACTTGGCGTTAATTCGGTAGATGGACAACTAAGCCTAGACAGCAAATCCCTTCTTGAAGGAATGGGTGGGAAGTTAGGTATAGCGGAAACTATCATTCCAAGCCTGCTGTTTGGAATAAGTTTTGCGCTTAGCGGAGAAGCTATTGTTTCGGTGTCCTTGGCAGCGTCAGCGTCAGCACTATTTATTGTTTATAGGTTGATCACTCGCAAATCTGCCAGCAGTGCACTAATTGGCGCGTTAGCTGTTGGCTTTGCAGCATGGCTGGCTCTTCGCGAAGGCGGAGAAGCAGTTGATTACTTTGTCCCAGGCTTTATAACCAATGCTGTTTACGGCAGCGTGCTATTGATTTCTATTTTGGTTCGCTGGCCAATTATCGGTGTTCTGGTCGAGGTCCTTCGTGGCAATGCCACTAGTTGGCGCAAGGACCGTAAGAAGGTAACAATTTACTCGCTAGTAACAGCGATGTGGGTGGGTTTCTTCAGCCTTCGTCTCGCTGTTCAGGTTCCGCTGTATTTGGCCGGTAGTGCTGAACTGTTGGCTACAGCCCGTGTTGCAATGGGACCACCGCTTTATGCACTAGTTATTCTTGTGACCTGGCTAATACTTCGAGCCACGGTGCTTCGGACCAGGTAAGTGGTAAATTTGATAGCTGGAGCTGATTTGCTCAAAAATTTAGGAGTTATAGATGTCCAAGATTGACAGTTTCGGCGTAGCGCGCGAGCTTAAGGTAGGCAACGAGTCTTATCGAATCTTTGATATCAGCAAGCTTGATGCCAAGACCTTGCCATACAGCCTCAAGATTCTTCTTGAGAACCTTCTAAGAACCGAAGACGGTGCAAACGTAACTTCTTCTCATATCCAATCCGTCGTGGACTGGGACCCAAAGGCGGAACCTGATACTGAGATTCAGTTCACCCCGGCACGTGTAATCATGCAGGACTTCACTGGTGTGCCATGTGTTGTTGACCTCGCAACTATGCGCGAGGCCATGGTGGATCTTGGGGGAGACCCGAAGAAAATCAATCCGCTAGCTCCTGCCGAGCTGGTTATCGATCACTCGGTTGTTATCGATGTCGCGGGATCCAAGGACGCGTTTGAAAGAAACGTTGAATATGAATACCAGCGCAACGCTGAGCGTTACCAATTCCTTCGCTGGGGTCAAATGGCATTCGATGATTTCAAGGTGGTGCCTCCTGGCACCGGAATCGTGCACCAGGTCAACATTGAGTACCTAGCTCGAACTGTCATGACCAGAAATGTTGGTGGCCAGCTACTCGCTTACCCAGATTCCTGCGTAGGCACCGACTCTCACACCACAATGGTCAACGGCCTTGGAGTTTTGGGTTGGGGCGTTGGTGGAATCGAAGCCGAGGCAGCGATGCTTGGCCAGCCAGTTTCCATGCTTATTCCTAAAGTTGTTGGCTTCAAGCTCACTGGGCAGATCCCGATGGGCGCGACCGCTACTGACGTTGTGTTAACAATCACTGAGAAACTTCGCCAGCACGGAGTTGTTGGCAAGTTTGTTGAGTTCTATGGAGCTGGTGTCGCTTCTGTTCCACTAGCAAACCGGGCAACTATTGGAAACATGAGCCCTGAGTTTGGTTCGACTGTTGCGATTTTCCCAATCGACGAGGTAACTCTTGATTACCTTCGCTTCACCGGTAGAAAGCAAGCTGAGATTGATCTAGTTGAGCAGTACAGCAAAGCCCAAGGCCTGTGGCACGATCCGTCGATTGAACCTCGATACAGCGAGTATCTAGAACTTGATCTTGCGACAGTTGTGCCCTCTATTGCAGGCCCTAAGCGTCCTCAGGATCGAATCGAATTGTCTAAGTCAAAGAACCAATTCGCAAAAGACATCCTTACTTACTCCTCAAAGGCATCCAAGCCAGCAAAGGTTTCTGGAAAAGACTTTTCTATGGATAACGGACACGTCAGTATCGCGTCAATTACTTCTTGCACCAACACCTCAAACCCATCGGTAATGATGGCGGCTGGATTACTTGCTAGAAAAGCTGTTGCCAAGGGCCTCAAGGCCAAGCCTTGGGTGAAGACATCCTTAGCTCCCGGCTCCAAAGTTGTAACTGACTACTACGACAAAGCAGGTCTCACTAAGGACCTAGACGCACTAGGTTTCCAACTAGTTGGCTATGGCTGCACCACCTGTATTGGAAACTCAGGGCCTCTTGACGAGGAAATCTCCGCAGCCGTGAACGAGAATGATTTGGCTGTTACCGCGGTACTTTCTGGAAACAGAAACTTTGAAGGTCGAATCAACCCAGATGTGAAGATGAACTACCTGGCTTCACCGCCATTAGTTATCGCTTACGCGTTAGCTGGAACCATGGACTTTGATTTCGAAAAAGACTCTCTTGGTGACGATGCTTCTGGAAATGATGTTTTCTTGAGAGATATTTGGCCAACACCAGAAGAAGTGCAGAGCACCATCGACTCGTCAATTAACTCAGACATGTTCACGACCCAGTACGCAGGTGTATTCGATGGTGAC
Source organism: Rhodoluna sp. (assembly GCA_044338605.1). Classification (GTDB taxonomy): domain Bacteria; phylum Actinomycetota; class Actinomycetes; order Actinomycetales; family Microbacteriaceae; genus Rhodoluna. The sequence goes on along the minus strand of JBIIXB010000013.1, from coordinate 11,313 downwards.
AAGAGGTGGCAATCTCTTGACACTCCAACTGGCGACACTTTCTCTTGGGATCCGAAATCAACTTATGTTCGCAAACCGCCTTACTTCGATGGCATGAAAATGGAGCCCACTCCGGTTACAGATATCCACGGAGCTCGCGTACTTGCTAAGCTCGGAGACTCTGTGACAACTGATCACATCAGCCCAGCTGGCTCTATCAAAGCTGATTCACCTGCCGGTAAGTACCTAACCGAGCACGGAGTATCACGGGTTGACTTCAACAGCTACGGATCTCGTCGTGGTAATCACGAGGTAATGATTCGTGGAACTTTTGCCAACATTCGCTTGCGCAATCAGCTACTTCAAGATGTTGAGGGTGGTTACACGAGAGATTTCACTAAAGCCGCGGGGGATCAGGCATTTATTTATGACGCTTCCCAGAACTACCAGGCTGCTGGTACACCGCTAGTAATTCTTGGTGGCAAAGAGTACGGCTCCGGATCTTCAAGAGACTGGGCAGCAAAGGGCACCAGCTTGCTTGGTGTTCGTGCTGTAATCACCCAAAGCTTTGAGCGCATCCACCGTAGCAACCTAATTGGTATGGGTGTCCTACCGCTGGAGTTCCCAGCGGGAGCATCGGCTGATTCTTTGGGTCTTGATGGAACGGAGATTTTTGACATCTCAGGTGTTGAGAAACTCAACGAGGGTCTCACACCTAAGACCCTAAAAGTTGTTGCCAAACCAAGTGAGCACTCCAAGCCTGGCAAGCAAACTGTCGAGTTTGAGGCGACTTTACGAATCGACACTCCTGGAGAAGCCGACTATTTCCGCCATGGCGGAATCTTGCAGTATGTGCTTCGATCGTTAGTAACGGCATAGAGGAAGTTAGCCTTCGAATGAGCATCCTAGATAGAGTCAACGGACCAGAGGACCTAAAGGGTCTAAAAGACGCTGAGGTCATCGAGCTTGCCCAAGACATTCGCGAATTCCTGATCTCCAAGGTTGCAAAAACCGGCGGACACCTAGGTCCAAACCTTGGCGTAGTTGAAACAACCTTGGCCATTCACCGTGTTTTTGATTCTCCCAAAGACAGCATCATCTTTGATACCGGCCATCAGTCATATGTTCACAAGCTGCTTACTGGAAGAAAAAACTTTGACAACTTGCGTTCTAAGGAAGGCCTTGCTGGCTACCCGCAACGCTCGGAGTCGATTCACGACATCGTCGAGAGCTCACACGCTTCTTCTTCAATCTCCTGGGGTGATGGAATCGCCAAGGCCTATCGCCTAACCAAGCAAGATGACCGGTACGTGATCGTTGTTGTTGGAGATGGCGCACTTACCGGAGGAATGACCTGGGAAGCTCTGAATAACATCAGCGATGATAACGACCGCAAGCTTGTGATTGTTGTTAACGACAACGGTAGATCCTACGCTCCAACTATTGGTGGTTTGGCGAGGTACCTAAATGGAATCCGAACCGAGCGTATCTATCGCAGGCTCTACAGACTAAGCCGAAAGGTGTTTTACAAATTCGGCATGCCAGGAAAAATGGCCTACTCCACATTACGTGGCGCAGCTAAAGGTCTTCTTGGAACATTTGCACCAAAAGGAATCTTTCCAAATCTAGATTTGAAGTACATCGGTCCAGTAAATGGCCACGACATGAACGCGATGGAAGAGGCTCTCAAGCAGGCAAAGAAATATGCCAATCCAGTTATCGTTCACGCCATTACCCAAAAAGGTAAGGGTTACGAACCAGCCGTCAGCGATGAGGCGGATCAATTCCACGCAGTTGGTCAAATTGATCCAGACACCGGTAAGGCCGTTGGAGATTCTGGTAAGCAGAGCTGGACTGGTGTCTTCGCCGATGAAATGGTCGAGATTGCCAAGAACAAGCCGAATGTAATTGGCATCACGGCAGCGATGCTTATCCCGGTTGGGCTACACAAATTTGCCGATAAGTTCCCAGAACGCGTGTTCGATGTTGGTATTGCCGAGCAGCACGCAGTGACTTCGGCGGCTGGTATGGCCTTTGGTGGACTGCATCCAGTTGTTGCCGTGTATGCGACTTTTATGGGTCGCGCTTTCGACCAGGTCTTGATGGATGTAGCTCTTCACAAGGCAGGAGTCACCTTCGTACTTGACCGCGCCGGCGTTACAGGACCCGATGGCGCTAGCCATCACGGAATGTGGGATCTGGCCATGCTACAAATTGTGCCGGGAATCAGAATTGCTTCACCTCGAGATGGAAAACGACTTGTCGAGGAACTGAATGAAGCTATCGAGGTATCCGATGCGCCGACTGTTATCAGATTCCCGAAGGGCTCTGTTTCTTCCGAGATAGAGGCCGTTAGGCGACTAGCTGACGGCGTCGACGTGCTCATGGAGAGCCCTGCAAAGGACGTTCTAATTCTGACCGTTGGTTCTATGGCTCACATGGGACTACAGGTAGCCAAGATGCTTGCCGATCAGGGAATCGGCGCGACGGTAATTGATCCTCGTTGGGTCATTCCAGTTCCTGAATCTGTTGTTTCACTTGCAAGCAAGCACAGGTTAGTTGTGACAATCGAGGATGGAATTCGAGTTGGTGGAATTGGAACCCGAGTTCGTCAGGACCTACGCGCGGCTCAAGTTGATACCGCACTGAGCGAAATTGGATTACCGGATGAGTTCCTGGAGCACGCTTCCAGGGATGAAATTCTAGATCGCGTTGGCCTAAACGCCCAAGACATATCACGCGAGATTGTCGCCCAGGTGCTTGGTGCACGCGTGCCACACGCTAGGGCTATTCCTGAGGACTCTGTGGTTTCTGATCAGGCTCGTCTAGCCGAATAATTGAATCCGTAATCGCATCAGCGGTTAGATCAACCTGCCATCCTCTTGCACCAAATCCCATTAGAGCTTGCTTTACGTTCTCTAGCTTTGCTGGTTCTGGAGGCGCGAAACATATTTGCCTCAAATAATCAGGAGTGAGCAAGTTCTCCAAGGGGACATTCGCATTCTCACAAATAAGAGTCAATGCATTCTTAGCGTGACGCAACCGGCGATCAGCCTCTGGGTACTTAGCTGCCCAGTTGCGGTGATTTGGAATACCGTCTGTTTTCTCTGCTCTGACAGACGGAAGGACCGTGGCCTTGAGTGCTTCTTGCAGCGCTTCCCACCAAAGATCCAGGTAGCTTCTGGAAGCTCGACCAGTAAAGCTTCTAAGGGAGGCTAGCTCTGGTCTAGTCCTAGGTTTGGCATTTGCTACCGCCAAGATCGAAGAGTCAGGAATCAATCGTCCAGGGGAGACATCCATCTTGATGGCGAGCTCTTCACGTCCCAACCAAAGTTGCCTCGCTACCTCCAAAGAAAGCTGATCAGAAACTTTTGAAAGACCGGAGATTCCACGCCAGCGATCTTGTTTGGTTGGCTTTGGCTTAAATGACAGCAGGTTTTCAAACTCCTGTTCAGCCCAGTTGGATTTTCCTTGAGCATCAAGCAGCAGTTGCAGGCTTGTTCGAAGTTCATGAAGTAGCTCAACATCCAGAGCTGCATAATTCAACCAGCTCTCGGGTAACGGCCTGGTGCTCCAATCAGCGGCAGAATGCTCCTTGGCAAGGCCGATATGCAGCAGCGTTTCGACTAACGAGCCAAGACCGACCCGTGGTTGGCCAGTAAGCCGTCCTGCTAGCTCGGTGTCGAAAATTGCCTTGGGGCGTAAGCCGAGCTCTTCGAGGCAAGGTATGTCCTGAGTAGCTGCGTGGAGTATCCACTCTCGGCCGGCAAGAAACTCGCGAAGTCGAGAAAATTCCTTTGACTCAACCAATGAAGAATCTGTTGTTGGGTCTATCAAGAAAATATCGGAGTGCTCAGTTTTTAGCTGAACTAAATACGCTCGCTGCGAATACTTGAAACCCGATGCTCGTTCGGCATCAACTGCGACTGGTCCGGCTGTACTTTCGAGTTGATCAATTGCAATAGCGAGCTCGTTGGGGTTTGTAACAAGGTGGAATTTGGATCTAGGTGCTGCAAGTGTTTCAAGTGTTACGGGTTCAGCTTCGAGCGGGCTTGACTCTGTAGCAGTCAAATTAGATTCTGCTTATTCCTGATTCTGGAGGCAATCCAGACATCATGCATAATAGGTCCTGCCATGCTTCGAGATGGGCTGAAAAATTCGAATCAGTGGGCGACCATGATGCTCTTAGCTCGAGCTCGGCGTGATCGCTCTGACCGGACATCGCCCCATATCCCTGCGAGATAATTCTGGTGATGGTGCCTGCCTGGAGGGTGTATCCGGCGCCGCGGGCTTTCAACGAGTCTTCTAACCAGGCCCAGCAGACGTCGGTGATCAGCTCATCCTGACCTATGTCGGTTTCTAGAGGGGACTTTGCGAAGCAGATAATTCGAAAGTTTCCACCCCACCCCTCTTGCGGGGTGTCGGAGTTAAGAAGCACGAATCTTCCAGTTCCCGCATCAGCTTGGGCAGCGTGTGACTGCGCTCCAACGTGGGCGGCTAGTGCAAGCGAGTGTTTAGCTAGCTTGTCTGGAGAAGGAATCTCTGTGACGTTTAGATCAGATCGAATATCCGCTTGGCGCAACGACATGACAGCTAGCTGAAAATCAGCAGCCGTATTGGTCACATCCGCGATCTCAAGCATTTTTTCCAGCTTAAGAGCCTGTCTTGAATTTAGGCTCCAGCCACGCCGTTAGTAGGCCCAGAGGGTAAATGTCGCATCCTCGGATTCTGCGAGAGACACCAGAGATCCTGAGTCGCTAAATGGATTCCATTGTGGCGTTAGTGATACGGGTGAGAGCTTAGGAGTGACGGTGATGGCAGATTGTGCCACATGAGAGGTTGCGAAGCACACATTTGTCAGGGTCGGCCCCGCCTCAAGAAGAAGAGCTCTCATGTTCATTCGCCTAGCCCAGTCCAAGAGCGCAACAAAGGGCTCGGATGGATCAATTTCGACGTGTTCGAGCTTGGAATCGTCATGACTTGCATTGCTGGGGCTAAAAAGTGTGGCCCCGGAAGAGGCGTTAGCAGCTGGAATCGACTTGAAGTTTCCCGATGCCGAAACAATCGCCAGATGCGACGAAGAGAGTTTTTTGTATTGCTCGTTACGCGCTGTTGCCGCATCCACAATCACAAGATCGGCTTGCCTTCGAAGTGCCAATAGGAGTTCGAGATCTTCACTGGTTGATAGACCCCTGGAGGATCCAGCTTCGTCGAAAAAGCTGCCAGTTGAACTAATCACATGGTTAGTGCGAATGCCATCCCAGTTACCGTAGCTTGTTGCTAGCTCTTCTGCAGTTGAGACTTGATTAGAAAGCGCGAGTCCGGAAAGCGCTGCAATCATGAAAGGGATTTTTCCCTTAACTGACGCTTGATTCGCGAAAGTATTCCAATCATTCCACGAAGCCTTAGGGGAGACACGACCTTCTGTAGCGATAGCTTCGATGGAAAATCAATATCGAAATCAAGCGCCTCTTGCACGCTCAGTCCATCAATGACGCTAAAAAGTATGCTGGCGAATCCTCTGGTCGTCGGAGCTTCCGGAGGTGCACTAAAAAACAGCCTCGTCAGGTTGTCTTGGTCAATCTCCACAAACAAATAGATAGGGGATTGGCACTCTTCAACTCTTTCGAGAAGTTCTGGATGATCGGCGTATCGAGCTGGCAACTCAGGTAGTGCTTCTGAAAACTCCAGCAACAAATCCAGTCGCTCAGACTCTCTGATTGAAGCGAAGTCTTCAATCAGGGTTTCTGGAAATTCGAGTGTTGCCAATTAGACCAGCTGAGGTACCGGGCCAGGTTCGCTACCCAAAGCTATGGGTGCCCGAACTAGAGAACCCCACTCGCTCCAAGAGCCGTCGTAGTTTCTAACGGTTTCAATGCCAAGAAGGTACTTCAACACAAACCAGGTGTGGGATGAACGCTCGCCGATTCTGCAGTAGGCGATTACGTCAGAGTGACCCGCTAGTTTGGCGCCTTTGAGGTAAACCTCTTCTAGCCCAGCAAGATCTTTAAAGCTCTGGTCTTCGTTGCATGCTTTTGACCAAGGAACCGAAGCAGCGGTAGGGATGTGTCCTGCGCGAGTTGCTCCCTCATCAGGGTATCCAGGAGCTGTGAGGCGATCACCTGCATATTCTTCTGGGGAACGAACGTCAATTAGCGGTTTTCCAAAGTGTGAAACAACATCGTCGCGGAATGCGCGCAGTTTCTTATCGTCTCTTTTTATGACCGGATAGTTAGAGGAAGCGGGCTTTGGCTCATCCTGAGTTAACTCTCTGCCTTCGGCAATCCATTTGTCTCTTCCACCGTCTAGGAGTCGAACGTCTTCATGGCCAAAGAGCTTGAATACCCAAAGTGCGTAGGCTGCCCACCAGTTACTTTTGTCTCCATACAAAACGATGGTGTCTTCGCGGTTGATGCCTAGTCTCGAAAAGACCTTGGAGAACCCTTCGCCATCAATGTAATCGCGGGTTACTGGATCGTTTAGGTCGGTGTGCCAGTCGATTTTCAGGGCAGTCGGGATGTGTCCGGTTTGGTAAAGCAAAACGTCCTCATCGGACTCAAGCAAGACAAGACCAGGCTTGCCCAGATTCTCTTCTAGCCACTTGGTGCTCACAAGAGCCGATGGGTCTGCGTACTGTCCAAACTTTTCGGAACTGTCAATGTCGATTGGCAAAGTTATCTCCTTGTAGACTTGGGAATTCAATTGATCCTCATGTAGGCGGTGCTATTGTCAACCAATTCAGGAACAATTTGTTCCCTGGTTGAAATTCAACCCAACCCCACCCTTGCGGAGGTCCTGGATCAACTGGTTCCTCCTAGAGAGTTTACCAAGGCCCGCTTCGATAACTATCTGCCAAATTCTGACTTCCCTTCTCAAGCCTCGGCCCTTGCTTCATCCAGGGCTTTCGTAAAGCCAGGCGTCATCAAGTCACTTTTTTCAAAGGGAAAAGCTCCCGCATATTCAGGGATCTACCTAGACGGTGGTTTTGGGGTTGGAAAAACTCACCTCTTGGCCGCAATCTGGCATGAGTACGCCGGCAAGAAAGCCTTTGGAAGTTTCCTTGCCTACACCAGCCTCATTGGCTTACTAGGTTTTGCGGATGCGCTCAAGCACCTGAGCCAGTATCAATTAATTTGCATAGATGAGTTTGAGCTTGATGACCCAGGCGACACCATGTTGATTTCCAGGTTACTTTCAGAGCTTGGGGCTAAGGGAATTAGATTCGCAGCAACTTCTAACACCCCGCCAAATGCACTGGGGGAGGGAAGATTCGCCGCCAGAGATTTTGCCAGGGAAATATCAGCAATGGCCGACAGATTCCAAATTGTGAGCGTTGATGGCGATGATTATCGCCATCGGCCAATTGATGGCCACACCGCTGCCTTATCTGATTCAGAGATGGAGAAGCTGATCACAGACTCACTTGCCACGGGTAAAAACGTCTCCCGTGACGACTTTTCCAAATTGCTTCAGCACCTAGCCAAGGTGCATCCTTCAAAGTTTCTAAAGCTGATCGAGTCGATAGACGTTTTAATTTTGACCTCCGCCCACAAGCTAACGGACCAATCCGCTGCGCTTAGATTCGTTTCATTCGTAGACAGGCTTTATGAGTCAAGGATTGCGATTGCTTCAACAGGTATTGGTTTATCAGAAGTGTTCTCTGATGAGCACATAGCCGGGGGTTACCGAAAAAAGTATCTTCGGGCTATTTCGCGGATCGGGTCTTTGACCGAGCTGGCTTAGCCTTCTTTTTCTTTTTCGATAGGTGCCATCTGCCTCGAAACCACAAGGCCGCTCCACCCAACGACATTGCCACAAACGAGCCAAGCAAAACACCAAGAGTTGCCTGAGCATAGAGCTCTCGATCATCAATGAATGCCAGATGCGCAATCAGAAGTGAAACCGTGAATCCAATTCCAGCCAACAAACCTAGCGGGATGAAATCAAGCACGGTTAATGGAAGACGATCTCTCGGAGCTAAAAGGCTGTTTGCTATAACTGCAGCTATGGAAATTCCAACAACTTTGCCAACCGCAAGGCCAAAGAAGATTCCAGAGAAGACCGGCTGCGAATCGCCAGCCATTGTCGGCATGACAACAGCAACTGCCGTGAATGCAAAAACTGGAAGAATGAAGAAATTAGTTGCTGGTTGAACCTTGTTCATTACAGTGTGTGCTCTGACAGCGGGAATCAAGATTCCTAGGATCACACCGGCAACAGTTGCGTGGACACCGCTCTGGTAGATTGTGTACCAAAGGACCAAGCCAAACACTGCCCTAACCAGCCACTTGTTTGCAAACTTTGAAGTCTCTGCAAACCTAAAAGCAGCAGCAACCACTGCGCTAGCAGCCAGCCAGGCTGGTTCCAGCTTTGTGGTGTAGAAAAAAGCGATGATGCTAATCGCAATGAGGTCATCAAAAATTGCCAGCGCTAGAAGAAAAATGCGCGCTGCGGAAGGCATACCCCTTCCAAAAATTGCGAGAACTCCAAGAGCGAATGCTATGTCAGTTGCGGCCGGGATAGGCCATCCGATGATTCCATCGGTGCCCCAGTTTAAATATGCGTAGATTGCCGAAGGAACAATGACTCCCGCCGAAGCGGCAATAACTGGAACCATGGCTTTCTTTGGAGAGGACAGGGCTCCACTTTTGAGCTCGTACTTGAGCTCCAACCCCGCGGCGAAGAAAAAGACAGCCAGAAATAGGTCAGAAATGATGTGCCCGACGGTGATCTTTATACCGATTGGTTCCAGATTTAGCGTAGAGGCGATTAGGTCAAGAAGCGGCCCGCCGAAAGGGGAGTTTGCTAAAACCAATCCAAGCATCGCTGCCGTCATCATGATCATGGCAGCGTTGCGTTCAGATTTCATAGCTCAAAAATACCTCATTTACGAAACAAGATGTTCATCTCAGATTGATCTTCGTAACATTCTGGAAATCCAATAAGCAACTATTTGAAACCTTATGCCGCCATCATCTAGCTAATAGTTTGCACTCACGCTGTTTCGAGAAAGGCTCCCAGTGGATCAAGGAAATACCGCATTCGTTCTGTTTTCAGCTGCATTGGTTCTGTTAATGACCCCAGGACTTGCTTTCTTCTATGGCGGGCTCGTGAAGGCAAAATCGGTAGTGAGTATGATCATGCTCTCGTTTGGCTCACTTGCTCTGATAGCCGTTTTATGGGTGCTCTATGGTTACGCGATTACCTTTGCAGATGTTGGGGACACTGGGTGGATAGGTATTTCCCACATCATAGGAATCGACACCAGCTCGCTAGGCCTTAGTGCTCAAGTTGCAGAATCGGCTAACCCGGTTGGTGCCTTCCCAGAGCTTGCTTTCGTTAGCTTCCAGGCAACGTTTGCAATCATTACCGTTGCCCTGATTTCGGGTGCGATTGCCGACCGAGCAAAGTTTGGAGCTTGGATGGTGTTCGCGGGTCTTTGGGCAACATTGGTCTATTTCCCAGTTGCTGGCTGGGTGTTTAACTTCACTCCTGAAGATGACGGCGGCTGGATTGTAGACAAGCTGGGCGCGATTGATTTTGCTGGCGGAACTGCTGTTCACATAAACGCCGGTGCTGCAGCTTTGGCGCTAGCCATTGTTTTGGGAAAGCGCTTTGGTTTTTCTAGGGGGATAACGCAGCCTCACAACGTTCCGCTGACCCTGATTGGCGCCTCACTGCTTTGGTTTGGTTGGTTTGGCTTTAATGCCGGATCGCAGTTGGCAGCAGACGGTATTGCGTCACTAGTTGTTATCAACACCATTGCCGCCCCAGCAGCGGCGATGCTCGGCTGGATTTCAATCGAGAAAATTCGTCACGGTAAAGGAACATCGATTGGGGCCGCCTCTGGTGCGATTGCCGGCTTGGTTGCAATCACCCCGGCCTGTGCTTCGATTGATCCGGTTTGGGCAATAGTGCTGGGCTTGGTTGCTGGATCGCTTTGCGCTCTGGCAGTTGATTTGAAGTTCAGATTCGGCTTTGATGATTCGCTCGATGTTGTGGGAATCCATTTAGTCGGAGGTGTCATTGGAACACTGTTTATTGGTTTGGTTGGCGTTGATGTTGGATTGTTCTTTGGATTCGGCTTTGATCAACTGATTGCTCAAACAATAGGTGCAGCCGCAGTCTTTGGCTACAGTTTCGTGATGGCCCTCGCCATTGGATTCGCAATCGAGAAAACGATGGGCTTCCGGGTCCAAGCCGATGCTGAGCTGGCTGGAATAGATACTTCTGTCCATGGTGAAGAGGCTTATTCGTTTGGAAGCGACCGCCAGAACTAGCTAGTTGATGCGTGCCCTTTAGAGTCAAGGCTCGCATCGGGGCTACTGGCAGCTAGCTTGGATTTGGGTTAGAGTAGCCAAGCAACCTAGGTTGCACGCGGATGTGGCTCAGTGGTAGAGCATCACCTTGCCAAGGTGAGGGTCGCGAGTTCGAATCTCGTCATCCGCTCGCAGTGGCCATGAGCTACGCATCGGTGGAGTGGCCGAGAGGCTAGGCAGCGGCCTGCAAAGCCGTCTACACGGGTTCGAATCCCGTCTTCACCTCGAATTACCCGGGCGATTGGCGCAGTGGTAGCGCGCTTCCCTGACACGGAAGAGGTCACTGGTTCGAACCCAGTATCGCCCACGAGAATGTATCGAGGCTTCAAAGAAGGAAAGTAAGTGCCAACAACTAGGCAGTACGACTTGATCCTCGTGGGTGGCGGAATCATGAGCGCCACTTTGGCCGTGTTGCTTCGCCAATCAAATCCAGATCTGAAAATGATTGTTTTGGAGCGTCTAGACAACGTGTCCATGGAATCTTCAAACGCTTGGAACAACGCTGGCACGGGACACGCAGCACTTTGTGAACTCAACTACATGCCAGATGACCCAAGCGGAAATCTCCCATCTGCAGAAAAAGCAATATCGATAAACCAGCAATTCCAAGAGTCCAGGGAATTCTGGTCAAGCTTGGTTAATGATGGCGTTCTTGGAGAGCCAGAAACATTCATTCATTCAGTTCCGCATATGACATTTGTTCAGGGTGCGAAGGACGTTGACTATCTCGAGCGTCGTTACAAGGCGCTAAAAGATCAGCCTCTGTTTGCCGGAATTGAGTTCTCCAAAGACTTTGAACAGATTGCAGCATGGGCGCCAATCATGATTGAAGGTCGCCGCCCATCTGATGTTGCAGCAACCAGAATTGAGCAAGGAACTGATGTTGATTACGGTGCGCTGACCGAGCAACTTTTTGCCTGGCTGAAAACCAAAGATGTCGAAGTGCTAACCAGTCACGAAGTTCGCTCACTTTATCGCAACAACGGTTTGTGGCAAGTTGCAGGGAAAAACACTG
>JBIIXB010000025.1:0-8203 GCA_044338605.1 Rhodoluna sp. | reverse complement strand
AAAATACCCCTGGAACTGATAAACCAACACGCCACCGCAAATCCGCGACACGCCGCACTTCCTTCCCTAACTTTGATGTATGGATCAAAGCGCAGCACTCGGTGGATTGATGATGCTCGTCATCGCATTCTTATGGGTTGTTGTTTTTATTCCGTCCTGGTTTCAAAACCGCGTGGAGGCTGAGCGATACGCTCAGGCTTCAATGGGCTTGAAGCCCCAGGTTGAAAACACCAAGATTTCGGTGAATGCGCCAGTTGCATCAAGGCTTCGGCTTGCAACTGAACGATCTCGAAGGCTTAGAAGAACAAAAAACACGATGTCGGTTTTGGCCACCCTGACTATCCTGGGATCGGTCACATTGGCGTTTTTCGCGCTCCAAACCCCGCTAATTTTTGTAGCAATCGGGCTTGGAATGCTAGTGGGATTGTTCGCGCTGCTGGTGGCGATAAAGGCCTCTAGCGAACTAAATAAGACACTTATAAAGGTTGCTCAGTCGAAAACCGAGCTGACTGCCAGCCTTGCGAAGACCTGGAGAGAAGCCATTCTGCCCAGTATTGACGCGGAAAGTGACTCTAGAGCGTGGACTCCAAACCCACTACCCTCACCTGCATATAAAAGTCGAATTGGTGAGCTCGAAATACCAAATGTCGCATCCGTAACCGAAATTAGCAACTCGAGGAAGAATTTCGACACGCAAGAGCAAATAAACACAATATTGAAAAAAAGACGCGCTACAGCGTAATTTCGTGCTAAATCACTAGACTTAAATCAATCTAATCAGGAGAGCAAAAAGAGTGAACACATTTGATCGAGTAACAAAAAGAGTAACAAAACGAGTAAAGAAAATATTCCGCAATAACGTAAAGCCGGTTTCAAAGGCAATGGGCAACCTAGCTCAAGATATCGCCAGCGAGACCACAGCTGAAGTGAAAGAGGTAAAGAAAATGGCAGTAGCCAAGAAAAAGACCGCAGCAAAGCGCAAGCCAGCTGCAAAGAAGACTGCAGCTAAGAAGCCAGCAGCGAAGAAGACCGCAGCAAAGCGCAAGCCAGCTGCAAAGAAGACTGCAGCTAAGAAGCCAGCAGCGAAGAAGACCGCAGCAAAGCGCAAGCCAGCTGCTAAGAAGACTGCAGCTAAGAAGCCAGCAGCGAAGAAGACCGCAGCGAAGCGCAAGCCAGCTGCTAAGAAGACTGCAGCTAAGAAGCCAGCAGCGAAGAAGACTGCAGCGAAGCGCAAGCCAGCTGCTAAGAAGACTGCAGCGAAGCGCAAGCCAGCTGCTAAAAAAGCAGTAGCAGCGAAGAAGCCAGCACGTCGTAAGACTGCAAAGCGTAAGCCAGCTGCAAAGTAGTAATTTCTTTAAACACTAAAAAACCCCACTCTTCGGAGTGGGGTTTTTTATTTGTCAAAGATTTAGAAAATCTTCGTTTTCAATTAACTTTCAGTTTTTCGAAACTACCCAGCGAACTGAGGATTCCAGGTCCGGGTATTTGAAGCGAAAACCTGAAGCCAAAAGCTTGGTTGCGGTCATCTTTTGACTGACCAGAAGTAGCTCTCTGGCGGCCTCGCCAATGAGTAGGTTCATGGCAAATTCAGGGACCCTGAACCAGGCCGGTCGGCCAAGCTCTTTAGCCAGGGCCCGAACCATCTGTTCGCAGGTCGCTGGCTCCGGAGCACTCAAGTTGAATGGTCCGTGGGCGGTTGGAGTGTTTATCAAATGAATGATGGCAGCGGCTTCGTCGACCAAGTTGATCCAAGCCCAGTATTGTTTGCCAGAACCCAGCGGTCCACCAACAAAGAGTTTGATTAGAGGAACCAGTCTTCCTAACGCACCAAGTTTTCGACTCATGACGAGTGTGGTGCGAGCCAGCACCACTCGGGTTCTGGCTTTGTGAGCTTCCAGCTCCCAGTCGTTGGCAAGATCCGATAGAAAACCCTCACCCTTCGGGCTGTCTTCAGTTAGCCAAAGATTGCCACCTTCGCCATAAAAGCCTGACGCCGATCCACTTACTAGAACCTTAGGTGGGTTCTTGGCTGCGTTGATGGCCGTGACCAGGGTCTTGGTCGAGTTGATTCTCGAGTCCACTATTTCCCGCTTGTATCTTCTGGTCCAAGGGATACGACCGGTGGTAGCACCAGCTATATTCACAACGGCGTCAATAGTTTCCATAACTTCTGGATCAATTTCCAATAAAGAAGGGTTCCAGCTGATTTCATCGCTGGCTTTGGCTTTGCGGCGCACTAACTTCAGCGGCTCGTGGCCAGCCGCATTTAGTTGGCTGTATAGCTCAGTGCCTACTAATCCACTTGCTCCTGAGATTAGAACTCTCATGGTTTCCCCAGCTTTGATTGACGGTAATAGTTCAAGACTCTCATAGAATATTCCAAGATGGAACAATGCCCCCGGGGGCCTGAGAAAATGGGGTAATTGTGCAAGAAGCTGTAATGGTTGTAGACCCATGGGTTTGGTATCTATCCGTTGGCATAATCAGCCTGGTGATTCTTGTGGACCTGATCATCCAGATCAAAAAGCCTCACGAGCCCACCTTCAAAGAATCGGCCATCCAGTCCACTATCTATGTTGGCTTGGCCCTGATATTCACCTTTTTGGTGAACGAGGTCTGGGGTTCTCAATTTGGCGGCGAATACCTAGCCGGCTTCATAACCGAGAAGTCCCTCTCGGTAGATAACCTCTTTGTCTTTCTAGTGATTTTCACTAAGTTTGCGGTCCCAAGAAAGCTTCAGAGCGAGGCTCTTCTCGTGGGTATCATCCTGGCGCTGATTCTGAGGGGTATCTTTATCTACCTGGGAGCCGCCGCCATTGAGAACTTCAGCTGGGTTTTCTACATCTTCGGCTTCTTCTTGCTCTACACCGCAGCTCTGCTGATTTGGGACACCCTAAAAGCAGATCACGAAGACAAGGTGCCAGGCGGAAAGGCTATTGCCTTTATTAAGCGCCACTTCCGTTCGGTCGACGAGTATCACGGAACGAAGCTAACTATTGTCCAGAAGGGTAAGCGTTACATCACACCGCTCATGCTTGTGATGATTGCCATCGGCCTAACTGATCTACTCTTCGCCCTAGATTCGATCCCTGCCGTCTATGGGCTAACCAACGAACCATACATTGTGTTCATGGCAAACGCCTTTGCCCTACTTGGCCTAAGACAGCTTTACTTCCTCTTGAGCGGTCTGATGGAGAGACTGAAGTATCTCGGAGTTGGACTTTCAATCATCCTTGCCTGGATTGGTGTGAAGCTTGTAATTCACGCTCTGCACAAAAACGAACTTCCGTTTATCAACGGCGGAGAGTACGTGAAGGCCGTCCCTGAGATCTCCACTGAGCTATCTCTTGGGGTTATCATTACCACCTTGGTTATCACGACCGTCGTGAGCTTGATCGCAACCAGCAACGAGAAAACCCCTAAGAAGAAAAAGACCTCCAAGAAATCTAGTTAAGGACTAAAAGGTCCAAACACTGGATTCCAAGTTTGGATAGTTCGAGATCCAATACATCCGGCGATGTCGAATGGGTCGTTATCCAGTAACTTTGCAAGCTCTTCTGCCGATTCACTTCTAAAGATAAGTAGCGCCTCAGGTGTATCCACCATTGGTCCAGAGGCTAGAAGAATTTTTTGTTCCAAGAGCCCCGAAAGCCAGGCCCTATGAATAGGTCTTATTTCATCAATCTGGTTGGTGGGCGCTGTGTAAAGGTAAGTGACTGCAAAGATGGGCATTTTTCAATCTTACTTTGGCGGTTTTAGATCCAGCTGGGAAGCCACATCCTCAGCTGCCACTGCTCAAAAGGCACCACCAGGCCGATGTTCACCGGCAAGAAAAAGATTGAAATCAAGGTGGCTAAGACAAAGAATCCAATAACCAAAGCTTTCGCCAATTTGGTGTTACCAATTGCTCGGTAAAGAATCTGCATCACTAGAACCAGCCCAAGAATCATCCACGGTAGAAAGCTCACTGCGTAGAACTGAAAGACCGTTCTCTCTGGAATCAATAACCAAGGTAGATACAGCGCTCCTACCCCAAGTAACACGGGGCCAATAACCCTCTCCCTGGTTCTTAGATACCTATAAGCCAGATACAAAAGTGCCGCAGTTGCAAAAATCCAAATCAGGGGATTACCCAAAGCGGTGATTGCCGAAGAGCAAGTCTCAGATTCGCAGCCCATTTGTCCAGCCGAGAATGTCTCGTAGAAAAATGCAGTTGGACGAAGTCCAAGCAGCCAAGTAATCGGGTGAGATTGGTAAGAGTGATCTACTGACAAGTTGACGTGGAAGCTATACACGACCTGGTGATAATTCCACAGCGATTGAGCCCAGCTGGGCAGAGCTCCAAAAATACCGGGCAACGAGTTATCCTCTGCCCAATTTCTTGAGTAACCCCCCGAGGAGTTGATCCAACCCAACCAACTTGATAGATAGGTAGCCGCCGCAACTGGAACAAGGTTTAGAAATGAAATCACCCCTTGAGCTAAAAGCCCACTCCGAACCCAAGACTTTTCTTTAGAGTCCCTGCGAAGTAGTAATTCCGAAAAAACCACATACAGTCCAATTGCTGCCAACAAGTAGAGACCAGACCACTTGATGGCGCTAGCGGCCCCAAGAGCCACTCCAGCTAGCACTAGCCAAGGTCTAAACCAAAGCAGAGTGGTTCTGCCTTGCTGAATTGCGTAGCCAATTCTGAGTCTTGACTGCTTGTTGTCGATCAGGAAAAACAAGAAACCTAGCAGCAGGAAAAAAGTAAGCGGAGCGTCCAGCAGTGCTGTTCTGGACATGGTGATTGCCATGCCGTCTATCGCCAGCAAGAATCCCGCCGCAAGGGCTAGCTTTGTCGAGCGAAATAGCTTGTAAGCCACAAGCATCAATAGGGCAACTGTTGCTATGCCCAATAGGGCAGTGGAGATTCGCCAGCCAGCTGCGTTATCAGGCCCGAGCAGCCACATTCCAGAGGCAATCAACCACTTGCCAAAAGGAGGGTGAACCACAAAGGCCGGGTCAGCTAGGTATGAGTAGACATCACCAGATTCGAAGACTGCGTTGGCACCTTCGGGCCAGTTCTTCTCGTGGCCCTCGCGTGCAAGCGATAGCGCGTCCTTGACGTAATAGGTTTCGTCGAATACCAGCTTTTGCGGGAAGCCTAAGTTCCAAAGCCTGGTTACCGAAGCGATTGCGAGCACGAAAACGATACCAAGGTATTCCAGGACCTTTTTGTTTCCCCACAACTTCGTCATACGCCCATGCTAATCAAGACCGCGCCTTGGCATCTGACACAATGAAGTGGTGCTTATTCTGGCTGGAACCCCCATTGGAAACATAGGAGACGCCTCGGCTAGGCTCCTTCTTACTTTGCAGCAGGCACAGGTGATTGCCGCCGAGGACACCAGGAGCTTACTAAAGCTAGCCAACCACCTTGGCATAAAACTAAATGCAGAACTTATCAGCCTGAACGAACAAAACGAACTACAAAAACTAGATCGCTTGGTTGAAATTGCTTCAACAGGAAATCTAGTTTTGGTGAGCGATGCGGGAATGCCAACCATCAGCGACCCCGGCTTTGCACTTGTTCGTGCCTGTAGTGAACAGGGGGTTGAAATACAAGTTGTGCCGGGGCCATCTTCTGTGATTGCCGCACTTGCTGTTTCAGGGCTTTCCACCGACCGCTTTAGTTTTGAGGGATTCATTCCAAGAAAATCTGGTGAGAGGAAAAAGTACTTTCAAAAATTAGTTTCAGAGACAAGGACAATGATCTTTTTTGAATCACCTCACCGCATTACCGAATCACTAGAAGATGCTGAAGCAGTCTTTGGTGGCGAGAGAAAAGCATCATTATCTAGAGAGCTAACAAAAAAGTTTGAGCAGACGCTTAGGGGTACCTTGGCAGAACTCTCCGATCTCGCCAAAGATCTAAAAGGTGAGATGGTGCTTGTTGTTGCCGGGGCAGAGCAAACCCAGATAGCGCCAGAAGGCTTGGTCGATAAGGTCCTGGAGCTTAGGGCTCAAGGTAGTTCACTAAAGGACGCCGCTAGAGCTGTTGCTAGTGAATACGGAGCTTCGACATCGGAGCTTTACGACCTAGCTCTGAAGAGCAAGCCTTGAAGTTCGCCCCGTTAAGCTTGTAGACATGTCCAGTGTGAGCCCAGCGGGTAAAGCGTTTTTTGTTACGACCCCAATTTTCTACGTCAATGACGCTCCACATATCGGCCATGCCTACACCGAGGTGGCCGCCGACGTTCTGGCTCGCTGGCATCGTCAAAAAGGCAGCAATTCCTTCCTGCTAACTGGAACCGACGAACACGGTGAAAAGATTCTTCGAACCGCTACCGCCAATAACCAGACCCCCCAGGCTTGGGCCGACAAGCTGGTGCACGATTCCTGGCTACCCATGCTTGAGACCTTGGATATCAACAATCAGGACTTTATTCGAACCACCGAACCCAGGCACAAAAAGAACGTCCAGACCTTCTTACAAAACCTTTACGACAAGGGCTTTATTTACCAGGGCTCCTATGAGGGTAACTACTGTGTTGGCTGCGAAGAGTTCAAGACCGATTCAGACCTAGTTGAGGGCACCGGTGAATTTGCCAAGAAGATGGTTTGCGCAATTCATTCCAAGCCGGTTGAGAGGCTCGAAGAAACAAACTACTTTTTCAAGTTGAGTCAGTTCCAGCAACCACTACTTGATTACTACCAGCAGAACCCAAAGTTCATTCAGCCAGAAGCTGCCCGCAACGAAGTTATCTCATTTGTTTCAAGAGAGCTAACTGACCTGTCAATTTCCAGATCCAAGGATAAATTTGATTGGGGAATTGATATCCCTTGGGACACCGATCATGTTATCTATGTCTGGTTTGATGCACTGCTGAATTACATAACTGCTATTGGTTACGGCGAAGATGAAGCCAAGCTCAATTCACTTTGGCCAGCTTCAGTTCAAGTTGTTGGAAAAGACATCCTTAGATTCCATGCAGTCATTTGGCCCGCCATGCTAATGGCGGCGGAACTAAAGCCTGCCGAGAAAGTATTTGCCCACGGTTGGCTACTAGTTGGTGGCGAAAAGATGTCGAAATCTAAGCTGACCGGAATCGCCCCAACTCAGATAACTGATGTTTTTGGATCTGACGCCTTCCGTTACTACTTCATGAAGGCAATTGCCTTTGGTCAAGATGGATCGTTTTCTTGGGAAGATCTATCTGCACGCTATCAAGCGGAGCTCGCCAATGGTTTTGGAAATCTTGCTTCAAGAGTTGTTGCCATGGTGCACCGATACTTTGATGGAGTAATTCCGGAAGCTGAATCAATAACTGACGCCGACAAAAAAATTCAAGAAACGGCAGCCAACAGCATTCGCCAAGCCGATGGCGCTATGGATGATGTTGCTATCCAGGATGCGCTGCTTGCCATTTGGGAGCTAGTAGATGGGCTCAATGTCTATCTGACCGAGCAAGAGCCTTGGATTCTTGCCAAGGATGAGGCCAACAGGGCCCGTCTAGGGACAATTTTGTATACCTCGTTAGAGGGCCTTAGGACTCTGGCTGTTGCGCTTACGCCATTTATTCCAAAGGCAACAGCCAAGCTTTGGGCCTCAATTGGTCACGAACTCGGCGATCTAGAAGCCCAGCCTTTGCTTGAAGCCGCCAGCTGGAATCAGCTTGTAGCTGGCAAGAAGACTAACGAACTTGAGTCGTTGTTTCCTAGGGTTGAGCAAGAAGATCGGGACTAGTTCCTACCGTGAGCGAGCACCTAAGACAGCGTCAGCTGAAAGACGCTGACGGAACCAGACAAAAGCTAAGTTACCCAGATCTACCGGAACCACTTCTTGTTGGCACCTACGATAACCACACCCACCTCGAGATTGCCGATGGCGATCAGCCTATGAATTACCTAGACCATTTGGCTTTGGCAAACCAGGTTGGAATTCTAGGAGCGGTTCAAGTTGGCGTAACACTGGAAAGCTCCAAATGGAGCGCTGAGGTAGCTGCTACGGATCCCAGGTTGCTTGCTGCTGTAGCCATTCACCCAAACGAAGCTGCTAGGTACGAAAACAAGCAGGCTCTTGATGTGGACATCGATGGTATTGCGGATCTTGCCAGTCAAGAAAGAGTCCGTGCAATTGGCGAAACGGGTTTGGACTTTTTTAGAACCGAATCTGAACAGGGGAAATCTTTTCAGCAGCACTCATTTGAAAGACACATTC
>JBIIXB010000024.1:0-8750 GCA_044338605.1 Rhodoluna sp. | reverse complement strand
AACAGACTCGTTGACCTTACTGTTTTGGTTGCGAACAAACTCTAACTTTGAGAACTATATCTTCCCTTGGACAGCTTGAGTCAAAGCGGGTACTGCTTCGTTGTGACCTGAATGTTCCGATAGAAAACGGCGTCATCAGCGACGACGGAAGAATCCGAGCCTCGCTCCCGACCATCAAATATCTAATCGACCAGGGCGCGAAAGTCATCATCTGCTCACACCTTGGCAGACCAGATGGTGACAGAGTTGAGAAATATTCGCTACGCCCAGTAGCCAAGAGACTTTCTGAACTTCTCGGCCAACCCGTAACGTTTTCAGAAGATTGGGTTGGCAAAGAGGCGAAAGATCAGGTTTCAAGACTTGAGAATAGGGAAGTGCTACTTATAGAGAATCTTCGCTTTCATTCTGCCGAAACTAGTGATTCTGAGGATGAGCGCCACGAATTTGCGACAGAACTGGCCGAGCTTGCAGACGTGTATGTTGGTGATGGTTTTGGAGTTCTTCATCGAAAGCAGGCGAGTGTTTATGAGATTGCAAACCTGCTTCCTTCTGCAGCTGGCTATCTAGTTGAAAAGGAACTTTCTGTTCTCGAGCAGCTGGTAAGAAGCGATTCACATCCATACACAGTTGTTCTTGGTGGATCTAAAGTCTCAGACAAATTGGGCGTTATCTCAGCGTTGCTACCAAGGGTAGATAACTTGTTGATTGGTGGTGGAATGGTCTTTACCTTCCTTTCCGCTCTTGGCCACAAAGTCGGCAAGAGCTTGCTCGAAGAGTCGCAAATAGACACCGTCAGGGGCTATCTTGAGCAGGCGAAGGCTCTCGGCGTGAACATCGTGCTACCACCTGACATCGTTATGGCAAGTAAATTTGCTGCGGATGCGGAACATCTTGTAGCTCAAATGGACGAACTCGAGCAAACCTCTTTCGGTGCTAGTGGTATCGGACTTGACATTGGACCGGAATCAGCACGGGTGTTCGCAGAGATCATTTCTTCTTCGAAACTATGCTTCTGGAACGGACCAATGGGGGTATTCGAGTTTGAACGCTTTAGCAAAGGGACCAGGTCCGTTGCCGAGGCTCTCACAAAGGTTCAAGGTCTTGGAGTTGTTGGAGGAGGCGATTCAGCTGCCGCAGTTAGGGCTCTTGGATTCGAGGACAGTGCGTTTGGACACATCTCAACCGGTGGTGGAGCTAGTCTTGAGTATTTGGAAGGAAAATCCCTTCCTGGACTGGAGGTGCTCGCATGAGCGATCGTAAGCCGCTGATAGCTGGCAACTGGAAGATGAACCTCGACCACCAGCAGGCTATTGCCCTAGTTCAAAAAATCGCTTGGACTCTAAAGGATGTTGATCACGACTACGAAAAGGTCGAAGTTGCCGTTTTTCCACCATTTACTGATCTCCGAACAGTTCAGACGCTCTTGGATGCTGACAAGCTTCAACTTCGCCTAGGTGCCCAGGATGTTTCGAAGCATGAATCTGGTGCGTACACCGGTGAGGTTGCAGGCGCATTTCTCAAGAAGCTAAATGTCGAATACGTGCTGGTAGGCCACTCGGAAAGACGCCAGCATCACAACGAAGACGATGAGCTAGTGCGCGACAAGGTAGCAGCATGTTTCAAGAACAAACTTGTTCCGGTTATCTGCGTTGGAGAGACGCTGGAAGAACTGGAAACGGAAGGCGCAGCTGCAGTTCCAGTTAGGCAACTAACCAAAGCTCTCGATGGTCACAAAGATGTTGGTGATTTCGTAGTCGCATATGAACCGGTTTGGGCGATTGGCACCGGGAAGGTTGCCACAAGCGAGCAGGCCGCAGAGGTCGCAAAGAAATTGCGCCAGACCATCGGTGAGCTGGTATCTAACGAGACCGCGGAGCAGACCAGGATCTTGTATGGCGGATCTGTGAAGAGCGCTAATGTCGCTGGATTCCTTGCATCCCCAGAGGTTGACGGGGTTTTGGTTGGGGGAGCAAGCCTGGTGGTTGATGAGTTCACCGGTATTTGCCGCTTCCAGAAGCATGTCAGCTTATAATCTTCTAGTACTTATAAAGAACAGGTAAATCCATGGCTGCAATCCAAATCGCGCTTCAGGTGCTTCTAGCAATCACCAGCTTGCTACTTATTCTCATGATTTTGCTCCACAAGGGCAGAGGCGGCGGACTCTCGGACATGTTTGGTGGTGGAGTCACTACTAACGTTTCCTCTTCTGGAGTTGCTGAGAGAAACCTGAATCGCATCACCATCATATTGGGCCTTGTTTGGGTTGGTTCAGTCATTGCACTTGGTCTGTTCACCAGGTTTGGGTTCTAGGGGGAAATTTGTCAAGCGGAGGATCAGCAATAAGAGGCTCTCGTGTTGGCGCGGGTCCAATGGGTGAGCAATACCGCGGATTCAAGTCCGAAAGAGTTGAGCGTCATTACTACTGCATCAACGGACACACTCAGAGTCCCCAGTTCGCAGCTCATGTAGACCCAGCTGAAATACCCGACATGATTGACTGCCCGAACTGTGGCCTCCCAGCTGGACAAGACAAAAAGAACCCGCCAGAGATCTTGAAGCACGAACCATACAAAACTCACTTGGCTTACGTCAAAGAGCGCCGGACTTCAGATGAGGCAAAAGCACTTCTTGACGAGGCACTTTCTTCAATCAAGGACCGAAGGGCGAAACTTGCCGAAGCTGCAAAGAAGCAGCTCAAGGAAGAAGCTGCCCGAACAGCAGCAGCAAAAGCTCTGGCAGCAAAGATGGCAGCTGAAAAAGCTAAAGCAGCAAAGGCCGTTAAACCCGTCAAACCGGTCAAGCCTGCCAAGGTAGTAAAGGCTGTGGCCAAGAAAGCTGCCAAGCCAATTGCCAAAAAGCTAGTTGCAAAAAAACCCGCCGCTAAGAAGTCAGCACCAGCCAAGGTTGTTAGAAAAGCCGCTAAAGCAGCACCGAAGGCAAAGGCAACTGCAAAGAAGACTGTTGTTAAAAAGAGCGCATCAAAGGTCGCTAAGAAGAAGTAATCCCGAAAGATTAGTTAGCTTCAATAAGCTCTTGGATCAGAGCTAGGGCGTTTTCTTTATCAGCGAAGCGGAGAGCTAGAACTGGCCTTCCCGCCGACGACAAGACGTTCGCATCTCCAACTGCTTGGGAGTTCATAAGTTCAGCAAAACCAAAATCACGTCCAGGAACCGGAATGTCCTCTTCCCCCGTGCCCATTAGCTGCAAGAAAACTCCTTGGGCGGGACCTCCCTTGTGGTACTGACCGGTGGAGTGTAGAAACCTAGGACCCCAACCAAAAGTCGTTGGCCTAGCTGAAATTCCCGCAATCACGCCTCGAAGTTTCTCATAGGCAACATCGCGATTACGGTCGAGATAGGCATGTATGGCGAAGTAACTGTCTTTGTCGGCCGAATCTAAGAGCAAGCGAAGTGCTTCTCGGAGTGTTGACCTAGGCCCTAAGTCCAAGTTTCTTGCAAACACTTCAATTCCAGATTCTGTAAACAGGGAACTTTGGTTAGCTGATTTGTTCTCCAAGAAAGCACGGGACGCAACCTTTGCGGACTCAACATCTGGCTGATCGAATGGATTCACTCCAAGTAGCTTGGCTGCGACAACTGTTGCTACCTCCCATAGAAGAAGTTGGCTGCCTAGAGAACCAGACACTGCAATATCAAAATCGCCCTCGGACACCTTGTCAACAAGTCCCACTGTTAAAAAGTCATCTGCAAGCGTCTTGAGTTCAGGGGAGTTACGATCAAGAACAATCGGTAGAACACCACGACCAATTTTTCCCGTGGACTCGGCAATGAGCTGCTCCATCCAATCTCCAAGGCCTACGATTTGATTACTAATCGAAGCAATCCCCATTTTGTCCTTGAAGCCAACACTTGATGCGCTTCTGGCCATGGCCGCCCCTAGAACTAAGCCAGGATTTCCTGGTTCATCACGGCACAAGACATCTGCGGCGGCAACCGCATCCAAAAGGATTGGTTGCATGTCAACGCCTGCAAGGATCGATGGAACAACCCCAAAAGCTGTAAGAGCGGAGAATCTTCCTCCGACGCTGGGGTTTGCAAGAAAAATACGATAACCATCTGCTGTGGCTTGTTTTTGCATCGGGGATCCTGGGTCGGTAACAATAATTATTCTTTCGGTCTTATCTATGCCTGCGCGATCAAATGCGTCCTCGAATGCACGTTTTTGTGAATCGGTCTCCACGGTTGAACCTGACTTAGAGGAGACGACAACGATGGTTCGAGCAAGATCCTTCGACAAGGCTGCACTCACTTGGGAAGGGTAAGTAGAGTCCAAAACAACCAACTCAACACCAGCAGTTGCTGCAATGACCTCTGGTGCTAGTGAGGAACCGCCCATTCCACAGAGCACGATTCTAGAGAGCCCTTTACCTTGGTGTTCTGTTCTAAGGGCGCTTAGCTCTGGGAGTAGCTCTAGAGACTCGCTAGCGGCATCGACCCAGCCAAGACGAATAAAAGACTCGGCCTCAGCTTCTGGGCCCCAAATGGTGTGGTCCTTGCCGAAGATTCTGCTGGCAATTTTCTCGCGAACTAGTTCCGGTACAAAGAGTTCAACCGCTGCCGCTGACGCACCCCTTGTTGCGACTTCAAAGTTCATTAGTTACCTTGCAGCGCCTTCGATACGGTGTCTAGAAGGTCATTCCAAGAGGCAACAAACTTTTCGACTCCTTCGGACTCCAGCAAAGCGACAACCTCGTTGTATGAGATACCCAGCTCACTAAGTTCTGCGAGAACAGCTCTGGAGTTCGCGTATTCTCCAGTGATGGTGTCGGGGGAGATGACACCGTGGTCAAATACTGCCTCCATGGTGGCCTCAGGCATGGTGTTTACAAGCTCTGGTGCGATCAACTCAGTCACATACAAAGTGTCCGGCAATGTAGTGTCCTTGACCCCTGTAGAAGCCATGAGTGGGCGCTGCTTGTTCGCCCCAGCAATCTCGAGATCTTTCCAATCAGACGATGCAAATTCAGTTTCAAAAAGCTCATAGGCCAATCTCGCGTTCGCAAGAGCTGCCTTTGACTTCAAGTCAAGTGCTTGCTTGGTACCAATAGCTTCAAGCCTCTTATTGATTTCAGTGTCAACGCGAGAGACAAAGAATGATGCGACTGAATGAATCTTGGATAAATCGTGTCCATTCTGCTTTGCCTTGTTGATACCATCCTTGAACGCCTTGATAACAAGTGCATAGCGCTGGAGTGAGAAAATAAGCGTGACGTTGACAGAAATACCGGCGGCCAGCACCTCAGTGATTGCACTAAGCCCTGGAATCGTGGCCGGAATCTTGATCATGACATTCTCACGGTCTACGGCTCTGAAAAGCTCCTTTGCTTGTGCAATGGTCTTTGCGGAGTCCATCGCAATACCTGGTTCTACCTCTATTGAGACTCGTCCATCAACTCCATTGGTCGATCTGTATACATCAGCAAAAACGTCGCACGCCATGCGGACATCCTCAGTGGTCGCCTCGAAAACAGCCTCTGATGCTGATGCGCCCCTAGCGGAAAGTTCAGCAAGCTGAGTAGCATATGCGTCACCTTTCGAAAATGCACCAGCAAAGATTGTTGGGTTCGTAGTTACGCCGGAAACAGCTCGAGAGGATATTAGCTCTGCGAGGGAACCTGATTGAATCCGATCTCTTGATAGATCATCAAGCCAGATGCTCACTCCAGCTCTGTCTAAGTCATGAAGTGGTGAACTCATTTGCTTCTTCCCAGCACCGCTTGAGCTTTGGCTACAACAGCCTCGGTAGTAATACCAAACTTTGTGAACAGCGTCTTGTAGTCAGCAGAGGCGCCGTAGTGCTCAATAGACACCGAATCGCCTTGAGGAACATACTTTGACCAGCCAAGTGCCAATCCAGCCTCCACCGAAACTCTCGCCTGGACACTAGCTGGTAAAACGCTCTCGCGATAGGAATCGGATTGCTCCTCGAACCACTCAACGCACGGCATCGAAACAACACGAGTTTTGATCCCGCTTTGCTCCAGCTCAAGCCTGGCAGCGACAGCCAGCTGAACCTCAGAGCCTGTTGCGATCAAGATAAGTTTTGGTTTTTTGTCTGATGCCTCAACTAAAACGTAGCCACCGAACTCAACATTGCTCGCAGGAGATAGAACCTGTCCAGTCGAATCAGCCGCACTTCGATCAAGCACTGGAATGTTCTGCCTCGTGAGGGCAATTCCAGCGGGACCAACCCTTCTAGAAAGGATCTTCTTCCAAGCGAAGCAAACCTCATTGGCATCTGCTGGCCTTACGATGTCCAGGCCAGGAATCGCCCTTAGGGTAGCAAGCTGTTCAATTGGCTGATGGGTAGGACCATCTTCACCTAGGGCAATCGAGTCATGAGTCCAGACGAAGATTGAAGGAACTTTCATCAAAGCCGCTAAGCGAACTGCCGGTCTCATGTAATCGCTGAATATCAAGAAGGTTCCACCGTAGGAGCGTGTTTTACCGTGGAGAGAGATTCCGTTCAAGATCGATCCCATGGCGTGCTCTCTGATTCCAAAGTGCATCACGCGTCCGTAATCGTCTCCTGTGAACTCGTGTGTTGAATGAATCTTTGGCACAAAAGACTTAGCCCCGGCGATTGTTGTGTTGTTTGATTCAGCAAGGTCTGCCGACCCACCCCATAGCTCCGGCATCACTTTTGCAATGGCATTGAGTACTTTTCCAGAGGCTGCGCGAGTAGAAACATCAGTACCCGCATCAAAAACAGGTAGAACAGAATCAAGATCTGGAAGCTCGCCATTTTCTAGTCGATCATGCAATGCAGCATTTATTGGATTTGATTTCCTCCAGGCCTGGAAGTCGTTATTCCAATTTGCCAGCACATCCTTGCTGCGGTCTCTGAACCCTCTGGTGTAGCTGATGACGGCGTCAGATACCTGGAAGTTCTTTGTTGGATCAAAGCCAAGAACAGACTTTAGCCCCGCAAGCTCCTCAGCTCCTAAGGCGGAGCCGTGAACCTTGCCAGTGTTTTGCTTAGTTGGTGCTGGCCAACCAATAATTGTTCGAATAGTTATAAGCGATGGCTTGTTGGTTTCTGCTTTAGCTTTCTGGATTGCCGAGTAAAGCTCCTGCATGTCTTCGACGTATTCGCCAGACTTTTTCCAATTGACAACCTGAACGTGCCAACCGTATGACTCGTAACGTCTCTCAAGGTCCTCGGTGAACGCAATCTTGGTGTCATCTTCTATAGATATCTGGTTCGAGTCATACAAGACAACTAAGTTGCCAAGCTTCTGGTGGCCGGCCAGCGACGAAGCTTCGGACGTGACACCTTCTTGCATGTCACCATCGCCAGCGATGCAGAAGATGTAGTGATCAAAAGGGCTAGTTCCAACAGGTGCCGTTGGGTCAAACAGCCCTCTTTCGAACCTTGCTGCGTAGGCAAAACCAACTGCAGAAGCAAGACCTTGACCCAGTGGTCCAGTCGTTATTTCGACGCCCTTGGTGTGACCGTACTCAGGGTGTCCTGGAGTAAGGGAATCCCAGGTTCGAAGTGCCTGCAAATCTGATAGCTCAAGTCCGTAACCAGTGAGGTACAACTGGTTGTAAAGGGTTAGAGATGAATGTCCGACACTGAGTATAAATCGGTCCCTGCCAACCCAATCCGGGTTTGCTGGGTCATGCCTGAGAACTTTCTGGAACAAAAGATGGGCTACTGGAGCCAAAGAAATTGCGGTACCTGGGTGGCCATTACCGACTTTTTCAACCGCGTCAGCCGCTAGAACTCTCGCGGTATCAACCGCTTCTTGGTCTAGCTTTGACCACTCAAGATTGCTCATAACCTACCTGTTCACGTGTCAAACCAGACCTTGCGCGGAATGTCCACCAAACAATCTAGATCCTTGGGATAAAGGATTGGGGTCTTCCACGACCTTACGATTTACCTTACACATATAGCAAGCAGACCCTTGGTTGCGCAGGGCTACAAGTTGGTCGCTTAGACTTAAATCAAATCATGAGCTCTCAAACCTTAGAAACCTTGCCTGTCAGGCTTGGTTTCTGGCGCAAAGCCAAGGCCTATTTTGACCTCACTAAACCGAGGGTTATTGAACTTCTTCTCATCGCCACGGTTCCGACCATGATTCTTGCCCAACGTGGCATTCCAGACCCCTGGCTCGTGATTGCCACGGTGTTTGGCGGAGCGTTGAGTGCGGGAAGTGCAAACTCATTCAATTGCTACATTGATCGCGACATCGACAAGATTATGGGTCGCACTAAAGGCCGTCCACTAGTCACTGGAGACCTGTCTCCAAAAGAGGCATATCTGTTCGCATGGGCTCTCGGCGTTCTCTCTGTGGTTTGGCTCGCAGTCATAGTTAATCCACTGGCCGCAGCACTTTCGCTGGCCGCGATACTGTTCTATGTCTTTGTTTATACATTGCTACTGAAGCGTCGCACCCCACAAAACATCGTCTGGGGCGGTGCTGCAGGGGCAATGCCAGTTCTTATTGGTTGGGCTGCGGTTACTGGTGAACTGAATGCTGCAGCGTGGGTATTGTTCCTAATTGTTTTCCTATGGACCCCACCGCACTACTGGCCACTTTCGCTTAGGTACAAAGCCGAATACAGCGACGCTGGGGTTCCGATGCTCCCGGTGGTGCGAGACAACAGAACTGTAGGCATTCAGATTGTCTTGTATGCATGGGCGCTGGTTGCCTCAACGCTGTTGCTGATTCCACTTGGTGAGATGGGCATCATCTACACGGCAACAGCTCTAGTTACTGG
>JBIIXB010000023.1:0-9109 GCA_044338605.1 Rhodoluna sp. | reverse complement strand
TACACCAGAGCTTGCGGAGATATTTGCACTTAGTGCCATTGAGTCTGCTTTGAGTAAAACATCTCCTGAGTTAGAAGTAACCGTTCCAGAATTAGAAATCGAGCTACCGTAAATTTCAATGTCGCCACCCGCGGTTGCAGTTTGGTTACCGCTTACGGAGACTGCCGCTCCATACAGCTTTATGTCTCCGGCAATTGAATTTGTTGTAGGGATAGTCAGATTCTGGGAGTTTCCTGATCGCCCAACAGTCAAACCAGTAACTCCTGTGTCAAGAGATATTCCTGAGGTAGTCACCGCCCGATCAAACGAAGTCAAAGATGATGCGTTGCTGGCGGGTTGGATAACTACTTTTCCGGTTGTCTTTACGGTGGTAGACGACGTTCCGCTATTTGGAACGTGGAAGGAATCGACGTTCCAAGTAATGTCGGCGCTGGAGGTGGACATGTCTACCGAATTGATTGTTATAGCGTGCGCTCCATAGAAAGAAGACCCGACAAACGCCGCAACATTGATGTGGTTTGAGCTGAATCCGTAGGTTTCTCCATCGTTCGCCGCTGAAGTGTCTCCGTTTAGGGTGATTGTTCCACTCTTGGCTAGAACTGCGGTGGCATTTAGCTCTAGACCAGACCCCGTCTGGTCTCCGGTATCACCCGCAAGTTGGCCCCCTCGGCCAGTCAGTGTGACACCTCCGCTACTGGTGTTTGCTATTAAGTTCTTTGGTCCACCAGAAGTTCGGCTAGACCAAGACAAACCCGATATACCAGTTGATCTAGGTCCTTTACTTGAAGAGGCGTCTCCAACTAACACGATGGCATCCGAAGCAGTGCTGGAGTTTGTAATGGAAACGTAATTGACTCCATTTGATGCGACACCTCTAAGTCGAATTCCTTCGCTATAGCTCGCACTACTCGAGTTGGCATTGGATCGACCGTGGATGTGAATTTTTCCAGAAGTAGCGGAGATCGAAGTTCCGGGTTGAACATAGATACCCGCAGCGACTGCGGAGGTAGAAAGCTCTTGTCCGTGCCCGGCAATAAATATGTTCCCTGCCCCGGATGTGATTGTATTCAACTCGCCAAGATTTACTCCAATAGCTCCCGCAGTTGGGCTATAGGCATACCCATCGGGTAAACCGTCGCCTGACAGACGTCCACTTGCCACCGCCGAGCCTCCGTCATCGGCTCCTCCGGCAAGAGTGATGGAACCACCTGAAGAGGAAAGCGAAACACTTGAACCAGTTGTAATGTTTCCTGACTTGTTTGCATCTGAGTCAGACCACAACGTGATCGATCCGCCAGATGTGGTGATTGAAATTGAGTTACCAGTTGTGACGTTTCCTGATGCCTTGAGAACAAGATTGCCGGAGTTCGTTAAATTGGCGTTGAAAGTGGCATTTCCGCCAGTGGTCGTGAAGGTCAAGTGGCTATTTGCCCCTCCTTGACCTGTTACAGCATTACTGACAGTGATGTTGCCGGTGCTCTCAATGGTTGAGCTTCTACTTGCTAGTGAAGTCTGCAAGGTGGTGGTGTTGATAGTCGATGCTGCAGCAGAGTTTGCCATCCAAAGACCATCAACAAATGAACCATTCGCGTCAGCCGATGTACTGACCGTTACGGTCGTTGGAAGGGTTCTTATGGATAATGCATCTGTCACCGAGGAGTAGCCAGTAGCTGTGAACGTCAAGGTATACGAAGTTGCTAAAGTACCCGTTGCAATCCCAAGGTTCGAGAAAGTAGCGATACCAGAAGAGTTTGTGACAGCGGTTTGTGTTCCGCTTAGAGTCGCGCCCGCACTAATTGCGGCGGTAATGGTGACTCCTGCCTGTGAAAGATTAGCGGCACCAAAGCGAAGCTGGATAGATGGCTGGGTGGTTAGGGCTCTACCGGTCACGGCAAATGTCAGATCCGTTGCGCTTTGTAGTTCATATATCCAGGGGCTGGCACTCACTTGATTGGACTGTGTTGATGCCCCAATTACGTTCACAGCTCTAATGCGCACGTTGTAGCTCGTTCCGTCAACCAAATTTGCGGACGAGCTGGACACTGTACTGATTAACAAGGGGCTGGCAGTAGACCCTGAAGCCCTGGATTTCCAAGTTGAGCCGCCGTCTGTCGAATACTCATAGTTGGTTATGGCCGTGTTTCCATCGCTTGATGGAGCAGAAAACGCCACAGAGAGCGAAGCATTTCCGGCAGTTATTGAGTTGAGTGTTGGAGCACCGGGGGCGGTAGGGATAACATAACTTACTAGTACAGCTCCGCTTCGGCCATCGCCTCCCTTGTAACCCCATACTCCGACGTAATCGTTGAAGCTACCAGCGCCTCCACCGCTGCCCCATGAAACTCCATTACTTCCACCATTAGAGCCACCTCCTCCGACTCCTCCTCCGGAGGCGTTGGCACCAGCCGCTCCTCCTCCCCATTCGCCCGCTCCACCGCCTCCAGCTGCTGCGTAGTCGGTGATGCCTCGGATGGTGAATTGAACGCCGTCTCCACCCTGGCCGCCAACATAATTACTTGGAGAGCTTCTACCGGAACTGGCAGCTCCACCACCACCACCACCTGCCCATCCACCAGCTGAGCGACCCCAACCTCCTGAGTTTCCCTGACCCACCGAACCTGCAGCTCCTGCGCCGTTGAAATTTGCTCCACCACCAGAACCACCGGTTTCGGCTGCCCAGTTGGTGCCTCCACCTCGGCCTCCACCAGTCATCGTTACTCCAAAAGCGCTTGAGTTTCCTCCAGAGGTTTGCGCAGCAGAACCGTTTGTGGTTCCAATTCCTCCCGCGCCAATGGTAATTGAGTAACTACTGTTCGGAACTGAAATGTTATATGACCGATTGAATCCTCCGGCACCTCCACCACCACCGTGCCTCGATCCTCCAGCACCACCACCGCCAATCACAATCACATCGGCAAGGCTAGATACCCCAGTTGGTTTTGTCCAAGTGAATGTTCCAGCTGTCGAGAATGTCAGGACGCAGTTTGCACCAACCACGCGCGCGTCTGATATTCCATTCGAGCCTTGTTGGCTGGTACAAGAACTCGTCGCGTCTGCAGAGTCGGATAACCCTCCAACCATGAGCGATCCCAGGATTACAAATGCTGGAATCCCGAAAAGAACGGTTCGACGAAGAGTCTTACGATGCCTCCAGGCTGACAACTGTTTGCCTGCCGCTGACTTCGGCTCACCTGTTCCGCCTCGGGCACATTCCGGCTTCAGCGGGCTTGTATCACTAGGATCCAAAGGGCCGAGACTTTGGCGGAGATTGTGAGGATCTGGGGTAAACATGGCGGGTGAAATAGGTAGCGCCCTAGCCTCGTTGAACTCCCCGTCGGGCAAGGCAAAGCCCCTAGTGGGCAGCCTTCCAAACGCCCTTATTTCCATCGGTGACCTCGCCTTACAAGGGTCGGGAAACCCCTGTGTTTTCCTAGGTTTTGGGGACTCAAGAAGATTATCAATACCCTTATATACACAAGTTAAATAAGTGGGGTTAACCACCTGTTTTGAGGGCCTAGAACGTGTCTTTTCGGAAAAATTCTTAAAATTAGCCCAAAATCGCTATTTCTGAGGACTTTGCTAGGTTTGGGGGATGGAACCCATCAAAGTTGTGTTTTTAGGTCTTTATTTCGAGGCTTGGGATGCCCTTGACGAGATCTACCAAAAAATGGCTAAAGACCCTCGTTTTCAGCCAATTGTGGTGTCCATGCCCAGGAAGCTAACTGGCCAATTGGCCTATGCCCAGGAGGAAAAGGCCCATGCCTTCTTCGAAGGCAAGGGAATCCCGCATATTCGGCTAAATTCCGGGGGTTCGGGGAGCCAAAACCTTGATGGTTTGGCCACTTTGAAGGATTTAGCCCCTGATTATGTCTTTGTGAACTACCCCTGGCAGCGAAACTACCAACCGGCAGTGAGGTTTGACCACTTGGTGGAATTCACCAGGCTCGCTTACGTTCCATATTTCTCTCTTGTGATGGTGGACGAGCCAGATGATGAGCCTGGTGGTGGTCAAGGTGATGCTCCGGTAGCAACTCATCTGTTTACACAGCGACTCCATCAACTTGCATCTCTTGTTTTCACTCAAGAAAGAGACGTTGTTGATGCTTATGCGTTAACTGAACGTGGAAATTCTCATGTTCACTTCACTGGTTCGCCAAAAATTGACAATTTAGCGCGTGAAGCGGAATTAGGTAAGTCTTCTTGGCCTCTTGAAGATGGAAAATTCAAAATAGTTTGGGCTCCGCATCACTCGTATTCACATCACTGGCTTAACTTTGGAGTTTTTTCAAAGATTTATGTGCAGATGTTGGAATTTGCAAAAGCAAATTCTGATATTCAGATTGTTTTGCGACCACATCCGTTCCTTTGGAGCACGCTCACTGATAGGAAAGTCCTAACCGAAGCTGAATTGTCTTCTTGGAGGAAGTCTTGGGATGAATTGCCGAACACCTCGGTTGATGAAGATGGTTCTTATGCAGGATTGTTTCTAGCGACAGACATTTTGTTTACCGATGGAATTTCATTTTTGGGTGAGTATCCACTTGTTACAGGAAAGCCTGCAATCTTTTTCGAAAATGTAGACCACTGGAAGTTCAGTGCAACAGGTGAAATTGCTGCAGCAAGTTCAATCAGAGTAAAAAACTTTGCAGAGCTAACAGAGATGATTGAAAAGGCAATGAACAATTCTTTGCCAAGTAGAGAAATTGAGATTCAAAAACTAGTTAAGGCAAGCTCACCTCACCCTGGAGAGTCAGCTAGTCGGATAATTGAAATCGTCTATGACGATTTCGCTAATGGTCCATCTCCCCTGGTCTCCAAGGAGTCCATCAAGGCAACCCCTTGGGAGCTAACTCCCGGGCGGGAGCCCTTCGAGGACTAGTAATCGCCCTAGAACCCAGTAAATTAGCCGTATTTAAGCTATTTAGTCTTAGGGGGTAATAGTCAGGGTTGCGGTGTCTGGCTTTAGCTCAACCCAGGTGTTTCCAGGGGCAAGCTTTATCACAGCACCGGTTGAATCTAGAAGTTCAATAGGTGAGGTCTGAGTTGCCTTAGACCAGGTTCCTTCGATGTGCTTGCCATCAACAAAGACCCAAACTTTTCCAGATCCGACCATTACGGTTTTAGGAATAACTCCATAGCGAACATCTCGGATGCTGCTGTCAATCTGCACTTCTAGAACAACAACGTTTTTAGCTCTGACTTGCTCCTCTGAAACGCCATCCATGTGAGGCTCACCGTCCTGGCTGCGGAGCAGATTGCCCGAGCCATCGCCCTTCCAGTAACTCGTAGCGTCTGGGTATTCAATGGTTAGATCGGTAGTTGCTTTTCCGGAGCTAGCAGAGGCAGGTTCGTAGTCTTTTGTCTCGTCCAAGAATGCCGCGTAGTTGAAAATTGACTGTGGTGCAGCAAGGTCTTCATGTTGGGACTGTAGTAGACCCATGTCAACAACCATGTTGTGTGGAGCAAATCTTTCTGGGGTTCTAGAGAAGCTGTTTGGCTTTACTGACTGCTGAGTGTTCTCATCGGCAAGGTACAAAGAAGTGTCCTGAAGCAAAGCAATAAACATGTCTACTCCACCGGAGTAGCAGAAGATGCCGCCAAAGGCTGCTGCAATGTCAGCGTCCATTGGACGAACAGATCTAACTGGACCAACTTTGTCCACTGGCTGTGAGTGCCAAGTAGCAACCAACCTGGTCAGTCCACCTTCAACCATTTGAACGTGGACGATATCTGTCTTGTTTAGGTTGAATTGAGGTCGACCAGCAGGGGCGTTGTCTACCTTGCAAGTAACGGCAGGAAGGGCGTTGGTGTCTGGGATCTCGGATTCACTCATGTAGGCAACACCAGTTAGCGGAGCAAACGGGTAAACAATCGCTTCTGGTTCTTCAACCCGAGGTTCAGCACATCCTGCAAGAACTAGCCCGGCAACAGCCAGAATTGAAACTGTTTTTGTGATCTTCAAAGTAGATTTTCTCATTCCGGCTATTTCCCTTTTCCTTTGTTCTTAGTCGTTCATCGGATCAGCGATGCCAACATAGACAGTTTCTAGATACTCTTCGATTCCTTCAAAACCGCCTTCACGGCCTAACCCTGACGATTTTACTCCTCCAAATGGCGCAGCTGGGTTTGAAATCACCCCGGCATTGAGTCCAAACATGCCCACTTCAAGCTTTTCCGCGAGTCTTAGCCCGCGATTTAGGTTTTGGGTGAACGCGTACGCGATTAATCCATACTCGGTGGAGTTAGCAATCTTGACTGCTTCGTCTTCGGTCTTGAAGGTAACAACCGGTGCAACAGGACCAAAGATTTCTTCTTTGAGAATTTCTGCATTTGTTGGCACATCAACCAAAACTGTTGGTGGGTAGAAGTATCCCTCACCTGTTGGAATTGCTCCACCGGTTAGAACCTTTGCGCCCTTAGAAACTGCATCAGCTACCAGAGCGTGAACAGCGTTTCTACTCTTTTCGTCTATAAGAGGTCCGATGTTGGCTCCGTCTTCGGTACCTCTGGAAACTTTGAGCTTAGACATCTTGTCTGCAAGGCGCTTGGAAAATTCTGCTGCTACTGATTCGTGAACGATCATTCGGTTGGCTGCGGTGCAAGCTTCTCCCATGTTGCGAAGCTTGGCTAGCATCGCACCGTCTACTGCCTTATCTAGATCTGCATCTTCGAAAACAATAAATGGTGCGTTACCGCCTAGTTCCATAGAGACCTTTAGCACTCGATCAGCGGAGTCAGCAATAAGTGCTCTTCCAACACCAGTAGAACCAGTGAAAGAAAGTTTGCGAAGTCTTTCGTCTTTGATAATCGGTCCAGTAACCAAACCTGGTCTTGTAGTCTGGACGACGTTTATTACTCCCTTTGGTAGACCAATGTCTTCAAGGACCTTTACGAACAACATCGAAGTCAAAGGTGTGAGCGCAGCAGGTTTTAAGATCATGGTGCAGCCAGCTGCAATAGCTGGTGCCATCTTTCTGGTTGCCATTGCCAGCGGGAAGTTCCAAGGGGTAATAAATAGCGATGGACCGACTGGCTTTTTTAGAACCATGATGCGATTCTTGCCATCGGGTGCTGTGCCGTAGCGGCCGGTAATTCTTGGTGCTTCTTCGGAGAACCAGCGCAAAAACTCTGCTCCGTAGGCTACCTCTCCCTTGGCCTCAGCAAATGGTTTACCCATTTCTAGAGACATCACAAGTGCGAACTCGTCGGCCATCTCGGTGACTTTTTCAAAGGCTGCGCGCAAGATTTCCGCGCGCTCTCTTGGAGCAGTTTTGGCCCAGGCGGCTTGGGCGTTGTGGGCAGCCTCGATGGCAGCCATGCCATCTTCAGGAGCAGCGTCAGCAATAGCCACAAGTACCTTGCCGGTAGCAGGGTCGATTACATCAAGAGTTTTCTTGTCGGCTGAGTCTTTCCAAGAGCCGTTAACAAATATGCCCCGTGGAACAAGATCTAATACGCGCTTTTCATCTGCAGCGGAGAACATCTGGCACTCGTCCTTACAGGCTATTTAAGCCTTGGTGATTTGGGCTTTCTGGTTCAAGTCTACTTATAGACCTAAAGCCAGAGCCGAAGACCGTTGGCCTTCGGCTCTGTGGCTTGTAGTTAGGCCTTGGCTACTGTGGTGTCCAGCAAGATGCCTGGACCAAAGGTAGTGGAAAGAGCTGTCTTGATAATGTACTTACCCTTTGAGCTTGCTGGCTTTAGACGCTGAATCTCGTCCATAGCTGCAGCTAGGTTTTCAACTAGCTGGCTAGCTGAGAAGGAAGCCTTACCAATAATGAAGTGAAGGTTTGACTGCTTGTCGATACGGAACTCGATCTTTCCGCCCTTGATGTCAGTTACTGCTTTTGCAACATCTGGGGTAACAGTTCCGGTCTTTGGGTTTGGCATTAGGTTACGAGGACCAAGAACTTTTCCAAGGCGGCCCACTTTACCCATTAGCTCTGGGGTGGAAACTGCGGAGTCGAAATCAACCCATCCGGCAGCTACCTTTTCAATCAATTCGTCGCCACCGACTTCGTCGGCTCCGGCTTTGATAGCAGCTTCCGCTGCTGGACCGGTTGCGAATACGATTACGCGGGCGGTCTTACCAGTTCCGTGAGGAAGCGATACAGTTCCACGAATCATCTGGTCTGCTTTGCGAGGGTCAACACCTAGCTTGACGGCAACTTCAACAGTTGAGTCAAACTTCTTTGATCCGGTCTCGCGAACCAAGGCAATTGCCTCGGCTGGGGTATAGAACTTACCCTCGGTGATTTTGCTTGCGGCTTCTAGATAAGCCTTTGATCTTTTTGGCATGTGCTGTTATTCCTTTTCTGGTCACAGTTGTGGTTAGCGAACCGATCTGGTTCTCCCACGACTTCTTTAGTTTTTTTGTTGCTTTTGGTGCGGGTACCTAAGGTTCTAGGCGTCGACGGTGATACCCATGGAGCGGGCAGTTCCGGCGATGATCTTTGCAGCTGCCTCAACGTCGTTGGCGTTTAGGTCAGCCATCTTGGTCTCGGCAATCTTTAGTAGCTGCTCCTTTGAAAGGTGAGCCACCTTGTCAGTGTGAGGGGTTGCGGAACCCTTTGGCACGCCAGCGGCTTTCTTGATTAGCTCAGCTGCTGGAGGAGTCTTCAGGATGAAAGTGAAGGAACGGTCTTCGTAAACGGTGATTTCTACCGGTACGACGTTTCCTTTTTGGTCTGCAGTTGCGTTGTTATACGCGGTGCAGAACTCCATGATGTTCACACCATGCTGACCTAGAGCAGGACCGATTGGTGGAGCTGGGTTAGCAGCGCCTGCCTGGATCTGAAGCTTGATCATTCCAGTGACTTTTTTCTTGGGTGCCATTTGCTTGTTTTCCTTTTTTAGTGGTTTAGATAAATCTTTAGTTCAGTGGTCCGACTTGTTCGAAGCCAAGCTCCACAGGAGTCTCTCGCTCGAATAGGGAAACCAAGACTGTGAGCTTTCCAGACTCTGGCTTGATTTCGGAAATTGTTCCAGGAAGACCTGCGAAGGATCCGTCCTTGATCATGATGGACTCGCCAACCTTGAAATCAATCTTGATTGGAACAGCTCGGGCCTTACCCTTGACCATCTGAGTTCCCTTAACCGCAGCCTTAGC
>JBIIXB010000040.1:0-2655 GCA_044338605.1 Rhodoluna sp. | reverse complement strand
AAGGTGGCGTTTATGCCAAAGGAGGCAGCCTCACGGGTGTTGTCCGCGATCTCTGCTGAGTGAAGCAGGGCCTTGGTTGGAATACAACCGCGGTGTAGGCAGGTGCCACCAAGCTTGTCTTTTTCGATTAGAGCTACGGTCTTGCCTAGCTGCGCTGAGCGAAGAGCGGCTGCGTAACCGCCACTTCCACCGCCAAGGATTACAACATCGAATGAGTTATCAGACAAGGCGAATTCTCCTAGTTGTTGGATTCTTATGGGGACCAGAAGAGTTTACTACTGTTGCCTAGTTGGCCAGGTCACGCGCCAGCTGGACCAGAGTTCTCACAGTTACCCCAGTAGCACCTTTGGGTGTGTGGCCGTAGGCAGCAGAGTCGTTGTTGGCAGGACCCGCAATATCAAGGTGGGCCCAGGCTGGTTTTTTAGCCTGATCAGCGCCAACAAACTCCCTCAGAAACAGTCCTCCGATAAGCATTCCGCCGGCTCTATTTCCGATCTTGACGTTTGCGATGTCGGCAATATCGGAGTCAAGAAGCGGTCTCAGCTCTTCGGGAAGTGGCATGTGCCACACCAGCTCACCAACCGACTCGGAGGCTTTTTCTACCTTCTTTACTGCCGCTTCGTCTCCCATTAATCCGGCATACCTATTACCTAAAGCGATGGTGGCAGCTCCGGTTAGGGTCGCCACGTCAATCAAGTAATCAGGGGACTCCTCAACAGCCATAGACAAGCCATCGGCGAGAACTAAGCGGCCTTCGGCATCGGTATTTAGAACCTCAACGGTTTTGCCGTTTCGGATCTTGATGATGTCGTTTGGCCTTGTTGCTGTGCCAGAAGGCATGTTCTCTGCAAGGCAAAGCCAAGCGGTGGCTTTTACCTTTATACCTAGAGTTGCAATCGCGACCAGCGCTTGCATAACTGCTGCCGCACCGGTCATGTCGTATTTCATGCCAACCATAGACTCGGCTGGCTTTAGAGAAAGACCTCCGGTATCAAAAGTGATTCCCTTGCCAACTAGGGCAAGAGCTACCTTGGCACCAGCAGGCTTGTATTCCAACTTCACAAGTCTCGGGGGCCTAGAAGACCCCTTGCCAACGGCATGGATTCCTCCAAGACCTGCGGCGACAAGATCCTTTTCTTCCCAGACCTTTATCTTTATCGGAAGATTCTTGGAAGCCTTTTTTGCGTGCTGGGTCATGACCTCCGGGTATAGATCATTGGCTGGCTGATTGACCAGGTCGCGACATGCATGCACCGCTGAGACCACAGTTTCGATCTCAGACAGTTCCGCAGGCTTCGGCTTTGATTTGGAGACGATAGTTACCTTTGCAAGGCTGCGCTTTACCGGCTTTGACTTGTAGTTCTGAAAATCGTAGTTACCAAGCAAGAAGCCTTCAAAAACAGCCAGGGTTTCAGCTGCTGATTTCAAAGGAATGTCTATAACTACGTGCTCAGCTGCGCCGAGCTCGCGCGCTGCGACGCCGCCGATAAACCTAAAAGAGTCAAGGTCTTTAGCAGGGCCTAACCCAATCAAAAGCACGACGCTCGAACTTGGCCCTGAAACCTTTGTGGTTTTGCCTAGCGCCGAACTAACTCCAAGGGATTCCAAGTTGATGGACTCCAAGAATTTGGCATCAAGATTGGAGTGGGCAAGAGCTGACTTTGCTCCATCTGCTTTTACACCTATTACATAGGCGGTGGCTTTAGTGGCTGCTGGAGAAGTTTCGCTGATGGCGTGCTTAAGTTTTGTCATGTTGACCATGATAATCGAGCCAGTGCTTAGGATTGAATCATGTCATCCGAGCCCATCTATCACTTCGAGCCTGATCACCAGGAGATTCCTGCGGGCCTGCACCTGATTGCTGGCTTAACTGGGTTCACTGATGCCGGTGGAGTGCTGAATCAGTTTTCCGAGCACATTTTTGCAAATCTAGATTCTGTGCAGGTTTTGCACTTTGATAACGACGAGCTGCTTGATTACCGATCCAGGCGACCGGTGATGTTCTTCGAGAAGGACCACATCGAAGATTATGAGCCAGCAAGTTTGGCGCTTTATCTAGTGCATGACGAAGTGAATCAGCCCTTTTTGTTCCTGCATGGCTATGAACCAGATTTTCGCTGGGATGCATTCACCGATGCGGTTCTAAGGCTCATCAAGCGCCTGCAGGTAAAAGATGTCACTTGGCTTCACTCAATTCCGTTCCCAATTCCGCACACCAGAGAAACCGGTGTTACGGTTTCTGGAAATCGAATGGACATTGTCAACCAACTTTCCGAGTGGAAGCCACAAACTCAGGTTCCTGGCAACGTCTTGCATCTTCTAGAGTTCAAGGTTGCCAAAACTGGTCTGCCGATTGTTGGTTACGTACTTCTCTGCCCGCACTACTTGGCCGACAACGACTTCCCGCAAGCCGCAGTTTCTGCTTTTGAGCTGGTTGCGTCTTCAACCGGACTGGTCTTTCCAACCGACGACCTTCGAGACGACGGAACAGAGTTTCTTACCAAACTGAACGATCAGATCTCAGAGAACGCAGAACTGCAGAAAATGATTGCAACTTTGGAGCAGGGTTACCAAAACGAAGTGACTGGTCCGTCAAGAGCTCCCATTAGAAAACCTGCAGTGAAGTTACCAAATGCGGAAGAAATCGCCGCCGAG
>JBIIXB010000039.1:0-2729 GCA_044338605.1 Rhodoluna sp. | reverse complement strand
AAGACTGAGTTTGAAGCCCTGCAGCTGGAATTCACCTGGATCAAGGAATTCAATCCACCTTTCAACATTCGCTTCAAGGACGACAAGTCTTATCCATACCTTGCTGTTTCGATGTCCGACAAGGTTCCACGTGTGTTTGTGACTCGAAACCGCGAGCTAAAAGGCGTCAAGTACTTCGGCCCATACACTCAGGCTTGGGCTCTAAGGCAAACACTAGACACTCTTCTAAAAGCGTTTCCAGTTCGATCCTGTTCTTCTGGTGTCTTTGCGACCGCAAAGAGAAGTAATAGGCCATGTCTTTTGGCTGACATTGGGAAATGTTCGGCGCCCTGCGTATCACGAGTAACCGATCAAGAGCACTTTGACATCGCTAAGGAGCTCGTGAACTTCATGAGCGGCATGGACCCCCAACAGGTTGAGATCCTGCGACAAAAGATGCTAACAGCCTCCAAAAATGAAAACTTCGAGCTCGCTGCAAGGCTTAGAGACAACATCGAGGCACTTGAGACTGTTCTTGAGAAGAGCACTGTGGTTTTTAGTGATCTAACAGATGCAGATCTTTTTGGCATAGCCCACGATGAACTAGCCGCTACGATTTCACTCTTCTCTGTCAGAGGGGGCCGAATTCGTGGGGTAAGGGCATGGACTATGGATAAAGAACTAGATCAAAGCCTTGACGATCTGGTCAGGCAGATAATCCTTTTCGCCTACTCACCGGTTTCCGGTGTGGAGGCTCCCTCAGTACCTAAGGAGGTCTTGGTACCATCACTACCCGATGACTCTAGTGATCTCGAACTTTTCCTAGCCGCGTTACGTGGTTCTGCCGTATCGCTACGAGTTCCTAAAAGAGGAGATAAGGCAGCATTGGCGCAGACCGCGCTTGAGAATGCCGAGCACGCACTAGCTCTTTACAAGACCAGAAGGGTTTCTGATTTTGCGGCACGTACCGAGGCACTTAATCGATTGGCTTCCGCGCTTGATCTAACCGACGCGCCACTACGCATAGAGTGCTACGACATCTCGCATTTATCTGGAACTGACATTGTTGGTTCCATGGTTGTTTTCGAAGATGGCCTACCCAAAAAAGCCCACTACAGGCAATTCAACATTGATTCAGCCCAAGATGACACTGATGCAATCTTCCAGGTCTTGACCAGGAGGCTGAAGTATCTTCGGGACCCTGAGACGGTTGACGAGGGGAGATTCAGTTACTTTCCGTCTCTAATCGTTGTCGACGGTGGTATCGGGCAAGTGAATGCAGCAGCTCGTGCAATTGAAGCTAGCGGTGTAACTGGGCTTGCCGTTTGCGGTTTAGCAAAGCGACTAGAAGAGGTTTGGCTGCCGGGGAACGAAAACCCGATTATCTTGCCAAGGGCTTCAGAAGAACTCTTCTTGTTGCAGCGGTTGCGAGATGAGTCTCATAGGTTCGCCCTAACCGCTTCAAGGAGAAAGCGATCTAGCGCCATCTCCTCTTCGCTACTTGAGATTCCAGGGCTAGGTGAAAAGCGAGTCATGGCCCTGTTGAAGCGATTTGGCTCAGCAAAGCGCCTCCGGATTGCCACTTTGGATGAGATTTCAGATGTTGCAGGTATCGGAAGAGAGCTCGCTAGCCAAATTCTGGAACGACTAAAGATCGAGCAATAACGCACTCGGGCGTGTCGGAATTTCATTAGACTTGTGACCCGAAAGGGTGCAATGGTTGAAAATCTAAGGCACGAGCTGCTGGTTGTAACAGGCATGTCGGGGGCAGGACGCTCGACAGTGGGTAACGCTCTTGAAGACCTTGGCTGGTACGTGGTGGACAATCTTCCCCCAATCATGCTGGGCCCAATAACTGATCTTTTCTCAAACACAAAAACACCCGTTCCAAGACTTGCCGTGATTATCGATGTGCGAGGTGGAGA
The DNA here is from genome assembly GCA_044338605.1 of Rhodoluna sp. Lineage (GTDB taxonomy): Bacteria > Actinomycetota > Actinomycetes > Actinomycetales > Microbacteriaceae > Rhodoluna. Next base: position 825 of record JBIIXB010000039.1, on the reverse strand, counting down.
GTTCTTTACAGAGCTTGAGGAGAACATAGCCCTTCTGGAGGGGAAAAGCATAAGCGTAAGGGTTGCATTCCTTGAAGCTAATGACGGAACGCTTGTTAAGAGGTTTGAATCAGTAAGACGACCGCATCCCCTTCAGGGCACTGGAACAATCCTGGATGGAATCGCTGAGGAGCGAAGAAGGCTTCTTCCACTTCGCGAGTCGGCCGACGTAGTTATCGACACTTCTGATCTAAACGTTCATCAGCTCTCGTCAAAAACCGCAGAGCATTTCTCTCTAGAGGCCACCAGCAAGCTACTACTTACTATCGTGAGCTTTGGTTTCAAGTACGGTATACCGGCGGATGCAGATAATGTTGCTGACGTTCGATTCATCCCAAACCCTTTTTGGAACGAAGAGCTTCGCCCTTACACTGGACTTGACCAACAGGTAAGCGATTACGTCCTATCTCAGGAGGGCGCTAGGGAGTTCGTAACAAGCTACGTGAAATCTCTTGCACCAGTTCTTGCTGGATATGATCGCGAGAACAAGCACTATGCAACTATCGCGATTGGTTGTACCGGCGGCAAGCATCGATCCGTGGCTGTTGCAACTGAACTGGGTGAGGCTTTACAGGGAAACAAAGACATCGCCGTCACGGTCAGACATCGTGACTTGGGCAAGGAGTAGTAAATGGCACTTACAGCCGATATAAAAGACGAGTTAGCAAGAATCGATGTTCCAAAAAGCGCTGTTCGGGCTGCTGAGCTAGCCACCATCCTTCGACTAGCAGGCGGGTTGCACCTGGTATCAGGCAAGGTTGTAATCGAAGTGGAACTCGACTCCGC
>JBIIXB010000012.1:0-31418 GCA_044338605.1 Rhodoluna sp. | reverse complement strand
TCTCTGGGCTTCCTTGGCTGCTAGAAATTATTCGCTGGTTTGGTGTTGTGTACTTGAGCTGGTTTGGAATTAGGTCCCTGCGATCTGCGTTCAAGGTTCAGGTGCTTGATGCTTCGGGGGTTCAAAGTGGAAGTGCAAAAACTGTTATCTTGTCCGTTTTGGGCTTCACTTTTTTGAACCCACACGTCTATCTGGACACCGTTATTCTTCTTGGCTCGATCGGCAATCAATTTGGGCCAGATAAGTGGTGGTTTGCCCTTGGGGCTGTGGTTTCTAGCTTTGTTTGGTTTAGCTCAATTGGCTTCGGGGCCAAGGCAGCTTCCAGGTTCATGTCCAAACCGGTTTTCTGGAAAGCTCTGGATATCCTCATTGCGATTGTGATGTTTAGCATCGCAATATTGCTGGCCTTCTATAGCTTTTAGGGTTGTTTGGGCTTGTGGCTAGTACCATGAGTAAATGCGCAAAATTCTAGGTCTAACCCGATACGCGGTAATCGTTCCTTCAATAGCCTCCATTATCGGAGCATTGTTATTGATGGCTCAGGGGTCTATTTCAATCATGATGGTGATCGTTGATGCTGTGCTAAACGATGCATATCTCAAAGACACCATTGTTGATGTCCTCACCGCAGTAGATGCCATCCTGCTTGGAACCGTGCTTCTTGTTATCGGCTATGGTCTTTACGAATTATTTGTAGACACCAGGCTTGAAGTTCCTGCTTGGCTACAGGTTCGAGACCTGGATGATTTGAAGTCAAAACTTATTGGAGTCGTTGTAGCTATCATCGCCGTGGTCTTCGTTGGTGTATTTGTTGATGCAAACCGCGCTTCTGACGTTGTTTCTTACGGACTAGGTGCTGGAGCCCTGGTTGCAGGATTGGCGCTCTTTGCCTACGCAACTCGTAAAGACGGGGCAGTAAAGAAGCCAACCAAGCGCTAGTTGGCCACTAAATGGGCTACCAAAACCAATAATTTTGTTTTTTGGTGTTTTATCTGGCAAATTTATGGAAACATAGTATTTCAACATCTAAACAGCAATTGGGGTGAATCGAAACAGGTCCTTGGAAATGATCCTGCTGTTTTCTCTCATACTCATTAATGGCCTTCTTGCCATGTCAGAGGTTGCTCTACTTACCTCAAAACGGGCCAAGCTTTCGGCGATGGCCTCACGCGGCAAGAAATCTGCTGAAGTGGCCATTCGCATAAGCGAAGACCCAACCCAGTTTCTCTCCACAATTCAAATCGGTATCACCTCGATTGGTCTACTGAGCGGAATCGTGGGAGAGTCCATCTTCGCTAAGCCGTTGGCTATTTGGCTTCAAAGCGTTGGAGTCCTAGACGGGGTGGCAGACGTATCAGCCACTGTGTTCGTTGTACTAATTGTTACCTTTATTGCCATCACGGTCGGCGAGCTAGTTCCAAAGCGAATTGGACAGTCTAACCCGGAGCAGATCGCAGCAGTAATTGCTACACCGATGCTTATTCTTTCGAAGGTCACCAAGCCATTTGTGGTGATTTTGACCGTCACCACAAACACACTTCTTCGACTCTTTGGCGTCGGTAAGCACAAAGAGGCGACCGTAACCGAAGACGAGATCGAGGCGATCTTGGACGAGGGTTCGGTTGCGGGATTGATTGAAGACCAAGAGCGCGAATTGGTGAAAAACGTCTTCCGCCTAGACGATAGAAAACTGGGCTCTTTGATGGTCCCTAGATCTGAAATAGTTTTCGTTGACATCAATGACCCTGAGGCCGAGAGTTTCAATTTGATTGCTCAGTCGGTTAGGTCAAGGATTCCAGTATGTGATGGTGGCTTGGACTCAATTATTGGAGTGCTAAGTGCCAAGACAGCACTTTCAACTGTTGCCAGAGGAGAAAAGCTCAGCTTGCAGGACAACCTGGAGCCTCCGCTATATGTTCCTGAGACCCTTACCGGAATGGACCTACTGGATCAGTTCAAAGAGTCCCGCACCCACATCGCTTTTGTAGTTGATGAGTACGGTGGACTTGAAGGTCTGGTCACAATCCAAGACATCTTTGACACATTGATTGGTGAAATCGTCACCGAAGGTGAAGAAGCCACCGATCCTGTTCAACGAGACGATGGCTCGTGGCTATTCGAAGGAGACACTTCGATACCTGAGATCAAAGACTGCCTGGTTATTGATGAGCTACCTGAGCAAGACAAGGGTCGCTACCACACCGTCAGTGGACTTATCTTGTTACTACTGGGCAAGATGCCAGTTGCTGGAGACAGCGTAGTTCTTCAGGATTGGAAGCTAGAAGTTGTTGACATGGATGGCCGTCGAATCGACAAGATTCTCGCTACGCGAATTATCTAGTAGCTACCTATTTAGTTAGTGCCCTATCAAAAAAGCCCGATAGCGAATCCGCGTATCGTTGGGTCTCCGTTAGCATTCCCTCGGTGTGATCAGAGCCCTCAAAGGTTTCAAGGGTGATATCTGATCCCTGCTGCTTGGCGTAGTTATAGAAGTCCACCGATGACTGATAATCCAGCCTCTGATCGATATCCCCATGCAGAATAAGCATCGGTCTGTCTCCCGCAGCTTCAATTCCCTGCATGACTGAAGTCTCGGTCAGGTTCACACCGTGAAATAGTTGAGCGGAGATTTGAGCCAGCTGCCACAAAAATCCTGGAAAGCCTTGGAACTCAACTTCTTTGGTTGCGGCTGCGTTGAAATCAAAGATTGTTCCCTCCATGGCAAACGCCGAGACATTCTCTGTCTTGGCGGGAAGCAGTGAGGTTGCTACCGCCCCTCCGGAGACTCCAAACATGCCAAGAGATACTGGCTTGACACCCTTGATTTCAACTAGCCAGTCAGCGACCGCCGCAAAGTCAGTGGATTCTTCTTGACCGGCCGAGTGACGACCATCGGTGCAGGTGGATTCTCCGGTGTCACGCGTGTCAACTAATAGCACTTGAAAGCCATCTTTTACCAGCATGGCACTTGGAAGAAGTGCGTTGAAATCTCTTCGTGAAGTGCCAATACCGTGGGTCACAATAACTGTTTTCCCATTGGAAACCTCTGGCTCAATCCACCAGGCAGAAAGAGTTACTTCTTCGCTGACCGGTATCTCAACCGCTTCATATTTGTTATCAGTTAGCCACCAATCACTTAGATCGTAATCAACCCACTTATCCCAACCGGCTCCCGGGAAAGGACCGTTTCCAGCAGCGGGGGTATAAAAGGCCTCAGGGGAGTTAGCTAAGTCATCCTCGTTTATTGCACAGGGAACTACTGTTCCTGATGTGTAGACATAGTTACCGGCGGCGAGTGCGCCACCGGAAACTATGACAACTAAAACTCCGGCTGTTATTGCTATCCACTTCGATGCGCGCATGACAACAGGTTAGCACCAAGGATCCTTGGCTTAGGCCCTAGACATCGCTTCTTTGAGAGCGTCCAGCCCAAGGCCACCGAGGTTAAGCGCCGTTGAGTGGAACTTCTTCATGTCGAAATCGGAACCCTTGCGAGCTTGGTAGTCGTCCCTGATTCGTTCCCAAATACGCTGGCCGATTTTGTAGCTCGGGGCTTGGCCAGGCCAACCAAAGTATCTGGTCACTTCAAAGCGAACAAACTCTGGACTCATGTTCACGTTCTTTGACATGAACTCCAGAGCGTAGTCAAAGTCCCAAACGCCAGTTCCGTCCAGTTTTGGCTTTCCTAGGTGCACGCCAATGTCCAGCACAACTCGAGCAGCGCGCATTCGCTGACCATCGAGCATTCCAAGACGGTCGGCAGGGGTAGCTAGGTAGCCAAGCTCATCCATTAGCCTCTCGGCGTAGAGAGCCCAACCCTCCCCGTGACCGGAGGTCCATGAAGCCAAGCGACGCCAGTCGTTTAGAGTTTCGCGTATGTAGGTGGCTTGTGCCACCTGCAGGTGGTGACCCGGGACGCCCTCGTGGTACACGGTTGTGGTTTCTCGCCAGGTATCGAAAGATTCGACACCTTCAGGAACCGACCACCACATTCTTCCAGGCCTCGAGAAATCATCACTTGGACCGGTGTAGTAGATACCACCATGCTTGGTTGGTGCAATCATGCACTCGAGCTTTCTAAGAGGCTCTGCGATGTCAAAATGTGTCTTTCCAAGATCTTCAATGGCCTTGTCGCTTAGGCGTTGCATCCACTTCTGTAATTCATCAGTGCCATGCAGCTTGGTTGTCGGATCGTTCTCCAAATGAGCAATCGCTTCTGCAACGCTTGCCCCGGGAAGAATCTCGTTAGCCACTGCTTCTTGCTCGGCAACCACGCGGGCTAGTTCTTCGATACCCCACTTGTAGGTCTCATCGAGATCAATTTCTGCGCCTAGGAAACTCTTGCTAAGCAATCGGTACCTTTCGCGACCGATAGCGTCTTGCTCGCTAGCCTTTGGCAACATGCCTTGTAGAAAATCTCCAAAGGCTGCGTAGGCATCGGTGGCGACTTGAGCAGCAGCTACTAATTCCTCGCGCAGAGCTGCAGATAGCTCCTGATCGGCTTTGGCACCTTTGGCGAATTCATGGAAGAAACCCTCAGGCTGATTAATCTGCCCTACTTGGGTAATCACTTCTTGGAGCTGACGCTTTGCTGGCCCGTCACCCTTTTCAAATCCAATTCTTAGCGTCTTTTGATAGCCAGCAAGGGCATCTTTAACTTTTCGCATTCTTGAGGCAAGGTTCTCCCAATCGGTCACGGTGGCGGTTGGGGAGACATCAAATACATCCCTGATGCCTTGGGCAGGAGATGCGATGTTATTCAAGTCTCTGTAATGCAAGCCCGCAGCGTGAAACTCCATGTCCAGAATTAGCTGTTGGCTAAGGGCGTCCTTGGTTACTCGGTCGACATCATCTTTAGGCTCTAAGACTTGAAGTGCTGAAAGGGTCGATTGGTCTAGTTTCAGATCTCGATCAATGGCCTCAGGTGAGTAATCGTCCATGTCTGCCGCGCCAGAGGCTAGACCGATGCTGGTGGCAAAACTTGGGTAGTTGGCTGCCAGCTGCGCTAGGTAACTATCTGCCAGGTTGTCTATCGCGGATTTTTCTCTCATGGCTATCTCTTCTGCTCTTTCTTGCTCTGTGAAGTTGCTGCAATAACGCTCACAACCGCTGAAATCGCAATAGATGCAACAATCACCCCAAGGGAGGTGATGCTATCAATGTCGGGCGCCCACTCAATGTGTTGACCACCGTTGATAAACGGAAGCTCATTCTCATGCATCGCATGGGTGATCAACTTGAAACCAATAAACGCCAAGATAAATGAGATTCCGTACTTCAAGTATTCAAGCCGGTCAAGTAGCCCACCCAATAAGAAGTACAACTGGCGAAGGCCCATAAGCGCAAACAGGTTTGCCGTAAAGACAATGAAGGGATCTGTTGTAATGCCAAAGATTGCTGGTATCGAGTCAAAGGCAAACATCACATCTGTAATAGCAATGGCTGCAAAAACCACAAGCATCGGCGTGAAGGCCCTGCGGCCATTTACTACTGTGGTCAGCTTTGCACCATCGAAGTCGTCAGAAACGTGTACTCGCTTACGAAGAAGTTGTACTAGCTTCGACTCGGTTTGATGTTCATCCTCGTGAGTTCGGAAGGCTTGGTGATAGGCGGTGTATAGCAAGAAGGCACCAAATAGGTAGAAGATCCAACTGAACTGCTCAATAAGAGCTGCTCCAACCAGGATAAACAACCCTCGAAGAACCAGGGCCATAATTATTCCAACCATCAGCACCTGCTGTTGATAAATCCTTGGAACCGCAAATCTGGACATAATCAGAACAAAAACGAACAAGTTGTCAATCGATAGTGAATACTCGGTTAGCCAACCTGCAATGAACTCGGTTGCTTGAAGGTTTCCAACTATCACCCAGAGAACAGCCGCGAACACCAAAGCAAGGCCAGCGTAGAAACCGACCCAACCTGCTGATTCTTTGGCGGAGGGGATGTGCGGTCGCTTTACAGCTAGCAGAAGATCAGCGATCAGAATTGCGACTAAAACACCAGAGGAAATGGCCTGAAACCAGAAGTATGAGGGGGAATCCATAAGACCCTAATTCTAAGGGCGTTATTTGGATCTAGTGAGCAACTTTTTGAGAACGCCGATAGCCGAAGTGGACCATAGCGTCCAGACAACTAAGAGCGGCTGGAAAAACAACCTAGTTAGCCTGGCCTGGTCGGTGGATAGACCAAACGCGTCAATTCCTTCTACGTATTGATTGATGTTGCCAGGAAAAATAGCAATGAAAAACAGTGCCGTAACGATTCCGAAGTAAGAAGCAATGCGCCCGGTGCTCAGCAGTCCAAGGCCAAGAGTTATTTCAACAGCACCGGAAGCCAAAACTACAAAGTCCGGATCCAGTGGTAGCCATACCGGAACTTGGGCCTGAAACTCTTGTCGCAAGAAAGTGAGATGACCGATTCCTGCATAAACGAGGGCGGCACCAAGTGCCACCCTCGCTAGCAGTCGAGCTATTTTCAATCTTTTTTCTAGGCTGTAAGTGCCGGAATGATTGCTCCGGAGAATACCTGCCAAGCAAGAATGCTCTTGGCTACCAAAGAAAGTGTTATGTAAGTTCTTTCTCCCTTTAGGTAGTTTGCCCATGATCCCCACTTCTTGTATTGCAACGCCTGGTTGATAGCGAAGGTGTTGAAAAACACGAACAGCGAAATGATGATTCCAATAACAAATCCTGGAACTTCTGCCGCGCTAGTGGAGCCTGGCTGCAAGGTGTAGACGCCAATTAGAATCCAAGGAATAATTCCGGTGATGGAACCCATGATGAATGGCAACCCTTGGCCGTTTCCAGGAGTTTCGTACTTCTCCTGCAGGGCTCCAAAGAAAATCATCGAGGCGTTTACCGCGAAGATTCCCACTAGCGCTGAGAAATCTGAGATTCCAGTTAGCTGAGCAATAAGCCAAATCATCACCGATGAGCTAAGGGAGTACTCGACCCAGCGGAAGTAGTTCCGGTTTTGCTTCAGACCCTTGGAGTATCTTCCAAAGAACTGGGGTGAAGAGATCAAGAAGTGGAAGAAGGCTGATAGCGCCAAGAAGGCTACTACTCCAATTCCGAGGTTGACCTCGAAAAGAACTACGCGTTCGGTTGGTAGTGGTGAGCCCGGAGGACCTGTCATGTAATCAACGGTGGTACCAAACAGAACTTGGTTATCCAGTAGCGATAGTGCGTAGCCAAAAGCTACGGCCTGAAAAAGGTGCAACAAACCCGCAACAATGTTGTAGGTTCTTAGTCTCTTAATTTGCTCAGCAACTGAGCGCTTTTTCTGTGCCATCAGTGATACCCCTTCGTAACGGTTATTGCTTTGAGTCTAGGCGCGGGGGCTCGGGCTACCCCGAAGGCGTCTAACTTTTCTTACGCGAGCGTTGTTTGGTCTTAGTTTTTTGCGAACCCAAATAGAAGGTGGAAGCAAAACCCAGCAACAAGAAGCCAGCCGCAGACCAAGCCGCCCACTTCGCACCGTCGGTGAACGCCTCACCGGCAGCGCTGGTGATGTCCTCAGCAAGGGACTGGGGAACTTGCTGGGAAACCAAGCCCTCGGTTAATCCTGGAATCGCTGATCCTGCCGAATCCACTACGGCATCAACAATCACAACACTTTGTGCCGTTGGGACCTCAAGATCGCTAAGACGTTGTTCCATAGAAACCTGGGTTCCTGTAAACAGAAGTGTTCCAAGAACGGCAACGCCTAGCGCGGAGCCAACCTGTCTAACGGTTGATTGGGAGCCAGAGGCTTGACCAGTACTCGACATAGGAACATCAACCATGATCACACCGGTTAGCTGAGCGGTGGCCAAACCAATTCCAATTCCGTAAAGGAACAAGAGAGGGGCAAGAATAATCCAGCCAGCTTCGGTGGAAGAAAATAGGGCTACACCCAAAACTCCAATTAGCTCAAGCCCAACACCTATTTGAACTGCTCTCGCCGGCGGTAGCTTGCCACTTAGGGCACCACCCACACCAGAGGCCAAGAATGCTCCGGCGGCTAGCCATAGCAGAACTAATCCGGAAGAAATTGGGCTAAGGCCAAGAACGTTTTGTAGCCAAAGTGGAATTGCGAACAAAATTCCAAACTCACCCATGGAGATGATCAACGCGGCGATAGAACCATTTCTGAATGAGCCAATCTTAAACAGGCCCAGGTCTAGAAGAACATTCTTTTTCTCGGCCTCGCGCTTTCTTTCCCAAAGCACAAATGCCACAGCAGAAATCACAAAGATCAGCAGAGAAACTGGAATTACAGAAATTCCTGAAGTTGGCCAAGCGAAGTCACCAATCATGAATTGGTTGTTGGGGTTAATTTCCCACCAGCCATAAATTCGACCCTCGATTAGCCCAAATACCAAAGTGGAGAACATAACAACAGAAATGGCTGCACCAATAAAGTCAATGCCTCCTGCGCGCTGCGGTGCCTTGGACTCGGAAACGTAGTAGGCAAGACCGGCCAAGATCAAAATTCCAAGAGGCAAGTTAATTCCAAAGGCCCAGCGCCAACTGAAGTCAGTCGCTAGCCAGCCACCAAGCACAGGACCAACGGCAACCATTCCACCGATTGTTGCGCCCCAAACAGCAAAAGCTATTCCTCTTTCCTTACCTTGAAAGGTGGCATTTAGAAGAGACAAGGTTGTTGGCAAAACCATAGCTCCACCGATACCTTGTATTACTCGAGCGAGTATCAACACGTCTGGTGATTCCGCAACTCCTGCCCACACTGAGGCGAAAATGAAAATTACAATTCCAATACTTAGCAGTCGCTTTCGACCAAACCTGTCAGCCAGAGAACCCCAGACCAGAAGAAGGGACGCAAAGACTAGGACATAGCTTTCCTGAACCCACTGCACTTCCGTGGAGGTAAGACTGAGGTCGTTGATTATTGATGGAAAAATGGTGTTTACGATTGTGCCATCGATGATCACGAGCGATATGGCCATGGATATGAAAACAAGTCCTACCCAGCGATTGCGAACTTTTGTCAATTGATTCCTGATTTCTGATCATTTCTAGCTGATGCCTACTAGATTGCTTGGGCTATGAACTAGCCGTCTCAAAGTCTATGCGGAGGATGCTGTTTTGGCAGTCATAATTGACTATGACTGAAATTACCGAGGGCCTCCCGCTACCTGTTAAAGCCAATGGCCTGGCACCTCTTTGCTTGGTCACCGGAGCAAATGGTTACATCGGCGGCAGGCTAATTAGAGAACTACTTACCTTTGGCTATCGAGTTAGGGTTCTCGCCAGAAACGCTTCACGTTTGACCCAGTATCCCTGGATTAGTCAGGTTGAAGTTGTCGAAGGGGACGCTCACGACGAAAAAGCGTTGGAAAAAGCGCTTGGTGGCATAGACGTTGCTTACTACCTAATCCACTCACTTCTAGTGAAAGACGACTTTGAAGCATCAGAACTAAAGATGGCAAAGATGTTTGCTGATGCAGCCTCAGGCGCAAAGGTTTCTCGAATCATTTACCTTGGCGGGATCATCAACGGCACTGATGAACTATCTGATCACATGAGTGCTCGCATGAATACCGGTGCCATTCTTGCCCAATCGGGTGTTCCAACAATCGAATTCCGGGCTGGGGTAGTTATCGGGTCAGGCTCTGCTTCCTTTGAGATGCTTCGCTATCTCACCGAGCGTTTACCGATCATGACTACACCCAAATGGGTAAACAACCGGATTCAACCCATCGCGGTGCGCGATGTGCTTAGGTACCTGATTGGTGCAGCCGGATTGCCTTCTTCCGCTCAGGGTGTTTTTGATATTGCAGGCCCTGACATCTTTACCTATGCAGACATGATGCAGCACTACGCAGCCGCTGCAGGACTCAAGCGAAGAATCATTATTCCGATTCCAGTTTTGACCCCAAGACTTTCTAGCGGTTGGGTGGGACTCGTTACTCCAGTTCCTTACCGACTTGCCCGAAGACTCGTTGAGAGCCTCAAGCACGAAGTGGTGGCTGCACCATCAAATATCAATGAGTTAATTCCCCCTTCCGCTGCTGGGCTGACATCTTTCGATGTTGCCGTGAAGCTGGCCCTGGTTCGAATCAAAGAAGCCAATGTTGAAACCCGTTGGACCAACGCTTCGGTTCCCGGAACCCCTAGCGAACCGCTTCCAACTGACCCCGACTGGGCCGGAGGCTCTTTGTATAAAGACGTTCGCGTGGTTCGAGGTACTGACTCGATGGAAAAGGTCTGGTCCAGAATCGAAGCCATTGGCGGCAACAACGGCTATTCCAAAGCCAGCTGGGCTTGGGAACTTCGAGGGCTAATGGATCGAATGGTTGGGGGAGTTGGGCTAAGGCGCGGCAGGCGTGATCCAGACCACCTAAGAATTGGCGATGCTGTTGATTTCTGGAGAGTTGAAGAACTTATCCATCAAAAGCTTTTGAGATTACGTGCCGAGATGAAAATGCCAGGACTTGCTTGGCTGGAATTCAGCATCGAAAGAGATCCCGAGAATGGGGAAACGGTTTTGACTCAAACGGCTACATTCGCACCAAAGGGTTTGTTCGGACAGCTTTATTGGTGGGCAGTGTTACCGATGCACGGTTTCGTGTTCCCTTCGATGGCTAAAGGTGCCATTTCGGGATCTTAAGAAAACCTAGTCGCGCGAGGTTACTTTCTGTATCAACTTTTTGATTCCGAGAACTAGGAACCCAAGAATCAAGAAGAAGGCTGTAATTGCGGCGATGTAGGTAAGCATCCCAGGAATGCCGCCTTCTTCGTTCGGGTTGATAAACCAGTAAGGCCACCAGTTGGTAACAAGTCCTCGGATCACAGAGAACACCAACCAAGTAAGAGGAAACACTGCAACCCATAGTGCTGCGCGAAGCTTGATCTGAAAAGCTTTGTGGGAAAGCAAGTAGTCAACAACTATCAAGATGGGTCCGTAGGTGTGAATTACCTCATTTGGTAGCACCGGCCACACGTAATCGCCGTCTCGAACATCTCCAGGTGCATCTGCAAGTAGCAAGTGGTAAACAACACCAACAACAATCATTGCAACCGTAAAGCTGAGTCTTGCTATCTCAATCCTCTTGGAGCCTTCCTTGTTTTGAACCAAGCCAACACCAGTGGCAACCAGAAACGCGCCAGCAACTATCGCTGTGACGATAGAGAAGTATGCAAAGTATTCGCCGGGCCGAAAGTTATTGTTTGCTAGTCGGTCGGTTACCTGCCAAGCGACTGAGCCCAGCAGAGCAGAGCCGGTCAGAATCCGAAGTAGTCCTAGAGAAGTGTTATAAATCATGCTCGCAACACTAGCAGCCGGTAATCAAAAAAGACTTGAACTAAGCAGGCTGTTGCTGCGTGATGCAGTGAATACCGCCGCCATTAGCAAAGATTTGCTTGGCATCAACTAACACAATCTCTCGATCCGGGTATACCTTCTCAAGGATTGCCTTAGCTACCTGATCGTTTGGGTCATCAAATGAACAGAGAATCACAGCTCCGTTGACGATGTAGTGATTGATGTAGCTGTAGTCGACAAAACTTTCTTCGTCGCGCAATACTTTTGGCGCAGGAACTGCAATCAATTTAAAGTCACCAGCCTTTTCCAAAGTGGCCTTGACTTCTTGAGAAACCTCATAGTCAGGATGCGTTGGGTCTTGCTGGTCATGGTACAAAATCACATCCTCGCTAGCGAAACAAGCAACGATGTCGATGTGACCTCTTGTTCCAAATCCGTCGTAATCACGGGTTAGACCGCGCTTTACCCAGATGGCCTTAGTGGTTCCAAGCTTGTCGTGAATTTCCGCTTCAACTTCTTGCTTGCTCCAGCTGGAGTTTCTGCCTTCTCCTAGCTGAACAGTTTCCGTTAGTAGAACAACACCCGCACCATTGACATGGATCCCGCCGCCTTCATTGATTAGGTCGGAATCCACAACCTTTGACCCTGTCAGTTTTCCAATAAAGCCTGCGGTTAGTTGGTCTTTGTCAAAACTTGCCCAAGGCTGATTACCCCAGCCATTGAAGATCCAGTTAACAGCAAATAGCTCACCAGTTTCCGACTTGGCAAAGGTTGGGCCGTTATCTCTGAGCCAGGCATCGTTGAGTTCTGCTTCAACTATCTCGATGCTCGGATGCAAATAATTTCTTGCTAGTTCAATTTGATCCGGGGTGGCCAAAACGGTAACCGGTTCATACTTCACTATTGCATTGGCAACATTTGCCCAGGTTGTGCGCGTTAGCTCCGCTTCTTCATCGCTTTCACCCAGCAAATAATTTTTTGGTGGAAAAGACATCCAAGTTCTCTCGTGCCTTTCCCACTCCGCTGGCATTGTTAGCTTCATGAGTTTGAAACTCCAGCAATTCCGCCTTGTTCGCCATCTCCTGAGTCGACCCTCTTATTTGCAACCGGCTTGGTAAGTGCTTCATAAGTGTCAGGCCTGCGCGTAGCCAGGAACGGGAACAAATCGAGCCAGTCACGTCTTTGATCTAGATCAAGATCGGCAACTAAAACTTCATCGGTGTCTCGTCCAGCCCGAGCCAGCACTCTGCCAAACGGGTCAGAGATAAAGCTGCTTCCATAAAAATTCAAAGCACCTTCGTTGCCGTAACGGTTTGGCACAACCATAAAAGTCCCATTGGCAATACCGTGCGAAACAATCACCTGACGCCATAGTGGTTCGGTATCAAAATCTGGGTGGTCGGGCTCTGAGCCAATCGCGGTTGGGTAGGCAAGTATCTGAGCACCACGCAAGGAGTAATTTCTAGCAACTTCCGGGAACCACTCGTCCCAGCAAGTTGGTAAACCAAAGCTTGCTTTTACTCCTTCGAGATCAAGGCTGTAAACGGGGTAGGGGTCTGGGTCTAAAGGGCCTGGCTGGAAGTATTTATCTTCGTAGTAGCCGGCAGTTACTGGAATGTGAAGCTTTGGGGTTCTGGCGATGATCTTGCCAGAACTGTCAACCAAGATTGCGGTGTTTAGCCCTCTGCCATCTGCCAAGTCAGCTTTTTCATAAAGCGATGCGTGAACTATTACGCCGAATTCATTTGCGGTTCTAGCTGCGAACAGATGTGTCTTACCGCCTTCAAGAGGCTCTGCAATCTTTGAAGGAATACCCTCAGGCTTAACATCTGCTGGGTAACGAGACAAAGTTAGCTCTTGAAGAAAAACAATCTTCGCTCCAGCCTCAGCAGCGAGCTTGACGCCTTCAAATAACTTGGCTTCGTGTTCATTAGGATCACTGTGCCATTTTGTCTGCACTAAACCAACACGAAGCGGCTTTTGGGTTACAGCTTTGACTCTTGATAGTGACTTGGGAGCGGTAGCTAAAGTTAACTTCATACTTGTTGTCTCTTACTTCATACTTTCAAGAATCTTAACTAGCAATTCAATAGAGGTTTGCGGATTAACAATTGCAAAACGAGTGTTTGGCTTGCCTTGATGACTAGAGGAAACAACAAATCCGACTTCGTCTTTAAGAAGTTTCGCCGACCATTCGTCATAGTCAGCTAATGACCAGCCCTTGCGTTCAAATACCACAACAGATAACTCTGGCTCTCGAACTAGATTCAGGTAATCGAATCCCCTAATCAGTTCGGCTACCTCATGTGCTAGGTCGATGTTCGCTTCGATGGCTTCACGGTACTTTTCGACGCCATGAGTTGCTAGCGAGAACCAAAGCGGGAGGCCTCTTGTTCGCCTGGTTAGTCCGAATGAATAATCTGATGGGTTCCAGAGTCCAGATTCATTTAGCGTGGCGAGGTACTCTCCGCGCTGGGTGTGTGAAGCCTTTGCATACGCAGGCTCTCTGTAGACCAGAGCGCAAGCGTCATAGGGGGCAAAGAGCCACTTATGCGGGTCAACAATAAAAGAGTCGGCAAGTTCTGAGCCATCAAATAAGTGACGGTATTTTGGACTCAGAATGCCAGCAAGACCGTAGGCTCCATCGATGTGATACCAGATGTTATTTGTTTTGGCTATTTCACCGATTCCGCGAAGATCGTCAACAATACCAAAGTTGGTAGTGCCTCCGGTTGCAACAATTGCAAATACGCTGTGTGGCTCTGATGCTGAGAGCGCATCTTTAACAGAACTAGCAACTAGCTTTCCGTTCTCTTCTGGCTTTGCCAGAATGATGTTGACATCCATAACCTTAGCTGCTGATTTCAGTGAGGAATGGGCTTCTTTAGAAGCAATAAACGCTAATCTTCCTTCGTAATTGATTCCAGCTTTGGAAAGTCTTTCACGATGAGCATCTCTTGCAGCTGCCAGTGCTGAGAGGTTTCCAACAGTGCCACCCTGAGCAAAAACTCCTCCGGCGTTTTCAGGCAACCCCACCTCTTTTGCAAGCCAGGACAGCACCTGGTTCTCGGCAAAAATTGCGCCAGCGCCTTCTATCCATGACCCCCCGTATATCGAGCTCGCAGAGACTATTAGGTCAAAAAGACTTGATACTTCAGTCGGCGCATTTGGAATGAAAGACAAGAACCCCGGGTGGTCAGTTGAAATTGTTGCTGGGGCTAGCACATCTTCAAAAAGCTTGAGGGCTGTTTGCCCTCCGATGCCTCGTTCGGTGATGGTTTGCCCAGCTTGTTTGAATATCTCTTCTTCAGACTTAGCTGAATCCAACGGAGCCGGACTGTAATCCATTCGGACCCTGACGTATTCGAAAATGGCTTCTCTCAGAGCCTTAGTTTCCTTGTTTATCTCATGCACGTTTAGCGTTTCTTTCTTCGGACAATTGAAACTGAGAAACCAATCACCACAACAGCTCCAAGGATCAAAGCCGCCCAAGTTCTTTGGTCAGCTATATCTTGGCAGGTAGTGAACCCTTCGGCATCCGGGACAACGCAGGTGCCGGTGTCAAAAAATGCCAACAGCAGTGCTGCAAGTCCAACCAGCGCCACTGTTGCCAGCATTGCAGCGGAATCATTTCGCATCGGTTGTCCTTAAGGCAGCTGGTTAGGAAGTTTCCTGATTTTTTACTCTGGAAGTTTGTGCCAGAACGATTCCGGCAATAACTAACAATCCACCAAGAGCCTGAAGCCCATCAATTCTCTCATTTAGCCAGGCCCAGCCAAATACGAATGCCATAACTGTCTCAGCAGTAGAGATAACTCCCACAGCGGTGGCTCTCAGGTGAGTTAGAGCCAGAAACGAGAAAAGCATGGGAATAAAGGACCCGAAGATCCCAATCCATATCAGAAGTACCCAAATCGGAAGCTCGTACTGTGACAAGTTACCGGTGAGTGAGACAGTCTCGACAAATAGCGAAGTATCGAAGTTCCACCACGGGGTCACGATCAGCCAAAACAGAGCAGACACGGACATGCTGTAAAAAAGCGTTGATAGCGCATCTCTGTTTCTAAGGGTGTGCTCACCCATAAGAAAGTAAAAACTCAAAAACAGCGCGGCAGCCACAGCAAACATGACACCAACTGGGTTCAAACCACCATCCCAGATTCTAGAAACTACCACCAGGCCGCCTAGCACCATGGCAATTGCAAACCACAGCCTAGGAAGCACTTTTTCTTTGAAGAGCCACAAAGAAACCAGCGGCACGATAACAATCGCGGTGTATTCAATTAGAAGCGCAATGCCAACTGGCAAGTTGGCAACTGCATTCGAATAAGACCATTGCATGAGCGCAACACCGAAGATCCCGAAGATTACAAGGTTCTTCCATTCCTTTGGCTTGACCTTGAAAGCCCTTGGATTTACTAGAGCAAGCGCGATACCGGCACCTAGGGCTGTAGCAAGCGAGCGAAAGATAACAAGCTCCGAGGGCGAAATTCCCGCTGCCATAGTGACTTTGGAAGTTGAGGCATTTAGCCCAAACAGGACAACGCCAGCTAGGGCAAAAAAGACTCCAAGAGCAGGATGCTTAGTTCTCAATTAGTTATTAACCCAACCCGTTCTTGGTTGCGTCATCGATTAACCGAAGTTCTTCCAGGGTGAACGGGTTTGCAAAGATAGCTGCGTAGTTTTGTTCGAGCTGCTTCACGCTAGAGGCTCCAATTAGCGCACTGGTCACCGCGGGCTGTCTTAGCACCCAAGAAATCGCCATTTGCGCAAGGGACTGATTTCTTGAAGTGGCAACAGCATTTAGAGCTCTCGCAGCAGTTAGGTATTGTTCGGTTATTTGGGTAGAAGGCAAGAACTTTCCTTTAGAGGCTCTCGAAGACTTGGGAACTTTACCGTCCAAGTATCTATCGGTTAGCAATCCTTGTGCCAGGGGAGAAAAGACAATCGAGCCTATTCCGAGATCCTCTATAGTTTCCAATAATCCCCACTCAGGAGTTTTTTCCAAAATGGAATACTTTGGCTGGTGAATCAGTAGCGGTATTCCCATCGAATCCAAAATCTGTTTGGCCCTAATGGTTTGCTGTGGGTCGTAGTTGGAGATTCCAACGTATAGAGCCTTTCCGCTTCTTACCGCAGAGGCGAGTGCTCCCATGGTTTCTTCCAGGGGAGTTTCTGGATCGAATCGGTGTGAATAAAAGATGTCAACATATTCGAGACCCATGCGATCAAGTGATTGATCGAGCGAGGCTAGTAGATACTTTCTTGATCCCCACTCACCGTATGGCCCATCCCACATGTCGTATCCGGCTTTAGTGGAGATGATCATTTCGTCACGGTAAGAAGTAAAGTCTTTGCGCAAGTGTTCACCAAAGTTGATTTCTGCTTGACCGGGTGGCGGACCGTAGTTATTGGCTAGATCAAAATGCGTTATTCCCAAATCGAAGGCACGACGAAGCACCGCGCGCTGGTTTCCGAAGGAATGATCCGAGCCGAAGTTGTGCCAAAGACCTAGGGATACTTCCGGAAGCAATAATCCGGACTTTCCTGTTCGGCGGTACTTGATTTGGGAGTATCTATCGCTACTGGCTCGAAATTTCATAAGCACAAGCCTAAGCTAGCTAGATGATCAGTTTTGTCCTCGGCGGTGGCTGCTTTTGGTGCCTAGATTCGAGCTTTATGCAGTTTCGCGGCGTAAGCGACGTCGAGGTCGGCTATAGCGGGGGCCATGTTGAAAACCCGAGCTACGAAGCCGTTTGCGGTGAGGGAACTGGCCACGCTGAAGTGGCCAAAGTTATCTTCGATGAATCCATCATTCCCGCCGATGTCATTTTGGACATTTTCTTTACCTTGCATGATCCCACCCAGCTAAACCGTCAGGGTAATGACATTGGAACTAGCTATCGAAGCTGCATGTTCTATGACGGGGAAGACCAAAAAGCTCTATTCGAACAAGCACTAGAAAGAGCCAAGCAAGTCTGGGGCGATGCAATTGTTACCCAGCTATTGCCACTGGAAAAGTTCTGGATGGGGGAGACCTACCACCAGGACTTCTTCGCCAAGAACCCTGACCAGGGCTACTGCAACATGGTGGTAAAACCCAAGATGGCAAAGACCGCAAAGGCCTTTACTTCTTATCTGAAATAAGTTCTCCACAGATTCTTTCTGAACCTCCACAAGCCATTTGCCTTTTGAGAGTCTTTTTCTCTGTTTAGTTCAATCAGAGAAAAAGAAGGTAGCGATGTCAGATGTATTCTCAGTTCAAGGTTTAGTAGCAACAACTCCTAGGCACCTAGTCACACAAGATGGCTTGCCAATAACTTCATTTCGCTTGGCTTCTTCCAAGCGCCGCTTCGATAGATCCAAAAACACTTGGATTGATGGCGAAACTAACTGGTTCACCGTGACCTGTTTTCGCCAGCTTGCCATAAACACAGCAAGCTCGGTATCCAAGGGTGATCGTGTTTGCACCTCAGGGCGACTAAAGGTTCGTGACTGGGATAACGGCGAAAGAACTGGAACCTCTGTTGAGATTGAGGCCGATGTGATCGGCCACGACTTGTCTTGGGGAAATTCAGTGTTTACTCGCACCGTTCTGGTTCGCGAAGAGCCAGCCGATAATGAAATTGAAGATGAAGAGTTTGAGCCCAAGGAGACAACGCTGCTTAGCTCCGCGAGCAAGTAACAGACCCGGTCAGGCTACTTCCCCCTAAGCGCCTGGTCGCGTGACACCCTTTTTACCTAGGTGTATTTGATTGTTGGCTCACAATGAGTCACATCATTGTCGGATAAACTTATCCACAGCACTCTTGGTGAAAAGGGTGTCATTTTTTTGACACCACAATTTGAGGGAATAATGGCCGAATTTATCTATCAGATGATCAAAGCGCGAAAAGCGCACGGCGACAAACTTATCTTGGATGACGTAACGCTCTCATTTATCCCGGGCGCCAAGATTGGTGTTGTTGGACCTAACGGTTCTGGTAAATCTTCTGTTCTAAAGATTATGGCTGGTCTGGACACTCCCTCCAACGGAGAAGCTCGCCTAAGTGAGGGTTACACCGTTGGCATCTTGATGCAGGAGCCAAAGCTAGACGAAACAAAGACCGTGCTTGGCAACGTGGAAGAGGCAGTAAAAGAAGTAAAGGCCAAACTCGATAGGTTCAACGAGATATCAGCAGAACTTGCTAACCCAGACGCCGACTATGACCGCTTGCTCGAAGAGATGGGAACTTTACAAGAGGCAATTGATCACCTGGATGCCTGGGATTTGGATTCACAGCTAGAGCAGGCAATGGATGCGCTTCGTTGCCCACCGAGTGACACTCCGGTAGCTCATCTCTCCGGAGGAGAAAAGCGCCGTGTTGCACTTTGTAAATTGCTGCTTGAAAAGCCTGACCTACTGCTTCTTGACGAGCCAACAAACCACTTGGATGCAGAGAGTGTTTTGTGGCTCGAGCAGCACCTTGCAAAGTATCCAGGTGCGGTATTAGCCGTTACACACGATAGGTACTTCCTAGATAACGTTGCGCAGTGGATTTTGGAACTCGATCGCGGACGCGCTTATCCATACGAAGGTAACTACTCCACTTACTTGGAGAAAAAGCAAGAGCGTCTAGAAGTTGCAGGAAAGAAAGACGTCAAGTTAGCTAAGCGCCTAAAGGATGAACTTGAGTGGGTCCGCTCGTCTTCTAAAGCTAGACAGACAAAATCTAAGGCCAGGCTTTCAAGATACGAAGAGATGGCAAGCGAAGCTGACAAGGCAAGAAAACTAGATTTTGAAGAGATTCAGATTCCGCCGGGCCCAAGACTTGGAAACATTGTTTTGGAAGCCAAGAATCTGCAGAAGAATTTTGGGGACAGAAAGCTGATCTCCGATTTGTCATTCTCGCTTCCTCGAAACGGAATTGTTGGAATCATTGGTCCAAACGGTGTTGGT
Organism: Rhodoluna sp.; assembly: GCA_044338605.1. Lineage (GTDB taxonomy): Bacteria > Actinomycetota > Actinomycetes > Actinomycetales > Microbacteriaceae > Rhodoluna. The sequence continues at coordinate 12,211 of JBIIXB010000012.1, read as the reverse complement.
AAATCAACCCTTTTCAAGATGATTGTTGGTGAAGAAACCCTTGATGGTGGCGAGCTCCAAATCGGTGAGACGGTAAAGATTTCCTACGTTGACCAGTCTCGTGGAGGCATAGACCCTGATAAGAGCCTTTGGGAAGTTGTGTCCGGGGGTCTTGATTACATTCAAGTGGGACAAGTTGAGATGCCATCGCGTGCTTATGTTGCAGCTTTTGGTTTCAAGGGACCAGATCAGCAAAAACCTGCCGGAGTGCTTTCCGGTGGTGAACGCAACAGGCTAAATCTTGCTTTGACTTTGAAGGAGGGTGGAAACCTATTACTGCTGGATGAGCCAACAAACGATCTTGATGTTGAAACCTTAGGTTCTTTGGAAAACGCTTTACTTGAGTTTCCAGGTTGTGCCGTGGTGATCACTCACGATAGGTGGTTCCTCGACCGAGTTGCTACTCACATCTTGGCCTACGAGGGAACTGATGAGAATCCAGATAAGTGGTACTGGTTTGAAGGAAACTTCGAAGCCTACGAAGCAAACAAGATTGAAAGATTAGGTCCAGACGCTGCCAAGCCGCACCGCTCTACTTACCGAAGATTGACAAGAGACTAGCTACTTTTCCTTCGGGTACTCGAACCATACCCTCCTGAGCAACTGTTGCTAGCAAGACGCCTTCGCGACTAAAGATTTTTCCAATAGCCAACCCTCTGCTGTTTTGAGCAGCGGGCGATTCTTGAACATAGAGCATCCACTCATCCACCTTGGCAGGCGCGTGAAACCACATAGCGTGATCGAGGCTCGCAGTTTTAAGTCCCGGTTTAGCCCAAGAAATTTTGTGTCTTCGGTAAATACTCTCTAGCAAAGTGAAGTCCGATGCATAGGCAAGAGCTGCTTGATGCAGGGTTGGAGAAGCAGGTAATTCCCCGATGGCTTTGAGCCAAACTGCCTGGTGAGCCACTGGCTCACCCTTTACTTCGAAGTAGATCGGTGACTGCACGTGACGCAAATCAAACGGTCTGGCCTTGGCCCAGTACTGAGCAACCGGGTGAGGAATACCGCCAAGCACTTCAGCTGCCGAGGGAAGATCTTCTGGCTGTATCAAACCTTCTGGCATCTGCTCGTGGTGGGTAAGTCCTGGACTCTCGGTTTGAAATGAAGAGATCATGGAAAAAATCGGTTCACCTTTTTGGTAAGCCTGAACTCTTCGGGTTGAAAACGACTTACCGTCTCTGAGTCTGTCAACCGAAAAAGTAATTGGGAAATCAATGTCCCCTGGTCTCAAGAAATAGCCGTGGAGCGAATGCAGGATTCTATCCGGGTCCACCGTTCTGGTTGCTGCAACGGTGCACTGCGCCAGTACTTGACCACCGAACACTCTTCCGTGCGGCATCCACTGCGACGGGCCAATAAAAATGTCTTCTTTGGTTCTTGCCCCACCGGCGTCTTTTAAATCCAGAGCTATCAGCAGATCGGCAAGTGGGTCTTTAGGTGGGGGAACCTTAGTCATCTTGGGTGTCCTTACTTTGCTGGGTAGCTATCAGGGTAAGTTTAGTAATGAAATGAAAAATGACTTCCAGCTTTTGGACCAGCAGACTGCGCTTGATCTTAAAACCTTTTTGACTCGGGCCAAGAAAATGGACCCCAAGGGAGTTGTAAGGCTCAGGGCCTTTGGAGCGCTTTTGACTGCTTATGTAGCGCCCTTGTTTACCGCAAACATTTTGGATGATGGTCCAACCGTTCTGGGCCTTCGAACGATGGATCTCAAGCAAGAAGCTGAGATCAACGTGCTGGTTCCAATCCAGGCAATTCTGGATCGCATCGCGTTTGAACTAGAAAAGCCAGAAGCAGACCAGAGTTTTGTATTTCATCTCGAATCTTCTGAGCGTGTGCCCTGGGCTGGAGTTTCGCCACCACGAACCGGTTGGGTGGAAGCTACGAGCTTGCCGGAATACATGCTTACCGGGGTTGCCAGAAAAGGCATCATTGAAGTAGCGGAGACAATTCCAGAATCTGTTGGCGGACCAATAGCGGCTCGTATTCGTTCCGAGGTTTGGGGCAGAGCCATTGACCTTGATTCCAAAGTTCCTGCCGGTGCCGCTTTTGCGGCTGCGGGCCTTGGGTTTCTAACAGAGGGTGAAATGGTTCCCGTTTTTCACTCACAGGGCTGGGTCAGACTCTCGTCACAATTTGGCCACGTGTTATCTAAAGAGGCCAAGCACTTCTAGTCATCAAATGTGTTGAGCATTGAAGTTGCAGCACGATCTAAATAACCCCAAAGCTGCGCTTGATGCAGGGGAGCTAGCTCTAGCGAATCACACGCCACCTTCATGTGATGCAACCATCTCTCACGAGCAAGCGGGTTGATCTTGAAGGGCTGGTGGCGCTGCTTGAGTCTTGGGTGTCCCCTGGTTTCTTGATAGGTTTGCGGACCACCCCAGTACTGCTCCAGAAACATTCTTAGCCGCTCGGCTGCTGGACCCAGATCGTCTTCTGGATACATGGGTTTTAGAACATCATCTGTGGCAACACCCTCATAAAACTTAGCCACGAGTTTCTTGAAGGTATCGGTGCCGCCAACTAACTCAAAGAAGTTACCCTCAACGGCCTCACCAGAAAACCCCTTGATTCGAACTACCTCAACGCGGTTGGCGTCCTCAAACTCACCAGACATTTAGCTTCTTTGATCCCGCTGTTGAGCGTTAAGGGCTCTTTCAACATTGGCAAGGTTCTCGATGACGATTCTGCGAAGCGCCGGTTTGCTTTGAACCTCAGTCTTGGCAAGAAAAGCTTGCGTTTCGGAGGCAAGTTCTTTGTTGGCAAGTGCCAATGGGTAGAGGTTCACAAGAAGGTATTCGGCCATGTGATACGTCTTGTCTTCCCAGATCTTGAGTACGTTCGCAAAGTACTGAGAAACAAAAGGCTGTAGTGACTTTGGATCCAGTACTCTTCCAAAAGCCAAGCTCGCAGAATTTACCAACGCATTCGATAGCTCATCGGTAGCAACCAACTTCGTAAACATAGCTTGCTTGGAACCTTGGTCTGGCAAGGCCGCAACGGCAGCAACGTGATACTTTTGCCCGTTGGCGGTGTTATCGCTTGCGAGCTCTTGATCTAGTAGCTCACTCGAAATCTTTCCACCAACAGCCAAAGAGGTAACAAGCTCCCAGCGCAGGTCAGTATCAATGGCAAGTGAGGAAAGCTTTAGCTCACCATTTAGCAGGGCTGAAACATGTGCTAGCTGCTGATCGCTTCTAGCAAACTGCGCAAAGAATTTTACAAACTGCAACTGCGCATCTGAGCCTGCTGCGGCATTTTGAGCCAAGCTCCACAAGCCATCAGCCAGTGAAAGCTGCTCAGTAGAGCGGTTCTGTTCGGCTACATATAGGTTCGCAACCGTCAGCAGTTGCCTCAACACAGTCAACATAGTTGTTGACTCAGTCTCGAACTCAAGGTGACGAAGAGCGAGCTTTATAAAGTCGCGAGGTGAGGTTTCTCCATCACGGGTTGCATCCCAAGCAGATCCCCAAACCAAAGCTCTAGCTAGAGGGTCTTCGATAAGTGAAAGCGTGTCCAAAGCAAAGCTCCAGGAAGCCTCGTCCATACGAATCTTTGCGTAGGTGAGATCGTCATCGTTTAGCAAGATCAAAGCTGGACGTTTTTTGCCGGCAAGTTCTGGAACCTCGGTCTTGGCTCCTTCAACATCCAACTCGATTCGATCGGTTCGAACGATTTTGCCGTTTTGCTCTTCGTAGAGACCAATAGCAATGCGGTGTGGTCTTAGGTACGGATAGGCATCGATTGCTGATTGCAAGATGGCGAATGACTCGATTACTCCATCTTTTTCAACAATCTCTGGTCGCAAAGTGTTTACACCTGCGGTCTCCAACCAAAGCTTGGACCACTCACTGAGATCTCTTCCGCTTTGGTTTTCGAGCTCTTTCAATAGATCTTTGAGCTCAGTGTTTTTGTAGGCGTGCTTTTTGAAGTAGTCGGAGACTCCACGCATGAATGGGTCCTGGCCAACCCAAGCAACAAGCTGCTTGAGAACAGACGCTCCCTTGGCATAGGTAATGCCATCGAAGTTCACCTGCACATCTTCTAGGTCGTTTATTTCAGCAACGATTGGATGCGTCGATGGGAGTTGGTCTTGGCGATAAGCCCAGGACTTTTCTAAAGAGGCAAACGTCGCCCAAGCTCCGTGCCACTCGGTTGCTTCCTGGGTAGCCAAAGTAGACATGTATTCGGCAAAGGATTCGTTTAGCCACAGATCGCTCCACCAGCGCATGGTTACTAGATCACCAAACCACATGTGAGCCAGCTCGTGCAAGATAGTTACAACGCGACGTTCTTTTACGGCGTCCGTTACTTTGGATCGAAAAACGTAAGTCTCAGTGAAAGTCACCGCTCCAGCATTTTCCATTGCTCCGGCATTGAATTCGGGAACAAAGAGCTGGTCATACTTTTCAAACGGGTATGGGTAGTCAAACTGCTTCTCAAAGAATTCAAAGCCCTGCTTGGTCTTTTCAAAGACGTATTCGGCGTCCAAGAACTCAAATAATGACTTGCGGCAAAAAACACCTAGCGGAACGGTTTTTCCAGAGGAAGAAACTAGCTCATCTCTTACCTCGACATAGGGACCTGCCACTAGAGCGGTTATGTAGCTTGAGATGCGAGGGGTGGCTTCAAAGCTCCAAACCGAGACACCTTCTCTAAGGTCATTTGGTGTTGGGGTGGGGGAGTTAGAAACTACCTTCCAGTAGCTAGGAGCCGTGATGTTGAATTGGAATGTGGCCTTTAGGTCGGGTTGCTCAAAAACAGCGAACATTCGGCGAGAATCCGGCACTTCAAACTGGGTATAGAGGTATACCTCTTGATCGACTGGGTCCACGAAACGATGCAGACCCTCACCGGTGTTGGTGTACTTACCCTGCGCCACAACAACTAGCTCATTCTCGGTAGCAATAGAAGGTAGCTGGATACGAATGCCATCAGACACTGCAGCTGGATCCAAGACCTCGCCGTTTAGCACCACTGAGTGAACGGAGTTTGTGATTGCGTCAATAAAAGTTGATGTGCCAGGAGTTTTGGAGGTAAAGCGCACCCGGGTAGTGGACCCAAAGAAATCGGCACCTTGGGCGAGGTCGATCTCCACTTGGTAGCTCTGAACTTCTAAGGCAGCTGCTCGCTCTTGAGCTTCGATTCTTGTTAGGTTTTCGCCGGGCATCGGTTCTTCTCTCTAGTGACTCTTCATCCCAAAGCCTAACTGGGGATAGCAGGGTGTGAAACAATAACAATGTGATCAATCCAGTCATGGCCATAGGGGGCTCACCAGAGGCGTCGCAGACCCTCGCTGAAATTGGCGCGCTGTTAGTTGGACTTGGAGTAATTGCTTTCATCGCTGCCTGGCTGAAATTCTCTGTCGTCCCGTTGTATCTGATTGTGGGCCTTGCGGTTGGTCAGGGTGGTTTTGGTTTAGTTAATCTAAGTTCAGATTTTCTAGCAATCGGAGCACAAATCGGTGCCATCTTGCTGCTTCTTTTGCTGGGCTTGGAATATTCCGCACCTGATTTGGCTAACGCTTTCAAAGATAGAAAGTCCGCTGGAATTTTTGACATTGCTGCAAACTTCATTCCTGGCGCCCTACTTGCATTTGCTTTTGGCTGGGGGCCGCTAGCTGCGCTTGTAGTTGGTGGCATCACTTACGTTTCATCTTCCGGAATTGCCTCAGAGTTACTTCGTGAAACCGGTTGGCGAAAATCGGAACTTTCCAAGCGAGTGGTAGCAATCCTGGTGTTCGAGGATCTTGCTCTAGCTCCGTACTTGCCGCTCTTGACATCGCTAGTGCTTGGTCTCTCGGCAGCCGCGGGTCTAGTGTCAGTTTCAGTTGCATTGATCATTACTGGACTTGTTTTGATAATTTCTTATCGCGGTAATGCCAAGTGGTCCAGAATCTTGAATCCCGATGTTCCATCGGGCTTGCTATTGACTGTTTTTGGATCGGCTTTGTTGGCTGCCGGAGTCGCCGACCTTGCAGGATTTTCGGGCGCGGTCGCCGCGTTCCTTGTTGGTCTTTTACTTACCGGTGAGGTCGCCAACACGGTGCGAGGACGACTTGGTTCACTAAGAGATCTCTTCGCAGCTATTTTCTTTTTGTTTTTTGGTCTGGCCACCAACTTCTCAGAGCTTCTGCAAGTGCTTCCGGCATTGTTGCTTTTTGTCGTTATTGGTGTCGCAGGAAAATTCGCTGTTGGCTGGTGGATTGCCAAGGATATGGTCGACAAGCTCAGCTGGATTCGAGCTGGTGCCTTCTTGACCCCAAGGGGTGAGTTCTCAATGGTTATCGCAGCTCTTGCGGCCCCGGCGGTGCTATCGGTGAACCTGCAAGCACTAACGCTTAGCTACGTGACACTCACTGCAGTAATTGGCTCAATTGTGTTGCGAGTTCTTCGCAGTGGTTTCGATAAGTAGATTAGGTAGATATGAGAATCCACATCGCGACCGATCATGCCGGGCTAGAAACTAGCCACTACCTAATCCAGGAACTTACTAACCTCGGTCACGAAGTATTTGATCACGGACCACAGTCCTTTGATCCACTTGATGACTACCCAGCGTTTTGTATTAATGCCGCCCTTGCGGTGCAGCGCGACTTGCAAGCTGAGGTCCCCGCTCTTGGAATTGTTCTTGGCGGATCTGGAAATGGTGAGCAAATGGCTGCCAACAAAGTAAAAGGCATTAGAGCCGCCTTGGTTTGGAACAAAGAGATCGCTGAATTAGCGAGGCAGCACAACGACGCTAACGTGATCGCCGTTGGAGCCAGACAACACAGCAAGGAAGAAGTACTTGAGCTAATCAAGGTGTTCATCGCTGAGCCCTATAGCAGTGATGAAAGGCATGAGCGTCGAATCGGAAAAATTGGGCTCTACGAGCAAACCGGAGAGATCAGCTAGCTAATGAAGCTTGGCCTAACGAGACTGAACACTTGGTTAGTTCCGCCACTTGCTATCGCTGGATTGCAAGTTCTCACATTTTGGCTTGATGCTGCCGGTCAGCTACCTAACCCGGTGGCCATTCATTGGGGCATAACAATGCAGCCCGATGGATTCGTTTCTGTTAGCGAGTTTGCACTAACCGTGCTAATTCTTCAGTTAGTTCTCTGGCTCCCTTTGCTTGCTGCAGATTTCTGGCCAAAGTCAAAAATTCGAATTAGAAATCTAGTGGTTCTGGTGTTCGGAATAGTGTTTTGGCTAGTTACTGCAATCCTTTGCGTTTCTTTGTTTATCCAAATCGGAGCAACTGATGCCGCCGCAGTTTACTTTCCGTGGCCTGTGTTTGCAGTTATCCTGCTCTCGGTTTCCGTTCTACTGACATTTTTATTGTCAATGCCAGAAGTAGTGGTCGGAAAAGATGTTCAGATTCGCTTGCGCGGATTGACAATTATGAGTTTTGATCCCGAAGAGATTGTTAGCGCGTCTGCTGGGGTTGTATCAGCACGGGAGTTTGGAGGGTGGGGCATCAGGCTGACCACTCGCAAAATCGGATTCGTTCCTTCTAAGGGGCCAGCCGTCAAGCTCAACCTCCAGGACGGCACAGAGGTGTCCATAAGAAGCAAAGCCCCAAAAGCAATCGTTGCCTCAATAGAAGACCTAATTTCCTAGCAGCATGCCAGAAGGCCATTCCGTTCACAGAACTGCAAACAAATTTGCTCAGCTATTTGTTGATTCGAAGCTCAAGATCTCTTCACCGCAAGGAAGATTTGCCGAGCAAGCAACACTGGTTTCTGGAAGAAAACTTGTTGAATCTAGCGCGATTGGTAAGCAGCTATTTCTTGGCTTCGATAACAAACTAACCATTCGGGTTCATTTAGGTATCTATGGCAAGTGGAACTTCTACAACGTTCCAATCAGTAAAGCCCCAGAAGTCTGGGGACAGGTGCGAGCACGGTTTGGTTCCAACGCTGCTTCAGCGGATCTTCGAGGCCCAACGGTTTGTGAGGTTGTTGATTCCGGTGAGGTTTTGGCAGTTTATAAGCGACTTGGCCCCGATCCTTTGCGAGCGGATCCTTCCGGAAAAGAAGCTCTTCGTTTCGTATCGAAAGTGAGAGCCTCGGCTGCACCTATTGGTTCACTGCTTATGAACCAAGCCGTAATCAGTGGCATAGGTAACGTGTATCGAGCTGAGCTGTTGTTTAGAGCGGGCCTTAGCCCGCATAAACCAGGAAGCAAAGTTTCCGAGCAGGCGCTATTGGCTATTTGGGATGATGCCGTAACGCTTATGAAAATAGGAGTTAAGACCGGGTTGATGCTAACTCGTGAGGGATTTTTGAAGGGCAGAGTGCCTATTGATGATCGCTACTACGTATATAAACGTGAGGGTTTGCCTTGTTGGCAGTGTGGCAAGAAAGTGAAGCTTGAGCTTTTCTATAGCCGCAAGCTTTATTGGTGTAATACCTGCCAGAGGTAATTGGAGGGAGTGACGGGAATCGAACCCGCGCCATCAGTTTGGAAAACTGAGGCTCTACCATTGAGCTACACTCCCGAAAAAGCCGTTCGCTACCTCACTATTGTATGGGATAGACTGACCGAGGTTGTTTATGGAAATATTTCCAAAAACCACCGGGGTGTAGCGTAGTGGCTAGCGCGCCTGCTTTGGGAGCAGGATATCGCAGGTTCGAGTCCTGTCACCCCGACAAACAAAAAGCCATATTTGTTTACCCCTTTATGGGGGCAAATTTCCAGGAGAACAACTTGAAAACTAGCGTTGAACGAATAAACCCCACACGCGTAAAGCTCAACATCGAAGTCACCCCAGAAGAGTTCAAGCCTTCGCTTGATCACGCCTACGAGCACATCGCTCAGCAGGTCAACGTGCCTGGCTTCCGCAAGGGGAAAATCCCTGCAGCGCTCTTGGATCAAAGAGTTGGACGCCCAGCAATCATGGCTCACGCCATCAACGATGGACTAGATGGCATCTACAAAAAAGCTCTTGAAGAAAGCAAACTTCGACCACTGGGCCAGCCAAAAGCTGACGTGAAGTCAAGCCCGGACGAGAACACATTCCTCGGAAACCTAGTTGTTGAAATTGAAGTAGAGGTTAGACCGGAGATTAAGCTTCCTGGCTACCGTGGACTCAAGGTTGTTGTTGACAACATCAAGGTAGGCGGCAAGGAAATTGACGACGAGCTAGATTCCCTTCGTGCTCGCTTTGGAACCCTAAATACAGTTGAGCGTGCTGCCAAGAAAGGCGACTTCGTCTCCATCGATTTAGCTGCCAGTATCAACGGTAAAGAAATCGACTCTGCCGAGAACATTTCTTACGAAGTTGGATCTGGAAACTTACTCGATGGCATCGATGAGGCTCTGGACACTCTAACCGCTGGTGAAACTACCGTGTTCCGTTCCAAACTAGTTGGCGGAGACATGGCGGGCGAAGAAGCTGAAGTTACCGTAAAGGTAAATGCCGTGAAGGAGCGCGAGCTTCCAGAAGCCAACGACGACTTTGCCAAGTTGGCCAGCCAGTTCGACACTCTAAAAGAGCTAAAAGATGACATTGAAGTTCAAATTGCAAAGTCCAAGAGCTACTCTCAAGGAATCCAGGCACGGGATCTTCTAACCGAGGAACTGCTAAAGATTGTTGACGTTCCAGTTTCGAAAGAAATGATTGAATCCGACGTGAACCGCCATCTCGAAGGAGAAGGCAGATTACAAGACGACAAACATCGCGCTGAAGTCACCGTAGAGTCTGAAAAATCTTTCAAGGTTCAGATGTTGCTTGACGCGATTGTTGACGCCGAAGGCATCAAAGTTGGCGAGCAGGAATTGATGCAGTATCTGATGCTGAGCAGCCAAAACTACGGCATGGATCCAAACCAGTTTGTGGAGACAATTAGCAAAAACGGTCAGGTTCCATCTTTTGTTGGCGAGGTAGCTAGGCGCAAGGCGTTATCCATTGTGCTTTCCGAAGCCATCGTGACCGACAAAGCCAAGAACCCTGTTGATCTGGGTGAGTTCCTAAAAGGTGACTCTTCCAGCCAGGACTCCCACGCCGGTCACGACCACGACTAAGACACCTGCTTTATTGCCCTAGGCGAACAAGCCCTAATCTTGGCGTGTTTCGAAGTATCTTGGTCTAGCAAGCAAGTAATCAAGCACTGGATAAGGGACTCAAATGGCAGATAAGGCAATGGAAAAGTACTCCACCGTTGACCGTCTATTAAAAGACAGAATCGTTTGGCTTGGAAGTGAAGTTCGCGATGACATGGCCAATGACATCTGCGCAAAGATTCTGCTGCTAGCAGCCGAAGACTCCACCAAGGATATTTACCTTTACATCAACTCACCAGGTGGTTCTATCACCGCGGGTATGGCCATCTACGACACCATGCAGTACGTTCCAAACGACATCGTCACCGTTGGAATTGGAATGGCTGCCTCAATGGGTCAGTTCTTACTTTCTTCTGGCACCAAGGGCAAAAGATATGCCACCCCAAACACCAGAGTGCTACTTCACCAGCCAGCTGGAGGTTTTGGTGGAACCGCTGCCGACATTCAAACTCAGGCGGAGCTGATTATGTCCATGAAGCGTCAGCTTGCACAGATCACTGCAGACCAAACCGGTAAGAGCGTTGAGCAAGTTATGGAAGATGGCGACCGCGATCGCTGGTTCACCGCTCAAGAAGCTTTGGAGTACGGATTCATCGACCACATTCAAGCATCCGCTGGCGCAGCCACCGGTGTTGGAAACAAGTAGGGAGAAACTAAAAATTGCCTAAAGACCTTTCAAACCTGTCGCCTGAAGCTAGGTACATTCTTCCTAGCTTTGAGGAGAGAACCTCTTACGGTTTCAAGCGCCAGGATCCTTACAACAAACTCTTTGAAGACCGCATCGTATTTCTAGGTGTTCAGGTTGACGATGCTTCGGCAGACGATGTCATGGCTCAGCTATTGGTTCTTGAAAGCCAAGACCCTGACCGCGACATCACTATGTATATCAACTCACCGGGTGGATCATTCACAGCGATGACTGCAATTTACGACACCATGCAATACATCAGACCTCACATCCAGACAGTTTGTTTGGGTCAGGCAGCTTCGGCTGCTGCGGTGTTGCTTGCAGCAGGATCGCCTGGAAAGCGTCTAGCTTTGCCTAACGCGAGAATTTTGATTCATCAGCCGGCAACCGGAGATTCAGGAAGAGGTCAGGCGTCTGACATTGAGATTCAGGCCAAAGAGATCATGCGTCTGCGTGAGTGGCTCGAAGAGACACTATCCAAGCATTCAAACAAGACGGTTGCCGAAGTAAACAAGGACATCGACCGCGACAAGATCTTGACTGCGGATGAGGCTCTGACCTACGGATTGATTGACCAGGTGCTTACTTCTCGTAAGAACCCACTGCCTGCCAAGTAAAACCGTAGGAGAACCTAACCGCGATTGTCGGGGATGGGTAATAGGGTTTAATTTATGACAAAACTCAGTGAATCAGGCGACTTACTTAAGTGCTCTTTCTGTGGAAAGAGCCAGAAGCAGGTTAGAAAGCTGATCGCAGGCCCAGGCGTTTACATTTGCGATGAGTGCATTGAGCTTTGCAACGAAATCATTGAAGAAGAACTTGGTGCAGCATCAGCCAAGGAAATTGAAGACATAACCCTTCCAAAGCCAAAAGAAATCTACGGTTACTTGGATGAGTACGTAATTGGTCAAGACAAAGCTAAAAAAGTTCTTTCCGTTGCTGTCTACAACCACTACAAGAGAATTCGTTCCGTTGGCACCTTAACCGCCGCCGGTAAAGAGCACGATTCAATCGAAATCGCCAAGTCAAATATTTTGATGATTGGTCCAACCGGTTGCGGAAAGACCTACCTCGCCCAAACTCTTGCCAAGAGACTTAACGTTCCGTTCGCAGTAGCTGACGCTACAGCTCTGACTGAAGCTGGTTATGTGGGTGAGGATGTTGAGAACATTTTGCTAAAGCTTCTGCAGGCAGCTGATTTTGATGTGAAGCGCGCGGAGCAGGGAATTATTTACATCGACGAAATTGACAAGATTTCCAGAAAAGCCGAGAACCCATCGATCACCCGAGATGTTTCAGGTGAGGGTGTTCAGCAGGCTTTGCTCAAGATTTTGGAAGGAACCGTTGCTTCGGTTCCACCGCAGGGTGGCAGAAAGCACCCCCAGCAAGATTTCATCCAGATCGACACCACCAATGTGCTTTTCATCGTTGC
>JBIIXB010000038.1:0-2783 GCA_044338605.1 Rhodoluna sp. | reverse complement strand
AGTTAGCAAGAATCGATGTTCCAAAAAGCGCTGTTCGGGCTGCTGAGCTAGCCACCATCCTTCGACTAGCAGGCGGGTTGCACCTGGTATCAGGCAAGGTTGTAATCGAAGTGGAACTCGACTCCGCACAAGTTGCCAGGCGAGTACGAAAAGATCTCACCGAACTCTTTGGCTGTGAAAGCGAGCTATCAGTAATTTCTGCTGGTGGAATCAGAAAAACTAGTAGATACCAAATCCGCGTTCTGGGTCAAGGTGACACCCTTGCCAGACAAACGGGTCTAGTGGATAGTCGCGGTCGCCCTGCTAGGGGACTTCCGGCAACTCTTGTAGCTGGTTCTATCGGCGAAGCTCAAGCTGTTTGGCGCGGAGCTTTCCTGGCTCACGGTTCGCTAACCGATCCGGGTAGATCCGCCGCACTAGAAGTGACAGCTCCTGGAAACGAAGTTGCCATGGCACTTGTTGGTGTTGCAAGAAGATTGGGAATCGTCGCTAAGCCTCGTGAGGTGCGAGGCATGTTCCGAGTAGTAATCAGAGACGGCGATGCGATTTCAGCCATGCTTACACAGATGGGTGCTCATGGTCAGCTGCTGAAATGGGAAGAGCTAAGACTACGCCGTGAAGTTAGGGCCACTGCAAACCGACTTGCTAACTTCGATGACGCAAACCTACGTCGCTCAGCCCAAGCTGCCGTTGCGGCAGGCGCGAGAGTTGGAAGAGCCCTAGAGATCCTTGGAGATGACATTCCTAAACATTTGAAGTACGCGGGCGAGCTTCGCCTAAAGCATAAGCAGGCAAGCCTTGATGAGCTTGGAAGACTAGCCAATCCTCCAATGACCAAAGATGCGGTAGCTGGCAGGATTAGGCGGCTATTGTCTATGGCTGACAAGCGTGCCGAGGAGCTGGGAATTGACGGCACAGACGCATTCTTGCCTGAAGAGCTTGAAAACGACTAGAGAAGATTCCATAACGCATAATAGAACTATCGACGAATAGGACAGTAAATGGGCAAGTACACACTTCCAGACCTTGGTTACGACTACGGCGCACTAGAGCCAAACATTTCGGGTCGCATCATGGAATTGCATCACGATAAGCATCATCTTGCCTACGTCAACGGAGCAAACAGCGCTCTAGATCTGTTAGCAGAAGCTCGCGACAAGAACGACTTGACCTGGGTTAACAAGCTACAGAAGGACCTTGCGTTCAACCTCGCAGGTCACGTGAACCACACTGTTTTCTGGAGAAACCTGAGCCCCGATGGTGGGGACAAGCCAACCGGTGAAATGGCAGCAGCTATCGACGAGTTCTTCGGAAGCTACGACGGCTTTCGAGCCCACTTCACCGCATCCGCACTTGGTATCCAGGGTTCTGGATGGTCAATTCTTGCGTGGGACATTCTTGGCCAAAAGCTCATCATTGAGCAGCTCTACGACCACCAGGGAAACCTTGCCCCCGCCACAATTCCGCTTTTGATGCTGGATATGTGGGAGCACGCCTTCTACCTGGACTACCAAAACGTTAAGGCTGATTACGTTGCTGCATTCTGGAAGATAGTGTCTTGGCCGGACGTACAGGCTCGTTTTGAGGCAGCTCGCGGCCAAACAAAGGGCTTACTGCTAGTCTGATAATTCCACCCGAGGGTGCGTGGATTTCCTGTTGATAATCGCGCCTCTGGCGCCAAGCGAAATGGAACATCTTGACTACAAAAGTTGGCATTAATGGCTTTGGAAGAATCGGTCGCAATTACCTTAGAGCAGAACTAGCTAAAGGTACCGATCTAGAGATCGTCGCAGTAAATGATCTATCGGACCCGAAGGCTCTCGCTCATCTACTCAAATATGACTCGGTAACAGGTCGCCTAAACCAAGATGTTCGAGTCGAGGGCCAGCACATTCTGGTTGGTGACTACAAGATCAAAGTTTTGGCTGAAAAAGACCCGTCAAACCTTGGTTGGGGAGATCTGGGTGTTGACATCGTTATCGAGTCAACCGGTCGCTTTACAGATGCCAAGGACGCCGTCAAGCACATCGAGGCTGGTGCTAAGAAAGTTCTTATCTCGGCTCCGGCTACCGGTGAAGATGCAACCTTCGTTATCGGGGTTAACGAGCATCTTTACGATCCCGCAAAGCATCACATCATCTCAAACGCTTCCTGCACAACCAATTGTCTTGCTCCTCTTGCAAAAGTTTTCAACGATGAGTTTGGGATTGTCAATGGTTTGATGACCACAATCCATGCTTACACTGCTGACCAGAACCTTCAGGATGGGCCCCACGGTGACCTGCGCCGCGCACGCGCCGCAGCGATAAACATAGTTCCATCATCAACGGGTGCAGCGAAGGCCATCGGCATTGTTCTTCCAGAACTAAAGGGCAAACTTGATGGCTTTGCGCTTCGTGTTCCAGTTCCGACAGGTTCGATTACTGACTTGACCCTTGTGTCAGCCAAGAAGGTCACAATCGACGAGATCAAGGCCGCCTACAAGAAGGCAGCATCGGGACCTCTCAAAGGAATCCTTCTTTACACCGAAGATGAGATCGTCTCTTCAGACATCGTCACCGACCCACACTCTTCAATCTTTGACGCGGGACTTGTGAAGGTAATTGACAACACCGTGAAGATTAGCGCCTGGTATGACAACGAGTGGGGTTACTCGAACAGACTCGTTGACCTTACTGTTTTGGTTGCGAACAAACTCTAACTTTGAGAACTATATCTTCCCTTGGACAGCTTGAGTCAAAGCGGGTACTGCTTCGTTGTGACCTGAATGTTCCGATAGAAAA
>JBIIXB010000022.1:0-10140 GCA_044338605.1 Rhodoluna sp. | reverse complement strand
CGGAAGCCCTTCTCTACTGATAGCCAACCTGGAATGGTCACTTTGGTGCCCTTCCTGATTTCCTTGGCAATAGTGTCAAACATTGCGTCAACAATGCGGTTTACGGCAGCCTGTGACTCGCCAGTGCTATCTGCGATTGCAGCTACTAGTTCGCTCTTGTTCATGTGGTCCTCCTGGACGATCTCTACGTGACTTGATGTCCGAATCAATCTAACGGCGGCCTACTGGCCTGGACCCTTTATTTCGAGACGGCGTGTTGCTATGGCTAAAAACTACCAGCTGGACTTGGTAATGCCTGGCAACTCGCCTCGGTGCGCCATATCGCGGAATCTGATGCGGGAAACGCCAAATTTGGCCAAAACTCCCCTGGATCTTCCATCGATTGAGTCACGGTTACGAAGTCTTACCGGGGAAGCGTTCCTAGGAAGCTTCTGCAGTCCTAGGCGAGCTTCCTCGCGCTGGGCATCGGTGGAATTAGGGTCTACTAGGGCCTTTTTCAGGGCTAGACGCTGCTCGGCGTAGCGCTCGACCACGATCTTGCGCTGCTCGTTACGGGCAATCTTGCTTTTCTTCGCCATTTTTAGCGCTCCTCGCGAAACTCGACGTGCTTGCGCACAACAGGGTCATACTTTTTCAAAGTAATGCGGTCTGGGTCATTACGACGGTTCTTCTTGGTGACGTAGGTGTATCCGGTGCCAGCAGTGGAACGCATCTTGATGATTGGACGGATGTCCTTTTCTTTGGCCATTTAGCTGTCCTTAGATCTTCTCGCCGCGGGCAAGGATTTCGCTAACCACAGACTCGATGCCACGGGCATCGATGACCTTGATTCCGCGAGCGGATAGTTGCAAAGTTACGTTTCTCTTTAGAGAAGGAACGAAGTAAGTCTTCTTCTGGATGTTTGGGTTAAAGCGGCGCTTGGTCTTGTTCTGAGCGTGCGAAACGGCATGGCCAAACTGTGGTTTGGTCTCAGTTACCTGGCAGTAAGCTGCCATTTGTTCCTCCTACTGGGCAAAACAAGCCAAAATCAAGAAAATTTGCTTGAAAGCTTTTTATTTGATTTGTGAATAAACCCTCACAACTCATGCCAGTCTAGGCCAATTTCTGACCTGTTTGCAACTTTTTTCTGAGGCCTAGAGCCCTGACCTGGGCCCTGAGGCAGTGATCTGGGTGAGTAGATTTTGCCAAGAATGAAGGGTTTTGTCGGGACCAGCTGATTTGGCCCATTTGACCGACTCGGCCGAGAGCTTCGAGGCAAGCTTTGGGTCCCCAAGGACCTTGGTTATTGCAATGGCCAAGGAATCAATGTCGCCACTTGGCACCAATAGGCCAGAGTGACCGTCTGAAATCATTTCTGGCGGTCCATAGGAGATCTCATAAGAAATCGATGGGCAGCCAAGAGCCATGGCCTCAGCGATGGCCAGCGACTGGCCCTCGTAGCTACTTGTCAAGATATGGCAGATAGCGGTGCGAGCTTGCTCGCGCGCATTTTCCAGATAGCCATGCAAGGTGACTTTGTTTTCTAGCCCCAGTGAGCCAATCAGCTCTTGGAGATGATCTTTTTCTGGGCCATCACCGTAAATGTCCAACTTGGCTTCAGGAATTGATTGAACAACTTTCTGCCAAGCCCTAATAGCATGGTCAACCCTTTTGACAGCAACAAGTCGCGTAATCATGATTGCGCGAAGTGGTTTCATAAGCTTTCCGCTAGCAATCGCATTCAAAATGCTTTCCGAATCCGCCGGAACAGTTGGCGGGTTTGGAATCACAAAACTTACCAGCTCTGTTTTACCCAAGCGCTTTTGAACATCTAAGCTCTGTTGTTCGCTCAACCAGACAACGGCCTCGTATTTGTGAGCGCCACTAAGCCATTCGCTCCAGATTTTATCCATCGGGCTATCCCAATTATGCGGAGCTAAGGTGTGTGAGCTGTGAACGGTGTGTACTAGATACACACCCGGGTAACCAAGAAAGAGCTCGCCGACTTGCCTAGCTTCTGCAATTGCAACAATTGGAGCAGTAGGCTTTAGTTCACGAGTTTGCGAAACTACGACATCCCACCAAGCCCGATACAAAGCTCCAAAACCTGCAAGGCCGCCAACGCTTGTTGGGTTCTGATTGTTTTCAGCGACATCGAGGACGTCGATAACTATCGGAGCTCTCCACCAATCAGCTTGCTCAACAAACGGCAATCTAAAAAGTAACGAGCCGCTGTTGTCAAAAAAATCTGTATAGACAATTGCTCCATCCGACGATCGCGAAACTTGTCGCCATGCAACGCCTTGGTCATCAAGCTCAACTTCGTCAGCTACTACTTCTTTGTTGGAAAAACTAGTTTCGAGGGATGGTTTTGCTGCCTTTCGAAGAATTTCTGGTGATCTGCGAACCTCTTCGAGAAAGTTTCGAATTTTAGTTTTGTCAGTAGCTAGCCCAATGGCACGAAACTTATCCAAGAACGGCTGGTAGTTAGGGTGAAGATCAACTGTTACAAGAGTCACTGGCAATCCAGAACTTGAAAGCAGCTTTGCTCGTTGAAGAGTGGAAACGGTATGACCGCCATCAAGTCCAGGGCGAAGCCGACTGGTCAATACAAGAACGGAGGCATCCGTAGTTTCCGACATGCTCGAATACTAACAAATCTCAATTACAGGACACATGGAAAGAATTCAATGCGTAGAGCTATTGAATCGGGGAGTGTTCGACATACAGGTAATTCTCCGGTCAAGCCCCAGGGATCTGTTTCCAAATATTTTGATTTACTTTTAAAAATCTAAAGAGAAGCGGGGGTGTCGGAGCTCATGCAGAAAAAACCGTGTTCGGTAGTAAATCTAGCGAAGTGCTTCAAGAGCCGACCTAAGCACCGACTCAACGATTTGACGGTCAACTCTGTTGGAATACCACATGAGAGTTTTTTCCCCATTTACAGATAGACCTAATGAGAACTGGTCACCCCAGTCATGAGCTTCAGCGATTTTACAACCTAGCTCACCTAGTCCCATACCGTAAAACTGTTCAAAGTTCTTTCCTCCCGTTGGATCATGGTCAACCTCCATGGAACCAACTGGACTGCCACCATTATCATTTGGGATTTGAGGTAGGGAGAAGCAGCTGGTTGTCGGAGCGGCAGACTCTTCGGGGTTTGCAGACTCATCGGGGTTTGCAGACTCATCGGGGTTTGCAGACTCATCGGGGTTTGCAGACTCATCGGGGTTTGCAGACTCATCGGGGTTTGCAGACTCATCGGGGTTTGCAGACTCATCGGGGTTTGCAGACTGTTCGGGGTTTGCAGACTGTTCGGTTTGACTACTCTCTGGACTCAATGAGCCAGTAGTAATGGCGTACGCGCCGCCAACTCCTCCGCCAACAAGAACGATTGCAGCAATAAACAAGCCGTATACCTCAGCCCGCGTAGCGGTACCACCAGTGATTTTATTTCCCCCAAAAAGCTTCATAACTGAACACTACTCCTTTCCGATTTGAAAGTGCACCTTTAGCAAAGCATGGGAACTACTTTGCTAGTTTCTTTCTGCAACTGGAGCAGTCGCCAAAGATATCAATCACGTGACTCGAATTAGAAAAACCGTGATCTCTTGCAACCTGGTCTGCCCAGGATTCAAGTTTGTTCGCTTCAATTTCGACAGTCTTGCCGCAGTTGCGGCAAATCAAGTGATGGTGGTGTCCACCACCACAGGCTCGATAGAGCATCTCTCCATCGGTGGATTGCAAAGAATCTGCTTCACCAACAGAAACTAAATCACTTAGCGCGCGGTAAACAGTTGCTAGACCGATTGCTGGACCCTTGTCTTTGAGTGATGAATGCAATTGTTGCGCAGAACAGAAACCAGCAGATTCGGAAAGAGCTTCCTTGACGGCGGATTTTTGCCAGGTGTTGCGCTTTATCCCTTGTGACATTTACTTCACCGCTTTCCAAGACTTAGATTTTTCAATGACTCTGGCAACTAAATAGATTGCAAAAGACAAAGTTGTAACGTACGGGCTAATTGGCAACCCACCACCAAGGGCAAGCAATATTCCCCCCACTACAGATACCACCGCAAAGCTCACACTAAGAACCGGAACCAAAACTGGGGAGGAAGTTAGTCTAAGGGCCGCTGCTGCGGGTGTAACAAGCAAAGTCATCACAAGCAGTGCACCAACTACCTGAACCGATGCCGCTACCGCCAAGGCCAGTAGCAGCATAAAAACAATTCCGAGCGTCTTGGTAGGTACCGCTCTAGCGTCAGCAACTTCCAGATCCAAGCTTGCAAAAGAAAGTGGTCGCCAGATAACTAGCAACGCGCTAACCACAACAAGCGAGGTTGCGATCAGCCAGAAGACCTGCGGGTCGTCAACTGCAATAATCTGCCCGGTAAGTAAGCCAAACTTGTTGGCTGCTCTTCCCTCATAGAGAGCAAGTGCCAAGATGCCAATACCAAGACCAAATGGCATCAGCACGGCAATGATTGAGTTTCGATCTTTAGCTCTGGACCCCATGATGGCAATAATTACCGCGGCAACAATCGAGCCAAGGGTTGCACCGAGTGCAATGTTGAGTCCGAACAGTAAAGCAAGCGCAGCGCCCGCAAAAGACAGTTCGCTGATTCCATGTACCGCAAAGGACATATCTCTTGTCATTACGAACACACCAATTAGCCCACCCATGAGTCCAAGCAGTGCACCGGCAATAAGAGAGTTTTGAACCAGCGGAATTAACTGGTCGTAATCAGAGAAATCAAAGAGTCTGTCCATTAGATCCACTTCTCGTTTTCATGATGATCGTGGTTTGAAGAACCCAAGACGGCAATTCGCCCCTGGTTTCTAACAACATCGACATCCCGGCCGTAAAGCTTAGACAAAACATCGGATCTCAAAACCTCATCCGGAGTTCCAATTCGGAACTTACCGTTAGCTAGATACAGCACCCTGTCGATGTAATCAAGAACCGGGTTTACATCATGTGTGACAAACAACACCGCAGCGCCACTAAGTTGGCGCTGCTCGTTTATTAGTTCCGCCACCACAGACTGCTGCTTTAGATCTAGTGCGCTAAGTGGCTCATCAGCCAAGATCAACTTCGGTCTGTCGATAACTGCTTGGGCAACTCGAATGCGCTGTAGTTGTCCACCAGAAAGTTGACCTATTGGAGTGTTAGCAATATCACTTGCTCCGACCATTTCCAAAACTTCTGCAATTCGTTTATTGGTTTTTGAAGAAGGCAGTGGCAAACCAAAGCGGTGACCATCTAGTCCCATTCGAAGTAAATCTCTGGCGCGAAGTGGTAATCCGCTATCAGCTTGGCGATGTTGAGGGATGTAGCCAACATTTCTTGACCCGTGACGAACCGGTTCGCCAAATAGTTCTATTGATCCAGAAGTTAAAGCAAGCTGACCCAAAATTGCTTTTAGTAGCACTGTCTTTCCTGAAGCATTCGCTCCGATGACCGCAATGAACTCACCTGGTTTTACGCTTAGGTCTAGATTGCTCCAAACACTTTTTTCAGCAAAACCAAGGCTTGCGTTTTTGACCTGTAGTACCGGATCACTTGATGCAGTGATTACTTTAGACCTGCCTCGATTGCGGAGATGTTCTGTTCCATCCATGCGAGATAGCCTAGGCCTTCAGGCAAAAGTTCGCTCACCTGGATAACCGCTACACCGCTAGTTTCGGCAAGTTCTACCAGTGCATCAATCTGAACCGACCCGGTTTGGATGTTCACAACAAACAGGTCAACCGAGTTCGAAGAGATTAGGTTCTGAATTTCTAGAAGGTCTGCAGGAGAAACGTCTAGTTCTTCCTCAATTGCTTGAGAAAAGGACTCCGGCGTGATGTTGGTAAGGCCTAGTTCGGCTAGTAAGTAATCGGCCACTGGCTCCGATGAAATTACCTTCGCGCCGGAAACAGAACCAGCAACAGCAGCTGCCCGTTCTTCTAGGGATTCAATTCCAACTAGAAACTCTTCAAGGTTCGCTGTGTATTGCGCAGCGTTGTCGGGATCCAAAGTCTTTAGCTGATCAGCTAGTCGGGTTGCGAAATCCTCAACCACGTGGAAGTCATACCAAACGTGTTCGTTACCGTGAGCATGATCATGGTCATGGTCATGGCCCTCTTCTTCTGTGGCGTGGTCCTCTTCTTCTGCAGCGTGGTCTTCTTCTTCGCCCTCCTCGGGTAGGTAGGCATAAATAACGTTGCTGTTGCCAGCGGCCTCAGCCAGGGTGTCAATAAACGAGTCATAGCCTCCGCCGTTGGCGACAATTACGTCGGCATCGTTGACAGCAAGCTGATCTCTGGCGGATGCCTCGTAGGAGTGTGGATCCTGGGAGAAGCTATCGATGATTGAGACCACCTGTACTAGGTCTCCGCCGACCGATGAGGCGACATCGCCCCAGACGTTGGTGGAAGAGACAATGGTGAGACCTGCAAAGGACTCTTCTGTGGCATCTGAGGTCGAATCAGTGGCTGCACAGCCTGCTAGAAGAAGGACTGTGGCGGTTGCTAGGGCAAAGGTTTTAGTTTTCATACCCAAACCATAACACCTATTGATAATGATTGTCAATAGCGATTAGTCAAGTAATAAGGCCGGTTCCTCAATGACCGAAGCCACGTCCTGGACAAATCTGGACGCAACATCGCCATCAACAACTCGGTGATCAAAAGTGGCACCAATGGTTGTTACCTGACGAATGACAATCTCATTGTTGACAACCCATGGCTTTGGGCGAATCGAGCCAAGCGCCACAATTGCAACCTGACCTGGGTTCAAGATAGGGGTTCCAGTGTCAACACCAAAGACACCGATGTTGGTGATGGTGATGGTTCCATCCTTCATGTCCTCTGGTGTTGTTTTACCCTCGCGAGCTGTAGCTGCAAGTAATTCAAGCTGTCGAGCAAGTTCAAGCATCGACATCCGATCAGCATCTTTAATGTTTGGAACAATCAACCCACGCGGTGTTGCGGCAGCAACACCAAAGTTCACAAAGTTATGGACAATGATTTCTTTGTCTGTCCAGGTGGAGTTCACGGTTGGATTTCGTCTAACAGCCCACATCATTGCCTTTGCCATAAGTAGCAACGGGGTAACTTTCACGCCAGCAAAGTCAGTTGATGCTTTCAGTCTCTTTACATATTCCATAGTTCTAGTGGCATCAACATCAACAAAGATCGAAACGTGCGGTGCGGTGAAGGCAGACTGCACCATCGCCGTTGCGATGGCTTTTCTAACACCCTTGACTGGAATGCGCTCTTCGCGCTCTGATGGAATCGCGGGTGTGGTTAGGTTTCTAAACACCGATGCTTGAGTTGCGGCATTGACAACATCTTCGCGCGTGATTTCACCAGCTGGACCCGTTGCGGAAACTTTAGAAAGATCAACGTTTAGATCCTTAGCAAGTTTTCTAATTGGTGGCTTTGCGATCACATCGCCACTTAGAGCTGAAGGAATCGCAGAAGTTGCAGTTGGGATCGCGCTTGCCAAAGAAGCTGCAGCAACGACGCCAGAGCGTTTACGTCTGGTTGCGCCGTGACCTGCAGAACCGTAACCCACCAAGTTGGGCTTGGTTTCATCTGATGCAACCGATGAGGCAACATCAGCGACCGCTTCGTGCATGGTGTCAGACTCGCTAATGATCGGAATGGAGCTGGTGGCAGGTCCTGCTACCAGGATGTTTCCTTCGGCCTGAACAGAGATGATTGGGTTGCCAACCAGGACAGTGTCGCCTTCTTTGGCAAAGAGCTTCTCGATTGTCCCGGCGAAAGGGCAAGGAAGCTCAACGATTGATTTTGCAGTTTCAATCTCGCAAATTACTTGGTTCACGGTTACCTGGTCGCCAGCGGCAACTTTCCAAGAAACAATTTCGGCTTCAGTTAGACCTTCGCCAACATCGGGCAAGTTGAATACTGCAAGTGACATCTTCTTACCCTTTCTTAGTAGGCGAGCGAGCGATCTACTGCTTCTAGAATCCGATCGGCGTCGGGTAGGAACAGTTCTTCAAGTTTGGCAGGTGGATATGGCACATCAAAGCTTCCAACTCTAAGAACTGGTGCCTCAAGGCTATAAAAGGCCAATTCGGCTACCCTTGCGGCCACTTCAGATGCAACCGAGTATGAAGTTGAAGCTTCTGCGGCAATTACCAATCGACCGGTTTTTCTAACGGAGTTCAAAATAGTTGGAAAATCAATTGGTGAAATTGATCGAAGATCAATTACTTCCAAGCTGATCCCCTCGGCGGTAGCAAGGTCTGCGGCTTGCAAAGCGGTAACCACCATCGGTCCATAGCTAACTAGCGTTACTTGGGTTCCCTCGCGCAAAACTTTTGCCTGGTGCATGGTGGCAGGTGGTGTATCTAGATTCACTGTTCCTTTGAGCCAGTAGCGCCTCTTTGGTTCAAAAAAGATTACTGGGTCATTTGATTCAATTGCTTGCTGAATCATCCAGTAAGCATCATTTGGATTTGATGGGCTAATTACTCGAAGTCCTGGTGTGTGAGCAAAGTAGGCTTCGGGGGATTCGCTGTGATGTTCGACGGCACCGATTCCTCCGCCGTAAGGAATCCGAATAACAACCGGCATGCTCAAATGCCCTTCGGATCTGTTGGTTAGCTTCGCAAGTTGAGAAACAATTTGATCGAATGCCGGATACACAAAACCTTCAAACTGAATCTCGGCTACCGGTCTATAGCCGCGCATTGCAAGACCAATTGCAGTTCCAACAATCCCAGATTCAGCAATAGGTGAATTGAAAACTTTTTGGTTTCCAAACTCTGCAAGTAATCCTTCGGTGACTCTAAACACGCCACCAAGTTCGGCAACGTCTTCTCCAAAGACCAATACCTTGGAATCTTTTTGCATTTGCTTCTGAATTCCGGCGTTGATCGCTTTAGCAATACTCATCTCAGTTGTGTTGGTCATTTGGAATCCTCCTCAAATGAGGATTCGTAGTTTTCAAGCCATGCCTGTTGCTCTTGAACCAGCGGGTGCGGATCGGTATAGACGTGCTTGAAGATGTTCTCTAAAGGAGGGTTAGGCATAGCAAAGGTAGCTTCCCGAATTTGAGTTGCTAGATCATCGCCGGCTTGAGCAACCTCTTGGAAGAACTCGTCACCAACGCCCTGGCGGCGAAGGAACTTCTCAAA
Source organism: Rhodoluna sp. (assembly GCA_044338605.1). GTDB lineage: Bacteria > Actinomycetota > Actinomycetes > Actinomycetales > Microbacteriaceae > Rhodoluna. The sequence goes on along the minus strand of JBIIXB010000022.1, from coordinate 1,012 downwards.
GCGGGTTATTGGATCACGGGCAATCCAGTAGTCAGTTTCTTCTTGGGGGCGGTACTTCGAAGGATCATCGCTTGTGGTGTGTGCTCCGACTCGATAGGTCAGCGCCTCAATAAGTGATGGGCCAAGGCCGTTTCTGGCATCATCCATGTGTTTAGCGGTTACTGCGTAACAGGCCAAAACATCGTTTCCGTCCACTTGGATTCCAGGAACCCCAAACCCTTCGCCTCGAAGATAAAGAGAAACTACCGTTTGGGCAGATACTGGCGAGCTGATAGCCCACTGATTGTTCTGGCAAAAGAAAACCAAAGGTGATTTGTTGACCGCGGCAAACAAAAGGGCTTCGCTCACGTCACCCTCAGCGGTAGCACCATCACCAAAGTAAGTAATTACTGCTTGGTCTACCTCCGGGTCACCGGTACCGACATTGCCATCGAAGTTGACACCCATGGCATAACCGGTTGCGTGCAGCACCTGGGTTCCCAAAACAATTGCATAAAGATGAAACCTGGTTTCTTCGGGATTCCAACCACCGTGATTCACACCGCGCATCATCTTGATGATTGACATCAAATCAATTCCGTGGGTTATTGCCACCCCGTGCTCTCGGTAGCTAGGAAACATGTGATCGTTCTTGCCAACGGCGTAGCCTGATCCGATTTGAGCGGCTTCTTGACCCACAGCTGGAACCCAGAGGCCCATTTGGCCTTGGCGTTGCAAGGCGGTGCACTCGTTGTCAAAGCGACGAATTCGCGCCATGTCGCGATAGAACTTTAGAAAATCATCGAGGGTTAGCTTTTCAATATATTTGCCATAGTGTGCATATTCGCTAGGCACCTCAAACACGCCATCCGGAGACAGCATCTGAACTTGCGGCACGCGGCCCGCCGAAGTAGTCACAGGCTCTAATTTAGCTCTAATGCTGGGACAATAGAAAAATGATTCGTTTCTTTGTCTCCACCTCAATAAACGCGCTAGCTCTATGGGTTGCAACAATCCTTATTCCAGCCATAAC
>JBIIXB010000011.1:0-33690 GCA_044338605.1 Rhodoluna sp. | reverse complement strand
TGCGAGACAACAGAACTGTAGGCATTCAGATTGTCTTGTATGCATGGGCGCTGGTTGCCTCAACGCTGTTGCTGATTCCACTTGGTGAGATGGGCATCATCTACACGGCAACAGCTCTAGTTACTGGTGCTCTGTTTCTCATGGAATCACACCGCCTAAACGCTGAGGCGAGAAAGGGTGAGATCAAAAACCCAATGAGACTCTTTCATGGGTCGATAACTTACCTGACGGTTCTATTTGTTGCTATTGCGCTTGATCCGCTATTTTTCTTTGATCTCTTCTAGTCTCCGCAGACTCTCGTCACGTTCTTTCGAGTGATCGAGCATCGGTTCGGGGTATCCATTTATGAGCCCATCAACTAGTAACCAAGGCTCATGCACTTCAGCTCCTTCAAGATGTGAAAGCTCCGGAATGTACTTACGCACATAGTTACCATCTGGATCGAATTTGTATCCTTGCAAAATCGGATTGAATACTCGGTAGTAGGGCGAGGCATCTGTTCCGCAACCAGCCGTCCACTGCCAGCCATGCGAGTTCGAAGCAGGATCAAAATCAGATAAACACTGCTCAAACCAGTCTGCCCCCTTCTGCCACTCCAGATGCAAGTCCTTCACAAGAAAACTTGCAACTATCATGCGAACCCGGTTGTGCATCCAACCTTCGGCCGCGAGTTGCCTCATACCCGCATCAACCATAGGAAATCCAGTGGTACCCAGCTTCCAGCGTTCAAGTTTCTCAACCGCTTCTTTACCTTTGTCGTAACGCATTTTCGAAAACCTTGGCACGTAGTAGTCGTTGACTGTATGTGGGTTTCTGAAAAGGACATCGGCATAGAACTCTCTCCAAGCGATCTCTTTGCGAAACACATTGTGGCCAGCTGTATCTCTCAGATCAGCTAGAAGGGTTCGAGGGTGTACTTCGCCGTGCGCTAGGGCGTGAGAGAGCTTTGATGTGCCAGAAAGATCTGCACGGTTTCTGTTCTCCGAATAGTCAAAGAGAGCTATCTTCTTGAAACGCTCAAATGTTTCCAATGCAAACTGCTCACCAGCACGAACTTTGAACTGTGCTGGTGTTGTAGGTTTGGGGATCTTTGAATCTGAAGCCTGGCCCCATACAGTTTTCTTTGGGAGCTTGAATGGTTCAGGCCAACCAATTTCAAACCAGGCTTTGTAGAACGGCGTGTAGACGCGATAAGCCGAGCCATCTGTTGGTTTTATTACAGCTCCTGGTGTTACCGCGTAGTTTGAACCTTCCAGCACAAGCTTCTTTCCAATAGCTTCCAATGCCTTAGCAACCTGCACTTGCTCGACCATTCCTGCAGGATCATAGCTTTGCGTGGCGTGAATAAACTCAACATCATTTTGCTTAGCAAATTTGACGAGCGCGGCGGCGCCTTCTCCTTCGAGAATGTGCAAAGAATCTGACATTGAATTTCTCAGCGATTCCAAAGATGCAACTAACGAGTGCTGTCTGATTCCGCTCAGGCTCTCGAATGCTTCCTTTCGAAATGTGAAGCATCCAAGAACAGGGGAGCCGCCATCAGCTATTGCTGCCTCTGCGCAGCGCGTCAGAGCCTCGTTGTCTTGCAGCCTTAGATCCTTGCGGAACCAAAAGATCCTGCTCATCTCGACGACTCGATTCCCTTAAATCTTGATCGAAGGGCCAGCAGCTGAAATGTCAGCAGAGAGATGATCAATGAAGCTCCGAGCATGTGCACACCTGCGAGCAGTGCCGGTACTCCCATGTTGGATTGCACCACACCCAGCACTGCCTGTAGTACAGAAACAATCAGGAGAATCCCCAAGGATCTCACAGCAGGATTTGAGGTGGGCTTGCTCGGAACGCTTCTCCAAGCAAGGGCTAGAGAAAGCAACACCAGTGCGGTCATCGCGTAGGCAGGCCACGAGTGGTAATGTTGCCAAGTTTCTAGATCGAAACCGTTTCGAGGGGTTAGAGAATCTCCAGCGTGAGGACCAGCACCGGTCACGACAACTCCTACAATCACTGTCACCCAGCCGACCACAAAGATCGGCCAGGCAAGCAAGACTGACTGATAGCTGATTGGTTCATGCTTAGGCGAGGAAACCCGCCACACCAAAACCGAGGCAATGCTGATAAGAACGCCTGAGACCAGAAAGTGGGCTCCGACCACCCACGAGTTCAGGCCAGTAAGGACCGTGACGCCACCAAGCAACGCTTGAGCGATAATTCCTAGAACTAGCAGCACTGCTGGCCACGTCAGGCCAAAACGCTGAGCCTTCATAGTCCTGCGAATGACGATGAAAGTGAGGCCTGCGATTATGACCAGAACGAAGGTCAACAGACGGTTACCAAACTCGATTAGACCGTGGATACCTATTTCAGGAACGGATACGAAGGATTCCTCGGTGCACTTGGGCCAGGTTGGGCAACCCAAGCCCGAACCCGTGAGGCGAACCAAACCACCAGTAACGACGATCAAGATCTGACTAACTAGCGACGCCCATGCGTAAGCCCTGAGCCTTGCCGGAGCAAAAATGGTTCTAAAGGGCTGAATCAAGAGCTAATTTCCTGTCTGCTGATGCAATTTTGTGCAATGCTGGTAAACTTTAGTCAATTCCAGTTTCGCATTAACTTTGGCGCGGGAATGCATGGTTGCAAGTGTGGGTTTGACCTAGATATCAACAATAAGGAGCCAAATGTCTGACATCATCATTGACCGCCCCGAGCTAGATAGCCTCGGGAATTACGAGTATGGCTGGTCAGATGGCAACGACGCTGGAGCCTTCGCAAAGCGAGGAATCAGCGAGCAGGTTGTTAAAGACATTTCAGGTCTGAAAAACGAACCCGAGTGGATGCTGGACATGCGCCTCAAGGGGTACCAATACTTCTTGAAAAAGCCAATGCCGGCTTGGGGTTCTGATCTGTCGGGAATTGATTTTGACAACATCAAGTACTTTGTTCGCTCAACTGAGAAGCAGGCCCAGAGCTGGGAAGACCTTCCAGAAGAGATCAAGGCTACTTACGAGAAGTTAGGTATTCCAGAAGCCGAAAGACAGCGCCTTGTTGCAGGTGTTGCAGCTCAGTATGAATCAGAAGTTGTTTATCACCAGATCAACGAGGAACTGGAAAAACAAGGTGTTTTGTTCTTGGACACCGACACCGCCTTGCGCGAGCATCCAGAGATGTTCAAGGAGTACTTCGGGACTGTAATCCCTGCAGGAGATAACAAGTTCGCTGCACTAAACACTTCTGTTTGGTCCGGTGGTTCTTTTGTTTACGTGCCAAAGGGTGTTCATGTTGAGATCCCGCTGCAGGCATATTTCCGAATCAATACCGAAAACATGGGTCAGTTCGAAAGAACACTCATCATTGCTGATGAGGACTCATACGTTCATTACATCGAGGGTTGCACCGCGCCAATTTACAAGTCGGATTCTTTGCACTCTGCCGTAGTGGAAATCATTGTCAAGAAAGGTGCGCGTGTTCGCTACACCACAATCCAGAACTGGTCCAATAACGTTTACAACTTGGTAACCAAGAGAGCTATCGCGCATGAGGGTGCGACCATGGAGTGGATTGATGGCAATATCGGTTCAAAAGTGACCATGAAATACCCTTCGGTGATTCTTGCCGGCGAGTACGCCAGAGGAGAGACACTATCCGTTGCATTCGCTGGAGAAGGTCAGCATCAAGACGCTGGAGCGAAGATGATCCATCTTGCACCACACACCTCGTCTTCGATTGTTTCAAAGTCAATCGCACGTGGAGGTGGAAGAACCTCCTACCGTGGAGAGATTCGAGTTAATCCAGGAGCACATCACAGCGCCAACACAGTGCGTTGCGATGCACTTTTGGTTGACACCATCTCTAGAAGCGATACCTACCCAACTGTGGATGTTCGCGAGGACGATGTATCGATGGGTCATGAGGCGACCGTCTCGAGAGTTAGCGAAGAGCAGCTTTTCTACCTGCAGTCCAGAGGTATGGCCGAAGACGAAGCAATGGCTATGATCGTTCGCGGATTCATTGAGCCAATCGCCAAAGAACTACCAATGGAGTACGCACTTGAGCTTAACAAGCTAATCGAAATGCAAATGGAAGGGGCTGTCGGCTAGTGGCAGGCGCTTCAGAGACAATCCAACACGGATTGTCAGAGCATTCCCATGGCTTTGGGGTTCCGATTCAAACCCGTTCCGAAAGAACTAAGTCAACAAAGGTCGATGACTTCGCAGAGATCTCAACTCGCGAAGAGCAGTGGCGTTACATCGGCTCCGATGAGCTTGGGGGATTAGACAAGTCAGGACTCGAAGAGTTCTCCGGTGACATTACAGCCACTACAACTGACGGTGTCGAGACATCTTGGGTCGAATCAGATCATTCGCTTTTTGGGTCAGCTGGGATTCCAGAGGATAGGGTGTCTGCGGCGGGATGGGAAGCAGCAAAGGCTGCTTACCTTATTTCCATTCCTGCAAACTCTTCGCCAGAACCATCTTCTATCGAAATCAAGTCACTTGTTTCCGATCCATCGGCACTGCACGTAATCGTTCACGCCGCAAAGGGTTCACAGGCAACCGTTGTTCTACAACACAACGGTGACGCAGTTTTGTCTGAAAACATTGAAATCATCGTCGACGACGAAGCGAGCTTGACTCTTGTCAGCATTCAGGAATGGAACACAAAATCGATCCACTCTTCGGCTCAGTTTGCCAAGCTAGGCAGAAACTCGAAGTTCAAGCACGTTGTGGTGTCTCTGGGTGGATCGGTAGTTCGCGTAACGCCTTCGGCGCACTTCGATGCTCCAGGTGGCGATGTTTCCCTGTTTGGGCTCTACTTTGCCGATGCTGGCCAGTATCTAGAGCACAGAATTTTTGTAGATCACTCACAGCCGAACTGTAAATCTCGCGTTACCTATAAGGGCGCACTTCAAGGCCAGAAAGCGCACACGGTTTGGGTGGGAGATGTTCTCATTCGTGCAGCTGCGGAAGGCACCGACACTTACGAGCTCAACCGCAACCTATTGTTGACCGATGGCGCGAGAGCTGATTCGGTTCCAAACCTAGAGATTGAAACTGGTCAGATTCAGGGTGCAGGCCACGCTAGCGCCAGCGGGAGGTTCGATGACGAGCAGCTTTTCTATTTACAGGCTCGCGGAATTGACGAACTTGAAGCAAGGCGTCTTGTGGTTCGTGGATTCCTCATGGAGATTGTTCAGCAAATTGGAATCTCGGAATTGGAAGACAGGCTTGCACAGGCTATTGAGAACGAGCTCGAAGGGACCGTGAGGTAATGGCTATCAGAATCTGCAACGTAGAAGACATCAAGCCAGGAAAAGCTCTTCGCGTGAAAATTGGGGACGAAGCAATCGCGCTTGTTCACACCAAAGATGGCCGGTTCAAAGCTCTTGGAGACAAGTGTTCCCATGGCGAAATTTCCCTAAGCGAGGGCTTTGTTGACAATGAGACAATTGAATGCTGGGCACATGGTGCCAAGTTCTCACTTGATACTGGTGCGCCTCTGTCGCTACCTGCTTATGAGCCGGTAGCCACCTACGAAGTGATCGTGGAAAACGGTGAAGTATTTATTGAAATCGACAAGGACAGTGAGTAGAAGATGGCAAAGCTAGAGATAAAGAACCTACACGTATCAGTTGATACTGACCAGGGAACCAAAGAGATTCTCAGGGGAGTGGACCTTGTTATCAATAGCGGTGAAACCCACGCTGTTATGGGTCCAAACGGCTCTGGTAAGTCGACATTGGCTTACTCGATTGCCGGGCACCCAAAGTACCAAGTTACCAAGGGTGAGATTTTGCTGGATGGCGAGAATGTTCTCGACATGTCAGTTGATGAGCGTGCTCGAGCTGGAATGTTTCTTGCGATGCAGTATCCAGTTGAAATTCCTGGTGTAAGCGTTTCAAACTTCCTAAGAACAGCTAAGACAGCTGTTGATGGAAAAGCGCCTGCCCTTCGAAGTTGGATTCAAGATGTTCGAGTTGCTATGGAGAATCTAAAGATGGACTCAGCCTTCACTGAGCGAAATGTAAACGAGGGTTTTTCCGGTGGTGAAAAGAAGCGTCACGAGATTCTTCAGATGGAGCTACTAAAACCAAAGTTTGCTGTTTTGGATGAGACTGATTCTGGTTTGGACGTTGACGCACTCCGTGTTGTTGCCGAAGGCGTCAACCGAGTAAAGGACTCTAATGACATTGGTGTCTTGTTGATCACTCACTACACGAGGATCTTGAAGTATATCAAACCTGATTTTGTCCACGTGTTCGTTGCAGGGCAGATTGCTGAGCAGGGCGGCGCTGAGCTTGCTGAAAGACTTGAAGCCGAAGGTTACGACAGGTACGTGAACGCCTAAATGCCAAGAGAACTAGAAGCAAGTCTTTATGACAAAGTCGAAGAGGCTCTCAAGGAAGTTATTGATCCCGAGATTGGCGTGAATATTGTTGACCTCGGATTGATCTACGGTCTAGAGATGGCGGACGAAGATGAATCGCTCTTGATTAACATGACGCTAACTTCTGCTGGTTGCCCACTTACAGATGTTCTAGAAGAGCAAACTGCAGAGGCGCTAGATGGTGTTGTTGAAGCTTTCAGGATTAACTGGGTTTGGATGCCGCCTTGGGGTCCAGAGAAAATCACAGATGACGGTCGCGAGCAAATGCGCGCAATCGGATTCTCTATCTAGCTCTTTTTCCCCAGAAACTTCCAGGCCAGCGGCAAAAGCGCGGCGGCAAGAATCATTTTTAGAACATCGCCCACAATAAATGGCACAAGACCCGCTGTGGCTACAGACGCCAGGTCATTAGCTATTCCTAAGTTCCCAAGCGCAAATGCAAGCCAAGGAAGCCCAAATAGATAGATCACGGTGTTGGCAATAGCAAAGCTCCCCAGAACTCCAGCGACAGATTTATGCCAACCCCGCTCCGATAGCCATCCAACAACGCCGGCTGCAGCAACGAAGCCAACCAGGTAACCAAAGGTTGGTCCAAAGCTCAAGCTAGTTGCGGCGGAGAAAACAGGTAATCCCATTGCTCCCAGGGAAAAGTACGCGATTAGTGAAATTGCGCCTCTGGTTGCTCCAAGCACAGAACCAACCAGTAATACAGCAAGGGTCTGAGCAGTAATTGGAACGGGCCACATCGGGATAACAAGCTGAGCTGCGTACGCTGTGAAGACAGCGCCGGAGAGAATCAACGCAATGTTGTTTAGAGCGGATCGTGGAACAACCCGATCAACAAGTGCCGAATTGCTCGAAAGCTGAATAGTCATGAGATTCTCTTTTCTGCCCAGGGAAGATAAGACGATTGTAGACTATTGCTTTTGTGAGCAAATGAGAGGTTTGTTGATTGCTTAGCGTCAAAGACCTAGAAATCACCATCGGTGCCAGAACCCTTATGAGTGAGGTTTCATTTCGCATAGCCGCTGGGGACAAAGTTGGTCTTGTTGGTCGAAATGGGGCTGGTAAGACCACACTGACCAAGATTCTCGCTGGGGATGGACAGCCTTCGAAAGGGCAAATTGAGCGTCAGGGGGAGATTGGGTATCTACCGCAAGACCCAAGATCCGGAGACCCCGAAGAGTCCGCTCGCGACCGAATTTTGAACGCTCGTGGACTTGGCACACTGCTGATGCAGATGACCGAGACAACCGAGATTATGGCCTCAGCAAATGGGCTTGAGTCTGAGAAAGCTATGCAGAAATACAGCAAGGTTGAAGAGCGTTTTCAAGCTGCCGGAGGATACGCAGCCGAAGCTACCGCGTCGGCGATAGCCAGCAACCTTGGCATTGAGGAGCGAATCCTGTCTCAGGCTCTCAAGACTCTCTCTGGTGGCCAGCGAAGACGAATCGAGCTTGCACGGATATTGTTTTCAGACGCGCAAACCATGTTGCTCGATGAGCCAACCAACCATCTTGATGCCGATTCTGTAGTTTGGCTTAGGGACTTTCTTCGCGCTTACCAGGGTGGGTTGATTGTTATAAGTCACGATGTGGAATTGGTTGAGACAACCGTCAACAGAGTGTTTTACCTAGACGCCAACCGTCAAAAGATTGACGTATACAACATGGGTTGGCGCGCATATCAAAAGCAGCGTGAGGCGGATGAGGAAAGACGCAAACGTGAACGCGCAAACGCAGAGAAGAAGGCGGCTTCGCTGAGCCTTCAGGCTGCAAAGTTTGGCGCTAAAGCGACAAAGGCGGTTGCGGCTCAACAGATGCAACGTCGAGCTCAGAGACTTCTTAGCGAGTTAGAAGATGTCGGCCAAGTTGATCGGGTCGCAAAGATTCGCTTCCCAGATCCAGCGCCATGTGGCAAGACGCCTTTGATGGCTCACGGACTTTCCAAAAGCTATGGTTCGCTTGAGATTTTCGCAGCAGTTGATCTCGCTATTGATAGGGGGTCAAAGGTGGTGATAATTGGTCTAAATGGTGCTGGAAAAACAACTCTGCTTCGAATACTCGCCGGAGTGGATAAAGCGGATACTGGGGTTATAGAACCCGGCCACGGACTAAAGATCGGCTACTACGCTCAGGAGCACGAGACACTCGATGTCGCCAAAACAGTTCTCGAAAACATGCAGGCGGCAGCACCGCACCTTGGTGATGTTGAAGCCCGCAAGGTCTTAGGGTCGTTCCTGTTCACTGGAGACGACGTAGCAAAGAAGGCAGGGGTGCTAAGCGGTGGTGAAAAGACCAGGTTGGCACTTGCCTCCCTGGTTGTCTCTTCGGCAAATGTGCTGCTGTTGGATGAGCCAACAAATAACTTGGACCCAGCAAGCCGAAAAGAGATTCTAAACGCATTAGCGAGCTTCACGGGAGCCGTAGTTTTGGTTTCCCACGACGAGGGTGCGGTGCTTGCTCTAAACCCGGAGCGTGTATTAATACTGCCTGATGGGACCGAAGATCATTGGTCGGATCAATACGCTGATCTGATTTCGCTTAGCTAATTCGTTCGATCCAAGATTTCATCCTCGACGCTTGAGTCTGCGTTTGCTTTGCGTCTCAGGCTGCTTGGAACATAGGTTGGATCCTTCTCCATCCTTCGAAATTCCTGCTCTTGTCTAATTGCCCAAAAGAGCGCAAAGAATCCCATAACCGCGAAAATGATCCACTGGACTGCATAGCTGAGATGATTTCCCTCATCTAAGACGGGACGACTAAGTGGCTGCGGATAAGAGCTTTCAGCAGGTGATTCAGTCACCATTCGAAGGTAGAAATCTTGCTCAACATCGAGGCTGATAAGTTGCTTGATCTCGGGCAGGTTGATACTGGTGACCTGACCGCTTGGCGATTCCCTGTTTGGAATGGGTTCTCCCAATCGCACTCTGGCGACTATTGTGTTCAATGATGCTGACGGCAAGAAAGTATTTGAAGGATTGAGATCGGAATCTGCTGCTATCCAACCACGCTCGACAACCACAATCTCTCCAGATTCGAGCAAGAATGGAACCAGTTGCACGAAACCTGGTTGACCTGCGATGGCTCGATTCCGAACGAGCAAGGTGTCATCGGCCAGATAGTTTCCAGAAAGTTCCACCTTCCTCCACTCATACGTCACAACAGAATCCCCCGATAGCGAAGAAACCTCTTCGAAGGAGATCTTCTCCAGATCGTAGTTACTGGCGATTCTTTCAATTTTGGAAACTGCTTCAGATCTTCTCTCGATCTGCCAGCTAGCAAGTCCCACGCACGCCAAAGCGAATGTGCAGGCAACTAGGAACCATCCGGTCCAACGAACCCATGGCTTTACTGTCTTTTTCAACTAAAGTCCGTCTCTCTAAGGAGAAAAGATCGATCGGTGAGGAAGCTTCTTAGGTAACCCAGGTGTTCTTGACAAGCGAGCCAGGTTTTTGATTTTCCGTCTTGATGAATGGTCGGGTTGGCCCAAATCAATGATGTTGTGGCGGGTTCTGTGCAGCCAGCCCTTGAACACATGGCATCAATTGGGTCGAGATTGAAAATCGACATCTAAATCTTGGTTGTTGGCTCGGTGCCTGGGGACGCGTCCACGAGTTTGATTACTCGCGTGACTTTGGAGATTTCACCCTGCTTGGGACCCTGCGCATTGGCCAGCACCACCGCGAAGTAAGGCAGGAATATTGCGCCTGCGAATGCAAGCCACATCAGCCAGCCCTCTACAAACATGGCTGCAACTATGCAAACGACTCGAATTGTCATCGCAAGGGTGTATTTGAGCATACGAGACTTACGCTCGTCGTCAGGTGACTCGCTAACTGTTGTGATGCTTTGTGCTTTAGCCAACGCTTCTTCCAGATAGATAGGTTCAATACAAGGGTAAGGCTAGAATTGCGATAGTCCAAACCTGCCACAGGATCACTGCGTTAGAAATGAGCATCAAATGACCCAGTCCCGAGTTGTCTTTATAACCGGTGGAAATAGAGGAATTGGTTACGCTATTGCGCAGCAATTTATCGAACAGGGTCACAAAGTAGCCGTTACCGTTCGATCTGGAACTGGTCCCGAAGGCTCACTATCGCTCAAGGCCGATGTAACAGACTCAACATCACTGGATGAAGCAATAGCCAAAGCAGAGCAAGAGCTTGGTCCCATCGAGGTTCTAGTAGCAAACGCTGGCATAACCAAAGACACACTTTTGCTACGAATGAGCGATGAGGACTTCGAAGAGGTAGTCAACGTAAACCTCAATGGCGTCTTTCGAGTATTAAAACGTGCAACTAAGTCGATGATCAAGCAGCGTTTTGGCCGAGTCATATTGGTAGGAAGTGTTGTCGCGCTTCTGGGTTCACCGGGTCAAGTCAATTACTCCGCAACGAAGGCGGCTCTTGTTGGAATGGCCAGATCAATTACCAGAGAGCTTGGTGGTCGTGGAATCACCGCCAATGTAATCGCACCTGGATTTATTGACACCGACATGACTTCCGAGCTCGATCCAGATCAGCAGAAACAGTATCTTGAGAGAATTCCAGCTGGCCGATTCGCGGCTCCCTCGGAGGTTGCCAAAGTTGTTTGCTGGCTAGCAAGCGATGAGGCAGCTTACATTTCAGGCGCTGTTATCCCTGTTGATGGCGGTTTAGGCATGGGGCACTAGATTTATTTGTTGAAGACTTCTCTTAGAAGTCAAGTTGAAGGAGAGAAATCATGGGAATTCTAGAAGGCAAGAAAATCCTTGTAACCGGAGTTCTCACCGAGGCATCCATTGCGTTCTCCGTAGCTCGTCTGGCGCAGGAAGAAGGGGCAGAGGTAATTCTCTCTTCGTTTGGTCGAATGCTGCCAATCACCACAAAGATTGCAGAGCGTCTGCCAAAACCTGCTCCGGTAATTGAGCTTGATGCTACAAATCAGACAGACCTTAAAGAGCTATCTTCTCGCATCTCGGCCCATTTTGATTCAATCGACGGAATCGTTCACGCGATTGCATTTGCCCCCCAAACTGCACTTGGCGGAAACTTCTTGGAAACCGAATGGCCGGATGTCTCAACAGCGGTAGAGGTTTCCGCTTACTCTTTGAAGTCGATCACAATGGCGGCAAAGCCAGTTCTTAAGAATCCTTCTTCAATCGTTGGTCTAACCTTCGACGCACGTGTTTCCTGGCCGGTTTATGACTGGATGGGTGTTGCAAAAGCTGCATTCGAAGCTACCGCTAGATATCTTGCAAGGTATCTAGGAAAAGATGGCATAAGAGTTAACCTGATCTCCGCTGGGCCGCTTAGAACTACTGCAGCAAAAGGTATACCTGGCTTTGCAACCATGGAAGAGCTCTGGACTGACCGCGCACCACTCGGTTGGGATCTCACGAACACCGAAACAGCAGCTAGGGGAGTAGTTGCCCTGCTTTCAGATTGGTTCCCCGCAACAACCGGTGAGATGATTCACGTCGATGGTGGTCTTCACTCAACTGGAGCGTAGTTCAAGCACCGAAATAAGTGGCTCTAATGAATCTCCTTCGATAACTAAATCGGCGTGATCTCGAAGGATTTCTTTCGGTCTAAAAGCTACAGCAAATCCCGAGGCCATTAGCATTTGGATATCGTTAGCTCCATCTCCAACTGCCACAGTGCTAGACAAATCAAAACCGTACTCTCCAGCCCACTGAAGCAAAGTGCGTGCCTTCATTTCTGCATCGACAATGTCCCCGATAATCCTTCCGGTCATTACACCGTCTTCTATCTCTAGATCGTTTGCTTTGAAAAAATCCAAACTGAGCTTGTCTGCTAGTGGTTCAAGAACCCGCGAAAAGCCACCGCTAATTGCTCCAACCATTCCACCAGATTTGTGAACGGCGCTAACTAGCTCAGGAACCCCAGCTGTTACCCGAATGTCAGCCAGAACTTCTTTAAATACCTGATCAGTTAGACCTTCGAGTAATTCAACCCGTTGCAAGAGCGCCTCCCTAAAATCAATCCTTCCGGCCATGGCCTGATCGGTGAGGATCTTCACTTGGTCTCTTAAGCCGACTCTTTCAGCAAGAAGCTCAATGACTTCCTGCTCGATCATTGTGGAATCGACATCGAGTACGAGTAGGTACTTCTTCATTGTGATACCTGTGGGATATTCAAAATCCTTATGGAAACCATAACTCGATGTTAGAGCAGTCCAAGGCTCAGGCAAGTCATCGATTATGCTGATTTACATGAGCAGGGTTTTGGATTTCAATAACATCACGGTTAGTCGAGATGGTAAGCCAATAATCAACAATCTTGATTGGCAAGTTGAATCAAATCAGCGGTGGGTCATAATTGGCCCTAACGGAGCGGGAAAGACAACACTACTCAGGGTTGCAGCCGCACAAATCCAGCCCACTTCGGGAACTGCGAAAATTCTGGGTCACACGCTCGGTTCGGTCGATGTATTTGAGCTCAAGACAAGAATTGGTTTTGCTTCAAACGCCCTGTCGCAACACATTCCCAACTCAGAGACCGTCCTTGATGCGGTAATGACAGCTAGCTACGGAGTAACCGGTCGCTGGAATGAGAAGTACGAGGATGTTGACAAGCGTCGTGCTAATCGAGTCCTGGCCGAGTGGCAACTGGATGGTTACGGCGACAGACCCTTCGGAACCCTCAGCGATGGCGAGAAAAAGCGAGCACAGATCGCCAGATCAGTAATGACTGATCCAGAGCTGTTACTTCTCGATGAGCCAGTAGCCAGCCTCGACATGGCAGCTAGAGAACACACCATTGAAGTTCTTTCTAGCTACGCACAGGCACCAACCGCGCCGGCAATAGTTATGGTCACACATCACATCGAGGAGATTCCAAAGGGCTTTACGCACGCGCTTATCCTCAGCAAGGGGCAAGTCTTTGCTGCGGGGGAGCTTGCTGGCACCATCACCAGCGAGAAGGTGACCCAGGCCTTTGGCTACCCACTCCAGGTCACTGATGAATCTGGAAGATTCCGCCTGCGGCCAGGAAAATAGCCGCTAGTTATCCCGTTTTGCCTCTGGTATAGTTGTGAAGTTGCCATCAAGGCACAAAATCCTTGGACCAAAGAAAGATCTCTCATGAAGTCAGAAATTCACCCAGACTACCAGGCAGTTATTTTCCGCGACCTTGCCTCTGGTGAGAGCTTTTTAACACGCTCAACGCTGACCAGCACAAAAACTTTGAAGTGGGAAGACGGCAAGGAATACCCGGTTTTCGATGTTGAAATTTCTTCAGCGTCGCACCCTTTTTACACCGGTAAGCAGAGAATTATGGATGCTGCTGGACGAGTGGAGAAGTTCAACTCCCGTTACAAGAACTTTGGCTCCTAAAGCTTTACTGGCCAACCTCTTACAACCGTAAAATCTGGAGAGCTCTTTCTCCGAAAAATCTCATAAGAGTCGTCCTGACTGACGCTCCAGACTTTCTGAAGATCATGTAGCTCAAAAACATCCGAAGGTAACTTGGCTGCATGTTTTAGAGCTATTGCCTGAGCAACCTTGCCAGCCGCTATTGCGTCGGCCGTTGCATTGTGGGCATCAGATAGCTGGACCCCATAAACCGAAGCAGCTATCTGTAATGTTCGCTTTCCAGATCGGTACTGATCGACGAACTTATCCAAAACGAGAGGATCAATGATTGGCATTGGGTCAGATAATGGCTCTAAACCATTTCTCAGAGCCTCATGATGCAAAATTGTGAAATCATAGGGTGCGTTGTATGCAACGACGGGGATACCTGCGCTAAAGAAACCGCGTAGAGTTTCCAGAATCTCAGATACTACTTCCTTGCTATTTCGGCCGCGAGCTCGTGCAATCTCGGTAGTAACACCGTGAACATTTGAAGCAGCCACGGGAATCTCGATACCGGGATCTGCTAGCCACTCAATGTTGGAGCCTGTGACCTGACCCTGCTCGTCTATAGCAACAGCGCAAGCGGTAACTATCCGAGCTTGTTCAAGGTCGAGACCAGTGGTCTCCAAGTCAAAAACTGCGAGCGACTTTGCCCAGGGAAGTTGGTCACCAAGGTCGAAGCTCAACTGTTCGTTCACACTAGAAGGATAGGGTGCAAATCCTTCCTCGTTTGGGATTACTCATACCCAGTTATCGAGCCTGATTAGACTTGTGACGTGTTGTCAGAGGTATTAACCAATCAAGCTCGCCTTCGCGGACTCAGGCGAACTCTGACACTCTCTGGGAGAGAGTTCGTCTACTACGACTATCCGGCAAGATTAGCCAACCCTGAGACGATTGTGATGATCCACGGCTACAGGGGTAATCATCGAGGGCTAGAGGCAATCGTTGGCGGTCTGGGTGACTACAGAGTGCTTGTTCCGGATCTTCCAGGCTTTGGTGAATCTTCAGAACTTTCGAGTGTGCATAATTTGGATGCTTACGCAAACTGGCTTGAACAGTTTCTTAGCGAGCTTGGGCTAATCAGCACTGCAAATCTAGTCGGTCATAGCTTCGGGACCTTGGTAGTTGGTCGCTACGCAAGCACCAGAGATTGCAAATCGATTGTCTTGATCAATCCGGTATCAGGTCCAGCGCTTTCGGGTCCAAGAGCGTTCTTAACTCGAATCACCTCCGCGTTCTACCACCTAAGTAATCTGCTTCCCGAGTCAATCGGGGGATGGCTTCTTCGAAGTCCCATTGCGGTGATGGTTATGAGCACAGTCATGGCCAAGACAAAGGATCGCAAACTGCGCAGCTGGATCCATAAGCAGCATCTTTCAAATTTCAGCGACTTTGCAACCGTCAGGGTTGCAACCGAAGGCTATGACGCTTCGATTTCTAGCGACTTATCCGTCATGGCGCCATCAATCACGACCCCGGTTCTGATTGTTGCAGCGGAATTGGATGACATCACAGCGATTGAGATTCAGCGCGAAGTTGTCAAGCTCTACCCAAGGGCAAAACTAGCTGAGATAAGTAATGTCGGCCACCTGGTTCATTACGAAGCCCCCGAGCAGGCTGCTAATTACATTCAGGCCTTTATAGAAGAACTCAAATGAGTGTCTTCTTTGACTGCAGATTCATTCGGGTAGATCACCATGATGGAATTTCCCGATTCTCTAGCGAACTATTCAAATCACTTTCAAGGACAGAACCTGTAACAGCAATAATCTCTGACATCCAGCAGCTGAATGAACTACCTCAAGGAACCGACTATTTCCTGGCTAATGATCCAAAGAGTCCATTGCTGGAGCTGTTTTTGCCGCGACGGCTGAACAAGCAGGGTGCGAGTGTCGTTTTCTCTCCTATGCAAACCATGGGCTCATTAGGTAAGAAGTACAGGCTGATTCTCACTCTTCATGATCTGATTTACTACAAGCACCGAAAACCTCCAGTTTTCCTTGCCTGGCCGATAAGACTAGCGTGGCGATTGTTTCACTTGAGCTTTGCACCGGTTCGGCTTCTTCTAAATAGGGCAGATGCCGTTGTCACGATCTCCGAGACCACTAAGTCTTTGATTGAGATAAATCGGCTTACCCGTAGGCCCGTGACGGTTGTTTACAACGCTTCGAGCATCCCTATCGCTGATTCGTGTAAGACAGAGCCCAAGACGAAGAATCTTGTCTACATGGGCAGTTTCATGCCCTATAAAAATGTCGAGTTACTAATCAAAGGTATGGAAGATCTTCCTGAGTTCACACTTACCCTTTGCAGCAAGGTTGATCCAAAGCGTCGTGATCAACTCCTTGCCAGTTCTAGTAAAGAAGCTCGCTCTCGAATCGTATTTGTGAACGGGATGTCGGAAGCAAAGTACAGCGAGATTCTTGATGAGAGTTTTGCGCTCGTAACCGCTTCCAAGGATGAGGGTTTCGGTATTCCAGTTATCGAAGCCATGTCTAGGTCAATTCCGGTGGTGCTGTCTGACATCCCAATCTTTCGGGAGGTAGCCTACGGAGCTGGGCGTTTCTTCAATCCTGATAGTCCAAGTGAGTTTGCGTTAGCAATCAAGAACTTGGACGAGATTGGTTCCTGGCAACAGGCAAGTAAGACAAGCTTGGAACGAGCGAAAGCATTTAGCTGGGACGAGTCGGCCGGAAAGCTTAATCTCTTGATTCAAGGCCTTAGGGACTAAGCGGGTCCAAGTCGTACTTGGTTACAGACCAGGAAGCTTCTTGGTGTGAGACAACATTAAGCGAAGCATTCCCAAGTCTTTCGCCATCGCGCGGTAGTTGATTATCACTTGCGATAGTCAGAACGGTTCGGATTAGTGCACCGTGAGAGATAGCAAGAATTCGCTTTCCCTGATGAGAGTCGGCAAATGTGTCCAAGAGAAGTTTGGATCTTGCCAAAAGCTCAGATTTTGATTCGCCTCCTGGAAGATCATCTAGATTTGAGTACTTTGCCTTCCACTCTTCGTATGCCAATCCTTCGGCTTCGCCAAAGGAGCGCTCTATAAGCAGATCTTGCTGATGGACCTCCTGGAACCCAAGTTGCTCCGCAATGATCTCAGCCGTTTGACGGGCTCTTCCTAGTGGGGAGGTGAGGATGAGATCCCATTCGTTTCCCTTTATTGCTCTAGCTGCAGTTCTTACTTGTTCTATTCCTGTTGAATTCATCGGAATGTCGGTTACGCCTTGGAGAAGCATGTTGATGTTCCAGTCGGTTTGACCGTGGCGAAAAAGGCCGATGTGAGTGTTTGTCAAAGACTTTCACAGCTCCTAGATAGCAGTTAATGCTGTCACAATCGACAGTGTCCGAGGGGGGACTCGAACCCCCACCCCCTTGCGAGGACTAACACCTCAAGCTAGCGCGTCTACCATTCCGCCACCCGGACTTACCAGATGTGATGGTATCACGGACCGTCAATGCTTCTTCTGGTACTTGGCAGCACGGAAGATTGAAGGTAGTTTTGGGTTATGGCTACTGATCCACGAATAGCACTAACGCAACTAGTTGCAGCGCTTGAGAAACATTTCGAGGCTGTGGCAGCCCGACGCGGTGACGGGGATTCCAGTGTTGAGAGAGCTTATGACAACCTCGAGGACGCCTTCATCAATTATGACGAAGCGCTTTCCGAGGAGTATGGGGAGTTTCTTCCATTCGCTATTCCAGAAGAAGATAATTGAGCTTTCTTGAAGCACTAATACTTGGGTTGGTTCAGGGCCTGACAGAGTTCTTGCCAATCTCTTCTTCGGCACATGTTCAAATCGCTCAACAACTAATGGGATTATCAGATCTATCCAGACCCGAGCTAACTGCTTTTATAGCAACCATCCAGCTTGGAACAGAGATTGCAGTAGTTACCTATTTCGCAAAAGACATTCGGAAGATTGTCCTCGCTTGGTTTGGATGGGTGGCTAAGCCAAAATCGGTCATGACATCCGAGACCAAGCTTGGTTGGCTGATCATAATTGGAACGCTGCCTGTTGTTTTGCTTGGTCTTGGGTTTAGGGACTTGATTGAAAATGACGTGCGAAGCTTGTGGGTTATCGCGTACACATTGATTGGTTTTGGAATACTTCTTGGGATTGCCGACTGGGTTGGAAAAAAGCGAAAGACTATTGCCAACTTGAGCTACAAGCACGGCATCATGTTTGGATTGGGCCAGGCACTTGCGCTGGTTCCTGGAGTCTCTCGATCGGGCGGAACAATAACCGTCGGATTATTGCTTGGTTACACCCGACAAGCAGCAGCCAGATATAGCTTTTTGCTGGCGATCCCCGCAGTGCTGGCTTCTGGGCTGTATCTTTTTGTCAGTACTGTTGGCAATCTAAATCAAGAGATGTTGCTTGCGACGATTGTGGCAACAGTTGTGTCAGGAGTTGTTGGACTTGCAGTGATTCACTACCTGCTGAAGTATCTCGAGTCTGGTTCTTTTCTGCCGTTTGTTTTGTGGCGAGTATTAGTTGGGCTCTGGTTGCTATGGATGCTATCTAGCGGCTCAATCGTTGCCTAAGCCTCTGGCGGACGCTGCTCGGACTCTAAAAACTTCTCGAGCTCTCTGGCAATAGCCTCGCCGGAGGCAGCCTCGGAATCCACCTCGTCGCGGCTTGCTTCAAGTTGTTCAATGTAGCCGGCCATCTCTTCGTCGTTTTCGGCGATTTCATCGATTCCACGTTCCCAGGCAAAGGCCTGATCGGCTAAGTCTCCGTGGCTGAAACTAACTCCAAGCAATCTTTCAAGCTCAGCCACAAGAGCAAGTGTTGCCTTCGGTGAGGGAGAGGTGTGAACGTAATGTGGCACAGCAGCCCACAAGGCAATTGTGGCGATACCCGCTTCTTCTAATGCGATTCCAAGAGTTGAAACTATTCCTACTGGACCCTCGTAACTGCTTTTCTCAACACCCTCAATTTTTCTCACCTCAGGGTTCTGACTAGTGGCGGTGACAGCTATGGGTCTGGTATGTGGTGTGTCTGCGAGCATTCCTCCGAGGAAGATAACTGTTTCGATCTCACGGTCTTGAATCATCTCAATGATTTCCGCAACAAAGGACTTCCACCTTCTCGCCGGCTCAGTTCCAATCAGAACACTAAACCTAGAGAGCTTAGGGTCAGGATCATTGGAAACGAGCAAGCTCGTAGTTGGCCAAGTAAGTTCACGGTGACCATCTTCGGAAAGAGCAACTGTTGGTCTGGTGAATTGAAAGTCGTAGTAGTCCTCGGGGTCGACTTCTGCTACAACTTCGCAGGAAAGTGACTCACTAACGATGTTTGCAGCTGCGCTTGCAGACTCAGCCGCATCGTTCCAACCCTCGAATGCACAAATCAGCACTCGTCCTTGAAACACGCTTTCTACCGTCAATCTAGCGAATCTGCCCCTCTTGAAGATTTTTACTTGCTTAACTGTAAGGGCAAATAGCGAGGCTAGAATTCAAGCATCATGAATAATTCTTCGTTTCCTGCCGCCGTGCTTTGGGACATGGATGGCACTCTGATTGATTCAGAGCCCTACTGGTTGGCCAGCGAGAGCGCCTTTGCGGCCGCTCACGATAGCAACTGGGGACACGACGATGGCCTTGGGGTTATTGGAATGTCGCTGTACGAGTCCTCAAAGCTTCTAAAGGAGCGAGTGGGTTCGCAACTTGAACCCCAGCAAATCATTGATCAGATTACTGACGGAGTTCTATCTCAGCTTGAGCGAGCAATCCCGTGGCGACCTGGCGCGAGGGAGCTTCTAAAGCTTCTTAGAGACAATAACGTTAAGACGGCTCTTGTTACTGGTTCCATGCATCGAATGGCTCAGAAGGTAGCCGAACAAATCGGCTTCGAAGGTTTTGATGTCATCGTTGGTGGCGATGATGTTGTCAAAGGTAAGCCACACCCAGAGTCATACCTCAAGGCAGCGTCAATGCTTGGCGTTGACCCAACACGCTGTGTGGCCTTCGAGGACTCGCTAACCGGCATCACAGCCGCTGAGGCAGCAGGAACGAAGGCGGTTGGAATAGCACACATCGTTGAGATTCCCATGAGTGAAGGTCGTATTCTCTGGCCAACACTTGAAGGCGTTTCAATGAATGACCTGCGAGCACTGTTCCAATGAGTCCAAAGCAGAACGGATTGTTTTCGGCCGGGGACAAGGTCCAGCTCACTGGACCTAAGGGCAGAATAAACACGATTGTTTTAGCAAAAGGCGGAACATTTGGTACGCATCGAGGTGACCTAAGACACGACGATATCATCGGATTGCCAGATGGTTCGGTTGTCGCAAATCAGAACGGCGTTGAGTATCTTGCCCTAAAACCCCTTTTAAATGATTTTGTATTGTCCATGCCGCGAGGAGCGGCGATCATCTACCCAAAAGACGCAGCACAGATTCTAGTGTCAGGTGACATCTTCCCAGGAGCGGTTGTTGTTGAGGCTGGAGTTGGCTCCGGTGCATTGAGTTTGTACCTGCTTCGAGCAGTTGGGGAATCTGGACATCTTCATTCTTTTGAACGCAGGGCAGAATTCGCAGAAATCGCTCAAGGAAACGTAGCGAGCCAAACCGGATCAAAACCAAAGAACTGGAGCGTTCACCTGGGAGATTTGCAGGAAGAGCTTCCCAAAGTATCCAAGCCACACACGGTCGACAGAGTAGTTCTTGACATGCTTGCTCCTTGGGAGTGTATTGATCCAGTGGCGCAGGCTCTAAAACCCGGAGGCTTGGTTATTGCGTACGTCGCCACAGTGACTCAGCTATCAAGGGTGGCCGAAACAATTCGAGCCACTTCGATGTTCACAGAGCCAGAAGGTTTCGAGTCACTAGTTCGCCCATGGCATCTGCAAGGATTGGCTGTCAGGCCAGAGCATCGAATGATTGGGCACACCGGTTTCTTGATTACAGCTCGAAGGCTTGCTCCAGGGACCGTTTTACCCCAGTTCAAAAACAAGCTGAAATCAACAGAGTATTCGGATCAGGACATTTTGGCCTGGAACCCAGAAGGGTTGGGGGAGCGAAAGGTTTCCGAAAAAAAGCTTAGAAAGACAGTCCGTAAAGCCACCTCATAGTCCGTGGCTTGGTCAAGGCTCAGCGACTAAACTTGAGCACTTAGGACCTAAAAACACCGAAAGAAGATTCTCTTGCCGAAAACAGCACTTGCTTTGAGCGCTTTGATTGTTTCGCTAACCCTGACTGGATGCAGCTCTAGTGCTGCTCTCGCCTGTGATCCTGCTGGTGGTGGAACGCAAGTTGACTCAGTCGAAGTTTCTAGTACGCCACTAACTAAGCCAACGGTGACTTTTGCATTCCCGATTACAGCGGATTCGATTCAGTCAAGAGTTGTTATCGAAGGCGATGGAAATGTCTTCACAGGTAAGAACATGATTGAGTTTGAGTTCGCAGGTTACAACGGAGCAACTGGCGAGTTACTGCAGGAAACAGAGTTTGATGGAAAGAACCCGTCTCCTGGTTTTTTTGGCCCTGATTCAGTTCCTAACTTCTGTTCCGCACTAGCCGGAGCTAAAGAGGGTTCAAGAGTGGTAGCGATTTTCCCGCCTAAAGACGCCCATGACGGCAGAGGCGTTCCAAGCCTTGGCATTGGACCAAATGATTCTTTCGTATTCATTTTTGATCTTTCTAGGGTTTATCTGGAACAGGCACAAGGATCCGCAGTCGCACCAGAGGCTGGATTGCCAGCTGTAGTGACAACCCCTGCAGGTATACCAGGGATTACGATCCCAAACACTGAGGCTCCTTCGAAGTTACGGATCGCGCAGCTAATCAAGGGCGCGGGTGAAACCGTCAAGTCTGGTGACAACGTCACCATGCACTACAGCGGTTTTCTCTGGACTGATGGATCTAAGTTTGATTCCAGCTGGGATAAAGGTTCTCCGGCCCAGTTCGTGGTGGCTCCAGGGCAACTTATTGAGGGCTTCCTCAGCGCAGTCGTTGGGCAATCAGTTGGAACAAGAGTAATAGTGGTTATTCCGCCAGCTTTGGGTTACGGACAGCAGGGTAGTGAAACTATTCCGCCAAACTCAACTCTAGTTTTCGTTATCGACATCCTAGGAACTAGTAGCCAGTAGCTGATGCCAGCAAAAATTGATCTCTCAGAGCGCTTATTCAATCTCACCTGCGCTTTATTGGTTTCGAGTCAAGGATTAACCAAGGCTGAAATCTTCGCGAATGTTCAAGGGTACAAAGAGCGTTATGTTCAAGGCGGAGATAACGAATCTCTTAGTCGCTTGTTCGAGCGTGACAAGGTACTTCTAACCAAAGTTGGAGTAGCCTGGCGATCATTTATCCCACCAGAAGACATGGATGATAATCAGGAGTATAGATACCTGATAGCAAATGAGGACTTTGTCTGGCCGACCGGCACCACGCTTAACGCTAAGCAAGTTGCCCTCATGAATCTTGCCGCGCAGGTTTGGGCCAAAGCATCACTTTCCAGAGATGCGAACAATGCCATCATGCGAATTAGAGCGATGGGGGAGCATGCCGATGCATCAAGCCTTATTGGGATTGCACCACGAATTCGCACCCATGAACTTTCTTTCTTACCGCTTTCAACCGCAATCGAGACATCGTCTAGAGTTTCCTTCGACTACCGAAAGCCAGATCAAGAGGTAGCTGAGGTAAGAAATGTTGAACCCTGGATGATCCAAAACATCTCTGGCCAATGGCTTCTTCTAGGCTTTGACTTGGATAGGGAAGAGCCGCGCAATTTCTTGCTTAGACGTATCTGCTCCGAAGTGGACATTCAGGACTTCACATTTGAGCCACCGAGCAAACTTGAGGTCAATGCGGCGATTAGCGATCTCGATAGCCGCAGGAGATCTTTGAATGCAAAAATCAAGGTTCCTGCACGAAGCGCCGCTTGGTTCCATTTTGACCTAAAAGCAGACCAAGAGATGTTTGAAGCATCCTACATGGACATACATCTGCTGGCCGAAGAGCTTATGGAATTTGTAGATCATGTTGAGATTTTGTCGCCACCGGAGCTTGCAGAGATTCTGAAAGTAAAGCTTGAAGCGGTAAGGACATCTCATGCCTAAGAGCTCGAAGATTTCAGGAACCGAGCGATACAACTTTATGCTGGCGCTAACTGGTTACTTGATTCAAAACAGGCAGCAGAAGATTACTGATGTTGCGGAGCACTTTGGAGTTTCCGAACAAGAGATTCATGACGCCGTGGTAACAATCTCGTTGTCGGGTGTGGGTATGTATCGACCTGATGAGCTCTTCTTTCTTGATTACGACCTTTTGGAAGAAGGAATCGTAGACGTTAGCTTCGCTCCAACCCTAGAATCGGTTCCTCGGCTCTCAACCAGACAGGCCGCGGCGATTGCAAGCGGTCTTTCATACCTGGAGTCAGTCCTTGATGAATCTGACAGGGTCGAGGTTGCAGAGCTTATGAATTTGCTCTCCGATGGTGGTAAGCACACCAGTGAGATGCCTTTCAAGGTTCATCCGTCTCGCGTGGATGCAGAAGTTTCTCTGACCAGGCAGGCCATCAGCGAAGATAGATTGCTTAGCTGCTCCTACATAAACGCCGCAAACGAAGTTACTTCAAGGCAAATTGAACCGATTTCCATGGAATCAAATGACTCAATTTGGTATCTCAGAGGTTACTGTCGCACCAAAAAGGAAGTGAGAGTATTCCGACTCGACAGAATGCGGGACATTGCTCTTGAGAAAGAGAAGCTAGTTCGCGCAGAGTATCCCGAAATCGATTCTTCAGGCATCTACTCGGTCAGCGATAGTGACACCAACGTTGTATTTGACATCGATCCGGAGGGGTTTGGAATGCTTGCTGATTACAAGCCCGAGTATCCAGCTGTAGGCGATAAGACACTGAGGGTGTCAATACCAATCGGAGACATCTCCACACTCGGAAGAGTTGTCTCTAAGTACTCAGGACATGTCCGAGTAATCGAGCCGGAAGCGGCACGTAGAGTGGTTTTTGAATACGCGAGTCGGGCGCTTGGGGCCAGTGCTTCCAGCGAGAAAGTGGAGTAAGGAAGTTGGAACTTTGGATCTGGCTAGTCGCAATAGGGCTTGGCCTCGTAACCCTGATACTTGCATTCGCAAGGTTGAGCCTAAGTGGAGTAAAGCTTGCAAGAAGGGTCAATCCATTTGCCAATCGCATAGCTAGGTTCCAGAAAGATGCTGAGCTATACCCTGAGGCCGTGAAGTTCTACTCTGACCTGGCCAAGACTCAGGAGACTCCAGCCAAGAAGCCTCGAAGCCCCAAAGGCTAACGAAAGATAGCTGGAGAGCGTAGGCTTATAACATAAGAACTTGAGCGGATAGGAATTGAGATGCGTCTACAGGGCTGGGAATGGATCATTATTCTGGCAATCGTCTTGCTGCTATGGGGTGGACCGAAGCTTCCAGGTTTAGCTAAGTCTCTTGCGCAGTCGATGAGGGTGTTCCGCAAGGAGATCAAGTCAACAGACGACACCAAGCAGGCTGATCTGCCTGTTGAGGGTGAGAACACCACTAAGAACTAAGTGGTCAAGAAGCAAAACCCCGAAGGCAAAATGAGCCTGTCGGGTCACCTGAAAGAGCTTCGTAATCGACTGTTCTGGTCGGCAATTTTCCTTCTGGCTGGCTCCATTGCGGGTTGGTTCATGTTCGATGCTGTGTTCGCAGAGTTGCAGCGACCGATCGTTGAACTTTCCAATCAACCCGGATCAAACGCGACAATCAACTTCCCAACCGTTGTCTCGGCGTTTGACGTGCGGCTCCAAGTCTCTATCTTTCTTGGCGTGATGATGAGTTCACCAGTTTGGCTTTTCAACATTTGGTCCTTCATTACTCCTGGGCTCAAGAAAAAAGAACGCAAATACACCATCTGGTTTGTGGTGGTAGCCGTTCCTCTATTTCTGGCAGGCACCGCGCTAGCCTGGTCCTCTCTTCCAACATTTGTTCAGGTTCTGGTTGGATTTACCCCAGAGGGTAGTGCAAACGTAATCAACGCGAGCGAATACATCCTGTTCACGATCCGGATTCTTCTTGTGTTCGGCATTGCATTCGTCCTTCCAGTTGTTTTGGTACTACTAAATTTTGCGGGAGTAATCACCGCGCGTAACATCCTGAAGTCCTGGAGGATGGCAATTTTTGTTTCCGCGGTAGTTGGTGCAATCGCAACTCCCGTTGCTGAACCCATGGCAATGTTCTTGCTGATGGTTCCGCTTCTGATTCTTTACTTTGTTGCTGCTGGAGTTGCCACCTTGCATGACAAGCAACTGGCTCGTAAATCAGCAAACATTGATCTTGAACTCGAGACCCCGCTAGCCAACAACTAAAGATTATGGACAATCTCACCGCATCTGAGCGATATCAGCGTGCTAAGTCAAAGAGAGCAAGTCCTAGTTTTGACTCCTTCCTTGAACTCCTAGATTTTCAACTCGATCCGTTTCAAGAGCAAGCCTGTGAAGCGCTGGCGCTAGGTAAGGGTGTGCTCGTTGCTGCTCCCACTGGCGCTGGTAAGACAGTGGTTGGCGAGTTTGCTATTCATCTAGCAATCGAGAGAAACCAAAAAGTTTTTTACACCACCCCTATAAAGGCCCTGAGTAACCAGAAGTACGCCGAATTGGTTACGCGCTACGGTCCGGACCGAGTGGGGCTTCTAACTGGTGACATAAACAATAATTCCGAAGCTCAGATTGTTGTTATGACAACAGAGGTTCTTCGAAACATGATCTATGCAAATTCTGAATCCCTAATAGACCTTGGATACGTGGTCATGGACGAGGTTCACTACCTTGCCGACCGTTTTAGGGGAGCGGTTTGGGAAGAAGTGATTTTGCACTTGCCCAAGGACGTTGTCCTAGTTTCACTTAGCGCAACTGTCTCCAACGCGGAAGAGTTTGGTGCCTGGCTCGATGAAGTTCGTGGTGACACGGTAATCGTGGTCTCCGAAATTCGACCTGTGCCTCTGGACCAGCACGTGTTGTTCGGCGATGAGCTACTGGAACTTTTCGAGCCTGGAACCAAGGGCCAAAGAGTTAGCGCAGAACTTGTTCGCAGACACTCAGCAAAGCTTCGGGTTCCAATCGGGAAAATCAACAAGGGCAAGAAATCGAGCAATTCATTCAACCGAGGTCTCTCACGAATACCGAAGGTTTCAAAGCCTGAGGTAGTCGAAATTCTGGACGACGAGGATTTGCTTCCAGCAATCTTCTTCATTTTCTCTCGTGTTGGCTGCGACACTGCGGTTCGGTCTTGCCTCCAAAGAGGCGTGCGCCTAACAAGTCGAGAGCAGCAAGATGAAATCAGAGATATCGTTGAGCGTAAGTGCTCCTCGATCGCAGAGGAGGACCTAGATACTCTTGGCTACTTTGATTGGCTGAGTGGTTTGGAACGTGGAATAGCGGCTCATCACGCGGGCATGCTGCCTGCTTTCAAAGAAGTTGTGGAGGAGCTCTTTCTCAAAAAGCTCGTCAAAGTGGTTTTCGCAACCGAGACCCTGGCCTTAGGTATCAACATGCCAGCAAGAACTGTCGTATTGGAAAGACTCGACAAATTCAACGGGGAATCTCGAGTGCAAATCACTCCTGGTGAATACACCCAACTGACTGGTCGCGCGGGGCGTCGAGGCATCGACACGCTCGGACACTCGGTTATTCAGTGGTCGGGAAATCTCGATCCAGCAAGCGTTGCCGGTCTTGCAAGTAGACGAAGCTACCCGCTGGTTAGCCCGTTTAAACCAACCGCAAACATGGCGGTAAATCTAATTGACGCTTTTGGTCGTTCACGAGCAAGGCAAGTACTAGAGACATCCTTTGCACAATTTCAAGCCGATCGCTCGGTTGTTGGTATGGCTAGGGGGATACGTGACAAACAGATTTCACTTGATGGCTATGCGAAGTCTATGGAATGCCATCTTGGCGACTTCTTCCACTACTCATCCATTAGGCGTGAACTCACCGACATAGAGAAGGTGCTCGCAGTTGGTAACACGAGGGCAGAACGAGGAAAAGACATTAGACAGACCAAAGGCAGGCATGAGCTGGAGCGCAAACTCGCCGAGCTAAAGGTACGAATGAAAACCCATCCTTGTCATTCCTGCAAAGATCGCGAAGCTCACGCGAGGTGGGCAGAACGATGGTGGAAGATGCAGCGCGAGACCAAAGCAACTATTGACCAAATCGAAGGTCGAACAAACCAGGTAGCTTCGACTTTCGACAAGATATGCGAACTGCTAATTGAGCTCGATTACCTGGATGACAACGATCAAGACCTCGCAGTTACTGATTCAGGTCGGATGCTGGCGCGCATCTATGGCGAACGCGATCTCTTGGTTTCCGAGGCCATCCGAAACAAGACTTGGGAAACACTTGACGCTGCAGGGCTTGCCGCCATGGCGGCAGCTCTCGTCTATGAACCTAGAAGAGATGATGAAGGGTTTGAGCCTCGTGTGCCGAAGGGAAATTTCCAAGGCGTGGTGGAGCAAACCCAGCAGCTTTGGGAAGATCTTGAATTTCTCTCGAAAAAACACAAGCTTCCGCGTTCTTCAAAGATTGAGCTCGATCTTTGCTACCCGATATACCGTTGGGCCACTGGAGCAAAACTAGATCTAGTTTTAGACTCCGCTGATTTGCTACCGGGGGATTTCATTAGATGGTGCAAGCAAATTATTGATTTGCTGGAGCAGGTTTCACGCGCCGCTACTGGGGGGCTTTCGGTAAACGCCAAGGATGCCATCGAAAAGGTTCGACGCGGGATCGTTGCCTACTCTTACTATGCATAGGCTAGAACCATGACGACCGTAAAGCGCTCTAGTGGTGTGCTCTGGAGACTTCCAACAGCTGTGGTGGGAGGATTTGTTTCTTCGCTTGCGATGCCAAGAGAAGACATCTGGCCACTGATTTTTGTCTCCGTCGCATTGATTCTGATATCGATACGAGGGTTACGCTTCTGGCCTGCCACTGGAGTGGGGTTCTTCGCAGGCCTAGCTTTCTACATGAGCCAGGTTGAATGGCTTTCTCTATATCTTGGCCCAGTGCCATGGATTGCTCTTTCGGTTATGGAGGCTCTGATTTTTGCATTCGGATCCGGTGCTCTTGCAATTGTGTGGAGCTGGGCGGACGCTCTCAAGCAGAGCTTTTATCGCAATGCCTTGATTGCTCTATCGATTGCAACCCTGTGGACAGCAAGAGAATGGATGGCAATCAATTTGCCATACGGTGGCTTTCCGTGGTCGCGAGTAGCGCAGGCTCTATCAGAGAGCTTTCTGTCTCAGCTGGTGTTTTTTTTCGGTATCTCAGGTCTGAGCTTTGTTTCGGTTTTTATCACGGTTACTTTACTACTGGCGATCGAATCTGGCGCTCAGGCACTCAAGAGAAACTACCTGGGGTTGGCGGCGAGCCTAATAGCCATCGCAACGGCTTGGCTATTCGTTGTCCCGACTGGCGCAGAATCAGGCGAGCTAACCGTTGCAGCAGTGCAGGGGAACGCTAACGCTGGACTGTTTGCTAATGCAGAGCGGGGAACTTTTCTAAGAAATCACCTTGAGGCAACTGCACTCTTGGATGAGCATCCGCAAAAAGACAATATTGATTTTATCGTTTGGCCAGAGAACGCTTCAGATTTGAATCCTCAGGACAATCCGCTAGCTCTTTCTCAGATACAAGCAGTCGTATCAAACTACGAAGTGCCAATCATTCTTGGGGCAATTACTCAGTCTGATGGGGCTGTGTTTAACAGCTCCCTTTACTACGACGCGGAGGGGTATCAGATTGACCAATACGACAAGAAGCGTCCCGTTCCCTTTGCCGAGTATGTTCCAGACCGAGATTTTTGGAACCTACTTGCCCCGGATCTTATTGGTCTAGTCTCACGTGACTATGCATTCGGAACAAGGGACGGCATCTTCGAATTGGATGGAAAACCCCTCGGTGTGCTGATTTGCTTTGAGGTCGCAATCGATGACATCGGTCGAGAGCTGGTAGCCGGGGGAGCCCAGATAATTCTTTCCCAAACCAATAACGCTGACTTTGGCAGAAGTGACGAAACTTTTCAGCAGGCAGCTCTAGCGAGGTTGCGCGCCATCGAAACCGGTCGAACTGTGGTGAACATTTCCACCGTTGGAGTTTCAAGTATCTTCTTGCCAAATGGGCAAATCATTAGTGAGCTTCCTATTTTTGAACCTGGAATTATGGTTGAGAAAGTTCCACTCAGAACTTCGATAACTCCAGCTATGGCAATCTCACCGTATTTTGACATCACTCTAAACGTTCTTGCGCTTGGTCTCGTGCTGGCTGCAATTGTGGGAAAGCTTGGGCGCAGAGGAACGAAGGCTTGAAAACGCTGGTTGTAATGCCAACTTTCAATGAGGCAAAATCACTCGCCTCAACAGTTGGGGGGTTGCTAAAAGAGATCGCAGGCGTCGATGTTTTGGTCGTTGACGACAATTCCCAAGATGGAACCCCAGAAATAGCCGATTCGCTAGCAATCAAACATGCGAGGGTTTCAGTGCTTCATAGACCTAACAAGCAGGGCTTAGGTCCTGCTTACATCGACGGCTTTAGATATGCATTCGCAAATGGTTATGAGGTTGTCGTTGAGATGGACGCAGATGGCTCGCATCAAGCCACTGATCTCCCAGGAATCCTGTTGGCAACAACAGACGCCGATTTAGTTATCGGTTCTCGCTGGATCGCTGGTGGAAGTGTTCAGAACTGGCCGATTACAAGAGTGTTGCTATCAAAATTCGGCAATCTCTACGCGAGATTGATGCTTGGAACACACATTTTTGATATGACTTCAGGATTTCGCGCTTATCGAGCAAGTTTCTTGCAGAAGCTTATTGATTCGCCGGTTTCCTCTCAGGGGTACTCGTTCCAAGTCGAGCTAGCCTATCGAGCGACTAAAAATGGTCTCGTAAAGGAAGTTCCCATTACATTTGTTGAACGCACTGAGGGAAGATCAAAGATGACGCTAGGAATCGTGTTCGAGGCCCTAGTAAAGATTCAGCTCTGGGGGATTAGACGCCTTTTTGGCTAAATGTCAGCCTTGCCAGCTTTTCTTCGCGCTTTTATGTAAGCCAAACGTTCTTTCAAGATTACTTCCAGCTCTATTTTCGAGCGGCGCTCTAGGAGCATGTCCCAGTGTGACTTTGGTGTCTTGATCTCAGTGATGCTTAGGGTGATGGGTTTTCCGTCCTTTAGCAAAGTGCCAAACTCTGAGCAGGATTTACACTGCCAGGTCTCTGGTAACTCGGCATCTTGAGCAAAGACAATTTCAGAGGAGTGACCGTTGGGGCAAAGAAATTGGTACTTGGTTCTGGGGGAGTAGCTAACCCCAACTTCGGACTCAAGTGATTGAGTTCCGAGTCTGATGCCACGCATGGTCTGCTGAGCCAATTTGTTCTCCTTGTTTGCGCAGTTTTTGCGCTACGAGGGAAAACAGAAGAGGGCTGATTAATCATCCCGCCAATGAGGCTTTAACAGCAAAGTGTCAGCTAAATACCTTGATTGCGATATCACTTCGGTCGGTAACAATTCCGTGAGCCCCGAGGGCAAACAGGCTAACCATCTCACTTGGGTCATTTACGGTCCAGTAGTGAATCTCCTTGTTCTGCTTCAAAACAGCCTCGACGAATCGGGGGTGGGTGAAATCGATTCCGTACATTCTCGTCGGAATCTGAAGGGCCTGAACATCAGCAAGGGAAGCTGCGAGTTTATTGGACAAATTCAGCCGCGCAAGGGTGTAGCTGGTAAGCACCTTGGAGCTTCCTGCGGACGATGTGATCGGAACAGGGGAGTGAGCTAGAGCACGAACTCTCGAAGATTCGCTAAAGCTAGATACCAATACCCGCTCATGAGCTCCTGCGGCACTGATTACCGCCATACCAGGAGATTCGGTGCTGGGGGTTTTGAAATCAAGATTGAATTTGGCCGTGGGAAATTTCTCAAGGGCTTCTTGCAAGGTTGGAATTGATCCGCCAAAGGGGAGTCTGATTTGCTTGAGCTCACTATGAGTTAGAGATGAAATCGATTTTTTGGACCCAACCAGGCGTGAGAGATCAGAATCATGAAACAGCACTGCAACTCCGTCTTTGGTTAGTTGCAGATCAGTTTCTAAATAGTCAGCACCGGCTGCCAAAGCGAGCTCGAATGAGTCGATGGTGTTCTCATCAACTACTTGCCCGTCACCCTCGTAAACAAGTCCGCGGTGGGCAAAAATTCGTGGTCGAGATTCCGGAATTTCACCCAGATAGCCAGTAGGGTTCATAGGTGCTCCATGAAACCAACCGTAGCTTGCCAATCAGGCTGGTCACGCTATTGGCTGGATTGTTTGTTTATGGCCTAGGAGTTGCCCTCACGGTCCATGCTGGTATTGGAATCGCCCCTTGGGACGTTCTAGCTCAGGGTATTTCTATACAGACTGGGTTGAGCTTTGGCGTTGCAACCGTAGCGGTCAGCATTATTGTTCTTATTTGCTGGATTCCGCTCAAAGTCAAGCCAGGCTTCGCAACCGTCGCAAATGCCCTTTTGGTTGGACTTTTTGCCGATTTCTGGCTCATGATCCTTCCTGATCTAACTGCCTACTGGCAGCAGCTAGCTGTATTCATGCTGGGGGTCGTTGTCGTTGCAATAGCCACCGGTCTCTACATCAGCTCAAGGCTGGGATCTGGCCCTAGAGACGGTCTAATGCAGGGGACAGCTAATGCCCTAGACAAACCGTTCTGGATCGTTAGGACGGCTTTTGAGGGCTCTGTGCTCACAATCGGTTGGCTTATGGGAGGCCAGGTTCGTGAAGGAACTTTGATTTTTGCACTAACAATCGGATACCTGGTCCAGATGTCGTT
This sequence comes from Rhodoluna sp., assembly GCA_044338605.1. GTDB lineage: Bacteria > Actinomycetota > Actinomycetes > Actinomycetales > Microbacteriaceae > Rhodoluna. Next base: position 2,105 of record JBIIXB010000011.1, on the reverse strand, counting down.
GAAGGCCTTCAAGATCCCAAAAGGCTAGTTCTAATCGCCTGTTTTGGGCGGGTGGCACGATTTGATCGTTAGCTCGATGGCTGAGCTGGGTTAGGTAGGATACACTATGCCGATAATGTACATTATGTCAGGTGGTGTTTTCGGGGCCATTTGGGCCCATCCCCACAGATTTTTCCTACTTTGAAGCCTGAACCCACTGCTCGAGCTTTGAATGAGCTTTACCTGAATCGAGGGCAACTGTGACTAGCTGAACGGCTGACTCAAATCGGACAAGAAGTTCCGAGCCAACCAGATCTGAATTCTTGGCAGCCTGGTGGGCCACCACTCCCCCCGCAGCGTTCAAAATGACGATATCTCGGACTGCTCCGAGGTTCCCAGAAGTGCCACCGGCAAATAGATCCCTTGCAATCTGGGCGTTATAGGTGGCATCGCCACCAAGTAGTTGCTCCAAACTGGCCATGTTTATGCCCAGCAGGCTTGGATCAAACTCCCATTTGGTCACCAAATTGGGCGAAACTTCCCATATTTGGCTCTTGGTAGTTGTGGTTAGCTCGTCCAAGCCATCATTTCCCCTGGAAACTAGGCCAAATCGGCCTCTTTGTGCCAATTCTTGGGCCATAAGTGGGGCAATTTGCTCATTTGCTACCCCTAAAGAGGTCGCTATAGGTTGAGCGGGGTTGGCCAAAGGTCCTAGGAAGTTGAAAGTTGTTGGCACACCGAGTTTCTTTCGGATAGGGGCCGCATGCCTCATAGCCGGATGAAAAACCAAGGCAAAAAAGAACGTGATTCCTGTTTTCTTGAAGACTTGAGAGACCTGCTCGGGCGATAAATCGAGGTTTACACCCAGCTCTGCCAACATCTCTGAGGATCCGGTCTTTCCGGAGGCTGATCGAGACCCGTGCTTGAGAATAGGAACCCCAGTTGCGGCTGTAAGGATCGAAGCCATTGTGGAGATGTTCACGGTGCCGATCATGTCACCGCCGGTCCCAACTATGTCCACCGCATCATTTCCGGTTTCCAGTTGCAAGCAGTTTTGAAGCATCGTGTCCACTAGTCCTGCTAGCTCATCAACGGTTTCACCCTTGGTGCGAAGTGCAACAAGAAAATTCGAAACTTCAGCTTCAGGGGCTTGCCCAGACATGATTTCAGACAAAGCCCAAGAACTCTGTTGCCGAGTTAGGTTACGCTTGGCGTCCAAATCTTCAAGAATTGATATCCAGTTTTTTTGAGATGGCATCAGGTCAGCTTATTACCGAAACACATGCGATTTGCTGGCATATTGCCCTAGATGCCAATAATCTCGGGTTATCATATTGGTATGACCTCCGCCCAAATGACCCAAAACGCCCCAATCGTGATAAATCGCCCCAGCGCGACCTCGGTTGGAACCATAGTTTGGCTTGGTAGCGAGGTCATGTTCTTCGCGGGTCTATTCGCGATGTACTTCAGTCTTAGGGCCAACTCCCCCGCTATTTGGGCCAATGACACGCAGATTCTTGATGTCACCTTCGCGCTTATCAACACATTGATTCTCGTTGCCTCCTCATTTACAGCTCAGTTCGGTGTTTTCGCCGCTGAGCGATTTCAACCAAGAGCAACCGGCTTATCACCGGTCAAGTGGGGTTTGGTCGAGTGGTTCTTCCTTAGCTATTTCCTCGGAGCAATCTTCGTGGCGGGTCAGGTTTTGGAGTACGCAACGCTGGTTTCTGAAGGCGTTTCACTAAGCAGCAACTCCTACGGCAGCGCCTTCTACATCACGACCGGTTTCCACGCTCTGCACGTAACAGGCGGATTGATTGCATTCCTGCTTGTAATTGCAAAGACCTATGCAGCAAAGAAGTACGGTCACCTAGAGGCCACTAGCGCAATTGTGGTTTCTTACTACTGGCACTTTGTTGATGTTGTTTGGATCGGCCTCTTCCTAATCATTTACGTTTTGAAATAAAGAAAGCAACTGATGTCACTTAGAAGAAGACTTAACGGCTCACGCCGCTCTCCGCTAGCGGCGACGATCGTCATCGCTGCCGGATTGCTGTTTTCCGGTGGTGGCTTCGCTGTTGCAACAAGCGTTGTTGAGTCCAATGTGGCGACCGCATACACAGCTG
>JBIIXB010000021.1:0-10327 GCA_044338605.1 Rhodoluna sp. | reverse complement strand
ACTTGCCGCTGAAGTCATACAAAGAAGTCACCAGGTGCTTGGCAAAGGTAACCGCGCGGGAGAGTACTTCTTTGTTTGTGAACATCGAGATGTTTTGGAAGTTTGTATACAAAAAGTGCTTGATTGAAAGCTCGTAGGTGTCCTTGGAAGAATCTAGGTATCCCTGCAGCTTCTTACCTGAGCCTGGCTCAATGGATTCAAAAAGCTCTTTGTTCTTGGCAAGGTCTTCAACAATCATCAGCTTGTCGTTTTTGCCTTCATTCCGGGTCTGATAGGCAGGGTCAAGGCGCACGAGGTTTAGTTCTTTAGCCGAGGTTGTACCCATGAGTTTGAAAAATTGGTCAAAGGCGTCTGGCATGAGGTACCAAGAAGGACCCATGTCAAACTTGAAGCCATCTTTTTCCCAAACGTAGGCTCTTCCGCCAACTTTTTCACGGGCTTCGAACAAGGTAACCTTCATGCCGGCTTTGGCCAATAGGGCAGCAGAGGCTAACCCCGCAATTCCACCACCAATAACTACTGCGGTTTTTTGGCTCACTTAGGAACTACTCCAAGAACTGCTTTGATAACAATCAGCAGCTTGACTGGATTGGGAACAGAGATTCTTGCTTCAAGCATTTGAACCGCCGGAGTTTTTTCAATTCTGTTAGCAAGCTCGGTAAATAGCATCTGAGCTGCAGCTACGGCTGGCCTGGAAGTTTTTGGCAGCATCTTGAGCCCAATGGCTGCGCTTTTTAGATCAGCACGGATGTCGGCTAGTAACTCTGCCTTCTGAGCTTCATTAAAGCTTTGAACGTTCACATCTGGGAAGTAACTTCTTCCTAGCTTCTTGAAATCAGCTGCTAGGTCCCGTAAGAAATTGACCTTCTGGAATGCAGCTCCTAGCGCTCTGGCGCTATTGACAATCTGCTTGTAATCCGCGGGGGAGTAATCGGACTCTTTGATGAAGGCGTGCAGGCACATCAGGCCAACTACCTCAGCTGAACCATAAACGTATTTTTGGAAAGACTCTTGGTTGTGCTTTCTTGGCCATAGGTCCATCCGCATGGAAGCAAAGAAAGGCTCAATGATGGCCCTGGCAAACCCGGTCTCAACCGCTGTTTGGGCAAAAGCGTGAACTACCAAGTTGGTTGAGAACCGTGCCCGTAGGGCTTTGTATATCTCTTCTTCCAATTGGTCAAGAGCGAAGCCTGGTTCGACGTTGCCGCCCTCGGTTCTGGCATCGCTGGCCGCGCCATCTACGATTTCGTCGGCAACTCGAACCAGAGCGTAGATGTTTCGAACGTGCTGGCGAATTTCAGGGGCCAATAACTTGGTGGCAACACCAAAAGAAGTCGAATAGGAGGCTATTACCGCATTCGAGGATTGTCTGGCGGCATGGCTATAAAGCTCTAAGGAGCTTGGGTAAGTTGAAGAAGTCATCCCTTCTATTATTGGGCCAATTGAGCGCCTGTCTGGCCAAAACTGCCCCTCGTTAGGCGCTGTATAGATAGGTACACTTAACCGCATGGCAAACATCATGAAACCCCGCAGCCACGCTGTTACTGACGGTATTGAGAAGGCTCCAGCCCGCGGAATGCTGCGCGCCATTGGTATGGGTGATGATGACTGGGATAAGCCCCAGATCGGTATCGGTTCTAGCTGGAACGAGCTAACCCCCTGCAATCTTTCTCTTGATCGCCTAGCTAAAGCCGCCAAAGTTGGCGTTGAGCGAGCCCAAGGCTTTGGAATGCAGTTTGGAACCATTTCGATGTCTGATGGAATCTCCATGGGCCACGAAGGTATGCACTTTTCCCTAGTTTCCAGAGAGGTCATCGCAGACTCCGTTGAGGTGGTTATGCAGGCTGAAGCTCTAGATGGCTCGGTATTGCTAGCCGGTTGCGATAAGTCCCTTCCTGGAATGTTGATGGCAGCCGCCCGATTAGACCTAGCCTCGGTGTTTCTATACGCCGGATCCATCGCTCCTGGTTGGGTCAAGCTAACCGATGGCACCGAAAAACAGGTGACTATTATTGACGCTTTCGAGGCCGTGGGTGCCTGCAAGAGCGGCAAGATGAGCCAAGAAGATCTAACTCGAATTGAAAAAGCAGTATGTCCAGGCGAGGGTGCTTGTGGCGGTATGTATACCGCAAACACCATGGCTTCGATTGCAGAAGCCATCGGCATGAGTCTTCCTGGATCTGCTGCTCCACCTTCAGCTGACCGCAGAAGAGACACTTGGGCAGAACGAAGCGGTGAAGCCGTTCTAAATCTAATTGCCAAAGGAATTACCGCAAGACAGATCATGACCAAGAAGGCATTTGAAAATGCCATCTCGGTTTTGATGGCCTTTGGTGGTTCCACCAACGCCATACTTCATTTACTTGCAATTGCTAGAGAAGCAGAAGTAGATCTAACCATCGATGACTTCAACGCAATTGCCGATCGCGTGCCACATCTTGGAGATCTAAAACCTTTCGGTCAGTACGTGATGAACGATGTCGACAAGGTTGGTGGCGTTCCTGTTTTGATGAAAGCACTTTTGGATGCGGGACTATTGCACGGTGACGTGTTGACAGTTACCGGTAAGACCATGGCCGAAAACCTGGAGGGAATTAACCCACCAGATCCGGATGGCAAGATTATCCGCGCGATGAATAATCCAATTCACAAAACCGGTGGAATCTCGATCCTGAAAGGGTCTCTGGCTCCAGAGGGAGCGGTAGTAAAGACCGCAGGTTTTGACCTCACTGAGTTTTCTGGCCCAGCCAGAGTCTTTGAGCGGGAGGCTCCAGCAATGGAGGCTCTAACCAAGGGTGAGATCCAGAAAGGTGACGTAGTGGTTATCCGCTACGAGGGACCTAAGGGTGGGCCTGGAATGCGCGAGATGCTTGCTTTGACGGGCGCAATCAAGGGTGCCGGGCTGGGTAAAGATGTTCTACTATTGACGGACGGACGATTCTCAGGCGGCACAACCGGCCTGTGTATCGGACATATTGCTCCAGAGGCGGCCGATGGTGGCCCAATTGCTCTGGTTCGCGATGGAGACTTGATTCGAGTCGACATCGCAGCTCGCTCGCTGGAACTACTCGTTGATGCGCAAGAGCTGGAGACCAGGAGAAAAGCCTGGACTCCACTTCCACCCCGCTATACCCGAGGCGTACTCGCGAAGTATTTGAAGCTGGTGCACTCTTCTTCGGAAGGTGCCTACTGCGGATAGTCGCGTATCACTTGGTTCAAACGAGCTATTAGGGGCTTTGTCCCGAACAGCAATTAGAGCAGTCAAAGGAATGTGTCGAGATGTCAACTGAGGTTCTTTCAGGAGCCCAAGCCATTGTGCGCTCGCTAGAGCTACTTGGCATAGACACTATTTTTGGTCTTCCCGGCGGAGCAATCTTGCCTACCTATGACCCACTTATGGATTCCAAGAAAATTCGTCATATCCTGGTTCGCCACGAACAAGGCGCCGGGCACGCAGCAGAGGGCTACGCCTCAGCTTCTGGAAAGCTTGGCGTCTGCATCGCTACCTCTGGCCCTGGAGCTACCAACCTAGTTACCGCAATTGCCGATGCATACATGGACTCTGTTCCTCTTCTTGCAATTACCGGTCAGGTCGCATCGACTCATATTGGAACCGACGCTTTCCAGGAAGCGGACATTGTTGGAATCACAATGCCAATTACCAAACACAGCTATCTAGTTACCAAAGCAGAAGATATCCCAGGCGTCATTGCAGCTGCAGTGCAGATCGCAACTACCGGTAGACCTGGACCAGTTTTGGTTGACGTTGCCAAGGATGCCCAAAACCAGAAGTTTGATTTTTCTTGGCCACCAAAGATTGACCTTCCTGGATATAACCCAGTGACCAAGGCTCGAGGCAAGCAAGTTGCCGCGGCAGCTGATTTGATCATGGCCTCTAAAAAGCCAGTTCTTTACATCGGTGGCGGAAGCATCCGCTCAGGCGCTAGCCCAGAGCTTCTAAAGATTGCGGCCCTAACCGGTGCTCCAGCAGTAACAACCCTTATGGCTAGGGGAGCATTGCCTGATTCTCACCCGCAGAACCTTGGAATGCCGGGTATGCACGGAACAGTTCCTGCGGTTACCGCCCTGCAGAAATCAGACCTACTTATTACTCTCGGTGCCAGATTCGATGACCGCGTTACTGGAGACGTGAAGAGCTTTGCGAGAGAAGCCAAGGTTATTCACATTGACATTGACCCAGCTGAAATTGGCAAGATCCGCTTCGCTGATGTGCCTATTGTTGGAGATCTAAAAGAAGTGCTTATTGAGCTAAACGCCGAGCTAGAGCAAAGAAACAAAAAGCCAGATCTAGCTGAGTGGTGGAAATTCATTGAGGGCCTTAGAACTCGTTACCCGCTTGGATACACCGAGCCAGAAGATGGCATGCTGTCACCGCAGTATGTAATCGAGCGCATTGGTGACATTTCTGGTCCAGAAGCTGTCTTTGCAGCAGGAGTTGGTCAGCACCAGATGTGGTCTGCTCAGTTCATCAAATACGAAAGACCAAACAGTTGGCTAAATTCCGGCGGAGCCGGAACCATGGGTTATTCGGTTCCCGCAGCAATGGGCGCCAAGGTTGCTCAGCCAGAGCGTTTGGTTTGGGCTATCGATGGCGATGGCTGTTTCCAGATGACCAACCAGGAACTTGCTACCTGCACCATCAACAAGATTCCAATCAAGGTTGCAGTTATCAATAACTCTTCCCTTGGAATGGTGAGACAGTGGCAGTCGCTTTTCTATAACAGCCGCTACTCCAACACCGACCTACACACCGGATCAGACTCACTGATGATTCCAGATTTTGTAAAGCTAGCTGATGCCTACGGATGCCTTGGCATCAGGGTTGAGAAAAAAGAAGATGTCGACGCCGCAATCAAGCTAGCTATCGAAACCAACGACCGTCCAGTTGTTATTGACTTCGTGGTTGGTAAAGACGCCATGGTTTGGCCGATGGTTCCAGCAGGGCTTTCCAACGACGAGGTTCAGTTCGCCAAGGATGCAGCACCGGTTTGGGACGGTGAGGAGTAAAGATGTCCAGACACGTCCTTTCCCTGCTGGTTGAAGACAAGCCAGGACTACTTACCCGCGTAGCGGGCCTGTTTGCTAGAAGGGGCTTCAATATTGAATCCCTAGCCGTAGGAACCAGCGAAGTAGAGGGCCTTTCCAGAATCACCGTGGTTGTTCAAGTAGAAGGCCATGCTCTGGAGCAGGTAACCAAGCAGCTAAATAAGCTGATAAACGTAATCAAGGTAGTCGAACTAGAGCCAGACCTAGCCGTTCAGCGCGATCACATTCTGGTCAAGGTCAAAACCGATGCCAGTAACCGCTCTCAGGTACTTGAGGCAGCCGATCTATTCCGCGCGAGAGTAATCGATGTGGTTTCTGACACCTTGATTATTGAGATCACCGGAGATTCTTCCAAGTGCCAAGCCTTTATCAAGGTGCTTGAGCCATTTGGAGTTAAAGAACTAGTGCAGTCTGGAATCTTGGCCATGGGCCGAGGCTCCAAGGCAATAAGTGACAAGGTTTCCAAGTAGTACCCAAGAAAAAGTTTCAACTAAAAACAAGGAGAGAAAAATGGCAGAGATCTTTTACGACAAGGATGCCGATCTAGCAATCATCCAGGGGCGCAAGGTTGCCGTTATTGGCTTTGGCTCTCAAGGTCACGCTCACTCACTGAACCTCAAAGACTCTGGTGTTGACGTGGTTGTTGGTTTGCAGGCAGGTTCTAAGTCCAAGGCAAAAGCAGAAGAGCAGGGACTCAAGGTTCTAACTCCTGCAGAAGCCTCCAAGTGGGCAGATGTAATTGTTGTATTGGCACCAGATCCTAGACAGCGCGACCTTTACACCGAGTCAATCGCGCCAAACCTAGAGCCAGGCAATGCTCTTGTGTTCGGTCACGGTTTCGCTATTCGCTTTGGATACATCAAGCCTCCAGCTGGCATCGATGTATTCCTTGTTGCACCAAAGGGACCAGGACACATCGTTCGTCGCGAGTATGTTGATGGCCGCGGAGTTCCAAACCTAGTTGCAGTTGAGCAAGACGCAACCGGTAAGGCTATGGAGCTAGCGCTAAGTTACTCCAAGGCAATTGGTGGTACCCGTGCTGGAACCATCAAGACCACCTTTGCTGAAGAAGCAGAAACCGACCTGTTTGGCGAGCAAGCAGTGCTTTGTGGTGGAGCATCCCAGTTGGTTCAGTACGGTTTTGAAACCCTTACTGAAGCTGGTTACCAGCCAGAAGTTGCATACTTCGAAGTTCTTCACGAACTAAAGCTCATTGTTGATCTGATGTATGAAGGTGGAATCGCCAAGCAGCGCTGGAGCGTTTCAGACACCGCCGAGTACGGCGATTACATCTCAGGACCAAGAGTTATTGGCCCAGAGGTAAAGGTCCGTATGAAAGAAGTACTTACCGACATCCAAGACGGAACCTTCGCTAAGAGATTCGTTGCCGACCAGGACGCTGGCGGACCTGAGTTCCTAGCGCTGCGCGCCAAGGGCGAAGCTCACCCAATCGAAGAAGTTGGAAGAAAGCTTAGAAAGCTGTTTTCTTGGCTAAAGAATTCTGACGACTACGAAGAGGGCAAGGCCGCTAGATAACTAGTTCTTAGCTTTTAGAAAAACCCTCGCCTTCGGCGGGGGTTTTTTGCTTGGTTGGAACTTGAAGGTCTATTCGGGCTACGCTGAACGGGTGTTGATGCAAACCCTGATTGCCAAAGCTGGCTGCGATAACTTTCGCGAGCTACACAGCTGGTCGGTAGCAAACCCAGGAAAATTCTGGGCTCAAGCATGGCAAGATCTGGGCATAGTTGGAAATAGCGGAGCTATCGACTTCTCAGGATCTGGTTTTGCAGATACCAAGTGGTTTCCAGAAGCCCGCTTGAATGTTGTAAACACTCTGTTGGCAGGGGACCCAGACAAAGAAGTGCTGGTTGCTTACTCCGAAGTCGGACCTAGAGTCTCACTTACCCGCGGAGAGCTAAAGAAAGAAGTCGCAGCTTGCGCTGCTGCTTTGAAAGCTTCAGGCGTAAAGCAAAACGACCGGGTGGCGGCTTGGATGACCAACTCTGTCGAGAGCGTGATCTTTGCTCTAGGGGCTTTGTCTATTGGTGCCGTTGTTAGCACCGCCTCCACAGACTTCGGACCCGCCGCTCTGGTAGACCGCTTTGGTCAGATCGAGCCTGTGTTGTTACTGTCCGCCTCCACATACTCCTATGGCGGCAAGCACCATTCCCTGTTGGACAAGCTAGAACAAGTTGTGAAGGAGCTTCCAACTGTAAAGACCCTGGTGGTTGTTGGGGCAGAGGGCAAGGACAGCTTCGAAGCTTGGCTGGCTCCACATCGTGGAGCAGAATTATCGCCTGAGCTTTTTGGTTTTGATCAGCCGGGTTTCATATTGTTTTCGAGTGGAACAACTGGAAAGCCTAAATGCATTATTCACTCGGCGGCAGGAGTACTACTGAAAGTCCTAAGTGAGCAGGGCTATCACATGGACATTAGAGAATCTGATCGAATTTTGTATTCAACAACCTGCGGTTGGATGATGTGGAACTGGTTGGTTTTTGGTTTGGGTCGTGGAGCAACAATTGTGCTGGTCGATGGTAGCCCAGGGTACCCGGATGTTGAACGCCTATGGCAAATAACCAGCGACGAGAGGCTAAGCTTCCTTGGAGTCTCAGCTGCGCTAATTGATGTTTGGCGTCAACAGGGCCTAGAGCCAAAAAAGAAGCACGAACTTGGCACGCTTAGAACAATTGCTTCCACCGGTTCTCCTCTTGCAGCCTCGGGTTTCGATTGGGTTGAAAAATCCGTTGGAAGTCAAGTCTCGGTTGTCTCAATTGCGGGTGGAACTGATCTTTGCGGCTGTTTGGTTCTAGGGGTACCAACTGAGAAAGTTCCACGCGGTGAAATACAAGGGCCAGCCCTTGGTCTTGATGTTGTGGTCCTTAGGGCTGATGGCTCTGAAGCAGAACCTCTGGAAGATGGTGAGCTGGTTTGCCGAACACCTTTCCCAACTGTTCCCCTTGGATTCTGGGGAGATGACAACAGAGCCAAGATTCAAGCTGCCTATTTTGACCGTTTTGAGGGTATCTGGGCTCATGGCGATCACGCCAGAAGGACAGCTACTGGCGGCTTTGAGATTCTAGGAAGGCTCGATGCCACCTTGAATTCCAAGGGAGTTCGGATCGGAACCGCTGAAATCTACCGGGTAGTACTTGCCATTGCCGGGATAACTACCGCCCTCGCAGTGGCCCAGCCGGCAGGAACTGACACCCGGGTTGTCTTATTCGTTACCTGCCAGGAAGAGCTCACCGCTGAGCTAGAGCAGCAGATTCGAACTACCTTGCGCAATCAGGCAAGCCCGCGGCATGTTCCAGACTTGATTGTTCAGGCAGCGGATCTTCCAAGAACCAGGAATGGCAAGCTCAACGAGCTTGCGGTTTCAGACATTGTTTCTTCAAAACCTGAAAGGGATAGCTCAACTCTGGCGAACCCAGAAAGCTTAGAGTTCTTTAGAACCTGGACTAAGCAAAACCCAGCTAGCTAGATAGCTCGGGTGGTTCCACGAACCACAAGCTCAGATGTAACTCTTATCTGCTGTGACTTCGAATTTGGTTTCTCAATTCGCTCGATGATTTTCTTAGCAGCTAGCTTGCCAAGCTCGGCAAGGGGTTGGGCTACCGAAGTTAGGTTCACACTTCGCAATCCACCGAGCCTGATGCCGTCGTAACCAACAACGGATATATCTTCTGGAACCTGAAGACCAGATTCCTCAATTGCTGCAATGGCACCAACCGCAGCAAAGTCGTTAGCCACCACCAGTGCGGTTGGAGAAAGTTCCAGTGCTTTCTTGGCAGCTGCGTATCCGGCAGTATCAGTTAGCCCGCCAGAAACAACCTGCGTATAGTTTTCTAGTCCGTGACGCTTCATGGCTTGGGTGTAACCGACGGATCTCAATACAGAAACTGGGTTATCGCCACCTGATAGACAAAGAATCTTGGTGTGTCCAAGACCTACCAGGTGATCAACAGCTAGCTGAGCTCCAGCGACGTCGTCGTTACAAACGGTATCCATATGAGATACGGCAATATCTTCTCGGGTTACGGTGACTGTTGGAACCTCCGCGGCTATCTCCTTTAGGTCTTCAGCACTTAGGCGGTGAGAAATAAGGATCAGCCCTTCGATCTGGAATTGCAGCAGAGTGTCGATTTCGGTCTTCTCAAGAAGGGGATCATCACCGCCTGTCACCAGCATCAAGCTATAGCCATACTCGCGAAGCTCGGATTGGACCCCATCCCAAATCTCCGCCGAAACTGGATTATGAAGATCCAGTATCAAGACCCCGAGGGTCTTGCTCCTTCTTGCGGCCAGGCTCCGGGCCGCTGCGTTTGGGCGATAACCCAGGTCTTTGGCGGCCTTGAGGATCTTCTTTTTGCTGTCATCGCTTACTTTGGCGGACCCAGATAGCGCCAGAGATACCAAGGACTTGGACATGCCGGATTTAGCGGCAACGTCCAAGATGGTGGGTCTGGAGCTAGACATAAGCCCTAGTTGATGTCCGCAACTTTGATTGCACTGCCAGTTTCAATCGACTTCTCGCAGGCAACTGCAATTCGAAGACTCTCAAGAGCTGAATCTGGCGGGCAAGGGTTTTCAATTTCACCAAGAGCAAAGGAAACAAAGCTGCCGGTTTCATTTCTGAAAGCATCTCGGAAGCGGTCCACGAACCCTGTGTATGGGTTGATGTTTAGTTCAAGTTGACCTTCAAGATCATGCAGCGGAGTTCTAGTGTTTAGTCCTGCAGATAGCGCATCTTTGGAACCAAAAACTTCCATGCGAACATCGTGGCCCAATGCTCCGTGTCTAGTTCCGGTAATCACAACCTGAACTCCGTTTACTGTTTTGATGTTTATCGCAGTGACGTCTGCGTCGTCAAACTCTTTGTAGTCCATCTGATAGCGAACAGCCTTAGTGGCGTAGATGCTTTCGACTTCACTGCCTGTGATCCAGCGAACTAAATCAAAGTCGTGCACATGCATGTCGCGGAAGATTCCACCGCTACCTGCCATGAATGCTTTCTCGCTTGGGGTCTTGTCATGGGCTGTCATGTTCAGGGCGTAGATCGTTCCAACTTCACCGCTAGCTACCTTTTGCTGCATAGCTTTGATTGGCTCATCGAATCTGCGCTGGAAACCGATCTGCAAAGATGATCCGTTTTTCTCAACTAGTTCGATTGCTTCTAAGGTTCCAGCAATGGTTGGCGCAATTGGCTTTTCACAAAGAATTGCCAAAGACTTAGGGGCAACCATTTCCAAGACTTCTT
>JBIIXB010000020.1:0-10896 GCA_044338605.1 Rhodoluna sp. | reverse complement strand
AGCTTTCCGGTGGAGTTGCAGTTATCAAGGCTGGAGCCGCAACCGAGGTTGAGCTAAAAGAGCGCAAGCACCGCATCGAAGATGCAGTTCGTAACGCCAAGGCTGCTGTTGAAGAAGGAATTGTGGCGGGTGGTGGCGTTGCGCTACTACAGGCTGGCAAGACTGCATTCAGCAAGCTAAAGCTCACAGGCGACGAGGCAACCGGAGCGAACATCGTTCGCGTTGCAATCTCTGCACCTTTGAAGCAGATTGCCATCAACGCGGGACTCGAGCCAGGCGTTGTTGCCGACAAGGTTGAAAACCTACCTTCTGGACACGGTCTAAACGCCGCAACCGGAGAGTATGTTGACATGCTTGCCGCTGGCATCAATGACCCAGTGAAGGTAACTCGTTCAGCCTTGCAAAATGCTGCATCGATTGCTGGATTGTTCCTAACTACCGAAGCGGTAGTTGCTGAGAAGCCAGAGCCTGCTACTCCTGCAATGCCACAAGGTGGCGGCGAAGGAATGGGCTTCTAACCCAAAAACAACCTTTGGTTGGCGTACTCAATTTCCCGGTACTGATTAGCGGCGAAAGAAAGAGCAACACCAATCTCGGATAGCTGAGTATCAACTGCTCCTGCAGTCGTTCGCCAGCGATTAGCTAAAGCTTGAAATGATTCAGCTGCAGCTCCTCGCCACGAACCCTGCAGGCTTTGCAGTTGGTTGTGCAGGGAAGAAACCTCCGCCTGAACCCTAGAAATCGTTGCATTGATCTGACCGGTGGCAGCGAGCACCTGCTCGCTATCTACTTGGAATTGCGCCATTTTGACCCTTTCTTAGGGCCCTAGATTAGGCAGAAATCACAGGAGATAAGTCCTGGCAAGACAAGTTGTGTAAAAGTGGCTAAACCCAGTTGTGTCTGGCGGGGAGCTTTATCCGGAAGGTCGCCCCACCCTGCGGGGTTTCTCGAACCTCAATGCGGCCTTTATGTAACAGCACGATTTCTTTCACGATGGCAAGCCCAAGACCAGTTCCACCGGTCTCGCGGTTTCTAGAGTTATCTGCTCGGTAGAAGCGTTCAAAGATCTTGTCTCTTAGTTGCTTTGGAATACCCTCACCGTGGTCAATCACCTCGATGATTACCTCATCCTCAGTTTTTTGACCAACACCAACTTCAATAGAAGACTTGTTGGAGCTAAACCGCTTGGCGTTTTCAATTAGGTTCACTAGAACCTGTCGAATCTGACTCTCGTTAATCTCCGCAAAGATCTTTTCATCCTTAGCTAACTTAGCTCCGCTAAGAGTCAGCACGGTAAAGCTAAGTTTTTTGTCTGTAGCAGAACTACCCTTGATAACCGACTGCACGAGCTCAATCATGTCTACCTTCTTGGCATCAAGCTGCTGGTTCTCATCTAATCGTGCCAAGGTCAATAGCGACTCCACTAGCGAAGACATGCGAATTGCCTCAGATTCGATTCGAAGCATCGCCTCTTGAACTTCTGACTTTTTCTTGAGAGCACCCTTTCGGTATAGCTCGGCATAACCACGAACTGAAACCAGGGGAGTTCGAAGTTCGTGCGAGGCATCAGCAACGAAGCGGCGCATCTGGCCCAAGGTCTTATTTCTTGATGAAACCGAATCCTCGAGTGAATCGAGCATGGTGTTCAGGCTTCTATTCAGTCGAGCGATTTCAGTTTTGCCGGGACGCTCAATAAGTCTTTGAGAAAGATCCCCAGAGGCAACTAGCTTGGCGGTTCGCTCAACTTCTCGCAGCGGCCTCAGGGCCTGGGCGATGGTGAGCCAGATACTCAGACCGCTAAGGCCCAGTAGCAAGAAACCAAAACCCCCACCTATAGCCCGGTATTGGCGAAGCAGTTCAAGGTTGGTGCTGTTCGGTAGGGCTACAACAACGGATCCATCAAAGTCCCTAAAGGGCTGGGCTACCACGCGCCAGCTGTCATGCTCGTCAATGGTCACTTCCCCCAACGTGCCATTCTCATCTAAATCAAAGGGCACTCCAGCGGTTCGGAACACGGTATCCAAATCCAGCACCTCAAGATCGGGAAGCTCCATACCAGAAGCCTCGGAGGCCATGATGCGATAAATCGTCTCACCCTGAGCGTCGAGCACGGAAATCAAGTAATCACTTGGCAGCCTCGGCAGCGTCAGCCTCTTGGCTTCTAGTCGAGTCTGAATCTGAGCAGGGTCTTGCTGGGCAAGAATTGATGCTGTCGCGGATAGCAAGTTATCGGTGTTCTGTTGCAGGTAGGCTCTCAAAACCGAGACAGTTCCAAAACTTGAAACGAGAAGCAGCAGTCCAATGATTGCGACAGATAGACCGGTCAGCTTACTTCTTAGAGAGACCTTTTCCCAGGCAGTAGCAAGCTTTGATGGCATTAGTCATTTTTCTTATAGATGTAGCCAACGCCGCGTTTTGTTTGAATCAGCGATCTTGAACTAATTGGATCTATCTTCTTGCGAAGGTAGGAAACATAAGATTCAACAATTCCCATGTCCCCGTTAAAGTCATACTCCCAAACGTGATCAAGAATCTGTGCTTTGGTTAAAACGCGATCAGCGTTCATAACCAAGAAGCGAAGCAACTTGTATTCGGTTGGAGAAAGATCAACTAGTGTTCCCTCAACACTGACCTCGTGAGCATCTTGGTTTATTACAACTGGACCGGCGTCGATAACCGCAGGCTCTGCATCGGAAGACTTGGTTCGCCGAAGAATTGCTTGAATTCTTGCAACTACTTCGTCGAGGCTAAATGGTTTCGTAAGGTAGTCATCGCCACCAACAGTTAATCCGGTGATTTTGTCTTCAACCTCATCACGTGCGGTTAGAAAAAGAATTGGTGCTTGAATTCCGGCTGAGCGCAGCTTCTTGGTAACGCTAAAGCCGTTCATGTCCGGAAGCATTACGTCCAGCAAGATGATGTCTGGTTCTGACTCGGTAACTGCCGCTACTGCAGAGGTGCCATTGGCGGCGGTTTGAATATCGAAGCCGGCAAATCGCAGGCTGGTGGCAAGCAAGTCCCTGATGTTTGGTTCGTCGTCGACTATTAGAACTCGGGTTTTTGTCATGGCTCAAGTGTCTCAGTTTTGTCTGAAAGAAACCTGAGAGTTAGTTGAGTGCCCTAGATGCTTGATACATCAAGGATTTTGTAGCTATAGCCCTGCTCCGCAAGAAAGCGCTGGCGGTTTTGAGCAAAATCCTGATCGACTGTGTCCCTGGCAATCAGCGTGTAAAACGAAGCGGTTCGGCCATCGGCCTTGGGGCGAAGCAACCTTCCCAGTCGCTGGGCCTCTTCTTGCCTGGACCCATAGGACCCAGAGATTTGAATCGCTACCGAGGCTTCCGGAAGGTCAACCGAGAAGTTAGCCACCTTGGAAACTACCAAGGTGGGCTCTGATCCTTCCCGGAAGGCTTGGAACAGACGCTCTCTTTCATTGACCGGAGTTTCACCTGTGATCTTAGGAACACCGAGTAAGTTTGCCACCTCGTCTATTTGATCTAGGTACTGACCAATGATAAGCGTCGGTTCGCCAAGGTGTCGCTGCAGAAGTTTCTGGATGACAGGAATCTTGACTTTGGACGTTGCAGCTAATCGATAGCGCTCATCTTGTTCGGCAATCGCGTAGTTCAATCTTTCATCTTCTGGAAGATCAACTCTGATTTCAAAACACTCCGCCGGAGCGATGTATCCTTCGGATTCAATTTCCTTCCAAGGTGCATCAAAGCGCTTTGGACCAATCAAAGAAAAGACGTCGCCTTCTTTTCCATCTTCTCGAACCAGCGTTGCGGTAAGTCCTAATCTTCTTCTTGCTTGCAAGTCTGCGGTCATCTTGAAAATCGGAGCTGGGAGTAAATGAACCTCATCGTAAATCACCAGTCCCCAATCCTTTGCGTTTAGTAACTCGAGGTGGGCATACTCACCCTTTCTCTTAGCGGTGAGAATTTGGTAACTCGCAATCGTAACGGGCTTGACTTGTTTGACAGAACCCGAGTATTCGCCAATTTCTTCTTCGGTGAGTGTTGTGCGCTTTAGTAGTTCTGCTCGCCACTGCCTGGCGGCAACGGTGTTGGTAACCAGAATCAAAGTGTTGGTTTTTGCCTTGGCCATAGCGGCTGCTCCGACAATGGTTTTACCCGCACCGCAGGGCAGCACCACAACACCTGATCCACCCTCCCAGAACTTGCTGACTGCGTTGCTTTGGTAGTCACGGATTGACCAGCCGTTTTCGGCAAGAGCAATCTCGTGCGGGGTGCCGGGGGTGTATCCGGCCAAATCTTCGGCTGGCCAGCCCAACTTTAGAAGCTCTTGCTTGAGAGCCCCTCTGGCAAAGGGCAGCACCTCGAAGGTGTCTTCGGAGAGCCTAGATCCCAGCAATGCAGCAATTTTTGACCCCCTGGAAGCCTCCAGCAAGATAGCCGGGGAGGAGCAGGTAAGAAGCAATTGCCCTTCTGGATCCCTTCGAATCACCAGCTTTCCGTAGCGATCCATGGTTTCTTGAATATCCACTCGAACCGAGGAGGGAATAGCGAACTTGGCATATTTATCTAGCACCCCAAGGACATATTCACTGTCGTGGCCTGCGGCCCGAGCGTTCCATAAACCAAGCTTGGTGATTCGGTAGGTGTGAATGTGCTCCGGAGCTCTTTCCAATTCAGCAAAGATTGCTAGGTCATGGCGGGCATCGGAGGCTGCTGGATGGTTTACCTCTAGTAGTGCTGTTTTATCACTTTGAACAATTAGAGGACCTTCGCTCATGGCTAGCCAATCACAATCGAAGTAATTGCAGACACTGGAAGAGTTCTTTCGATGTCAGCCTTGCGATCTCTAGCTCGCAATCTGCCATTTGCTAAACCAATAGGCTCTAGGACAAAGTTCATAACTTTACCGTTGGCGTTGATTTCAACAAGCAAGATACTTTTCGAGGCCAATGCGAGCTGAATCTTTCTATCAACATCTGATTCTGGAGCTTGGTCTGATATTTCAAGATCTTGTTTTCTAAGTCTTGTTAGTTGATCTTGGAATAACGCAGTGTGAGAACTGTTTTTATGAATCGCCGATGGCGCAATTACCTTGCCGCTTTCATCCACTCGAATAGCAAGGTAGCCATTTTCTCTAAGTGCGTGATACAAACTCTCGGGTTCAAGCGATGAAACAATTGCACCCTCGGATTTTCTAAGTCCAAAGGTTTTCAATTTAGAATCCATAAGAATTTGGGTAGCTAACAAATCATCCGTTGAAGCCAAAATTGATCCAGTATTGTGAGCTGAAATCTTTAGCCGCCCAAACCTAGATGCAGTTTCAGAAATTAGGTAGTCAACCGGTTGCGGCAGGCTCGCCCCTGAGAGCTTTTCCAAAAGAGCTCTAATCTGTTTCTCGGTTAGCCCCTCTTCGAGCCCACAACTAATACTCAGCGGAGAAATACGGTATCCGGTGGCTAGCCCAATGTTTTCGGTGTCAGTGAACTTGCGAAGCTCAATCTCGATTGAGCTAGCCAGCGGCCCTGGGGCGATGATGGACAAGTCTGCCTGAACAATAATGCGCTCCTGCTGAGCTGGAAGCCTTTGTTCTAGGGCCTTGGTCGCAACCGCCACCTTGCCAGTTAGAACGCCAGCTAGCCAGCTGGCGGCGAAGCCTTTTACCGACAGGCCAATGGCATCGGCAAGCTCAGCAACCCGCCCGATTCGAGATTGGGCAGAAGAGTTCACAAGAGGGAAGCTAGATCCAACTAGCTCGTTCAGCGACTTTGTTGGATTTTGGGAAAGCTGAAGCGCTAACTCTTTTGATCCGGATGCTCCAACGATCGCTAGCCAGGCGTTTACCAAGATCTGCCAACGGGTTTTCGAGTCTGAGCTAATCCAGTTATCTGCCAAGTCTGTTGGATGGAAGCGCTTTTCCGAAATAGCTACCACCCCAGACACTTTTGCCAACTCAAGAATCGCTTTTACGTACTCTTTGGATTTTCCCAGGTGGCTAGAGAGCCGCTTGACATCAGGTAGGCCCATCGAGCCCTTAGAGACTTCTCGAACAAAATGCTGATCGAGGCTGAAAATCAATTCGGTAATTGACTGCATGGCTTCAAAGGCATGAATGCCACAATCTCTATCGATTGATTCTTGATCGGGGGCATTTAGTGGCTCGGTGACCACGCGCAGTGATGCAGTTCTTGGGTTTTCTCTTAACCGCTCGGCGAGCCAGTCGTAAACCACTGGCTCTTGGGGACTCCAAACCAAAAGATCACTCGCCAGAAAACTAACCTGCTCTTTGGAAACTTTTTCTTGGGCTAGCAGTGACCGCAGTGAACTGATCTCTGAATTTGAAAGACTTGAAATAAGCAGGGCTTGTGATTTTGGAGTGAGGACTGCTTGGGCCAGATCAAAGAAATCTTTGAACTCCGAAAGGGAAAGTGATCGCTCGTGAACCAAAATACTCAGGGCTGAGTCCTCTGCGCTTCTCAAGGCCAGAGCTAACCGGTATAGATCACTCACTGCTTGTTTTCGCGCCCTTTCCGTCTAACCGAAAGAAACAACAGGAATAGGACAAGTACGAACCCAATTGGCAGAGCTATAAGAGGTATCTGGGCAAAAAGGGCCAAATTAGTGGTCTCTCCAAAGAAGCTTCGGACCAGGGTGATGACTATAGATAGTAAAGAAAGGCCAATAATCCCAGCTCCCATGTAAGCAAGGACAGTCTCCAGCCGGGAAGGTCCAGAAGGCTTGGATTTAGTCATCCTTCTAGGATACCCCTGAAGGCGGGGCATTATTCGGGCAGTAGTTTTTATCGGGTCGCCCTTGGTAAAATGAAAAACCCTGAGAAAGAGGTAGTCATGCCAACCGGCAAAGTGAAATTCTTCGATGAAGAAAAAGGCTTTGGTTTCATCGCATCCGATGAAGGCCAAGAGGTCTTTTTGCACATCAGCGCACTCCTAGACGGAGTGACTCAGGTAACCCCTGGCACCAGGGTTGAATTTGGCATTGTCGATGGCAAAAAAGGTGCCCAAGCGCTTTCCGTTCGCGTTCTAGAGGCGCCACCATCGCTGATGAAGATGTCCAGAAAGCCTGCCGACGAGATGTCGGTCATCGTTGAGGACCTGATCCGTTTGCTAGATAACATCAGTGGTGGACTAAAGCGTGGCAAGCAGCCAGAAACAGCTCAAAGCCAAAAAATCGCAACCTTGCTTCGCAAGCTCGCCGACGAGCTAGATGCTTAAGCTACTCAAAAAGCCCCAGCACCAATCCTTTGCCGAAAAAGCAGCTAAAGAATCTGCGCCGGCAAATGGAGTTGGAAAGTTTCTTGGCACGTCTTCCGAAGATAAAGACACCACAAACTACCGATTTGAATCCAAGCTCACAGGATATGTCGGGTGGGAGTGGAATGTAGTTATCTTCCAAGCCAAAAAATCAGATGCTGCAACTGTGTCTGAAGTTGTTTTGCTTCCAGGAAAAGAGTCGATTGTGGCCCCAAGCTGGGTGCCTTGGGCAGAGCGACGAGCTGAGATCGAAAAGAATAAGTCCGAAGAGCTAGCGGTTCCGGACCTTGAGGTAACCGTAGATTCCGAGCCCGATACCAAAGACGCAGGTAAGCGCCCACCAATCGGGAAGCGGCTTAGAAAGCGTCTGGCCAAAAAGAAGGATAAGAAGTAAAGCAACCGCCCAAATTGCGGTAAAGATAACTACCGCTAAAGCACCGTTAGTTTCTATAGGTTCTGGATCGGGTTTGCGATCTTGCTCCTTGACTCGAAACCTAATCACGCTAGCCTCTCCAAAACAAAATCAATACACGCTGTCAACGCCTCAACGTCAGATTGCTCGGTACCAACGAATGTAGCAATACGAAGTTGATTTTTTCCCATTCCGCGGTACGGGTCCACATCGACAATTCCATTTGCTCTAAGCACTCGAATCAGCTCAACCGAGTCCACCCTCGAGTCAAATTCCAAAGTTGCAACTACCTGGGAGCGGTGGTCTGGATTGGAAACGAAGGGGCTCGCCACACCAGATCCCTCGGCCCAGTCGTAGAGCACTTTCGAGCTGGATCGGGTCTTGGCATCTGCCCACCTCAAACCACCGGAATCGTTTATCCATTTGACTTGTTCGTTGAGCAAGAAAAGCGTCGCTAGGGCTGGGGTATTGAGGGTTTGATTCAGCCTCGAATTAGTTATTGCAGTTTTGAGAGACAAAAACTCTGGAATGTATCGATCCGAATTAGCTATCTTTTCGGCTCTGGCTACCGCCCGCGGTGACAGCAAAGCCAACCAGATGCCGCCGTCAGCGCCAAAGTTTTTCTGCGGGGAAAAGTAGTAAACGTCGGTGTTACTGGCATCAAAGTCCATCCCTCCGGCTGCCGATGTGGCGTCGGTGAGAAACAAGGCCTCGCTGTCCGCCCCAGCGAGCCTTTCCACTGGGGTAACCACCCCAGTTGAGGTCTCATTTTGCGGGTATACATATGTATTGGTTAAAGAAGTAGCAACAAATTCTGACCTTGTGCCAGGTTCGCCTTTTTGCACCGTGAGTTCGCCCAAAAAAGGAGCCTCCAGGGACCTGGCAAATTTGGAACTGAATTCACCGTGGACCAACGCCTGGGAATCACCTTCCGCCAGTGAGAAAGCCGCCATATCCCAGAAGGCAGTGGACCCACCGTTTCCAAGGGCTATCTCGTAACCAGCTGGTGCCCTAAATAGCTCAAGTAGGCCATTTTGAACCTCGGCAACCAGGTTCTTAACCGGAGCCTGGCGGTGCGAGGTGCCCAGAAGTCGAGAACCATTTGAGCCCAATTCCGCCATCTGCTCAGGTCTAAGCCTGGACGGACCACAGCCAAAACGCCCGTCTTTAGGCAGTAGTTGGCTAGGAATCAGGATCTCTGGCATGGCAATAGCTTAGTAGTCTGCGAGTTTGCCCAGAACGGGCCTAGTTTTTGAGCCCTCGTTGCGCATCGGGTAGACTGGCCCAGCTAGCGAAATCAACCTATTTCGACAGTCGGATCTGAGATGCTTTGAGCCTGAAATCAGATCTTTAGAACTAATAGTTTCGATTCAGGATTGATTTCTTATAAGAAGTCTCTAGAGCAACGCGGAGGTAGCATCTTTGGCCAGTAATGGTTCAGGCAAGCACAGGGCAGACGTTGAGATAAGCGTCTTGGAATCTTTCGAGATTCGCTCCAGACGCTCGGTGCGCGAAGCCGAAAGAGCAAAACTAGCCAAGTCTTCTAGGCGCGCTCGCAAGGCCATGATCCGCATGGAGACCAAAGCCCTCAAGCGCGAACGCCAGCTTCAAAAACCCCTAAACAAAGTCTCGGCCCAGGGCAGATTACGTAACAATCAAACTTTCAGAACAGCCGTGACCATGCTTACCGCATCGGGATTGCTGGCGACCTCGGCCTTGCCGGCCTACGCCTATGACCCAGAGGTTGCGGCCATGGCCAGGTTCACAACCACCAACCCCGAAGACATTATTCAGACCGAGGGCACCCAGGATCTAACCGTGGCTGCCGCCAATACCGTGCAGTTTGTTAGAGGTGAGTACGCCTCCGAGAGCGCAGCGCAAGTACTTCGCCAGCAGACCATTAGTAACTACCGGGCATACAACGGACCAAGCGCCGCTGACTATGTCAAGAACCCTCCTTTTAGCTCCGTCAGCGCAGAGCAGGTTTTGAAGGTTGCCTCCCAGTACGTCGGAACTCCATACATCTTTGGTGGGTCTAATCCTCGAGGCTTTGACTGCTCTGGATATGTGATGTTCGTCTTTGCTCAGTTCGGCGTTGAGCTTCGCCACAGTGTGACCGCCCAGGCCAGAGTGGGAATCATTATCTCGCCAGAAGATGCCAGACCTGGCGACGTAGTTATCTTCAACGATCACAGCCACAATGGAATCTACGCTGGAAATGGACAGTTCTACCACGCTCCGCAGCCGGGTGACACAGTCAAGCTGGCTCCAATTTTTGACCCTAGGCACTATTTCATTCGGCTAGGCACCAGCACCTAAAACACAGCCTGGCTTTTTGATACTTATGAATTTTGTTTGGGCTAACCTATAGCTAGTTAGAAATTGTCATCTAATTGAAGGGCTAGGGGTTTTGATGAACAGCATGCTTCCCAAGTACTGCTTCCAATCTCGGCAACCCGAGCCCATCGGTTCGATACCGGGCAAGTAAATCGCGTCGTCATTTATGACGGCGCTTTTTTTGTGCCCAGGCAATCAAGCTAACTAACCGAACGCCCACAATCCGTGTGGGTCAATTCGAAAGGAACTTGAATGAGAACTTTGGTACTAAACGCAGGGTATGAACCACTTGCTGTGGTCAGCTTCAAGCGAGCCATTATTTTGGTGCTAAACCAAAAAGCCACCGTCTTAGCCCAGGCGGGAAATCATCTAGTAAGAAGTGCAACCTCGGAATACAAGCTGCCCTCGGTAATCTTGCTTTCTCGCTACGTCCGAATTCCAGGATCTCGGGTTATTCCGGTTTCGCGAAGAGGAGTGCTTCGAAGGGATGCTCACCGCTGCGCCTACTGTCAGCGCTCGGCTTCAACCGTCGATCACGTTCAGCCCAGATCTAAAGGCGGGGACGACTCTTGGGAAAACTTGGTTGCCTGCTGCCTCAGGTGCAATAACAAAAAGGGTGATCGCACCTTGGCTGAAATGGGTTGGACTCTAGAATTCAAACCTCGGATGCCTGCTGGCACAATCTGGATGGTGCGGGGTACGGAAAGATTCGAACCGGAGTGGGATCAGTACTTAGCTTTTGCTGCCGCCGCCTAAAGTGACCCCGAGAAGAATCGAACTTCCGCACAAGGTTTAGGAAACCTCTGCTCTATCCACTGAGCTACGGGGCCAGAACTATCAAAGATACCTCAACACAAGCCGAGGTAGCCAAGAATCAAGGCCCCCCAAAGTTAGTCTTGAG